>NZ_CP059676.1:1200000-1800000 GCF_014069875.1 Flaviflexus equikiangi
GTGATATCCCGACGGCGCGGGCTCGATGCCATCGGAGTGGAAGATGATCCGCATGACGTCGGGGCTCGATTTGCCGTAGGGCGCGGTGATCGCATCAAACTCCCACGCGCCTGCCGCCGCATACCAGCTGGCAAGATCCATCGGTTCCAGGGTCACCTCGAAACCGACCTGCCCAGCCTGCGCCTGGATCTGTTCGAGGAGCGACTGCTCGGCCGGAATCGACTGGTTCGTGGAGACGGGAATGCGGACCGTGAGCCGCTCCCCGTCCTTCGTGCGCACGCCGTCGCTGCCGAGAACCCAGCCCGCCTCATCGAGAAGATCGTTGGCACGATCCTGATCGAACACGAACGCGTCATCGTGGCTCGTACCGTGCGGGGTGGTCGATGCGACGAGACTCGTGGAGCGTTCGACCGTGCCGAAGAACAGTGTCTCAACGCCGGCATCGATATCGGAGGCGATCATGAAGGCCTGCCGGACGAGCGGATCCGAGAAGGTCACCCCGCCCGTGTTGAGCTCGAGGCGGGTCGATGCTCCCGATCGCACGCCGATAAGGGCGCGGATCTGGCCGTCCTGGGCTTGGGCTTGGGCGATCGTGTCGGGCTGGGCCGAGTCGATGACGTCGACGTCGCCCGCCTGGAGGGCGGCGTAGCGCGACGATGCGTCGGGCATGAACCTGAGGACGAGAGTATCGAGGTAGGCGGGGCCCTCGTGCCCGGCTGTTGCCGGGGCGCTCGAATAGGACTCGTTCCTGGAGTAGGTGATCGAATGCTGTTTGCGCCATTCCTCGATGACGAACGGGCCCGTTCCGACGGGGGATGTGCAGTTCTCCTCCATGCTCCGCTGGAGTGCGACCGGGGATTCCATGGCCAACCAGGTCTGCGCGAACGATTCCATGAGGGACACGTCGGGCTGAGTCATGTGGATGATCGCCGTCAGGGGGTCGGCCGCCTCGACACGGTCGACGTGTTCGAGGGCGAGATAACCGGTCGAGGATTCTGTCGCGGGGTCCTGGATATGCTCAACATTGGCTTTGACCGCTTCCGCGGTGAACGGCGTGCCGTCGGTGAACTCGATGCCGTCGCGGAGTGTCACCGTCCACGTCATCCCATCCTCAGACATCACTCCGGACTCGGCCAGCCAGGGCAGCAGCTCCCCTTCCTCCGTCATCGTGAACAGGGATTCCATGACATGGATTCCGGCGATCTTCTGCGGCATGTTCCCGCCCACGTGGGGATCGAGACACGTCGGCTCGGCATCCGCCGTCGCGAAGGTGAGTGTCCCTCCCCGTTGCGGCTGCGTCTGTTCAGTCTCGGTATCGCCCGTGCCGCATCCCGCGAGAGCGGCGACGAGAATGAGGACGGACAAGCGACGGGAGAAGAGCATGTCATCACCTTGTGAGAGGCCCGGAGGCGGCGTGCAGATACCCAACGAGTATAGACATGACGAGCGCGAACGACGCGACGGAGGGTCGGGAGCGAGACCGTCCCCTTGGCTGCCCGAGCACCACTGCGTGACGTGTGACGACCGTTGCTCCCGTTAGGTGATGAACGGCGGGAGTTCTCCCCACGTGTGCTCTATACACCCTTGATGTGGTGGCGTAGTCTGAGCGACACAAAAGGCACAGTTTCGACGCCGATACAGTCCGGACCATCCGATCAGATTGACTCCACGTCGCACGATCCGGTTGAGGTTGAGGGAGATGGATACGCACAACGAGAGCCTGAACGTTGAGGCCACCGACATCGCAGAGCTGCTCGAACGAATCGAAGGGCTACGAAGAATCCTGTCCGCCGGTTCGTCGAAGAGGCACGCCGAGATTCGCCTCATGAGACTCTTCGCCGATCAGCGGCCGAGAACTCTCCGCCAGGTAGCGGAACAGGTGGGAGTGGACCAGTCCACAGCCAACCGCCAGGTCAACTCGGCACTCGACAACGGGCTGCTCTCCCGCGAGCGCGAGGCTGCGGGACTGCCCTACCTTTTCGTCATCACTGATGATGGGCTGAGCCTCTACGAACGCTACGTCGACTATATGACGGCCCGCTATCGTGCCGGCTTGGAGGCGCTCGGCATGAACCGGGCTCAGTTCGAGCAGCTCATGAGGACTTTCGTTGCCGCGTTGGACAGCGACCCTCATGCGCAGGAGTAGGGACTGCCGGTTCAGCGCCCGAGGCTGGCTTGGGCGCGTGCGATGCGGGAGGGAAGATCGGGCGTCGCGTCGGTCGGCAGTGCGTTGATCGGCCACCAGGCGACATCGTCGCTTTCGTCGCTGACGATGATGGGTGTGTCCTGGTCGACGATTGCGGTGAAGCCGACATCCCAGTGTGCTTGGCACGTGAAGCCGCCGTGGAGATCGTGCCTGTCGAGGTCGACGACGCCTCCTGTGAGTTCGAGGTCGACCATTCCGCTCTCTTCTCGCGCCTCGCGGAGCGCGGCAGCATCCAATGAGTGGTCGGATTTCTCGAGGTGGCCGCCGAACTGGACCCAGAAGCGGCCCTTGCGGTGATAGGTGAGGAGGATCCGGCTCAGGTCGGGGGTGAATACGAAGGTGCTTGCCGTGACGTGTTGAGGGCCCGTCTCCTTCCAGATCATCGCACTGTCGATGGTTGCGAGGTAGTGATCGCGCAGGTGCTGCTGCGCGGGATCGGCCGGTTGATAGGTCTGGAGGTGCGCCAGGACAGAGTTGAGCATCGCACCAGTCTACGGCCCGGTCGGCGTCCGGGGATCAGCAGTCCGGTCTCGTAGGCCAGGATGACGAGTGAGGCCGCGATCTCGTTGCTGGAGAGGCCTCGGGCCACGAGGAGGAGTATCTCGCGCTCGCGGTCGGGGCAGTACTCTCGCGAGTGCCGACTGGGCCACCCATCGGTCTGCGGAGCTTTCGGGCGGACAGCAGCGGGACATCGTCTCTCATCCGACATTGCTCCTTGCGGGCGGACCGACGGGCAGTCTCGATGCGGGAGGAGATCCTCGATCTTCTGTCGACGCTCAACGATGAAGGTCTGACCATCATCGCCGTCACCCACGATTCCGCAGTCGCGGCACGGGCACACCGCCGCCTCGACCTCTCCCGCGGCAGCCTGCACACAAGTTGACAGTTGACACGCACACCACCTCCATGGTTCATTAGTCATGTACTGAACCATGGAGGTGGTTGTGGATTTCTCGTCTCAGACACCCATCTATCTGCAGATCGCGGAAGATATTCGCCAGCGGATCATCGCCGGCACGCTGCGCGGCGGTGATCAGGTGATGTCGACGACTCAGTATGCGACGACGTATCGGATCAATCCCGCGACGGCTAACAAGGGACTCACCATGCTCGTCGAGGAGGGGCTCCTCGAAAAGCGGCGGGGTATCGGCATGTTTATCGCAGACGATGCTCACGAACGCCTGACGAGCGTGCGGCGCGCGGAGTATCGAGACGCGATCCTCTCCCCCGCGATCTCATCCGGCCTCCTCCTCGGACTCACCCCCGACCAGCTCATCGATCTTGTGACCCAGCTCGTGAAGGACCGGCCATGACCTACTCAGTGACATTCACCAACGCCTCCTACTCGTATGGCAAGAAGCCTGCCGTGCGAGACGTGACAGCAACCATCGCGCCAGGCACGATCACGGGACTTCTCGGGAGGAACGGCTCGGGCAAGTCAACCCTGGCGATGATGATGTGCGGGCATCTCAAGGCACGAGGGACCGTCCTCGTCGACGGCGACTCACCGTGGGAGAACCCAACCATCATGCCGAACGCGGCGCTGGTGTCCGATGCGACGTCGATCTTCCTCGACTCGAAGCTCGCACGCACCCACGAGCTGTGGCGCGCACTGCGCCCACACTGGTCGGAGGACCTCTATCGAGAACTCATGGACCAGTGGGGCCTGCGGGAGAAAGACACGTATTCCTCCCTCTCGCGCGGACAGCAGTCGGCCTTCACGGCGGCCCTCGGCCTCGCGTCACGCAGCCCGCTGACGATCTTCGACGAAGTCCATCTGGGAATGGATGTGGTTGTGCGCCACGAGTTCTACGACACGATGCTGGCCGAGTTCGTCAACCATCCGCGCACGATCGTCCTGTCATCCCATCTTGTCGGTGAGATCGAGAACCTCGTCAGCGATGTCCTCATCCTCGACAGGGGAACGGTCGCCGCGGCAGGAGCGGCAGACGACGTGCGCGCCGCACACGGCACCGACGGAACTCACGCCTCTCTCACCGACGTACTCATCTCGCTCACCGGAAGGACGAAGAAATGACACACCACTCTCTCTACCAGCGCCTGGGACGTGTCGACCTGCGCTCCTACGGCGTCCTCGTGGCAACGATCCTCATGATCGTCGTCGTCAGCCTGATCGCGCTCGCATTCGTCCCGCAATCCTGGCTCACCTCCTACCTGCGCGATGCTGATCCGACCCTCTCCTTCCTCAGCGTCTCGGAGGACGCTCGCTACATGCTGGCACCCATATTTCTGTCAGGCGCTGCCCCGGTCTTCGCCTTCGTCCTCGGCATCGTCTCCGCAGCCGAGTCGCGATCATTCCTCGGTGCGGGCGTGACACGGGAGGCCGTGTGGCGCGACGGGAGGCGCACGAACATCGGCATCTCCCTCACCGTCATCGTCATCCTCGCGCTCAGCATCGCGGTGGCAGCGGCGCTCGACGGCGCGAGCATCGACAGCGGCCAGGCGCTCTCCGCGACAGGGATCTTTCTCCTCAGCCTCCTCGCGGCGTTCGAGATCGGATACTTCCTCTCCATGCTGTTCACCCGATTGACATGGCTTCCCGCCCTCATCATCTGCATCGCCTACTCAGCGGGCCTTCTCGTCTCGCTGAGCTCCTGGTCGGGCGGATGGGATGATCGGTGGACTCTCGCAGCTCTCGCGATCATCGCCTTCGCCGCCGCGCGGCCCATGACACTGACCCTCCCGATGAGGAGAGCGTCCTAAAGGTAATTGTGCTGGTGACAGCACTGAGGAGGCACTGTAGCGCCCACATGCGAGGTGGGCCATCATCGTGCATAATGTACTGCTTACGGCCGGTGTCGCATTGTGACGCGGCTCCATCGAGCGGAAAGCGGCAATCATGACTCAGCAATCATCGCGCCTCAAGAAGGGTATGGGAGGGTTCCTCCTCTTCGCTTTTATCCTCGGGGACGTCCTCGGTGCGGGCGTCTATGCGCTCACGGGAAAGCTCGCGGGCGAGGCGGGCGGCATGACGTGGCTTCCCGTCCTCATCGCCCTCGGCATGGCGCTGCTGACCGCGGGCTCCTACGCGGAACTGGTGACGAAGTATCCGAGGGCGGGCGGCGCCTCCGTCTTCGCCCAACGGGCCTACAAGCAGCCCATCATCGCCTTCCTTGTCGGGTACTGCATGCTGTGCGCCGGCATCGTCTCCGTCGGCGGTCTCGCCATCGCCTTCACAGGCGACTACCTCTCGAGCCTCATGCCGGTCTGGGTTCCCCTCGCCGCACCGCTCTTCCTCTTCCTCCTCGCCCTCATCAACCTCCGCGGCATCACCGAATCCGTGCGCTCCAATCTGGTCATGACCATCATCGAAGTCTCGGGCCTCGTCCTCGTCCTCGTTGTCGTGGCGATGGCGATGAGTGACGGGAAGGGTGACACATCGCGCCTCATGGAAGCGCCGGACGGTGTCAGCACGGCCGCAGCCGTGCTCGGCGCGGCACTCCTCGCGTTCTACAGCTTCGTCGGCTTCGAAACCTCGGCGAACATCGCCGAGGAGGTGAGGGACGTCAACCGGGTCTACCCGCGGGCCCTCTTCGCCTCGATCGGGGTGGCCGGTCTCGTCTACGTCCTCATCGCCATGGCGTCGTCGATCATGATGGAGCCGGCAGAGCTCGCATCCTCCTCCGGCCCGCTCCTCGACGTCGTCAACTCGACGGGCGCAACCTTCCCAGACTGGTTCTTTGCCGCGATCGCCCTCGTCGCCATCGCCAACGGCGCCCTCATGACCTCGATCATGAGCTCACGGCTCGTGTACGGCATGGCGGACCAGGGGATCCTGCCGCGGGTCTTCACCGCGGTCCTGCCCAACAGGCGCACGCCCTGGGTCGCGATCCTGTCCACGACAGCCCTCTCCGCGATCCTTTCCATTGTCGGAGAACTCCAGCTCCTGGCCGAGACCGTCGTCCTCTTCCTGCTCTTCGTCTTCATCTCCACGAATCTCGCGGTCCTCGTCCTGCGCAAAGACACCGTCGATCACGAGCACTTCACGATTCCCGCCTTCGTCCCCATCCTCGCTCTTGCGAGTTGCGCGATTCTTCTCGTCCAGCAATCGGCACAGGTGTGGCTGCTCGGCGCAGTCCTCCTCGCCGTCGGTGTCGGCCTCTACTTCCTTGCCAAGAAGTTCAACACACCCGCCGCGGACAAGCCTGCGACGATCACACCTGGAGAATGAAGGCCGTCATCGCATCATCGAGATAGTCCCCGAAAGGCTGAGTCTGATCGGAGCGCAGCCAGGCGATCCGCGCGGCCTGCATGCACGCGAAGGCGGCACCGACGATAGCGGCAGCCCGCGGGCTGGACTCATCATCGCCGAGGCGGGCCGCGACGCGGCCGACAAGGAGATCCTGCACCCTCTGCATCTTCTCCAAGTACCTGGCCTGCAGCTGCGGATTGCCGAGGACGATCCTCTCCAGGGCGTCGTTGCGAGCACGCGCACGATCATCCTGGACGTAGTCGAGGGTCAGGTCGAAGACGCGGCGCAGAGAATCCCACACCGGCTCCCCTGATGGGCGATCGTCGAGAGCATCGGCGAGTCGATCGCCGAAAAGATCGTACTTGCCGATGACGAGATCGTCTTTGGATGCGAAATAGCGGAAAAACGTCCGCTTGGACATGCCGGCGGCTTCAGCGATCTGACCGACCGTCGTCTCGTCGTAGCCGCGCTCGAGGAAGAGATCTTGAGCCACGGACGTGAGCTCGGTTTGGACGAGGCGGCGGGTGCGGTCCCGCAGGGACGGAGAGTGATCGGACATGACACCAGTATAGACACAACATGACACATGTGACACCCGGTGACACAGACAGCGTGTAGTGTCACCTACATCGCCGCCTGACGTCACGAATGGAGTACACATGAGCAAAGTATGGTTGATCACCGGTTCGTCGAAAGGATTCGGACGTGCCTTCACGGAAGCCGCCCTCGAACGGGGCGACAGGGTTGCCGCGACAGCTCGAGACACGTCGACTCTCGCCGATCTCGCCGAGCGCTACGGGGATGCGATCCTGCCGCTGACCCTCGACGTCACGGACCGGGATGCAGCATTCCGTGCGGTCTCGTCTGCCCACGAGACGTTCGGACGCCTCGACGTCGTCATCAACAACGCCGGCTACGGTCTCTTCGGAACGGTCGAAGAGATCACCGAGCAGCAGCTGCGCGACCAGCTCGAAGTCAACCTCTTCGGCGTCCTCCACGTCACCCAGGCAGTCCTCCCGATCATGCGGGAACAGGGCTCGGGACACATCATCCAGGTCTCATCGATCGGCGGCCTCGTCGCATTCCCGAACCTCGGCGGCTACCACGCCTCCAAGTGGGCACTCGAGGCTCTCTCGGACTCTCTCGCCCAGGAAGTCGCAGGCTTCGGCATCAACGTCACCATCGTCGAACCGACAGGCTTCGATACCGACTGGTCGACCGCTTCCGCCGTCTTCGCCGACCCTCTCCCCCAGTACGCACCCCTGCACGAGGGCATGGCAGCCCAGCGCGCCACCACGACACAGCCGAAGCCCGTCGGATTCGGTGACGCCATCCTTGCCGTCGTCGATGCTGAGACTCCCCCGCGCCGCGTCTTCTTCGGCGAATCCGCAACCCAGATCGTGCCCCATATCCTCAACCAACGTCTCACCGACCTGGCCGAATGGAACTCCGTGTCGCGTCTCGCCGAGGGCAAGTAGATGACCCTGACGGTTCTCATCACCGGAGCCTCCGACGGCATCGGCGCGGCCGCCGCTCGGCAGCTTGCCCCGCATGGTCACCGCCTCCTCATCACCGGCCGCTCACGAGACAAACTCGATGCGGTCGCGCGGGAGACGGGGGCGACGCCTTTCGTCGCGGATTACGCGCGTCTCGACGATGTCAGGCGCCTGGCCGAGGGTGTGCGGGCAGAGCTCGGCGGAGACAGCCTCGATGTTCTCGCGAACAACGCAGGCGGCATCTTCGGAGATCCGGCGAGAACCGTCGACGGGCACGAGAAGACCTTCCAGGTCAACCACCTCGCGCCGTTCCTCCTCACGGAGCTGCTCCGGGATCGACTCGGGGCGGCAGGGCAGGCGTCCGTCATCAACACCTCGAGCGTCGCCAATCGCCTCTTCGGAAACATCGATCTCGATGATCTTGACAACGAGCGGACTTTCACCGCCCACAAGGCGTACGGGGATGCCAAACTGGCGAACATCCTCCACGCTCGCGGCCTGCACTCCCGCTACCACGACACGGGACTCTCAGTCGCCGCCTTCCATCCGGGGACCGTCTCCACGAACTTCGCGTCCGAGACGACCAGCCTCATGAGGTTCGTCTACCAGACTCCGCTCAGGAGACTCGCCCTCATCAGCCCCGAGCGTGGCGGAGCAACCCTAGCCTGGTTCATCGAGAACACATCGTGGGAATCGGGGGCCTATTACGATCAGCGAAAGCGAAAAGCACCCAATCCGCAGGCCATGGACGACGCTCTCGTCAAGGGCCTGTGGGAGCGCAGCGCATCCCTTGTCGGACTGGCGTAGATCGTGGCGGCAATGCCGCCATCCCACCATCATCCCATCAGACCTCGCTGGCGCGAGTCGGACCTTACTGGTGCGTGGTTGCTCCACCGGAGCGGCTCGTCAGGCAATGGACGCTCCACGAGCGTGTCAGGACCGCGTGAATCCCCCGATAGACGTAGGGCTCCGATGCTCGATCCGACCTTCTGGCACTCCTACCAGCACTCGGGCCGAAAACTCGATGCGAGTGCGGCTCAGGCACCGCCGATCGACCGTTCCTCTCGGGCCTTCGCGACTTCCGCATTCTCTCCCATCGCGCTGGCCGATAACTCGCTTGCGGCCCACGAAGCGAGAAGCCGCAGCGCATCCTCTGACCGTGAACCCGGCTCGGCCGCATAGATCGTCAACGTCCAGCCCGGCTCCGATGCCATCTCCAGCCCCTCGTAGGCGAGCGTCATCTCACCCACGATCGGGTGCCGAAAAGTCTTTGACCCTGCGCCGTGATGGCGAACATTGTGGGCACTCCACAGCGTCCGGAATTCGACGCTGCGCGTACTGAGCTCCCCGATGAGATCGTGCAGATCTTTATCAAGAGGGTCACGGGCCGCCTCTGTCCGCAAGATCGCGACAATGATCTCTGCGAAAAGGCCCCAGTCGGGGTAGAAGGCGTGCGCCTTCTCATCAAGAAACGTGTAGCGGGCGATGTTCGGAGGTCCGTCCACCATGTCAAAGACGTCGCGATAGAAAGCTCGAGCCATCGGGTTCGCGGCAATGATATCCAGTCGACCATTCCTCACGAACGCTGGGCCGGACGACACAGCATCGAGAACCCACTGCAGGCTTTCATGCACCGTCGTTCGGCGCCGACGCTGCCGGGCAACCGGACTGGAGGCACGAGCAAGGTCAAAAAGATGTGCACGCTCGGCCTCGTCGAGCCGCAACGCCTGAGCGAGGCTCCCGAGTATCTCGTGCGACACACCGGCAATCGCCCCGCGTTCGATGCGGGTGTAGTACTCAACACTCACCCCTGCCAAGGTCGCTACCTCACTGCGCCGCAGTCCAGCCACCCTCCGGTTCGCCCCTATCGGCAGGCCAACCTGGTCGGGGGTGATCCTGGCGCGTCTCGACGTGAGAAAGTCCCGAACCTCCGCTGAATGATCCATAGCCAGAGGGTAACGGACGACGAGCATCCAAGGGAGGCCCTCCCAATACCTGCTTCCACGGGGACTACCGCGCTGACGTCTCACATGATGTAGTACCCCTATAACCAGCAGAAGGAGATAAGCATGCGCGGAGTCATCATGCACAGCCCCGGAGAAGTCCGAGTCGTCGACCGTGACGATCCGACGATCATCGAACCCACCGACGCGATCATTCGCATCACCGCCACATGCGTCTGCGGATCAGACCTATGGCCCTATCGAGGCGCCGACACGGTCGACAACCTGCTCCTCGGCCACGAATATGTGGGCATCGTCGAGCAGATCGGCGCTGACGTCACCACCATCAAACCCGGAGACTTCGTCGTCGGTTCCTTCGTCACCTCAGACAACACGTGCGAGATCTGCACGGCCGGATACCAATCCCGCTGCATCCACGCCCAATTCGTCCACGGCTCGATCGGCACACAGGCAGAATATGCTCGGATTCCCCACGCCGATGGCACCCTCGTCGCCACCCCCGGGCAACCCGACCCGGACCTCATCCCATCACTACTGACCGCCTCCGACGTTCTCGGAACCGGCTGGTTCGCGGCCGTTGCCGCAGAAGTCGGACCCGGCAAGACAGTCGCCGTCGTGGGCGATGGTGCCGTGGGCCTTCTCGGAATCCTGGCAGCCCACCAGCTCGGCGCCTCCCGCATCATCGCCATGTCGCGCCATAAAGACCGGCAGGCGCTCGCGGTCGAGTTCGGCGCCACCGACATCGTCGAGGAACGCGGAGAGGCAGGTGTCGCACGGATTAAGGAACTGACAGGCGGCCACGGGGCACATTCCGTGATCGAGGCCGTGGGGACGCAGGAGTCGATGATGCAGGCGATACGGTCGACCCGCCCCGGCGGCCACATCGGATATGTCGGCGTCTCCCACGGAGTCGACCTGCCGGGCGGGGAGCTCTTCTTCTCAGCCGTCCATTTGCATGGCGGTCCCGCCCCCGTGCGCCGCTTCCTCCCCGAGCTCATCGACCTCATCTGGAAGCGAGAGATCAACCCCGGCAGAGTCTTCGACATGACGCTCCCGCTCGAGGACGCGGCAGAGGCCTATCGTGCCATGGACGAACGGCGCGCCATCAAGGTTCTGCTCGAGCCCTAGGATCGGGCGGGTTTGCTGACGACAGCGTGGTGGTTTGATTCGGCCTGGGTTTAGTTCCGAGCTTTATAGCAGAATAGGAACACTATGCCCAGAAAGTATGACCCCGAACTGAAGCAGCGTGCGGTGCGGATGGTTTCCGAGGCTCTTCCCGATCACCCCACTCGCACAGCCGCGGTCCGTCATGTCGCGGACCTGCTCGGGGTAGGCGCAGAGGCCCTGCGAACCTGGCACCGGCAGGCCGAAGTCGACCACGGTAAAAGGCCCGGCGTGACGACCGACTTAGCCGCAGAGAATAAACGACTGGAGCGTGAGAACGCTGAGCTGCGCAAGGCTAACGAGGTGCTTAAAGCTGCGAGTATATTTTTCGCGAAGGAACTCGACCGGCCACGGACGAAATGATCGCTTTCATCGATACTTATCGTGATCGTTTCGGAGTTGAGTTCAGTAGTGCCCCTTAGAGTGGTGTAGCCCCCGGGGTGGTCGTGAGCGTCGTTGCTGACGTGGACACGGTCACCGTGGGATCCTTCGAGAAAGCTCTCTACTTCCCACTCGAAAGGACATCGCCACGATGACCGCTCCTCATATTATCGACCCTGCAGGCCTGCTCCGTGAAGCCCTGGCCGAAGCATCCCCGGACTTGATGCGCGATCTGCTGCAGGCCATGATCAACGCCCTGCTTTCAGCAGACGCCGATGCCGTGGTCGGGGCGGAATGGGGCAAGCCCAGCCCCGACCGCCGCACCCAGCGCAACGGCTACCGCCACCGGCCCCTGGACACCCGGGTCGGCACAGTGGATGTTGCTGTCCCAAAACTCAGATCGGGCACATATTTTCCCGACTGGCTGCTCGAGCGCAGAAAACGAGCCGAAACAGCACTGATCACGGTCGTGGCTGACTGCTACCTCGCCGGCGTCAGCACTCGGCGGATGGATAAGCTCGTGAAAACCCTGGGTATTCATTCCCTGTCGAAGTCGCAGGTCTCGCGCATGGCTACTGACCTGGACGAGCACGTGGACCAGTTCCGTCACCGCCCGCTCGATGAGGCCGGCCCGTTCACGTTCGTCGCTGCTGACGCGCTGACCATGAAGGTCCGCGAGGGCGGGCGTGTGATTAACGCGGTCGTCCTCATCGCTACCGGCGTCAATGCCGATGGTAGGCGTGAAGTCCTCGGCCTGCGGGTTGCGACCAGTGAGACCGGGGCGGCATGGAACTCCTTCTTCGCCGACCTCGTCGCACGCGGCCTGACCGGCGTGCGTTTAGTGACTTCTGATGCTCATGCGGGCCTGATCGAGGCGGTCGCAGCGAACCTGCCGGGTGCGTCCTGGCAGCGATGCCGCACGCACTACGCCGCGAACCTGATGAGCGTGTGCCCCAAGAGCTACTGGCCGGCAGTCAAAGCGATGCTGCACTCGGTCTACGACCAGCCCGACGCAGCCAGTGTCCACGCCCAATTCGACCGGCTCTTGGACTACGTCGGCGATAAGCTCCCTGAAGCTCACGATCATCTGGACGGCGCACGTGCCGATATCCTTGCCTTCACCGGTTTCCCGACCGGGGTGTGGGCCCAGATCTGGTCCAACAACCCCAATGAGCGCCTCAACCGCGAGATCCGTCGCCGCACCGATTCGGTGGGGATCTTCCCCAACCGAGAGGCGATCATCCGCCTGGTCGGTGCGGTCCTGGCCGAGCAGACCGATGAATGGGCCGAAGGGCGCCGCTACCTCAGCCTCGACGTTCTCGCCAGAAGCCGCCTCCACATGCTTCCCGAGACCACAGACGAGGTGAGCGACGATCCTCTCGAACTGACCGCCTAACCACTAATTGAAGAACCGAAGGAACACCGGCTACACCACTCAAAGGGACTTGACCGCTCTTAGTAGGTCTCCGCACCTTCCTCGGGGGTTTACGTGGGGTTTATGGAAGGGTCGCGATCGGGATCCGTTCCGATCAGGTACGCCCCGGGAACCCTAGTCCCGACAAGACATCACAGGCACGGAGCGTTCTTCCAGCGGCGGTGTTCACTTCGATGAGCTCTTCGTAAACGAGTCGTTGTTCGGAGCACGTCCACCCGCTCCGAACTGGTGCCCTCATTTGGCAGTCAGATCGGCGACAAGTCTGTCGAAGCTCTCCCGCGTGGCGACGTTCCGTTCCCCGGCGACAGCAACACGGAGAACTCCCTCGCGCACTGATGACGCTCGTTGAAATTCCCCAGTTCTGCTCATTGAATTTCCCCACCCGGGGCCGCTTCCGTTCATAGGGGCGGGCCTTCCTCGAAGCTAGTGGTATTCGACCACGCACGAGCTAGAGGAAGGCCCTGTCTCTATGTTGACACAGGAGGAAGCCGTGGATATCCACGCATTACATCGTCGGGGAATCTCTATCAGTGAGATCGCCCGAATCACTGGAAGAGACCGTAAGACCATCCGGTCATATCTGATCGGTAAGCAAGAGCCTGGCAAACGCAAGAAACCCGAGAGCTCGTTTGAGCCGTTTGTGGAATACGTATCTGCGAGATTGATCGAGGATCCCCACCTGTTCGCTCAGACCTTGTTTGATGAACTGCTCGGTCTGGGATTTCCTGGCTCGTATCAAACGCTCACACGCCAGGTCCGTGCCCGTGGCTTACGGCCAGCCTGTCAGGCATGTGCTCACGTCACCAAAAGGGCGAACGCTGTCATCGAGCACCCGCCGGGCGAGGAGACTCAGTTCGACTGGGTTGAACTTCCTGACCCACCTACCGGTTGGGCTTTCCCCAGGAAGACCGCGTATGTCCTGGTGGGGTCGCTGCCCTTTTCGGGGAAATGGCGAGCAGTGATCTGTCCTTCCCTTGATCAGGCTCATCTCATGCATGCGATCACCGTTGTTGTGACTGAACTTGGCGGGGTGAGCCGTCAGTGGAGATTCGACCGGATGACTCAGGTCATCAAACCTGGCAGCAATGATGTCACCGCTAACTTCGGGGCCTTTGCTAAACACTTCGCAGTGCAAGTCGTTGCGTGCCGGCCGCGGTCAGGAAACCGTAAAGGTGTCGTGGAGAAGAACAACCACACCCTGGCCCAACGCTGGTGGCGCACCCTGCCCGATGATCTGACTCTCGAGCAAGCCCAACAATCGTTGACGTCCTTCGCTGAATCTCAGGACTCACGTCAACGCCGAACACAGACGGGATGGTCCACCCCCACAAGCCTGTTCTGTCACGAGCGGCTTCAGCCGGTGCCGGTGACGATGTTTCCTGTTGTGGTTGTCGAGCAGCGTCAAGTCTCTCGTCAAGCACTCATTGAGTGGCGAGGCAACAGGTATTCTGTCCCGCCGGAGTTCGTCTTCGGCACTGTGAATGTCTCAGCACGCCTGGGCAAGAAATCAATCCTGATCACCACTGCCCAAGGCGCCACCATCGCTCAGCACACGGTCCACGAAGACGGACTGGGCATGACGGTGCGGCAATCCCAACACGTGACTGCTCTTGAGACACTCGCTTTAGCCTCTGCCCCTCCAGGGCGGGCTCACCGGAAGAAAGAGCGCATCCCACCCGGAGAACGCTCTCGTGCCGCAGCAGCCCAGCTCACCGGCCCCACACGGTCTGCTGAACCGGCTCAGATCATTGACCTATCAATCTATGAAGCGATCGCACGAGGGAGGAACACCCTGTCATGACACTCGAAGCCAACATTGTTTACGAACAATTACGCCAACACCTATCGGCATTGAAACTGTCTGCCACCCTTGACGCTCTTCCCCATGGACCAGGCCATAGCCCAAGAGCTGACACTGACCCAGACCCTGGAAAAGCTCTTCGCGATCGAACTCAGCGCTCAAGAAGCACGGCAATTAGCTGGCAGGTTCCGGTTTGCCAACATCCCCTCCGGGCTCACCCTGGACGCGTTCGATGTCGACTATGCTTCCGGCATCGACCGCAACCTCCTCCACGAGCTCGGAACGTGCAGGTTCATCCACAATGCCACCAACGTCTTACTCGTGGGTCCGCCCGGAGCGGGTAAAACCCATATCGCTGCAGGCCTTGGGCACGCGGCAGTCACGGCCGGGTACCGGGTCTACTTCACCACCGCCGCTGACCTCGCAGCACGCTGCCACCGGGCCGCGATCGAGGGTAAATGGTCAACAATGATGAGATTCTTCGCCGGCCCCTCACTCCTCATCATCGATGAACTCGGCTACCTCCCACTGCCCGCAGAAGCCGCCTCCGCGCTCTTCCAGGTCATCAATCAACGCTACCTAAAAACCTCGATCATCCTGACAACAAACCGGCCCGTCGGCGCGTGGGGAGAGATCCTGGGCGACACTACCGTCGCAGCCGCAATGCTCGACCGACTCCTCCACAGATCCGTCGTCATCACTCTCGATGGTCCGTCCTACCGCCTCCGTCACCACACCGACCAAGCCGACGAACTCAGACGAGCCACCACCGGCATCAACATACGCTAATCTGAGACCGCGGCCTGGGGAATTTCAATGAGCACAACCGGGGAAAACCAATGAGCGCCATCAGCACTTTGCTCTGGTCGAACGCGTCCCGGACTCGCTCGACCAGAGCACCCCATCCGGCTTCGATGCAAACGTCGGGCGCTCGTAGCAGTTCGAGGAGGGCGATCTCTTTCGGGGTGAGCGTTGCCCGTTCTCTGTTTCGCCTCGAGTGCTGCGTCACGCCCACGATCGGGTCCGTCGGCCAGAGAGTTGCGACATGAAATAACGCCGGGATCTGAGTCGTCACACCCCACTCACGTGCAGCGGAGTACCCCGTCGGTCCGCTGCCGATCTCACCGAGCACTTCCCAAGCGACTTCGTCCACGCGGGGATGCGTCATGCCGTACCGAGTCTTCACTCCCCGGTAGTACAGGCCCCTGCGAATGGGAAGAATCTCGCCGCTCCGTGCGGCCCGCGAGGCAGCTTGGCGTGCGGCAGTTGCGGTGCCCGGGAGGCGGTTGACATGTATCCGGGGCGCTTCGGATCGCTGCCACTGGGGACGTCCTACTCGTGTCACGCAACACTATCTATAACGTGACAGCAGAAGAACTGAGAGCTTGCCTGTTGAGAGCGCGGATCGCGAGTCTTCGTTCTTGCTCTGGGGCGATCTGGGCCTCCTGTCCTATCACTATCTGGACCGGCATTCAGGAGTGACAATCAATGCCCTACGTGGACATCGTCGAACTGGTCTCGCCGGGTCGGGGACGTCGCGGGATGCTTGGTTGGGGCAAAGGACTCGCTGGTCTTGGGCTCAAAGCTCTCTTCGGCTTGAGCGACTTTAACTTCGATATCACTGAGTGCTTCGTTTAGGCGCCCGGTGTCCCGCATGTCCTCCTCAAAGGCCTCGAGGTATGCGGTGACCGTTTCGCGTGCGTGTTCGTATCGTTCAGCTGGACCTACATCGTCGAGATACCCGTCAGCAGATTCGTCGATCAAGTAATCGATCAGAGGTAGTGCTTCGTTGGCGAACCTGTCGAGAAGCGCTTGCCGTTCGGCCGGTGTGAAGAGCTCCACGATGTCGGAGTCAAGCCATGTGGCTTCAAAGTCTTCAACTGCTTGACGCTCAAGGAGCTCTACCGCACGTTCGCGCAAACCCTGCGGAAGTACCTGTGCGGTGTGCAGTCGCGCCAGCAGTGTAGGCCGCCAGGAAGCGCTCCTGTAGGACTCAAACTTGAGGAGTCCGGGTAGCATGTCTGCGTTGCTCGAAGCCCACAGGCTCAAAAAATCATCAGAAGCTCTATGGTTCAGAAACGATGCGAGCGGGCTGTACCAGGTGTCGTTTGCTAATGCGGGGGCGAGCGGTGTCCTTGCGACAACGTCTGGGTAGAGGTGCGCTGGGATTGTGATCAGTGTGCCTGCTTCGGTCCCTCCGCAATCCACCTGTTTGACAAGTTCATCGTCAGTGAGTCCGCTCAGAACGATGTGCACCACATTCGGGTCATCTGCGATCGAAGCTGCGAAGCCTTCCCGGACCGTCGGGTGCCGGAAGCGCCACTTTGCACCACCGTGTGCATCAGTTGGCAACATCAAGAAGGTCTCGTTGAGATGTCCGAGAGCCCGCATGACCTCCGGTGTTGTAGCTCCCAGTTGAGTGACCGTCTCCGCCTGCTGGTCGGATAGTTTGACTGGAGAAGGTAACCCGTCACCCGAGAGGTAGACGCAGGCCAATGCCGCTCGAGCGGCCGGTTCGAGCTGATTGAGTACATCGGTCAAGAAGTCGAGCGGGTGCTGAACGTAGTCAAGCAGCTGTCCGCCGTACTGGATCCGGCTTGTGAATGCCTTGCGCCCCAGGCGTCTAGCAATCTCTGGCTGGAATGCTCGCGAAGCAGCGACGCTCTGCAAGTAAGGCCGCCAGTTCTTTAGGACGCCCTCGGGCTGGTCCCCGGCTCGTAGATGGTTGTAGAGAATCTGGCGACGTTCCTCTTCCGAAAGCTGCTCCACATCGACCACCACAGCTTGCTCGCGAAGTAGCGGGTAGGTGTAGTCCTTCAGGTGACGGCGCGCTTCACGGTAGATGTAGTCACGGCTGGTCAGGATGACTTTTGCTCCGCTACTGATGGCTGTCATCACTTGGTCGAGACGCCGCGACCATTGATCAGTCAGCTGCTGATCGTGTTGGATCGCCCCGAAGGCATCGTCGACCCAGAAGAGCTGGTCGGGCTCGTGTGGGTTCCAAGACTCGATGAGTTCCGCGGCTGAGTCGACTCTGCGCACACCGCAGCCCCACTCGTCCAGTGCGGCAGCCGACAGTGTGGCGGCGATGGTGGATTTCCCTGCTGCGGGCGCTCCGAGCAGGATCGTGAACCCCTGATTGGCCAGTGCGTCCGCTGCTTGTCGATAGGCGGCTGTGGGAACAAATGTCGAGAGGTCTTGTCCGAGGTTGGCCAGTAGCACTTCGGCCTGCGCAAGTCGTCGCTCATCAAGGATCTGGCTGAGGTCGCCCAGCCCGTAGACCCGTGGGACATACCTGCGTAGAACCGGTCGTGTGGCGATCTGCTGGCAGATCCAGTTTCCGTCGAGGACCATCGCCTGATCGATTCCTCGATCAGCAAGTTCAGAGCGAAGCCAGGCTTCGGTGTCGCCTGACACTCGAAGATTGGTCATCAAGATGTAGGCATCGCAATGGCCTTCAGCGTGCAGCTTTTCAGCCTTCACCAACTCATCTTTAAGGCCGCTGGGAGGCAGTGTTCCGACGCCAGAGGCGCTGAACTTGCACTGTGCCACCACTGCTGCCGCATCAGTCAAGCTGCTCGGGAGGGTCGCGGTCGAGTCAAGGTTCCCTGCCAGCCAGCCACCGTAAAACGCGCCGTCGCGGCCGCCGTCGTTGCTATCGGCGAAGGTATGGAAGGTTTGCCCCAGCGCGTGTTGCAGGACGACCGCGCTGAGATCTTGGAACGCACGCCATCCGAGCTTGTGTAGGTCGTAGCTGATCATGTTGGAAATTCGGAACCTGCTACTTGACGCGCCTGATACGGAGCATGCCGTCGGCTTTGGTTGGGAGACGTCGTACGATGCCGAGTTTCTCCAGAGTGGACAAGAAGCTGTGGTGTTCAACAGTAGGAGTGAACTTCGGGGATGCGAAAGCCATATCGACGATTGCTGCGTACTTGCCGCCCAAGGTCCTGAGAGTCGCAGCCGGGTCAGCAGCGAATGCGTTCTGAGCCTCGGTCGTGTTCAGCAGTGCAACCAGGCTTGCTCGCGAAGCACCGGCCATTGCGAGCGCGTGAATTTCATTGAGACCGAGGCCGATGCTTCGCTCGCTGAAGAATGTCGCGATTGCATTGGCATTCTGCTTTGCCTGCGTTGTGGTCAGAAGGCTGCTGAGATAGTCACCGACATAGGCCCGCACGTTGACATCAATCGCTTCGCTCGCCAAGAAGGCGGTGACGTCGTTGGGGCTGACGAGCTCGCCAATCTCGGAAGCGTCAGGGGCGGGTTGTTTCACAAGCAGAGCTTCTCTGACGCTCCAGTCAATTGCGGTGTCGGCTGTAGCTCGAAGCTCGTCCAGTTCTCCCCACTCCTCATTGATCAGGCGCACCGACACCGATGGTGTGGCTGTCAGCCAGGCAGCTGCGGGGATCTCAAAGTGCTCCTGTAGTTGATCGACGAGGTCGCTCACTACGTCGTCTGTCAGGAGTTCTGGGAAGGTCTCGGTGGCGAGGAGTACGGACGATACGAATGCGGAAAGGTCCGTGTCATCGCTGATTTTTGGCCGGGGCTCGTCGTGGAGTGCGGTGGCGATGCCTTCGGTCACCGTGCCGCTGGTGTTGAACCGTGCCAGCAAGTTGGAGGTTGAGGCTTCCGCGCGATGCTCGAGGAGTAGTACTTCCTGCACAATCTGTGCGTTCTGCGTGATGTCCAGCACACGTATGGACGGCAGTGCGTTGTGCGCTACGGCCCGGAGTTGCAGCTCCTCGTCTTCGCCAAGCTCCGCTAGTAGGTCCTCCAAGATCTCTGCCAGCGCCATGGGCGTTTCGGCACTCGGCGTCTCGTCGCCCGTCTCTTGAGCTTCGAGCAGCTCGAGGTAGTCCGCGATGCGTGGCAACGTGGAGTTGTAACCGGTTGGTGAAGTCTTCAGCTGCTCCAAGCTGACCCATGTGGGCTCTTCGCGCCCAACGATGACATTCAGATTCGCGACGGTCATCGCGAACAGTCCCTGTTCGACGAAGAGGTCGCGGGCTGAGACGGAAAGTGGCTCGAGGTCGTCGATCGCGGTCTTCAACAGAACCAGATGCGACGCAGCAGTAGTTCTCTCTGGTGAGTCTCGACGAAGGGAACCAAACCGGTGATGGTTTTGCTGCGCGTAGAGTCGCACCCCCTCGTCGCCTGCTACAGAGCGTGAGAACTGCTCGCTTTGAGATCCCGCCAGGGCTGCCTCGAAGAGACTGGCCTTGCGGTCGTCCGAGAGGGATTGATCGTTGATAATCGTGCGAATCACTTCGCTTGTGAGGCTTGCGAGATAGGCGATCGCGTCCCCTAGCGCAGCGTTATTCGTTTGGCTCCCGTATCTGCTGAAGAAGTCGCGGATGAAGGCTTCGTCGTCGTTAGTCCAGCTCCGAAGCTGCGCGATCACGCGGCGCGACTCTTGCGGAGCATGGACAAGGAGGTAGTTGAGGACATGGATGTTGACCATGCCCGAGCGTTCGAGCACGAGAGGCGTGCGATCTTCGAGAACTTCCTTGATCGCACGCCCGGATACTGGCGCAAGCGGGGCACGTCCGGGCTGCTCGATCGAAGCCTGAATGAAGTTCTGTGCCTCGACTCCGAGGAACTGCCCATCAAAGTGAGCGCTAAGGAGTGCGAAGTTCTGGGTCAGGTGGCCCGATGCGATGAGATCAGCGGCGAGCCCCTCGCCGACCTCAGCAGTAACAATCTGTGAAAAGGACAACGCGTGCTCCGGCCTGCGACCCTCGGGCCACGCATCTGAGACGGCGCTCAGCACGAATTGCGGGAGCTCCCACAACCGGTGCCAGGTTGCCGATTCCAGCGATTCGCGATCTGCTTCTAGACGCTTACGTTCCTCGGCAGCGAGCGGGACGGCCGTCGACTCCGCGAAAGACAACGACACCGAGAAAGCCGATTCAATAGCCTTCCTGTCAAGTTCCTTCCCCTGGTTAAAGAAAATCGTTTCGCCTGCCGCGACCCTCCTCCATAGGTCCAGGTCGCTGAGTTGTTCGAGCGTTAAAGGCCGGTAGCTAATCGTGTGGTACGACCGGACGGCCTGTTCAAAGAAAAGACCGAGAGCCTTAGTCCTGTTCAGAACCAGTTCTGCGAGAGCAGCAGCCTGATCGCGTTGGGCCTCTTCAGAGGGATGGCTAAGCCGGAGGTTGATGCACTTTAAATTCTCAAGAACCAGTGCCTGGCTCAGTCGTAGCACAGTGTGGAGCTTGCTCTTTCCGAGACGGATTAGTTCGAAGTCGGCGACTTCGAGATTCTTGTAGAGGACCAGGGCGAGGAGTCGATCGGGGGTGAGCTCTTCGGGGTGGAGTCCTGGTTGCAGCAGGCGGTCTCTGTACATCGCAAATTCATTGCGGATGTTTCGGATCTGTCGTTGATCAGGAAAGTACTGAGCGATCCTCCGAACGAGGCCTTGGGAAGGCCGACCTTCTACTCGGGCGCGCTCCTCTGCGCCTGGTTCTGCTTCCGCAGGCCCGTTGAGCGGAACGCCAGCGAGCAGCTCGAGTTCTTTCTTGAGGGCTCCTCTGGCGTTCTGCTCAGTGACGAACGGGACGACAGGAACGATCAGGTCGAAGAACTTTGTTCGGGTGAAAGCGTCGTGTTGCACGTCTCCGGTGGCTTGGACGGTCTTGGCCAGGAGGGAGTCGCGGATCGCGTACACGAAAATGATGGGTCCGTGATGAAACCCTTTGGGAATCTTCTCCAAGTTTTCAAGTTCATCGAAATTGAGTTTCTCGGCCTTCTTCCACGGTCTGCGCTTCAGGAAGCGATTCCACAAGCTACCCGTCTTACCGTGGAGTCGTTCCGCGTTCAGTTGTGCTGAGTGGTTGAGCAGAACGTTGAGTGCGCGCAGGTCTTCGAAGACTTCGACGTTGTCGAAGCGGTCCATGTCTTCAAGGACGAGGATGCGTGTCTTCGAGACTTGGAAGAAATAGACGATCTCGTCAAGATAGTCGTCGAAGTAGCTGCCGCTTTTGTCTGCGAGTGTGAGCTTGGCCGGTCCGGCTGCGAGGTCGCTGATCGCAAGGCGGCCGTTCGTGATTCGCAGGAGGAGCAGGGCGACGAGCGCGACGCCCACAAGGGTCGGAATGTAGAGTTCAGGACGCCAAGTCAGCGTCGAGTCTTGCTGAAGAGACGCCACAACCAACGTGATGATCCATTGAACCGCGACACCGGCCGCCCCTGCTAGCAGTGCCCAGCCAAGGCTTTTGAACCACCGGAACTTGCTGGTCCTAGGAAATCGCGAGGCAGGCATTTTGGAAGGGTCAACGACGTAAAGGATCTGCTTGACGATCTCCTTCTGCAAGTCACTGGCCGAGGGCTCCGCGACTTCCTTGTCTGCCGAGCTCTCAGTGGAGGACCGCACGGTCGCAAGGGATACCTGAATCGTCTGGTCTGGGTATCTGTCCGTGAGTCCTTGGAGGATGCTGCTCTTTCCTGCACCGTAAGGCCCAGACAAGGCAATGTTCGTCGCCTGACGTGCTTCGATTCCTTCAAGGAGTGCACGAAGGTATCCCGCGTGCACGGATGGCACGTAATGCGGAGCCAGATCTTGAAGCGGTTGCCACTTTAAACGCGGTGACGTAGCGGCTTCAGTTGTCGTAGGCGTCTCGTTCGACATTGAATCGCCAGACTCGTTCAGCATTGGAGTCCCTCCCCGCACAGCCTCACTCGCTCTGCTGTAATCTCGCCGCCACCGACGTACACGGCACATCGGGGAAGTTCCAGATCGCAGGATGCCTGCGGGGTGTGGCTAGTCATATCCGCGTTCACACCCCTTGCATGAGATCCACAAGGATAGGCATGGATGAGGATGGATCTGGTCCTTTGCGCCCTGGTCGCATCTCAGGGTCGACGGCCCGAGCCGTCTTGCACGCGTCATGCACCTGGTGGAACGGGAAGGACTGCGAGAGCATCTTCCCCTTGACGAGCCCCAGCCTCGTGACGAGTTCGTCGAGCTGTGCCGAGGACAAGGCTGAGCGCTTGTCCTCGGCGTGCCATCGCAGCCAGGCCTCGAACTTGAGGTTCGAAATCAGCAGCCGGATCTCCTCTTGTTCAGCGAGCTGAATAGCCGCAAGCAACGTCTGGTGTTCATCGACGTCGACCAGGCACACGCAGTCGTCGTACCCTTTGTCGTTCTGAGCCGCTTCGTTCCTCTTTTCAACGCACTTCTGCACGACTTTCAGCGGGTCCTTGCCCACCGAAACGGGCTTCACGATAGCCGTCGCGCCCTTGCTTCGCAGGTAGCGGTTCAATCCCTCAACATATTGGGGCTCGGTGCGGGTGCCTTCGGTGACGACAAGGATGCGACGCGCAGGTTGTCGATGAGGCCTGCCGCGACGTCCACGCTGTGCGCCCGCCACTAGTCTTGCGCCTCTCCGGTGTCGACAAGGGCCGCAAACTGGCTCGGTGAAAGCCGCGGGGTTCCGCCGTATCTTCCCGTGAGGTATCGCTTCGCGACGTTAGCATCTGGGTGCTTAGGGAAGTCAGACAGGCAAGTCAGCTCGGTCACTCCCTCGTTCGTTTTGTCGGTCAGCCAAATCTGTTCCGGCTCGAGGCGAACCTCGCTCAGCGGCGAAAGCACATACGACTCATGGCTGGTGAAGATCAGCTGTGCGTGATGTGTGTTGACGAGTGGGTCTGCGAACGCGCCGAGGAGCACCTCGAGCAGGTGAGGGTGAAGACTCGCGTCGATCTCATCTACCAGGAACAGTCCTCCACGGCGTAGCGCTTCGAGTGCGGGTACTGCAATCGCGAGCCACGCGATAGTTCCATCGCTCTCCTCGTTGATAGAGAAGGGTGGGCAGTCGTCAGCGGTCCCGCGGTGAGTGAAGAGGAGATGTCTTACGACCTGCTCGAGTTCATCGTCCGCCAGGTCCTCCTGGCTCTCTGCTTCCTCGGACTCACTTTCGTCGTCTGCGTCGTGATCTTTCTCTTCACGCAGGTCACGTTCGAATCGACGGAGCGCCAGGCGGATTCTCTCTGGGATGTTCGTTTCCTCGATACTGACGTTCAAGACACCGATGTCCGCGACTTGCAGCAGTGCTTCGAGGTCTCCGAAAGTGATATCTCCATCTGCCAACGAGTCTGCGAGGCTCGCCAAGCGCGCTTCTCGGTGAGAGTCCTTGACCAAAACGATGTCGAAGCTTTCAACCAAGTCGTGAGCGAAGGGGTGCAGCGATGAGTCTTTCAGCAGAAGCGCACGGCTAAGAACGAGTTCTCGGGGTGTTACCTCGATCTTGGTGCGAAGGCTCGGATGGAACGTGAGCACATTCTCTTCCCGATCGCGCTCTAGCAGGGTGCGCCAACGCGAGCTGGGGACATCGCGCAGCCACTCTCGTTTGATCCCGTCTTGATCGACCTCGAAGCCGTATGCGTAGCGGCGTCCATTGTGGACAAGGTCAAGTTCGTAGAGGCTCGTTGACGTCCGGGAGTTCCCGTCAAGTTTGAACGGTGCTCGCCGCATGGTCTTCGCCTCCTGCCATACGGTGGCAGATTGCCTGATCGCAGTGAAGGCATAGCGGAACGCATCCAGAACAGCAGACTTGCCGGTCGCGTTGCCTCCAAAGATCCCAGCGAGCGGATAGCTCACAGCACCCCAGTCGCCCTCCTTGGGCTGGAGGGTCTTCAGCGCAGGGCGCGTGAGATCAACAGCGACCTCGTCGCGGATGCTCTTATGGTTGCGCACGGTGAAGCTCAGAAGGATCATGCAGCAACACTAGCACTGAGAGCGCCTTAATGCGCGTTTTTCGAGCAAACTGGAGCTCTTAGCTTATGATCGGCGAACTTAGTGCCTTGACGCAGGTCCGCTCACAGCCGGTTGCTTGCCACGTTTGCAACCCGTTGGACTTGCTACGGCTGCCCCGTCCTGCCGAGGCTTCCTCCTAACTCTCTACAGATGGCACCCACCTGTAGAGAGTTAGGAGGAAGGAGAGCCTGGTGCCTCCCGGTCGCGCTCAGCTTGCCCTCCCGAGCGCCTGCTCGAGGAACTTGGCGGTAACCGGGTTCACGGTTTCGTTGCGGCGGATGTAGTGCTCTCGCGTGATCGTGGGATCGCTATGTCCAAGAAGCTCTGATGCGAGCTGTAGCCCCCCGATCTCGTTGATCGCGGTCGCTGCGGTTCGACGTGTCGGTGGCAATTGAAAAGTGAGCAGTTTCGGCAATTGAAAAGTGAGCACTTCGTTAATGATGTGGAGTGTGATTTCAATGCAGGATTGGGAGAAGATCCGGGTGCTTGCCCGGGAGGGTGTACCGAAGGCTCGTATTGCCGTGGAGCTTGGTATCTCGCGTAATACGGTGGATCGGGCGGTGAAGTCCGATCACGTGCCGCGTTATGTCCGCAAGACGATACCGACGAAGTTTGGGGAGTACGAGGCTCGGGTGCGATGGCTGTTGGAGGAGTGTCCAACGATGCCGACCTCGGTGATCGGTGAGCGGGTGGGCTGGCCCTATGCTGAGCGCACATTGCGACATCATGTGGCACGGATCCGTCCGGAATATGCGCCACGACGCCTGGACCCAGCTGACCGGTTGGTGTGGGAAATCGGGGACGTGGCCCAGTGTGATCTGTGGTTCCCTGATGTCGATATCCCGATCGGGGGCGGCAAGGTGGCACGCTTGCCTGTCCTGACGATGGTGTTGGCTTGGTCGAAGTATCCTGTAGCTCTGATGATCCCTACTCGTCGTCGCCCAGATTTGCTGTTAGGCATGTGGGAGGCGATCTCCACCTTTGGTCGGGTGCCTCGGCGATTGTTGTGGGACAACGAGGCAGGAATCGGCAGACACGGAAAAATCGGGCGCGAAGTTGCCGAGTTCTGTGGAACCCTCGGTGTCAAACTCGTGCAAGCCAAGCCCTATGATCCAGAGACCAAGGGAATAGTTGAACGGTTTAACTGATTCGGCCTGGGTTTAGTTCCGACCGTTTTTCCTGTCACCGGACTGGTGTCAGGCGGGATTCTTGTTCAGTGTAGTAGGCGGTCTCGACCTCGAGCGGGCTGCGGTAGCCAAGTTCACCGTGGAGGCGTTTGTTGTTCCACCACCACACGTATTCCAGGGTTGCCAGCTCAACTTCTTCCACGGTCTTCCACGGCCCGCGCTGACGAATCAGTTCGGCCTTGTAGAGAGCATTAACCGATTCAGCCATCGCGTTGTCAAAACTATCGCCGACGGTCCCGGTAGAGGGCTTGGCGCCGAGTTCATTGACCCTGCTGGTGTAGACCAGGGACATGTAGTTCGAGCCGTGATCGCTATGATGGATCACTCCATCAAGGTCACCGTCGTTTTGCCAGGCAGCCATCTCCAAAGCTTGCAGTGGCAGCACGTCAGCTTTCAATGTCGAGGCAACATTCCAGCCGGCGATACGACGAGCGAAGACGTCGATGATGAAAGAGACGTAGGCGAACCCGGACCAGGTGGCGACATAGGTGATGTCGCAGACCCACAATTGGTTAGGTCGGTCAGCTACAAACCGGCGCTCCACCAGGTCCCCGGGCAGCGCTAAGCCGGAATCAGGGATCGTGGTGAAAGCCTTCTTCGACCTGCGAATACCTTCAACGTCGGCGAGTTTCATGAGCCTGTGGGTCTGATCGCGGCCGATGTCCCAGCCCTGTCGTTTCAGGAGCGCATGCATCTTGCGGCGTCCGTAGACGCTGTAATGCTCTTTGTGCAGGCGCTGGATCTCTGGAATCAGCAGCTCGTCTTTCAGCTGACGGGCTGACGGGGGCCGGCTCTTCGCGGCACGGTATCCACGGGAGGTGATAAATCCACGGACTGCTCCACGAAGCGTGGCGCAGAGGAACTCAACTCCGAAACGATCACGATAAGTATCGATGAAAGCGATCATTTCGTCCGTGGCCGGTCGAGTTCCTTCGCGAAAAATATACTCGCAGCTTTAAGCACCTCGTTAGCCTTGCGCAGCTCAGCGTTCTCACGCTCCAGTCGTTTATTCTCTGCGGCTAAGTCGGTCGTCACGCCGGGCCTTTTACCTTGGTCGACTTCGGCCTGCCGGTGCCAGGTTCGCAGGGCCTCTGCGCCTACCCCGAGCAGGTCCGCGACATGACGGACCGCGGCTGTGCGAGTGGGGTGATCGGGAAGAGCCTCGGAAACCATCCGCACCGCACGCTGCTTCAGTTCGGGGTCATACTTTCTGGGCATAGTGTTCCTATTCTGCTATAAAGCTCGGAACTAAACCCAGGCCGAATCAAAGATAGGAAATTGGCAACGCTGAACATTGGTGTGTGCCCACAGCTTCAAAGCAACAGCGCGGCTTTGGCCAGTTATCTCCACATCAGGATGAGCGATTGATAACCGAGGAGATTCCCGCGAGGTGGTGCGCCCGGTGTGTGCTGTGTGCCCGTCAGTCACGTGGGTCCGACTGGTGGCTATCACGATGACAGCGAACCGTCCCAGGTGGATCCGGGCAATGAGGACCACGCGGTCATGTTCGGCCACGATCGCGGGCACGGGCTATAGCACCCAAAAGCGTTGGGAGCGCCAGCTGAAGCTGCGTCCGGCTCCTGGCAGGTCTCGTCAACGTTGACGGGAAGCCATGAAGATCAGGAGCTCTGCAAGATCTTCAACGTCCGCGTTGAGCTGCCTGGATTGTCCCGCAGAGGAAACAGCGGTCATGCTGACACTCGGTGTCGGTCTATCCGTACCCTGTCACCTGCCGCTGACCGGGTCGTCAAGAAGACATGCTCACGCCCTCATCACGCACCTCCAAACCTGCTCTTACGGTCGAGAGAGAGGTCAACGCGAAAGCAATATTTGATAGCCATCAATGACATTGATGCCATTGATCACCAACTGCAGAACAGAGTTGATAGTTGTCCAACCGCCCCAAACCACAGCCACACATTGGCATAAGAGCCGCTACGAGCGACGTTCGCGAACATCATGAATCTCATGATCACACCGAAAGAGCCGATCACCAGCAAAAACGAAGCGACCTCTGAGCTTGCAATGACCTGTGAGCCGAATAGTCCACCCCTCCAAAGAGAAAAGCCAGTAGGCATCTCGTTTTCGGTGAGTATCCGCTTACCGCCCTGTCGGGCTGGCGGTGACTGGTTGCAGGGCAATGGACTCTACTGTCGTACGACATCGGGATAGCATGGTGCACCGGAACACCTCTAGAGACCAGGATTTGGCCTTGAACGAGCAGTTACTCGTGATAAAGGGTGGACGTACCTCTTTCGGAGCTCTCTTAAACCAGTTGGACATCATCCAGAAGGATGGTCAACTTCACCGACCCCACAGGTGTCTGCCGCACCGATCCACCCCGAAGGCAGCCTATCGAGCCGCGATCAACGCCTCCCACCAGGAGACCCCGAAACGATCCCCACGGCCGCGTCCGCCGCGACATGACCCTGATCTTGCGAGTCCATGGCCGCACCGAACCTATGCCCACATCATCATGCTCGTCAGCGACATAGCGGTCATCATCATCCAGCCCACCAAGTCGTTGCATCCTGTGGTTCGAATCTATTTGCCCAACGACAAACCATGAATGTCGCTCGTTGACGTTCTGCTATCGGATTTTCGTTGGTATCACCGAAAACGAAAACGCTGGCATCTCGTTTTCGTTGAGATACCAGCGTTCTGTTCTGTCGGGCTGGCGGGATTTGAACCCACGACCCCTTGACCCCCAGTCAAGTGCGCTACCAAACTGCGCCACAGCCCGTTCGCTTTTGCGACTTCTCAAGGTTAGCCCACTCGGTCGTGGAATCGCCAATCAGAGACGCCGTTTTCAGCGTGGTTCACGCCACTTACTGGCGGATCCGAATGGAGAGGCAGGTGACGCAGCCTTCCGTCTTCTCAAACTCGGTCATCGGTGTCGTGTACACGTCGAAGCCGTCGGCTTTCAGCATGTCAGCCGTTTCCGGTGCGGAGGCTGAGAGCAGGACCTTGTTGTCTCCGAGAAGAACGACTTGGGAGCCTTCGAACTCGGGAGCCCTGCGGTAGCCCGGGAAATAGGACTCCGGCGGAGCATACTTCGGGTGCGCGAGGAAAGTTCCGTCCGGCAGGGCTGTGATGGCGGACTTGAGATGGAGAGCATGCTGAACCGGGACGGGGATGACCGTCGGAGCATAGTCCGCCAGTGCCTTCTCCAGCCACTGGACGCCCTCCAGATCGGACCGTGTGGACAAACCAACCCAGATCGTGTCATCGAACTTGAGGATGTCCCCGCCCTCTAGATATGACCAGTCGGCCAGTCTCTTGATCTCAAGCCCCAAGCCCTTGAGCGTTTCCTCAACCGCTGCGTGCTCAGGCTGGCGGGAGGGGTAGCGGAGCTTCGTCATGACGGCGGTGTTGCCGTAGACGAATGCCGTGTCCTCGATGTAGACCGAGTCCGCGTACTCCGGCGCGGGTTCGACTTCGATAACCTCGGCGTGGTCCCGCAGGATGTCGCAGTAGTCCTCCCACTGCGCCAGAGCAAGATCCGGGTCCGTCTCCGACCGTGTGAGGTGGGTGAGGAGGCCGTTCTGGTGCTGGGGTGAGGGGCGTCGTACGAGTGCTTTCAGGAGCTTCATCAGTTCCTCTTCCTTCGTTCGCGAACACGGACCGAGATCTCGATCGGCGTGCCCGTGAAGTCGAAGGCTTCCCGCAGACGATTCTCGATGAAACGACGATAGCCGTGATCGATGAAGCCTGTCGTGAAAATGACGAAACGCGGGGGGCACGCGCTCGGCTGGGTTGCGAACAGGATCCTCGGCTGCTTGCCGCCGCGGACGGGATGGGGATGAGCGGAGGCGAGTTCCCCGAGGAAGTTGTTGAGCTTCGCGGTGGTGATGCGACGATGCCAATTCTCGTAGGCCACGTTCATGGCGCTCGAGAGCCTGTTCGTGTGCCAGCCGGTCAGCGCCGAGAGGTTGACGCGCTGCGCCCAGCTCAGCTGGACCAGCTCTCGCTCGAGTTCTCGGTTGAATTCCTTCTGGCGATCGACATCGACCAGGTCCCACTTGTTGGCGATAATGACGAGCGATCGACCAGCATCGACCACCTGCTGGATGACTCGCACGTCCTGCTCCGTGAGCGGCTCCGAGGCGTCGAGGAGGACGAGCCCGAGATCCGCCTTCTCGATCGCGTTCTGCGTGCGCAGGGAGGCATAGAAGTCGGCGCCTGACGTCTGGTGGACGCGGCGGCGGATGCCGGCCGTGTCGACGAAGGTCCAGGCTTCGCCATCGAGCTCGATGAACTCATCAACCGGGTCGCGCGTCGTGCCCGCAACCTCGTTGACGACGACCCTGTCCTCACCGGCGAGACGGTTCAGCAGGGAAGACTTGCCGACGTTGGGGCGGCCCACGAGGGCGACGCGGCGGTTGCCGAGGTCGAAGCCGCGTCCGCCGGTTTGTGAATGCTCCGGCAGGATCGCCATGACACGATCGAGCAGGTCGCCCGAGGCCCGGCCGTGGAGCGCCGACACGGCTACTGGTTCGCCGAGTCCAAGCGCCCACAGGTAGGCAGCATCAGCTTCCTGGATCTGGGAGTCGACCTTGTTGGCGACAAGGATGACGGGTTTTCCGGAGGACCGCAGCAGCTTGACGACCTCTTCATCGGTCGAGGTCACACCCACCGTCGCATCGACGACGAACAGCACGGCGTCCGCCTCGTTGATCGCCACTTCCGCCTGGCGCGCCACGGACAGGTCGAGACCCTCGACCTTCACTTCCCAGCCCCCGGTATCGACCACGGTGAAGTCGCGGCCGTTCCATGACGCCTCGTAGCGCACACGGTCCCTCGTCACGCCGGGAGTGTCCTGCACGACCGCGACGCGTTTGCCGAGAATGCGGTTGATCAGTGTTGATTTGCCGACGTTGGGGCGGCCGACGATCGCCAGGACGGGCGGGGTGGGGCGATCGGCTGGCTTGGGAGCACCCTCCTGCCATTCCAGCTCGGCGAGGTCTTCCTCTGTCAGATCGTATTGTTCGAGCGCACTGCGCAGCGCTTCGGTCCTGTCATCGGTCACGTGAGCCTCCCGGCCAGATTGGTAATGGTGTCAACGACGTCGTCGATCGACATCGTTGACGAGTCAATGGTGAAGACCCCATCCGAGGCCTCCATGAACTTCGTGACGGCGGAATCCTGACGGTCTCGTTCTGACACGATACCGCGAGTCTTCTCGATCGTCTCAGCATCGGCCGTGCCGACGAGCTCTCGGGCCCGCCGTGCGAGCCGAGCCTCCTCGGATGCTGTGAGGAGAATGCGAACATCCGCCTCGGGCCGGACGACTGTCGTGATGTCGCGCCCTTCGGCGACAATACCGCGACCGTGCGAGAACGAGTCCGGGCTCTGCTCTGCATCGATGATGTCCCGCTGCATGCCGATGAGGATGTCCCGCACCGGATAGTAGGAGGACACGGTCGATACGACGCGCGACAGTTCCGGGGTGCGGATCGTGTCGGTGATATCGATCCCGTCGCAGATGATGGTCTGGTCGTCCGGATCGATCGGGACCATGAGCGGCATCGCCGACACGCAGGCCACGACCGCGTCCTCGTCCGCCAGGTCGACGTCCTGGGAGAGAACCCACCAGGTGGCTGCGCGGTACATGGCGCCCGTGTCGAGGTAGCCGAGGCTGTGCCGGCGTGCGAGCTCTTTCGAGACGGTCGACTTGCCCGACCCGGACGGCCCGTCAATGCCGATGGTGATTCCCACTAGTTTTCCTCCATCTCTACGGACGCGATCGTCCACCCGCGCTCCTCCAGACCATCAGCCAAAGGCTGGGCCTGGGACGGGTTCACACTGAGCGCCGCACGGCCGACAGGCTGCGCGGGTGAATGCTCGAGCGTCAAGTCTTCAATGTTGACCCCGATCTCTCCCGTTTCCGTGAAGAGCCTGCCGAGTTCTCCCGGCTTGTCGGGTACGAGCACGGTCACCGTCGCATATCTGACGGGCGCGCCGCCGTGCTTGCCGGGGATGCGGGAGGCGCCGATGTTGCCATCGCTGACGATCTTCGCAACATGTGCCACCCCGGCGTAGGATCGATCCGCTGCCATCGAATCGACGCCCTCGATGAGGTAGTCGAGTCGATCGCGGATCTCCTTCAAGATCGTGGCCACGGAACTCGAGTTCCCGGCAATGATCGTGGCCCACAGCTTCGGGTCGGAGTTGGCGATCCGTGTGACATCCCGGAGCCCTTGTCCCGCAAGGTCGAGGCTGAGCGGAGGGGCAGAGACGAGCGTCGTGGCCGTCAGCGACGACATGAGCTGGGGGACGTGGGAGACTCTGGCGACCGCACTGTCGTGCGATTGTGCACTCATCTCGACCGGAAAGGCGCCGACTTCCATGGCGATCTGTTTGACGAGCGCAACCGCGTCCGGACGCGATGATTCGTGCGCCACCACAACCCAGGGCCGTCCGATGAAGAGGTCGCCGTCGGCTGCGATCGCACCGGATCGTTCCCGGCCCGCCATGGGATGCGATCCGACGTAGCGGTCCCTCCCCTCCCCGACCTCGTCGAGGACAATCGCCTTGACGGAGGCGACATCTGTGACGATCGCGCGGGGGAACTCATCGAGGGACCTGTTGATGGTCATCGCGGCCACGTCCGGCGGGGTCGCGACGATCACCAGATCGGGATCCGGTGACTGTGGTGTCACTTCCCGGCCGGCACCGAGATCCTGCGCGAGAGCAGCCGTCATGGGAGACGCGTCGTCGAGCTGGATGTCGTGCTTGCCGAGAGCGAGACCGAGGGACGTGCCGAGGAGGCCTGTCCCGATGATGCGGATGATCACAGATCAACCGATTTCATGAGCGCTCCCAGCTCGGAGCCTCGGATCAGGCGGGAACGGCCGGGCTTGATCCTGCCGATCGAGATCGTGCCGAACTGGGTGCGGACGAGACGGACGACGGGGAAGCCTGCGGCCTCGAACATACGGCGGACGACCCGGTTGGCACCGGAGTGGAGCGTGATTTCGACGATGGAGTTCGGCAATCCCATCTCGATGATCTTCACCCGGTCCGCCTTGACGAGACCCTCGTCGAGGTTGACGCCGTTCTCGAGCGTCCGCTGCAGGCTCCTGTTGACCTGGCCCTCCACGGTCGCGACGTATGTCTTGGGGATCTCGTACGAGGGATGGGTGAGACGGTGGGTGAGCTCCCCGTCGTTCGACAGGAGGATGAGGCCCTCGGTCTCCTGATCGAGGCGGCCCACATGGTAGAGGCGCTCAGTACGGTCCTCGATGAACTGGGCCAGTGACGGCCTCCCCATCTCGTCCTCCATCGTCGACACGACGCCCGCAGGCTTGTGCAGCGCCATCGTCACCTTCGATTCGTCGAAGATGATCCGTTCGCCGTCGACGCGGATGATCTGTTCGGGTGTGACGCGTGTGCCGAGACGCGTGACGGTCCGCCCGTCGATAGAGACACGACCGGACTCGATGATCTCCTCGCAGGTGCGACGAGATCCCACTCCGGCGTGAGCCATGACCTTCTGCAGCCGCTCGCCTTGTTCACTCATTGTCGATCCTTTTCTATATCATCGAGCTCGTCGAGCTCGGGAAGGTGCGGGGCCGTCGGCGGCAGGTCCGCAAGCGACGTCATCCCCATTTTCTCTAGGAATAATCCAGTTGTACTATACAGAACCGCGCCGGATGCTTCGTGACCCGACGGTTCGATGAGGCCCCTCGTGACGAGGGTGCGGACCACACCATCGACGTTGACGCCGCGAATCTCCGCGATCTGCGATCGTGAGACAGGCTGCCGGTAGGCGATGACTGCGAGGGTTTCGAGGGCCGGTCCGGAGAGTCTCGTGCTCTGCCCCCACGTGACGAAGTGGGCCACGATATCGGAGTAGCGCGGGGACGAGTAGATCCGCCACCCATGCCCTGCCTCGCGCAGCTCGAAGCCGCGCTGCACACCGTTCTCGCCGCGGTAGTCGGCGCTCAATGCACGAAGTTCGCGATCGATGACGGATTCGGCGACGCCGAGGACGTCGCTGAGATGACGGGCGCTGACCGGTTCGGGTGCGACCATGAGGATCGCTTCGAGAGCCTCCCGGAGATCAGGGTCGGCTACGCCGTCCATGTGACCTCCAGTTCTGCTAACGCTTCATCTTGCCGCACGGCAACCGCTTCTTGCCGCAGCAGGTCGAGGATCGCGAGGAAGCGTGCCACAACGGTGGCCACCGTCGGTGCATCCTCGCAGAGCTCCCCAAAAGAGACTGACCTGCCGCCAGCCAACTTTACCCTGAGCACGTCGATCTGGGACTCGACTGAGACGAGCGGCGCATGAAGATGGGACAGGCCGATCTCCGGTTCGGTGGCATCCCGCTCCATGATCTGCCGAGCCAGCTCCGCCAGGCCCTCGGGGGTGATGTGGAGGTCGACGTCCGGCATCAGCCCCGCATACTCCCCCTCGAGGGGAACATCCCTGGCAACCGCACGTGCCGTCTCAGCCATCGTCCGGGACACGATCGCGGCCAGATCCTTGTAGGCCTTGTATTGGAGCAGCTTCGCGAACAGCAGGTCGCGGGCCTCCAGCAGCTCCAGATCCTCCTCATCGTCATCCGTCGACGGCAGGAGCCGCGAGGCCTTGAGAGCAAGGAGCGTCGAGGCGATGACGAGGAACTCGCTGGCCTGCGACAGGTCCATCTCCGCCCGGGCCCTGGCGTGGACGAGGAACTCGTCCGTCACCTCGGCGAGGGCGATATCAGTGACGTCGAGACGCCGCTTCGCGATCAGGGAGAGGAGAACATCGAAGGGCCCCGCGAAGACATCGAGAGAGACGTCGAACGCGAGCGTGCCCTCCGTCTCGAAGAGAGAGGCTTGACGCCCCTTCATTACGCGCTGTGGCCGCGGGCGATCACTTCGCGGGCCAGCCTCCGGTACGCGTGGGCGCCGGAATGGGTCGGTGCGTACGTCGTGATCGGTTCAGCCGCGATCGTCGCATCGGGAAACTTCACGGTCCGAGCGATCTTCGTGTCGAAGACCTGATCCCCGAAGCCCTCCTGGACGGAGGCGATGACCTCCCGGGCATGAAGGGTGCGATTGTCCACCATGGTGAGGAGGACGCCGTCGAGCCGCAGCTTCGGATTGAGACGCTCCGTGACGCGCTCGATCTGCTCCACGAGGAGCGCAACCCCCCTCATCGCGAAGAACTCCGCCTCGAGAGGAATGATGACACCGTGGGCCGCTGTCAGGGCGTTGACGGTGAGGAGGCCGAGAGACGGCTGGCAGTCGATGATGATGACATCGTACTCGTCGACGACGGGACGCAGGACCCTGGCGAGAGTCTGCTCCCTGCCGACTTCGGAGACGAGCTGAATCTCGGCAGCCGAGAGGTCGATGTTCGCGGGCACGATGTGCAGGCCATCAACCCCGGTCTCGTGGATGATGTCCCGAATATCGGGCTTAGCCGCGAGCAGTTCGGTGTAGATCGTCTGATCGAGGCCGCGAGCATTCACCCCGAGACCGGCAGAGGCCGCGCCCTGGGGGTCGAAGTCGATGAGGAGAACCCGGCGGCCGTACTCGGCAAGAGCCGCCGCGAGATTGATCGAGGTCGTCGTCTTCCCCACGCCGCCCTTCTGATTGCACATGGCGATGATGCGGGCGGGCCCGTGTCCGTCCAGTGCCGGAGGGTACGGGAAGTCATCGTCTGCCGGGACGCTGATGAGCGGCGGTTGCTTAGGGTTCTCGGTCACCCCTTTACAATAGCGAATTAGTCCCGTCTCCGTGCACGGGGGTGCGATGTCGCAAAGGTTTCCTTCAGTGTTTCGATCGTCACGGCAGTATAGATCTGCGTCGTGGTAACCGATGCGTGGCCGAGGAGCTCCTGGACGACCCTCACATCGGCTCCTCCCATGAGAAGGTGAGTCGCATAGGAATGCCGCAGGGTGTGCGGTGAGATGTGGTCGGCAAGGCCCGCCCTGTCACCCGCCTCCTGGAGGATCGCCCAGGCGGACTGGCGTGAGAGCGCACGCCCCAACTGGTTGAGGAAGAGCCTCGGTGTTCCCCGCCCCCGGGAGGCCAGCGCCGGCCTGGCCTGGACGAGATACCGATCGACGGAATCGATCGCGTACGAACCGAGCGGAACAACCCGCTCCTTCCGTCCCTTGCCGAAGAGCCGGACAGCTCTCCCCTCCCTGTCGATGTCGTCGATATCGAGGCCGAGAACTTCTGAGATACGGGCGCCGGTGCCGTACAACACCTCGAGGAGAGCGGCGTCTCGTGGACCGAGCGGCGGATCCTGCGCCGAGGCGGCCGCGATCAGGGACGCGACCTGGTCGATCGTCAACGGTTTCGGAAGCCTCTTGTCCTGCTTGGGAAGAGCAAGATCCCGGGCCGGGTTCCCCTCCGTCCAGCCCTCCCCGAGACAGAACTTGTGGAAGGACCGCACGGCGGTCAAGGTGCGTGCTGTCGAAGACCGTGCGAGGCCCGCCTGCGCCACGAAGTCCGCGAATCCCGCCGCGATATCGGGCGTGATCTCCGACAGGTCGCGGACGGTGACGGTGTCGAGATAGTCGGCATAGCGAGCCAGGTCGCGCGTATAAGCAACGAGAGTGTTCTCGGACAGGGAGCGCTCGACGGCTATCGAATTGAGGTATCCGGCGATAGCCGGGGAGATTCTCACACGAGGAACGGGTCGATCGCGACCGCGATGAAGAGAATGGACAGGTAGTAGATGGAGCCGTGGAAGACCTTCATCGCCTTCGGCTTGCCCAGCTCGGGGTTCTTCGCGTGGCGGTAGAGGTCGATGCAGGACCACATGAACCACGCGCCTGCCGCGATGGCGGCCGCAGAATAGAACCAACCCATGGGAGCGACCGGAATGAGGGCCAACGAGACCGCGACCGTGACTGCGCCATAGATGATGACCCGCTTCCCCACCGTCACGTCATCCGCAACGGCCCCCAGCATCGGCACACCGGCACGCCGATAGTCCTTCGCGAACTTCATCGACAGCGGCCAATAATGCGGCGGAGTCCAGAAGAAGATGACGAGGAAGAGGATGAGGGCGGGCCAATCGAGGCTGCCGGTCTGTGCCGCCCATGCGATCGGGACCGGCATGCACCCCGCCAAGCCGCCCCACACGATGTTCTGGTCCGTGCGGCGCTTGAGGATGATCGTGTACAGCACGACATAGAGGAGGATGGCGACGGCGGCGAGGAGTCCCGCAAGCCAGTTCGTCACGAGGACGAAGCCAGCGATCGAGATGATGCCGATGGTCGTAGCGAAGATCGTGGCCGCCCGGGGCGAGATCTCACCGGTCACGAGAGGCCGCTGCTTCGTCCGGTTCATCACCGCATCGATATCCCGATCGAGCACCATGTTGTAGGCGTTGGCGGAGCCGGATGCGAGATAACCGAAGACGATGCAGGCGATGAGGACCCGCCAGCTCGGCCATCCCCCCGCCGCAAGAATAACGGTGGGAATCGTCGTTGTGAGAAGAAGCTCAATAATCCGGGGTTTCGTCAGCGCAATGTAGGCGTTGACCGTCGACCTTTTCCCCTTGTGGGGATGCAGGGGCTCGGGAGCCTCCCGGGTCTGCGACGCCTCCAGGCTGGACGATGACCGCTGTCTCACACAAACCACCTTTTCGTGAACGCTGGTGACACACTCTATCGCACCATTATGTCCCATCGAACATGACTGGCGGGAAAATGTGGCGCACCCGGGCCGGTTCGACGGACGTTTTCCCGAAAGGGTCCACGGTGCGCGAAATTCACACGATCTCTGAGGGCGCCGCGCGGGGCGCAGACTAGACTGGTCCCAATAGCCCACATCAATAGCTAGGAGTCATAGTGGATTCTCATACCTTTACCTGGACCGAGCTCGATCAGCGAGCGGTCGACACGACCCGTGCGCTCGCTGCCGACGCAGTCCAGAAGGCCGGAAACGGCCACCCGGGCACCGCGATCTCTCTTGCACCCGCCGCATACGTTCTCTTCAACAAGGTGATGCGCCACGATCCTGCCGATCCCCGCTGGGCCGGCCGCGACCGCTTCGTCATGTCTGCGGGACACTCGTCACTGACTCACTACAACCAGCTGTTCCTCACCGGCTACGGCCTCGAGGTCGAGGACATCGCGTCCCTGCGCACGTGGGGTTCGAAGACTCCCGGCCACCCCGAATTCGGGCACACCGCCGGCGTCGAGGTGACGACCGGTCCTCTCGGCCAGGGCCTGTCCTCCGCCGTCGGCTTCGCCTACAGTGCACGCCGCGAGCACGGCCTGTTCGACCCGGAGACGCCGCTGGGCGAATCTCCCTTCGATCACTTCGTCTACGTCATCGCGGGCGATGGCTGCCTCCAGGAGGGCGTGACCTCCGAAGCATCCTCCCTCGCCGGCACCCAGCGCCTGGGCAACCTCATCCTCATCTGGGATGACAACCGCATCTCCATCGAGGACGACACGAACATCGCGTTCAACGAGGACGTTCTCGCCCGCTACGAGTCGTACGGCTGGCACACCCAGCACGTCGACTGGATGAACGGCGGAGAGTACAAGGAAGATCCCGAGGCGCTCTACAACGCGATCCTCGAGGCTCAGAAGGTGACCGACAAGCCGTCGATCATCCGCCTCTCCACCATCATCGCCTGGCCCGCCCCGACCGCGCAGGGCACGGGCGCCTCCCACGGCTCCGCTCTCGGCGCCGAGGAGATCAAGGGCCTCAAGGAGGCCATGGGTTTCGATCCGGAAAAGGACTTCCAGGTCGACGACGAGGTTCTGGCCTACACGCGTGAGAACGCTGCCGCTCGAGCATCGCAGGCCCGTGCGGCCTGGCAGCCGGGCTACGACGCGTGGCGCGAGACCGCCGGCGAACGCGCCGACCTGTTCGATCGTCTCCGCAAGGGTGAGCTTCCCGCGGGCTGGGAAGAGGCACTTCCCGTGTTCGGCTCCGAGAAGGCTCTCGCAACGCGTGCCGCCTCCGGTGCGGTGCTCAATGCTCTCGCTCCCGTGCTTCCGGAGCTGTGGGGCGGCTCCGCCGACCTCGCGGGCTCGAACAATACGACGATGAAGGGCGAGCCGTCCTTCCTCCCCGAAGATCGCCAGTCGGACATGTTCCAGGGCAACATCTTCGGCCGTACCCTCCACTTCGGTATCCGCGAGCACGCGATGGGAGCGATCGTCAACGGCATCGCCCTCCAGGGCACAACCCGCCCCTACGGCGGCACCTTCCTCGTCTTCTCGGATTACATGCGCGGCGCTGTCCGTCTCGCTGCCCTCATGGGTGCACCGTCGACCTTCGTGTGGACGCACGACTCGATCGGCGTCGGCGAAGACGGCCCCACCCACCAGCCCATCGAGCACCTGTGGGCTCTCCGCGCCATCCCCGGGCTCGACGTCGTCCGCCCGGCCGACGCGAATGAGACCGCCTACGCATGGCGCGGCATCCTCGAGCGCAACGACCGCCCCGCGGGCCTCATCCTGTCCCGTCAGGGCCTGCCCGTCTTCGACCGGGAGACGTTCAACAGTGCGGAAGGCGTCCTCAAGGGCGGCTACGTCCTGTCCGACTCCCCCACCGGCACCGTCGATGTCGTCCTGATCGCCACCGGCTCCGAAGTCCAGCTCGCTGTCGCGGCACAGGAAGAGCTCGCGAAGGAAGGCGTGGGTGCGCGCGTCGTCTCCATGCCGTCCCTCGAGTGGTTCGAGGAGCAGGATGAGGAATACCGCGCCTCCGTCATCCCCACCGACGTCAAGGCACGCGTCTCCGTCGAGGCCGGCTCCACGTTCGGATGGGCACGGATCGTCGGCGATCGCGGCCGCTCCGTCGGCATCGACCACTACGGAGCATCCGCCGATGGTGCGCTTCTCTTCGAGAAGTTCAACATCACGGCTGAGGCCGTCGTCGAGGCTGCTCGCGCTTCCCTTGCTTCCCAGGAGTGACCATGACAAACCTGCAGAAGCTGTCTGACGCCGGGGTGTCGATCTGGTTGGACGACCTGTCCAGATCACGCCTGACGAGCGGCAACCTCCAATCCCTCATCGACAACAAGAACGTCGTCGGCGTGACGACGAATCCGTCGATCTTCCAGGCCGCGATCTCAGCCGGGGAGGGCTACGAGGATCAGCTCGCAGCGTTCGCCGGCCGCTCCGCGGAGGAGGCTGTGGAGGCCATGACGACGGACGATGTCCGCGCCGCCTGCGACCTGTTCGCCGAGCTCTACTCGGCGACGGGCGGGGAAGACGGTCGCGTGTCGATCGAGGTCGACCCGCGTCTCGCTCGCGACACGGAGAAGACCGTGGAGCAGGCGAAGGGGCTGTGGGAGATCGTCGATCGTCCCAACGCTCTCATCAAGATCCCGGCCACGCCGGAGGGCCTGCCCGCGATCACCCAGGTCGTCGCGGCGGGGATCTCCGTCAACGTGACACTGATCTTCTCACTCGACCGGTACCGTGCTGTCGCAGAGGCCTACATCGATGGTCTCGAGCGTGCGGCAGACGCTGGTATCGACCTGTCGACGATCACGTCCGTCGCGTCCGTCTTCATCTCCCGTATCGACGCCGAGGTGGATGCTCGCCTGGCCACGATCGGCGGAGAGGCACTCGACCTGCAGGGCCAGGTTGCCCTGGCGAACGCGCGCCTCATGTTCGAAGCGTACGAGGAGATCTTCTCCTCCCCGCGCTTCCAGCATCTGGCGGAGCAGGGCGCGCACAGGCAGCGTCCGCTGTGGGCGTCGACCGGGACGAAGAACCCGGACTACTCCCCCACCCTCTATGTCGATGGGCTGGTCACCGACGGCGTCGTCAACACGATGCCGGAGGCGACCCTCGACGCCGCTTTCGAGGGCTCCGTTATCACAGGTGACACCGTCCGCGGGACGTATGACGAAGCGCGGACAGTCCTTGCCTCACTGGCTCGAGTTGGTGTAAATCTTGGCGACGTAACCAACCAGCTTGAAGAGGAGGGCGTTTCCAAGTTCGAAGAATCATGGAACTCGCTCCTCGCAACCGTGAAGGACAAATTGGACAAGTGACCAATCCACTTCGGCATGCCGAAGATCGCCGGTTGCCGAAGATCGCGGGACCATGTTCTCTCGTGCTCTTCGGCATCACCGGGGATCTTTCCCAGCGCAAGGTGCTGCCCGCGCTCTACGACCTGGCCTCCCACGGGCTCCTTCCACCATCCTTCGCGATCACAGCGGTTGCGAGGAAGCTCAAGGAGCCACTCGAGGATATCGTCGAACGCGCCGTGCGGGACTACGCTCAGACGCCCTTCAACCAGCGAGTCTTCGACCAGTTCGTGACCGGCTTGACCGCCGTCATGGGCCAATACGATGACCTCGGGACGTTCGAACGGCTCGCAGAGCGGCTCTCAGCCCTCGACACGGAATACGGCACGGGAGGCAATCACGCCTTCTACCTCGCGGTCCCGCCCGATCTGTTCGAGACCGTCTTGACGAACCTCGGCGAGGCGGGCCTGTCGGACACGAGCGAAGGCTGGCGCAGGGTCGTCATCGAGAAGCCGTTCGGGCACGACCTCGAGTCGTCCCAGGAGCTGAACGATCTCGTCACCCGAGTGTTCGATCCGGAGGACGTCTTCCGGATCGATCACTACCTGGGCAAAGAGACCGTGCAGAACCTCATGAGCCTGCGCTTCTCGAACGAGCTGTACGAGCCGCTGTGGAACTCTGACCATATCGATCACGTCCAGATCACGATGGCGGAACACATCGGCATCGGCTCGCGCGCCGGCTACTACGACGGTGTCGGCTCCGCGAAGGATGTCATCCAGAACCATCTCCTGCAGCTTCTTGCGCTCACGGCGATGGAGGAGCCTGTCACGTTCAGCCCGGACGACCTGCGCCAGGAGAAGGAGAAGGTCCTCGCGGCGCTCGACTTCTTCGGGCCGATCGAAGAATCCGCTGTCCGCGCCCAGTACTCGGAAGGCTGGCAGGGCGGCAAGTTCGTCAAGGCCTATCTCGACGAGGACAATATCGACCAGTCCTCGAAGACTGACACGTATGCGGCTCTTCGCCTCGGGGTGCGCACCCGTCGCTGGAACGGGGTCCCGTTCTATGTGCGCACGGGCAAGCGCCTCGCCCGGAGGGTCACCGAGATCGCGATCGTCTTCAAGAAGCCCAGCTTCCTGCCATTCGACCCGCGAGTCACCGCCGGCCAGGAGAACAACACTCTCGTCATCCGTATCCAACCCGACGAGGGTGTGACGTTCCGCTTCGGCGTGAAGATTCCCGGTGCGTCCTTCAAGGTGCGGGACGTGACGATGGACTTCTCGTACGGCCATGCCTTCACCGAGTACGCACCCGAGGCCTACGAGCGCCTCATCCTCGACGTGCTGCTCGGCGAGCCGCCCCTCTTCCCCCAGCAGAAAGAGGTCGAGGAGTCGTGGAAGATCCTCGATCGAGCATTCGAGTACTGGAACACGCTGGACACGATCGACACGTATGCGCCGGGATCCTGGGGCCCAGCATCCTCCGATGAGATGCTGGCGCGCGATGGTCGGGCCTGGAGGAGAGCGTAATGATTCTGCATCTTTCATCGACCACGTCGGCAGACGTCGCGGCAGAACTCGATTCGCTGCGCGACAAGTCGGGTTCGGTTGCGCTCGGCAAGGTCCTCACCCTGATCGTCGTAGCCCGCAACGATGAGTCGATCGAGGCGGCACTCGATGCGGCGGATGGGGCGTCGCTCTCGCACCCCTGCCGTATCATCGCCTATCTTCCTGACCGTCAACCCGACGCCCACGAGCCATCCCTGTCCGCCGAACTTCGTGTCGGTGGGGAAGCCGGTGTCTCCGAGGTCATCATCCTCCGTCCCGAAGGCGGTGCCGGTACCGATCCGACATCACTTCTGCTCCCCCTCCTTCTGCCGGACACCCCGGTTGTCGTGTGGTGGAGCGAGGATGCGCCGACGAACCCTGCGAAGGATCCGATCGGTCGTCTCGCAACCCGCAGGATCACGAATTCGATCGCCAACACGAACCCGGTCCCTGTCCTGAAAGAACTCGCCAAGAACTACACCCCTGGTGATACGGACATGAGCTGGGCCGGTTGTACGCTGTGGCGCGGCTATCTCGCCGCGATGCTCGACGAACCGCCCTACGAGAAGGTCGACTCGGTTGAGGTCAAGGGATCGATGGAGCACGCCTCCACCTACCTGATCTCGGCATGGCTCGGCCTGCGTCTCGATGTGCCGGTCTCTGTCTCCAACTCCCAGGGCTACGGCCTGGAGAAGGTGACGATGAAGCGAGCATCCGGAGATCTCGTCCTGCACCGCAAGGTCGGCGAAACAACCGCTCTGTTCCAGCGGCCCGGCCGTGAAGACCAGCGGGTCAATCTCGAGACTCGCACACAGGAGCACCGTCTCATCGAGGAGCTGCAGCGCCTCGATCCCGACATCGCCTACGGGCACGTGCTCGAAGCATTCGGCAACGGAGTCGTCTCCGGCTGCTGACGCTCATGGGCCGCGGGCAGATTCCTCGCCCGCGGCCCATGAGACCGCACCCTCGCATCGCCCGCCGTTCCATCCAGCATGTGGATGCATTGTGCTGCCCTGTTGAGCATCACGCGATGCGTCGTGTGCAGTGAACTCTGCCCTCGCGAGATCCACTGCGCGAAGAAGCCTCCACTATCGGCCCGTAATCTGCGACCATCCCTCACTGCCTTTCGTGGCGGACCCGCGAGTTTCTCCATACACGTGCTCCTCATCGCTCGTCGCAGCCGCCTGAGATAGCACACAGCTGAGGGATGCGGCCGATTCTCGGCATTATGCATGATTGAGAGATTTCAATGATCATGGATAACGAATTATGGCGTTCGTGGGCCTCCGACAGGATCTCGATAGGCCGCGTCGACGGTTGGCGGACGTGGAGGCATTGTTGCTGCGATAGCCGACAGGATTCCGACCGTGAAATCAACCCGCGGCGGAGCATGCATTCGTCATGACAGCGCCAATCGCGGCGCTGAGGGTGGGCCCCCGGTGGCGTATGCCGTGCGGGGAACGACCAGAGCAATGGTGAACACCCGAGCAGACTGCCGCATGTGGACACCAGGCGATTAGCTGGACGACGTCATCCACCACTCCGATTCCGAGGACCGTCTGGACGAGGCCCCTGCCCAATGCGGCAGATTCCAGATAACGTCTAGCCAGGCTACTGGGGGTCCGTCAGGAACTGTCTCGACAGATGTGCATCCACGCCGGGCGGGCACTCGTCTGCGAACAAAAGGTTCCTCCCGGGCGATGCCCGGGAGGAACCCTGATGTCTCGGTCGTCTACTGGAACTTGACGATGAGACCGTAGAGGATGATGCAGACTCCCCATGTGACTGCGATGCCGACGGTGATGCGGTTGAGGTTCCGCTCAGCGACCCCCGAGGAGCGCATGGCTGACGACATTCCGCCGCCGAACATGTCGGAGACGCCCCCGCCCTTGCCCTTATGGAGCAGGATGGAGAGTACAAGCAGCAGGGATGAGATCACCAGCAGAATGGTGACGATCGTCTTAATGATGTCCACGATGTCCTTTCGGTCCGTCGTCCAGTGTAGTCGACCGGGTGCGGGGCGACCTAACCGTTGTAGCGGGCGATCTTCGCGAATTCATCGGCCTTGAGGGATGCTCCGCCGACGAGCGCGCCGTCGACATCCTTCTCAGCCATGATCTCCGCGACGTTGTCGGACTTGACGGAGCCGCCGTAGAGGATACGGGTCGAGTCCGCAGTCTCCTGGTCGTACAGCTCGGCGATCTTCTCGCGGATGGCGCCACAGACTTCCTGGGCGTCCGCCGGGGTCGCAACTTCGCCGGTGCCGATGGCCCAGACGGGCTCGTAGGCGATGACGAGATTCGCGACGTTCTCGGCGGCGATGTCCTTGAGGGCACCTTCGACCTGGGCGAGCGTGTAGGGGACCTGATCCCCTGCCTTGCGGATATCGAGGCCTTCGCCGACGCAGATGATGGGGGTGATGCCGGCGGCAATCGCCTTCTTCGTCTTCGCGTTGACGAGCTCATCGGACTCGTTGTGGTATTCGCGGCGTTCCGAGTGGCCGATAGCGACGTAGGTCGCGCCGAGAGCCTTGAGCATCGATGCGGAGATCTCGCCCGTGTAGGCGCCGGAATCCTGTGCGGAAATATCCTGGGCGCCGTAGCCGATCTCGAGCTTGTCGGCATCGACGACGGTCTGGACGGTGCGAAGATCGGTGAACGGTGGCAGGACGACAACCTCGACCTGGCCGTAGTCGTGCTTCATGTCCTTCAAGGTCCATGCGAGCTTCTGGACGAGCTGGTTAGCCTCGAGGTGATCGAGGTTCATCTTCCAGTTGCCTGCCATCAAAGGGGTGCGTGCCATGTCTAGTCCTCCAGGATTGAGATGCCCGGCAGGTCCTTGCCCTCGAGGAATTCGAGGGAGGCGCCGCCACCGGTTGAGATATGAGAGAAGGTTGCCTCGTCGAAACCGAGAGTGCGAACCGCAGCGGCGGAGTCTCCCCCGCCGACAATCGTGTAGCCGGACGCGTCGGACATCGCCTTCGCGACGGCCTTCGTGCCGCCGGCGAAAGCATCGAACTCGAAGACGCCCATGGGGCCGTTCCAGACGATCGTCTTCGCGTCAGCGATCTTCGAGGCATACAGCTCGGCCGACTTCGGGCCGATATCCAGGCCCATCTCGCCGGCCGGGATCGCGTTCGCATCGACAACCGTGGCCGGCGCATCCGCCTTGAACTCGGGTGCGACAACAACATCGATGGGAAGGACGATCTCGACTCCGCGTTCCTTCGCGGTCTCGAGGTAGCCCTTGACTGTCTCGACCTGGTCCTCTTCGAGGAGGGATGAACCCACCTCGTGGCCCTGGGCCTTGAGGAACGTGAATGCCATGCCGCCGCCGATGAGGAGACGGTCTGCCTTCTCGAGGAGGTTCTTGATGACGCCCAGCTTGTCAGACACCTTGGAGCCGCCGAGGATGACGACGTAGGGACGATCCGGATCGTTCGTTGCCTTCGACAGGGAGTCGATCTCCTTGAAGACGAGCTCGCCGGCTGCCGAGGGAAGCTTCTGGGCGATGTCGTAGACGGACGCCTGCTTGCGGTGCACGACACCGAAACCATCCGAGACGTACAGGTCCGCAAGTGCCGCATACTCGTCGGCGAGTGCGGAGCGCTCCGCGTCATCCTTCGAGGTTTCGCGAGCATCGAAGCGGACGTTCTCGACGAGGGCGATATCGCCTTCGGCGAGGCCGGCGGCGACCTTCTTGGCGCTCTCGCCGACGGTGTCCTCCGCGAGGACAACGTTCTTTCCGGTGAGTTCACCGAGACGCTTCGCGACGGGAGCGAGCGAGAACTTCGGGTCCGGGGTGCCCTTCGGGCGGCCCAGGTGTGCCATGACGAGCACCTTCGCGCCAGCATTGGCGAGGCGGGTCAGTGTGGGGAGGGCAGCCTTGATACGACCGTCGTCGGTGATGGTGCCGCCGTCGAGGGGAACGTTGAAGTCCGAGCGAACAAGAACGACCTTGCCGCGGACATCTCCGAGCGATTCGAGTGTCTTCATACGTGTCCTTTCAAGAAAGACGCCCGCGCCCCGGTATGGGTGCGCGGGCGTCAAACTCAACTACTTAGAGTTTCAGAGCTTCTCGCCGACGAGAACGGTGAGGTCGACAACGCGGTTGGCGTAGCCCCACTCGTTGTCGTACCAGGAGACAACCTTGACCTGATCGCCGATGACCTTGGTGAGGCCAGCGTCGAAGATCGACGAAGCCGGGTGGCCCTCGATGTCCTTCGACACGATGGGATCCTCGGTGTAGACGAGGATGCCCTTGAGGTCCTCGGTCTCAGCGGCCTTCTTCACGGCTGCGTTGACGGCCTCGACAGAGACCTCCTTCTCAGCGGTGAAGGTGAGGTCCGTTGCGGAACCGGTCGGGGTGGGAACGCGGAGGGCGTAGCCATCGAACTTGCCCTTGAGCTCGGGAAGGACGAGCGCGACAGCCTGGGCTGCACCGGTCGAGGTGGGGATGATCGAGAGGGCGGCGGCGCGGGCGCGACGGAGGTCGCTGTGCGGGCCGTCCTGCAGGTTCTGGTCAGCGGTGTAGGCGTGGACCGTGGTCATGAGGCCGCGGACGATGCCGAACTCTTCGTGGAGGACCTTGGCCAGCGGTGCGAGGCAGTTGGTCGTGCAGGAAGCGTTCGAGATGATGTTGTGCTTGGCCGGATCGTAATCCTTGTCGTTCACGCCCATGACGAACGTGGCATCGATGTTCTTGCCGGGGGCCGAGAGGATAACCTTCTTGGCGCCAGCCTCGATGTGTGCCTTCGCTGCATCGCCGTTGGTGAAACGACCGGTGGACTCGATGACGATGTCGACGCCGAGCTCGCCCCAGGGGAGGTTCGCGGGATCGCGCTCTTCGAGTGCCTTGAAGGTCATGGAGCCGACGGTGATCGAATCGCCCGACGCGGACACGTCCTGCTTGAGGGTGCCGAGGATCGAGTCGTACTTCAGCAGGTGAGCGAGGGTGTCGTTATCGGTCAGGTCGTTGACTGCAACGATCTCGATGTCAGCGCCCGTTTCGAGCACTGCACGGGTGAAGTTACGGCCGATGCGGCCAAAGCCATTAATACCAACGCGAATAGTCACTCTATTCCTCCTCGTGCGCAACTGTTCGCGCACATATATTGATTGGTCTGGGGAAGCCCGAAAGCTTCATCCTTCACGGTCGATGTAGGTCAACCGATCCACCAATCAGTATACTCTTTCCACGCCCGTTCGAGATGGGACTATGGTAATTGGTGAGTTTGTTCTCCAAAGGCGAAGAGCACCGCACGAATCTCAGTTCCGCCCGCGCCGCAAATCGTTGACAACGTCTATGGTTGAGGGGATTCCAAGCTCCGCGGCACGCTTGTCCGCCATCGTGTTCAGCCGCCTCAGACGCCCCGCCACAGCATCCTTCGTCGCCACCGGGTTGAGGCGTTCACCGAGCAGGTTCAGGGAATCGTCAGGGTATTTCATGCGGAACTCCCCTGCCTCGCGCAGATTCTCGGGCACATCGTCCCCGAGGATCTCGAAGGCCCGCTTGACTCGGATCACCGCGACGACTGCGGCGTCGGCACTCCGCCTCATGTTCGCGTCATCGAAGTTCGCGAGACGGTTCGCGGTCCCCGTCACCTCACGCTCTGTCCGCAGCTCTTCCCACCGCAGCACGGCATCGTTCGCTCCCATGCGGTTGAGCATGGCTGCGATGCCATCGCCCTCGCGGATATCGACCCGGTAGGCCCCGCGAGACTCCCGCGCCCGATAGGGCACGTTGAGACGGCGAGCAAGCCCTCCCAGAGCATACGACGCCTCAAGGCCTGGGCAGATCACTTCGAGCGACGCGTTGCGCCCCGGTTCGAGGAGCGCGCCGCGGGCGAGGAACGCTCCCCGCCATGCGGCCGCGGCGTCTGCCTTCGACCCTCCCACGACCGTGGGAGGCAGGCCCCGCACGGGACGGCCATACGTGTCGATGAGGCCGATGCGGCGGGCGATACGTTCACCCTCTCGCCCGATCCGGACGACGTAGTGGTGGATTCCGCGGGCACCGCTCGACATGGTGTGGAGCTCCGGCTCGACCCGGTAGGTGCGGCTGACGAGCTCGCGCAGGCGCCGAGCAGACCCGGCATGGCCGAGCTCAGCCTGGAGGGCAACCCGCCCGGAGTTGATGTGGATGCCGCCGGCAAAACGAAACATCGTGGCGATCTCAGCCACCGCTGCGGTGGCCATACTGGCCTCGACCGAGGCCAGTTCGTCTTTCACGCTGGTTGTCAGGGCAGACATTCGTGTCGTTGATCCTTTACTTGAGAGATGGTGGCCCGCAAGGGCCTAGCTATCCTACCGCTTATCCGCGAGGTCGCCGATCGTGCCTTCGAAAGCATCGCGCAGCGCCGCCGCGAAACGGAGCGGATCGTGCACGCCCGGATCGTCCAGCGTGTGTATCTGGCGCAGGATCAGGCTGGCGTCGATGGCGGTGACACTGTCGTCGAGCTTCGTCAGGTCGTCGATGGCGGTGGGGTCGGCGATGACGACGTCCGGACGGAGCCCAGCGGAATGGCTGATGAAGCTCTTGATGTGGTCAGCATGGCACATATCGGACGTCTCCTCGTCACTCGTCAGATTGAGTGCGAGCAGGGTCTTCGCGGAGCTCTCCGCGAGTGCGCGGCGAATATCCGGGAGCATGAGGTGCGGAATGACAGACGTGTACCACGATCCCGGCCCGAAGACTGCCCAGTCGGCGTCTGCGATGGCATCGAGGACGGCGGGGTGGGCTGTCGCGTCCGTGGGGAAGAGCCTGACCTTCTCCACTCGCCCGGGTGCGATCGCGACCTTGGATTGTCCACGCACGATCTTCTTCAAGCCATTGTCGTGCACGTCGGCTTCGATCTCCATGGGGACGTCGCTCATGGGGAGGACTCTCCCGTGGACGCCGAGGAGCCTGCCGACGAAGTCGAGGCCTTCCGCATTGTCTCCCAGAAGGTTCCAGACGGAGGCGATGAGAAGGTTGCCGGTTGCGTGATTGTTGAGCGGGCCGTCTGTCGCGTAGCGATGCTGGAGGACGTCTCGCCACATCTGTCCCCATTCGCCGTCGTCGCACAGTGCGGACAGTGCCATGCGGAGGTCTCCGGGCGGGAGGATGCCGAGCTCGGACCGCAGCCGGCCGGACGACCCACCATCATCCGCGACGGTGACGACCGCTGTCAGGTTGCCCGTGACGTGCCGGAGTGCCGACAGTGTTGCGTAGAGCCCGTGGCCGCCTCCGAAGGCGACGACTTTGGGGCCGCGTGCACCGGTTGGGAGCATGCTATTCCCTCCCGAGGTCGCGGTGGACGGTCACGGTGCGGGAGCCGTGGCTGCGGAGGCCTTCGGCGATCCGTTCGGAGATGGCGACGGAGCGATGCTTGCCTCCCGTACATCCGACTGCGATGGTGACGTTCGGTTTGAGTTCGCGTTCGTATCCCGCGAGGACGGAGGCGATGAGGTCGATGTACTTGTCCACGAACTCTGTCACGCCCTCCTGGGAGAGGACGTAGTCCTGGACGGGGGCGTCGTGCCCGGTGAGGTTCCGCAGCTCTCCGATCCAATAGGGGTTGGCGATGAAGCGGACGTCGACGACGTGGTCCGCGTCCATCGGCAGACCATATTTGAAGCCGAACGACATGACGGTGACGCGGGTGCCGAGTTCGCCCTCTGCTGCGACAAGTCGGCGCACCTGTCGGGCCAGGTCGTGGACGGACAGATCGGAGGTGTCGATGATGGTGTCTGCGCGCCCGCGCAGTCCGGCAACGAGTGTGCGTTCCTCGTGGACTGCGTCGAGGAGCCTCCCGACGGTTTGGAGCGGGTGGGGCCTGCGGACGGACTCGTAGCGCTGGACGAGGACATCGTCGTCGCAGTCGAGGAAGATGATCCGATGCTGGATTCCGGATCGTTGGAGCTCGTCGAGGACGGTGAGCAGTTCGGCGAAGTACTCGCCGCCGCGCACGTCGACGACGACGGCAATGCGGCGGACGGATCCGGTCGGGGAGATCAGGCCGGTCAGTGCTTTGAGGAGTCTCGGGGGAAGGTTGTCGACCACGTACCAGTCAAGATCCTCGAGGACGGCGGCCGCACGGCTCTTGCCGGCTCCTGACATGCCGGTCATGATGATGAGCTCGGGAGCCCACGGGTCGCGGGCGGTCGCTTCCGCCTCGGCGTCTGGCACCCAGGCCGGGAACGAATCGGTATCGTCAGTCCTCACGTCTTCCATGCCCTCTATCGTGCCAGGTTTGTCGGGCCTTCGGGGACTGTGAGGAGACCTCCCCATCACTCAGCCCTCGGGTGTCATCTTCCCGCAGGCCGTCTACGCTGGTTCGGTCGAGTCGTCTGGGCCGGGATGGAAGTGGTCGTGGATCCGTTGAGCGAACGCGGGCCCGATACCCGGCGCTGTGGCGAGAGACTCGGCAGTTGCGGAGGAGATCGCGGCCACGGTTCCGAACGTGTCGAGGAGGCTCTTCTGCTTCGCTGGCCCGAGTCCTGGAATCGCGTCGAGAGCGGAGCGTGTCATCGCCTTGGAGCGGCGTTTGCGGTGGTGGGTGATGGCGAACCGGTGGGATTCGTCCCTCAGGTGCTGCAGGAGATGAAGGGCTGCCGAGTTCCTGGGGAAGATGACGGGGAAGTCATCGCCGGGCACCCACACCTCCTCGAGTCGCTTCGCGAGCCCGACGACGGCGACGTCGACGCCGAGTTCGTCGACGACCTGCTGGGCGGCATTGACCTGCGGGAGGCCGCCGTCGACGACGATGAGGTGCGGCCGGTAGGCGAACTTCTTCACCCTGCCCGTGTCCGGATCGATCGCCCCCGAGACGGCGTCCTCGTCGACGTCGCGGGAACCGTCGAGAACTTTGGCGAGACGGCGTCGAAGCACCTCCCCCATCGCCTCCGTGTCATCGCGGGCTCCGTCGCCGTTCTCTCCGCGAATAATGTAATGCCGGTAGTCGGACTTGCGCGGCATGCCGTCCTCGAAGACCACCATGGAGGCGACCTGGTGGGTGCCCTGGGTGTGGGAGACGTCGAAGCACTCGATCCGGAGCGGTGCAACATCGAGGCCGAGCACGTCGCGGAGGTCCTCGAGTGCTTTCGCGCGCTGGGTGAGATCTCCCGATCGTTTGATCTTTGCTCGCTGGAGGGCCTGCCGGGCGTTCTCGTGCACAGTCTCCGCAAGCCTGCGCTTGTCTCCCCGTTGGGCGACGTGCAGGTTGATGCGGGCACCGCGGCGGTCCTCGAGCCACGCGAGGAGAGCGTCCCGGTCGTCTGGCATGACTGGGACGATGATCTCCCGAGGGATCGCCGTCGTCGGGGTGTGGGTGCGGTCATCGATCGAGCGCGCCTGGCCTTCAGGCAGGTCGCGTGAGGGTTTGAGGAGCTGGTTCTCGCCCGTCTCCCCGTACACCTGGAGGAGCAGGGCAGACATGAGCCCAGCGTCGTCGAGGTTCTCCACGCGTTCCGTCACCCAGCCGCGCTGTCCGCGCACCCGGCCGCCCCGCACGTGGAAGACCTGGACGGAGGCCTCCAGTTCGTCGGCCACGAGACCGAAGACATCGACGTCCGTGCGATCCGGGAGGACGACCGCGTTCTGTTCGACGACGCGGCGAAGCGCGGCCACATCGTCGCGCAGACGCGCAGCCCTCTCGAAGTCCATCTCCGCGGCCGCGTCCTTCATCTCCCGCTCGCGGGATCGGATATGCCGGCCGGTATCGCCATCGAGGAAGTTGCAGAGCTCTGCCGCGAGCTCCCGATGATCGCCGGGGCTGATCCTGCCCACGCACGGGGCGGAACACTTGTCGATGTAGCCGAGGAGGCATGGCCTGCCCGATCGCTGTGCTTGGCGGAAGACACCCGGGGAGCAGGTTCTGACCGGGAACGTGTGGAGCAGCGAGTCGAGGGTGTGTCGGATGGCCCAGATCTGCGTATAGGGCCCGAAATAGCGATTGCCCTTCCGGTGGGCGGTGCGGGTGATCATCGCCCGCGGATACTCCTCCGCCATGCTGACCGCCAGGTACGGGTACGACTTGTCGTCCCGGTACATGACGTTGAAGCGCGGATCGAACTCCTTGATCCACGAATATTCGAGAGTGAGAGCCTCGACCTCGGTTTTCAGGACGACCCATTCGACCCGTTGGGCCGACGTCACCATCTGGGCAGTCCGCGGGTGCAGGAGAGCGATGTCCTGGAAATAGTTGACAAGACGTTGGCGCAGGTTCTTGGCCTTGCCGACATAGATGACACGATCGTCGTCATCGATGAACCGGTAGACTCCCGGGTCTGTCGGAATATCCGACGTCTTCGGGCGGTACGTGGACGGATCAGCCATTATCGCAGGAGCGGGGCCAGGAACTGTCCCGTGTAGGAGCCGGGAACCTTCGCGACCTCTTCCGGGGTGCCCGCCGCGACGACGGAGCCGCCGCCCGACCCGCCCTCGGGCCCCATGTCGATCACCCAGTCCGCGCTCTTGATGACATCGAGATTGTGTTCGATGACGATGACCGTGTTGCCCTTATCGGTTAAACCCTGCAGGACCTTGAGGAGCTTCGAGACATCCTCGAAGTGCAGGCCCGTCGTCGGCTCGTCGAGGACGTAGACGGAACGGCCGTTCGAGCGGCGCTGCAGCTCGGAGGCGAGCTTGACGCGCTGCGCCTCACCGCCGGACAGGGTCGTCGCGGACTGGCCGAGCCTCACATACCCGAGACCGACCGAATCCAGGGTCGCGAGGTGGCGGGTAATGCCGGAGACGGGGCCGAAGAACTCGAGCGCCTCGGAGATCGTCATGTCCAGCACATCGGACACGGACTTCCCCTTGTAGGTGACCTCGAGAGTGTCGCGGTTGTAGCGCTTCCCGCCGCACACTTCGCACGGCACGTAGACGTCCGGGAGGAAGCTCATCTCGATCTTGAGCGTCCCATCACCCTTGCAGGACTCGCACCGGCCGCCCTTGACGTTGAAGGAGAACCTGCCGGGGCCATAGCCACGGACTTTCGCCTCCGGCACGTCGGCGAACAGCTTCCGCACCTTGTCCCACACGCCCGTGTAGGTCGCGGGATTGGACCTCGGTGTGCGCCCGATCGGCGACTGGTCGACATGGACGACCTTATCGAGATCCTCGAGCCCAGTCACCGACGTGTGACGGCCGGGGACGATGCGGGCACGGTTGAGCTGGTTCGCGAGAGAGTTGTAGAGAATCGAGTTGACGAGGGTGGACTTGCCCGATCCCGACACGCCTGAGACGGCGACGAGGCAGGCGCGGGGGAAAGCGACCGTCACATTCTTCAGGTTGTTCTCCCGGCCGCCCGTGACGACGATCTGCTTCTCCGGATCGATCGGACGGCGCTCGACAGGTACGGGGATGTGCCGCCTGCCGGACAGATAGGCGCCCGTCATCGACCTCTCGGTGTCGAGAAGACCAGCATAATCGCCCGCATACACGATCTCGCCGCCATGCTCCCCCGCACCGGGGCCGATGTCGACGATGTAGTCAGCCGCCTTGATCGTGTCCTCGTCGTGCTCGACAACGATGAGCGTGTTGCCGAGGTCGCGAAGCTTCGTCAGCGTCTCGATCAGCCGAGCATTATCGCGCTGGTGGAGTCCGATCGACGGCTCGTCGAGCACGTAGAGGACGCCGACAAGCGCGGCACCGATCTGGGTTGCCAGTCGGATCCGCTGGGCTTCCCCGCCGGAGAGGCCGGCCGCCCCGCGAGACAGCGTCAGATAGGTCAGGCCCACATCGATGAGGAATCCCAGCCTGAACTGGGTCTCCTTCAACACGGCGTCCGCGACTGCCCGCTGCTTCGGTGTGAGCTCGAGTTCGCGCAGGAATTGCGCCGCCTCGATGATGGAGAGGTTGCACAGTTCCGCGATCGACAGTCCCCCGACAGTGACGGCAAGGACCTCAGGCTTCAGCCTCGCGCCGTGGCACGCCGAGCAGGGGATCTCCCTCATGTAGGCCTCGTAGCGGCCCTTCGACCATTCGGACTCGGTCTCTTCGCGCTTGCGCTTGACGAAGTCGAGCACGCCCTCGAAGCCGGTCGCATAGGTGCGTTCCCGCCCCCACCTGTTGCGGTACTTCACCTCAACCTTGTAGTCCTTGCCGTGGATGAGAACGTCCCGAATGTCCTGCGGGAGCTCTCCCCACGGCGTGTCGACAGAGAAGCCGAGCTCCTTGCCCAGAGCAGTCAGCTGACGGGTGAAGTAGGCCTTGTTGCCGGCCCACGGGAGGATCGCGCCGTCGCGGATCGAGAGGGAATCGTCGGGGACGACCAGGTCAGGATCGACCTCGAGCTTCGCGCCGATGCCCGAGCACTCGGCGCACGCACCATAGGGCGCGTTGAACGAGAACGTGCGGGGCTCGATCTCGTCGAGGGTCAGCACATGATCGTTGGGGCAGGCACGCTTCTCCGAGTATTTCCGGTAGCGGGCAGGATCATCCTCGTCCACATCCATGCGCTCCACGACGACCAGACCGTCCGTCACGCGCAGAGCCGTCTCAACCGAGTCTGTGAGGCGGCGCGATGATTCCTTGCGGACAAGACGGTCGACGACGACGTCGATGGAATGACGCAGCTTCTTATCGAGCACGGGCGGACTATCGAGGCGGATCAGCTCGCCGTTCACGATGGCACGGGAGAAGCCCTGCCCCTGGAGGTCGGCGAACAGCTGGCTGTACTCGCCCTTGCGTCCGCGCACCACGGGGGCGAGGATCTGGAAGCGGGTTCCCTCCGGGAGCTCCATGATGTGATTGACGATCTGCTCGGCCGACTGCGAGGAGACAACCTCCCCGCACTCGGGGCAGTGCTGAACGCCCGCCCGAGCATAGAGCAGGCGCAGATAGTCATACACCTCGGTGATGGTGCCGACAGTCGAGCGCGGGTTCCTGCTCGTCGACTTCTGGTCGATCGACACGGCGGGAGACAGGCCGCCGATGTAGTCGACGGCCGGCTTGTCCATCTGCCCCAGGAACTGGCGTGCGTAGGACGACAGGGATTCGACGTAGCGCCGCTGCCCTTCGGCGAAGATCGTGTCGAACGCCAGGGAGGACTTCCCCGACCCCGACAGTCCCGTGAAGACGATGAGCTGATCGCGCGGGAGCTCGATATCGACATTGCGGAGGTTATGCTCGCGGGCGCCATGGACGACAATTTGTTCGGTCACGCCGATAGTGTACCCGCAAACCCCGCACATCGAACAAGTGTACGGATCACAGTGGGCATGTCGTCCGATCGACGGATCGCCGATCGGCTCTGTAGGCTTGACCCATGAGCTATCACACCGGACCCGGACTTCCGCCCGTCACACTCGACATCGGTGACGTGACGCTGGCGAAGATGTCGGTGGGCACGATGGACAACAATGTCTACCTCATTGCGAACGCCGCCGGTGACGCTGTCCTCGTGGACGCCGCGGCAGAGCCGAACAGGATCACGGAGCTCGTCGGCGGCAGAACCCTCCACGCCATCATCACCACCCATGAGCATCACGACCACGTCGGCGCACTCGAGACCGTCTCCCAGGTCTTCCCCGATGCGACGATCATGGCAACCGCGGCGACCGGGCAGGCCCTCCCCGTGGCCCTCGAGAGCGAGCTCAAGGACGGCAAGGTCCTATCATTCGGCGATATCGAACTCGAGTTCATCACCCTGCGCGGACACACGCCTGAGGGGGTCGCTATCGTCATCGGCGGCACCCACATCCTGACCGGCGATTCGCTCTTCCCCGGCGGTGTCGGCAAGACTCCGTCCGACCAGGCTTTCTTCCTGCTCCTCAACGATGTTCGGGACAGGATCTTCGATCGTTTCGACGACTCGACCGTGCTCCATCCCGGACACGGCGACTCCACGACGGTGGGCGAACAGCGCCCCCATCTCTCCGAATGGGAAGGACGGCGCTGGTGATCTACGCAGCCCTCTACACGTACGACCAGTCACGCGACGATATCCATGAGGTCCGCCCGGCACACCGCGAGTATCTCAAGGGCCTGCTCGATGGCGGGCAGCTGCTGGCCAGCGGCCCGCGCGGCGACGGCGCCCTCCTCATCCTCTCGGCGGACACCGTCGACGACGTTCATGAGCTGCTTGCGAAGGATCCGATGGTGACGGCGGGGATCGTCACGCACACTGATGTCGAGGAGTGGACGGTCGTCTACGGCCCGTGGTCGTGAAGAAGATCGATCCCTTTATCGTCGGGATCATCGCCGCCCTCGTTCTGGGTCTGGTCTGGCGGGCGCCCGGCGGAGTTCGCACCGGCATATCGGCGACAGGCGATGTTCTCGTTGCGGTCCTCTTCTTCCTCTACGGGCTGAGACTGCGCACGACGGAGGTCGTGGCGGGGCTGACGAACTGGCGCGTCCAGGGCCTCATCTTCGGTTCGACGTATGTCCTCTTCCCTCTCGTCGGTCTCGCCATACACCCGCTCCTCGTTCCCCTCGTCGGTGATGGTTTCGCGACAGGATTCCTCTATCTCGCCTTCCTGCCGTCCACGATCCAGTCCTCGGTGACGTTCACCTCGATCGCCCGCGGGGACACTGCCGCCGCCGTCTGTGCGGCAACCTTCTCCAACGTCGTCGGCATGTTCCTCACGCCCCTCTACGTTCTCGTCTTCATGAGCGTCGAGGGAGCATCCTCCGGTTCCCTCGTCAACGTCCTCACCCAGCTGCTCCTGCCTTTTATCGTCGGGCAGCTTCTGCAGCCGGTACTCGGCCCCCGCATCAGGCAGCATCCGAAGCCGCTGCGCGTCTATGACCAGGGCACCGTCATCGTCATCGTCCTCGCCGCGGTCCTTGACTCGACGGCCGCCAACACGTGGAACGGCGTGTCCGTGTGGCAGATCCTTGCCCTCATCGTCATTTCCTGCCTGCTCCTCGCACTGATCCTCGCGTTCACGTGGTACGTGGCAGGCTGGGCAAAGATCAACCGGGGCGGCAGGATCGCTGTTCTCATGTGCGGGTCGAAGAAGTCTCTCGCCACGGGCTTGCCGATGGCGCAGGCGATCTTCCCCGCCGCCATCATCGGCCCGATCGCCGTGCCGGTCATCATCTTCCACCAGATCCAGCTCCTCGTGTGCGCGATCATTGCGTCTCGCCTCGGCAGGCTTCCAGAAGAGGCAGAACTTCCCGCCTAGCCCCGCTATCGTAGGCCTATGAAGCCCTTCCTCCTCATCGCCACCCGCGCCGAAGATCAGGCCGCAGACGACGAATACGATCAGATCCTCCGGTTCGGGGAACTTGAGAGTGCCGACCTCCATCGCATCCGGCTCGAAAGGGCGCCGCTTCCACAGCTCGATCTCGACGACTACTCGGGCGTCATCGTCGGCGGAAGCCCCTTCACCAGTTCGATTCCGGCCGCCGAGAAGTCTCCGGTACAGGTGAGGGTCGAGGCGGAGATCAGCGCTCTTCTCGACGAGATCGTCGAGAGGGACTTCCCGTTCCTCGGTGCCTGCTATGGTGTCGGCACGCTCGGAGGCCACCAGGGAGCAGTCATCGACTCCACCTACGGGGAACCCGTAGGAGGTGTGCGGATCAGCCTCACGGGAGAGGGAATGCTCGACCCTCTGCTGGCCGGGGTTCCGGAGAGCTTCGATGCGTACGTCGGCCACAAAGAAGCAGTCCGCTCCCTTCCGTCGCATGCGGTGCTGCTCGCCACGTCGAATACGTGCCCCGTGCAGATGTTCCGCATCAAGACCAACCTGTACGGCACCCAGTTCCATCCCGAACTCGATGCCGACGGCATCGCCACCCGCATCCGCATCTACAAGAATGTCGGCTACTTCGAACCCGAAGAAGCCGACACTCTCATTGCACAGTCGAAGCGATGGGACGTGAGCTCAGCTCACATGATCGTCAAGAACTTCACGTCCCGCTACGCACGCTAGTCACGGTCCTCCCCCACGGGGGCCGATGTCTCGTTCGTCTCCGACTCGACAATGTCCGTCGCACGGTTCTCGCCGGTCGCCGAGCCCTCATCCGCCTTCCGGCGCTTCTTCGACCCCCAGAGGGAGGCGAAGACGGTGATGAGGATGACGCCGAGGATGACGGAGAGGGAGACGCCGATGTTCGGCTCGGGGATCGCAAGCAGCAGATCGTAGCCGTGGAAGGCGTGGATGATGAGCTTGAAGGAGATGAAGCCGAGGATCACGGCGAGGCCGTAATGCAGGTAGATGAGCTTCTCGAGGAGACCATCGACGAGGAAGAACAGCTGGCGCAGGCCGAGGAGTGCGAACACGTTCGCGGCGAAGACGATGAACGGCTCACGGGTGAGGCCGAAGATTGCGGGGATCGAATCGAGCGCGAAGATCAGGTCGACGGTGCCGATGGAGACGATGCAGAGGAAGAGCGGGGTCAGCCAGGTCTTGCCCTCACGGCGGACGATGAGACGCTGCCCGACGAAGCCCTCCGTGACATGGAAGCGCTTCTCCGCCCACCGGACGATCGCGTTCGGCTTATATTCGTCGATCTCCTTCGCCTTGTCCTCCGGATCGTCGACGCCCTGACGGACCTGCGAGATCGCCGTGTACAGGAGGAAGAGTCCGAAGATGAAGAAGACCCAGACGAAGCGCTGGATGAGAGCATCGCCCAGCATGATGAAGACGAAACGCATGACAAGCGCCATGACGATGCCGTACAGCAGGACTTTCTGCTGGTAGAGGCGGGGCACCTTGAAGGAGGCGATGACGATGATGAAGACGAAGATGTTGTCGATCGACAGCGCCTTCTCCACCGCGTAGCCGCCGAAGTACTCGCCCGCGAAGGTGCTGCCGTGGCGCAGGAAGAGCACAACACCGAACAGGAGTGCGATGGCGATGTAGAAGGAGGACCAGATGGCCGCTTCTTTGATGGTGGGCTCGTGCGCCTTGCGGACGTGTCCGAACAGGTCGACGAGGATCAGGACAAGGGCGACGCCGCCGAGAGCAAACCATTCCCACGTGTGCACGACCATTTGGTCGGCTGTGGATGGTGCCAGTGGCATCGGGACATGAGACAGCTGGTGTGCCAGCAAAACATACCTCCGGTTTGGTGATCCGAAGGTCTCTTCCCACCGTTGCCGGTCGTGAACCGAGTGCCTGGGGCACCGTGATGGCGGCTCACTGTTGTGCGGGAATACTCCCCTTCGCTAGCTTCACAGTAACTATAGGGGAAGAATGTCCCGGTTCCCACCTGGCTCCGCTCACGGCGCTATGAGGTTCGCGACTCCCCTAGTTCGTCGCCGCCTCCATATGACGCAGCTCCTTCTTCAAATCCTTGATCTCGTCACGCAGGCGTGCGGCCAGCTCGAAACGGAGATCCTCGGCGGCCTGCCTCATCTGCTCGTCGAGTTCGGCGATAAGCGAACGCAAGTCCCCGGTCGCCTGGCCCGCAAGCGATTCCCTGCTGCTCGGCGCCGGCCCGGACGACTTCCGGTATCCGCCCTCGAGAAGCTCGGCCGTATCGATCTCTTCGCGTGCCAGCATGTCGGTGACATCTGCGATCTTCTTCCGCAGCGGCTGCGGATCGAGGCCTCGTTCACGGTTGTAGGCGACCTGCTTCTCCCTGCGGCGGTTCGTCTCCTCGATCGCCTCCCTCATGTTCGGCGTCACCGTGTCCGCATACATGTGGACCTGTCCGGACACGTTGCGGGCGGCACGGCCGATGGTCTGGATCAGTGAAGTCGTCGACCGGAGGAAGCCCTGCTTGTCGGCATCGAGAATCGCCACGAGAGACACCTCCGGCAGGTCGAGGCCCTCACGGAGCAGGTTGATGCCGACGAGAACGTCGAAGATGCCGAGCCTGAGCTCGCGCAGCAGCTCGACCCGGCGGAGCGTGTCCACATCCGAATGCAGGTATTCGACCTTGACACCGCGTTCGGCGAGATAGTCGGTAAGATCCTCCGCCATCTTCTTCGTCAGGGTGGTCACGAGCACCCGTTCATCGCGCGCCGTTCTCGCCTTCACCTCACCGAGAAGGTCGTCGATCTGCCCCTCCGTGGGTTTGACGATGATCTCCGGGTCGACAAGGCCGGTCGGGCGAATGATCTGCTCGACGACGCCGTCGGACTGTTCGAGCTCGTACTTGCCGGGCGTGGCCGACAGGTAGACGGTCTGGCCGATCCGCTCAAGGAACTCGGTCCACCGCAGCGGCCTGTTGTCCATAGCCGACGGGAGGCGGAAACCGTGCTCGACGAGCGTCCGCTTCCGAGACATGTCTCCCTCATACATGGCGCCGATCTGCGGCACCGTCACATGGGACTCGTCGATGACGAGGACGAAATCGGAAGGGAAATAATCGAGAAGAGTGTGGGGGGCCGTGCCGGGCCCGCGGCCGTCGATATGTCGAGAGTAGTTCTCGATCCCCGAGCAGGCACCGACATTGCGCATCATCTCCAGGTCGTATGTCGTTCTCATCGACAGACGCTGCGCCTCGAGGAGCTTGCCCTGGCTTTCGAGCTCCGCAACCCGCGCGTCCAGCTCCTGCTCGATGGATTGGATCGCCTTCTCCATGCGTTCCGGGCCCGCCACGTAGTGGGAGGCCGGAAACAGGTGGGCATGATCGGTGTGGCGGATCACGTTCCCGGTCAGGGGATGAAGATAGGACAGCTCGTCGATCTCATCGCCGAACATCTCGATCCGGATCGCGAGCTCCTCGTAGACGGGAATGATCTCGATCGTATCCCCGCGCACTCGGAACGTGCCGCGGGTGAAGGCGATGTCGTTGCGCGTGTACTGCATCTGCACGAAGCGGCGCAGCAGCTCATCCCGATCGAACTCCTGGCCCACCTCGAGACGCACCATCCGGTCGACATACTCCTGCGGGGTACCCAGGCCGTAGATACAGGAGACGGAGGCGACAACCACCGTGTCGCGCCGTGTCAGGAGCGAGTTCGTGGCCGAATGGCGCAGCCGCTCCACCTCGTCGTTGATGGACGAGTCTTTCTCGATGAAGGTGTCCGTCTGGGGGACGTAGGCCTCCGGCTGATAGTAGTCGTAGTAGGACACGAAGTACTCGACCGCGTTGTTCGGAAGGAGCTCCCGAAACTCGGATGCCATCTGTGCAGCCAACGTCTTGTTCGGCTCGAGGATGAGAGTGGGGCGCTGAATCTGCTCGATCAGCCACGCCGTCGTCGCGGACTTGCCGGTGCCCGTCGCACCGAGAAGCACAATGTCCTTCTCGCCGCTGTTGATGCGTTCGGCGAGTTCGCGGATAGCGGCGGGCTGATCGCCCGAGGGCGTGTAATCCGAGACAACGGTGAACGGTGCCTCGGCACGCACAAGGTCAGTGACTGGTCGCATGTGTACCAGGCTAGCCCCACCGGGAGGCACTCTCCTAGAGTGTTTCCTCGAAGCTGACCTCGACGTAGGCGCCAGCATCGGGACGCACCCAACGATTACCGTGGGGGATGCAGCAGACGTGGCGCAGAACCGTCTCCGGCGTGTCGGCGGGGACGATGATGTCCATGCCCTTCACACGGGCAGTCACACCGCAGTGCGCGAGCTTCCCGGCGAGACGCTCGGCGTGCATGATGTGACGGCCGCGGGCCTTCGGGAGCGTCTCGTTGACGACATTGTTCTCGAACTCGACGATCCTGGCGATCAGTGCATCGATCTGCTCGTGCAGAGCATCGATGCTTCCGCTGTTGTCGATCACGGCGTCCGCGAACGGGAGCCGCTGCTCGTCGGTGAACTGGGTGGAGATGCGAGCACGAGCGTCCCCCACGGTCATGCCGCGATGTTCGACGAGCCGGTGCACACGCGTCTCATCCGGTGTGGTGACGACAATCAGGAACTGCGGCACGTAGGCGCGTCCCGTCTCGATGAGGAGCGGTGAATCCTCGACGAGGATAGCCCTCGAATCCTCGGCCACAGCCTGGTGGAACATCCCCTGCATCCCGCTCTGCACGAGCGGGTGGACGATCGCGTTGAGCTCCCCGAGCTTCTCTGCGTCGTTGAAGACGATAGCGGCCAGCGCCTCCCTGTCGACAACCCCGTCAGTCACGGTGCCGGGGAATCGGTCGGCGATGGCTGGGACGGCGGCGCCTCCGGGCGCAGTGACGGCGCGAGAGATCTCGTCAGCATCCATGATCGTCATGCCATGCTCGGCCATGTGTGCCGAGACGACGGACTTCCCTGATGCGATACCGCCGGTTAGGCCGACATAGAGCATGCGATGATCCTTTCAACGAGGCCGATGCCCGCATCGAGATCCAGATGCTCGGCGGGCGGAATGTGGAGGAAGCAAGCGTTCCCATGGTGACGATACAGGGAATATGACAGAGCATTGCACACGTACGTCCCAGCACTGAGCGAGATTCCTAGGCCAGAGCCGGATGCGATGTGGTCAATATCCCACGCGGTCTGAACACGATCGGGACCGGTGGAGTCGATCCGCTCCCCGCGCGCGACAGTACCGTCGATATCTGGAACGGACGATTCCTTCCAGTTGACCGCCTGCTTCTCAAGGAGCGGTTCGCGCCGACCACCGGCGACTCCGATGCTGAGAACGAGCTCGGCATCGGAGAAGAGCCGGCCGGCGTTCGAGACCGCGGCGTAGGAGACGGGCAGAATCTCGACGTGCGCGCCGAGCCTGGATCCGGCATCAAGCGCGAGACGTTCGCTCGGGTTACTCTCATGCGCCACCGAACCGGGCGCACCGAAGGGACCGAATCCCGTGATGACGATCATTCATTCTCCTCAGGGTCGAGCGGTGCATGGTGATCCCGATCAGCCACGCCCTGCTTCCAATAGCCATCGACCTTCATGGCTGGCGCAGAAGTGCGCAGCCAACGGCGCAGCGGAACGAGACTGCTGGCCTCTCCCCCGGCCCACACGTACGTTCCGGATGTGAACGTGAGGCTGCGAACGCAGTCGAGAAGCGCCTGTCCCGTGATGTCGAAGGGGATCTCGCGGAACGTCGCTACCTCCCGATCCTCGAGATAGCTCCCTCCGGGACCGTGGAGGACGACGTCGGTCCGCATCGTCCGTGAGGGGTGGGACAGCCACCGCCCGAGCGGAGGAAACGCGGCAGCATCACCGACGAGAACAAGGTGGGACGTGTTATTCGGGAACTCCAGGCTCGACCGTGGCCCCATCACTCGGACCGTGTCCCCGATCGGGAGCCTCTCCGCCCATCGCGACACAGCCCCCGCTCCGTGCGTGAGAATGTCGAACGCGATCGCTCCGGGCATGGGGATCGGCGTGTAGTGGCGGCCGTGCTCCCCCTCGTCATTGATGACAAGCTTGCAGTGATCGGTCGGCCCGGTCGACTCGAAGCCCTCGATGTCAGGGCCGGTCAGGATCACTCGGACGAAGCCCCCTGGAAGAGGATAGGCCTCTGCCACGCGCAGGCTCCGGCGGCGCAGCTCTCGAGGGATCTTCGCTCTCGTCGGCGGGCCGGATGCTATCCCTGTCATGGCAAGTCTCCTTCGAAGGGTGGTGGCGCAGAAAGGGGACCGCCGTGGCGGTCCCCTTTCACCGTTCTAGATCAGCGAGGATCAGTGACCGGTCAGCTTCTCGCGAAGCGCTGCGAGCGCCTCGTCGGAAGCGAGCGTGCCGGTCGATTCAGAGCCGGACGAGTAGGTTGCGGGTGCCTGTTCGCGCGGTGCGGGAGCGGCCTCGACGACCTCTTCCTCGACCACTGCGGCCTGGGCGACCTGCTCCTTGTGAGCGAGCCAGAGGGCGTAGGCCTGGTTGTACTCGCCCTCCCACTGCTCGCGCTGGGCCTCGTAGCCCTCGAGCCATTCGCCGGACTCGGCGTCGTAGCCCTCGGGGTACTTGTAGTTGCCCTCTTCGTCGTACTCGGAAGCCATGCCGTAGAGCGATGCATCGAAGTCCTCAGACTCCGGATCCACGCCCTCGTTGGCCTGCTTGAGCGAGAGGGAGATGCGACGGCGCTCGAGGTCGATGTCGATGACCTTGACGAACAGCGAGTCGCCGACCTTGGCGATCTGCTCGGGCTGCTCGATGTGACGCTGAGCGAGCTCGGAGATGTGGACGAGGCCTTCGATGCCGTCCTCGACGCGAACGAACGCACCGAAGGGGACGAGCTTCGTGACCTTGCCGGGCACAACCTGGCCGATGGCGTGGGTGCGGGCGAAGACCTGCCACGGATCTTCCTGCGTCGCCTTGAGCGACAGGGAGACACGCTCGCGGTCCATGTCGACCTCGAGAACCTCGACAGTAACTTCCTTGCCGACCTCGACGACCTCATTCGGGTGGTCGATGTGCTTCCAGGACAGCTCGGAGACGTGGACGAGACCGTCGACTCCGCCGAGGTCCACGAAGGCGCCGAAGTTCACGATGGAGGAGACAACGCCCTCGCGAATCTGGCCCTTCTGGAGGGTGTTGAGGAAGTGGCTGCGGGTCTCGGACTGCGTCTGCTCGAGGAACGAGCGGCGCGAGAGAACCACGTTGTTGCGGTTCTTGTCGAGCTCGATGATCTTCGCTTCGATGTCGCGACCGATGTAGGGCTGGAGGTCGCGGACGCGCCGCATCTCGACCAGCGATGCGGGGAGGAATCCGCGCAGGCCGATGTCGACGATGAGACCGCCCTTGACGACCTCGATGACGTTGCCGGAGACAACTCCGTCAGTGTTCTTGATCTCCTCGATCTTGGCCCAGGCACGCTCCTGCTGTGCGCGGCGCTTCGAGAGGAGAAGGCGGCCTTCTTTGTCTTCCTTCTGGAGGACGTAGGCCTCGACGCGATCGCCGACGGCAACAACCTCATCAGGGTTGATGTCGTGCTTGATCGACAGTTCCTTGGAGGGGATGACGCCCTCCGTCTTGTACCCAATGTCAAGAAGAACCTCGTCGTGGTCCACCTTCACAATGGTGCCCTCGACAATGTCCCCGTCATTGAAGTACTTGATGGTCTCGTCGACGGCGGCGAGGAGGTCTTCCCTTGAGCCGATGTCGTTGATTGCGACCTGCGGGGTGGTCGGCTGCTCGGGCGTAGATGTTGTCATTGAGTTGTAGTCTCCGATAGGACAGTAGAAATAGTATGGACAATTGAATGGAAACCCCGAAGGACGTCCAAGAAACCACACTAACGCGATCCGGCGCGAGATGCCAGGCAAAAGCGCCATAAAATTTCGTTCATGTGACGCGCACGACTCACCACCGCCGCGAAGGTGCGATTGAGGCCCTCCTTTCGGCGCTCGTGGCACACTTCAAGCATGGAACCAGCTTTTCTCCCCGCCCGTGACGTGACCAGTCCGCACACGGTTGCCCAGTCGTGGTGGGATCGCAATGCTGATGAGTATCTTCGCGACCATCCCTCTCTCGGGGAGGTGAAATTCCAGTGGGGGCCCGAAGGGTGGACAGAGGACGACCTCGCGATGATCCCGCGAGTCCCGGGCAGGATACTCGAGGTCGGTGCCGGTGCCGCCCAATGCTCCCGCTGGCTGGCCGCCCGGGGCGACACCGTGATCGCGACAGATATCTCCCAGGGAATGCTGAACGCTGCGCGTCTGCTCAACAAGCGGACCGGAATCGATGTCCCACTCGTGCAGGCCGACATCACAGCCCTTCCTTTCGCGCCGGAATCCTTCGACACCGTCTTCACGTCGTTCGGGGCTCTGAGCTTCCTCCCCGACCTTGAGCGTGCGTTCGCCGAGATCTTCCGAGTCCTCGTGCCCGGCGGAACCTGGGTGTACTCGGTGACACACCCGTTCTCCTGGGTGTTCCCGGACTCCCCCTACGCGGATGATCTCACCGTGATCCGGCCGTACGGGCGCGAGATCGCCTACGTCGAGAATGATTCTCGCGGGACGGACTATGCCGAGTTCCCGCACACCATCGCTGATCATGTCAATGCCCTGGCTGGGACCGGTTTTCGCATTCAGTCGATGCTGGAACCCGGGTGGCCGGCAGGCAACGAGGGTACGTGGGGCGCGTGGGGGCCGGACCGGGGAGCGTTGCTCCCCGGCACGCTGATCGTCAGTGCGCTGCGGCCCGCCAGTTAGCTCCGACTCCGACTCCGACAGAGAGCGGGACTGACAGATCGACGGCGGAACCCATATGGGTTTCGACGAGCTCACGGACAGCATCGCGTTCACCGGGCGCGATCTCGAGGACCAGTTCGTCATGCACCTGGAGGAGCACGCGTGACGTCAAGGACCCTGAGGTGAGCGCCTCGTCCACGCTCAGCATCGCGATCTTGATGATGTCGGCCGCGGAGCCCTGAATGGGGGCGTTGAGTGCCATGCGCTCGGCCGCTTCGCGACGCTGACGATTGTCGGACGTCAGGTCGGGGAGATAGCGGCGCCGTCCGAGGATCGTGGACGTGTACCCGTCCTTGCGGGCCTGGGCGACGATGGAATCCAGGTAGCGCTTGACCGCGCCGAAACGCTCGAAATAGTCGTCCATGAGCTGCTGCGCCTCCGACCGGTCGATGCGGAGCTGGCGGGAGAGCCCAAAGGCGGACAGACCATACACGAGGCCGTAGCTCATGGCCTTGATCTTGTTGCGCTGGGCCGATGTCACCGCGGACGGCGAGATGCCGTACACGTGCCCGGCAACATAGGAGTGGAGATCTTCGCCGTCGATAAAGGCCTGGATGAGGGCGGCATCGCCTGATTGATGGGCCATGAGCCTCATCTCGATCTGCGAGTAGTCGACCGTCATGAGCGATTCGTAGCCGTCCCCGGGCACGAAGGCTTCGCGAATGCGCTGGCCCTCTTCCGTGCGTGCGTGGATGTTCTGCAGGTTCGGCTCGGTGGAGGACAGCCGTCCCGTGGCCGCAACCGTCTGTTGGAAGGTCGTGTGGATCCGACCGTCCGAGAGAACCGACTTGGCCAGGCCCTCGACGGACTGCTTGAGCTTGATCGCGTCACGATGCTCGAGAAGCTGGCCGAGGAACTCCCGGCCGGCAACCGCCGTGTCGTCCTCCCGGAACGCCAGCTGCGCATAGAGATCCGTCAGCGCCTCCGCATTCGTCGTATAGCCGGACTTCGTCTTCCGCGTCGGAGGGAGTCCGAGCTCGTCGAAGAGGACGCCCTGAAGCTGCTTGGGGCTGGAGAGATTGACGTCGTGGCCGATCGCCGCATATGCCGCCTCCGCAGCCGCGGTGACACGAGCATCGAAAGCCGATCGCAGCTCCTCGAGAACGGCGACGTCGGCGGCGATGCCGCGATCCTCCATACGCGCCAACACGGTCATGAGCGGCCGTTCCAGGCTGTTGAGCAGTTCCGTCGAGTCGCGCTTGGCCAGTTCGCCGCTCAGCACCGTCGCGAGCGGCAGGAGCGCCCACGCTCTCGCACCGGGACCGTTGGCTGCGCCTCCACCGACAGACAGGCCGAGATCGAGCTCGTCCGCCTCCATGTCCGGCAGGGCGATGCCGATGTGGCGGGCGACAAGATCGGCAAGATCATAGGTGCGCTGATCGGGGTGGAGGATGTAGGCGGCGAGCTCGGTATCGACGTCGACGCCGACCAGGCGGGCATTGAACGCACCCTTGATGGCATGCCAGGCCGCCTTGGCCTCGTGGATCACCTTCGGAGCCTCGGCGTCTTCGATCCAGGAGACGAAGGACGCCTCGTCCTCCTCGGAGAAGTCCGCCCGGTCGGCGACAATAGCCTGCCCTGACTCGTCGGCAATGGCGAGGAGCCCAACGTCGCCCCGGGCGGGTTCCCCACTGCCGAGAATGTACAGCCCGAGGCGTTGGGTTGAGCGGCCCCCCAACCACCTTGCGATGTCTCCAGGGCCCGCCATGACCGCCTCGAGTGCGTCCATGCTCTCCCCTGCCTCCTCGGTGTCTCCCTCGGCGAGAGGCAGCTCTGCGAGTACGCGTGGGCGCAGGGACGTGAAGTCGAGGGTGTCGAAGAGCTGGTGAACGGCTTCCCGATTTACACCCCTCGGCTTCAGCTCGTCGAAGGACACCTCGAGCGGCATGTCCCTCAGAAGGTGGTTGAGCTTCCGGTTCAGCTTCACCTGCTCGATGTTCTCGCGGAGGGAGGCACCGACCTTGCCCCCGATCTCGTCGGCATGCTCGATGATGCCGTCGAGACTGCCGTAGGCCGCGATCCACTTCTGTGCCGTCTTCGCACCCACACCCGGCACGCCGGGCAGGTTGTCGGCCTTCTCCCCCACGAGCGCCGCGAGATCGGGGTACTGGTCGGGGGTCACCCCCGTACGCTCCTTGACGACCTCGGGAGTCATCTCCAGCATCTGCGATCTCGGCATCGGGTAGAGCAGGGTCACCCGATCGTTGACCAGCTGGTAGGCATCCTTATCGCCGGAGGACACCACCACTTCCATCCCCTCCTTGACGCCGCGTTCCGCGAGAGTGGCGATAATGTCGTCCGCCTCGTACTGGTCGAGAGTGAGCCACGTGATGCCGAGAGCATCGAGGACTTCCTGGATGAGAGGGATCTGGCCCTTGAACTCTTCGGGCGTGTCGGCGCGTCCGCCCTTGTAGGCCGCGTATTCCTTCGTCCGGAACGTGCCACCCGACAGGTCGAAGGCAACAGCGACATGGGTCGGCTTCGTATCCGCATAGAGCTTGAGGAGGGTATTGACGAAACCGTGGATACCGTTCGTGTATTGACCCTGGTCAGTGCGGAACGCATCCTTCGGCAACGCAAAGAAGCTGCGGAAGGCGAGGGAATGGCCGTCGAGGAGAAGAAGTCGTTGATTCACTCCCCCAGGGTACGTCCCGCGCTCGGCAATTTCACCAGTCGGCTACTCTAGGGCGCATGAACACTCACCTGAAACTCGGCGGCGGCGCTCTTGCCGAGAAACTCGGACTCACCATTACGCACGTCGGAGACGGCACGATGGAGGGCACGCTGCCAGTCGAGGGCAACACTCAGCCCTATGGTCTTCTGCATGGGGGGATGAACGGCTTCCTCGTCGAACATCTCGCCTCCGGCATCGCGATGATGCACTGCCCGCCCGACCTCGCTCCTGTCGGCACCGATCTGCACGTCTCGCACGTGTCCCCGGCGACAACGGACTCGGTGCGAGCCGTGGGCTCGGTCGTGTCGAAGTCGGCGGGGACAATATGGGTCAAGGTCGAGATCTACTCGGGAGAGCGCCTGACCGCATTCGGTTCTTTGACCGTCCGGTTCGTGAAACCGCGACTCTGATCAGTGGCCGACCTGGTCGATGACCGCGTCGGCAACCTCCCTCATCGTCAGACGGCGATCCATGGACGTCTTCTGGATCCACCTGAAGGCCTCGGGCTCCGTCAGTCCCATCTTCGACATGAGGAGCCCCTTGGCCCGGTCCACCTGCTTGCGCGTCTCGAACTGTTCCGTCAGGTTCGCGACCTCGCTCTCCAGGGAGACGATCTCGTGGAAGCGTGACACGGCGATCTCGACCGCGGGGATGAGATCGGCAGGGGTGAATGGTTTGACGACGTAAGCCATCGCACCAGCATCGCGGGCGCGCTCGACGAGCTCGCTCTGCGAGAACGCGGTCAGCATGACAACGGCACACGTACGGTTCGCGAGGATCTGCTCGGCGGCGGTGATCCCGTCCATGCCCGGCATCTTCACGTCCATGACGACAACGTCCGGTTCCAGCTCCTTGGCCTTCTCGATCGCTGTCTCGCCGTCTCCGGCCTCTCCGACAACCTCGATGCCCGCTTCGGTGAGGGTCTCGACGATATCGAGTCGGATCAGGGCTTCATCTTCGACGACGAGGGCGCGATAGGTACGCTCCTGCCCATCATCAGCAACCTCGTCGACAAGAATCTCGAGATCGTCGAGTGAGTGATCTTCACTCTTCACCATCGTGGCCTCCTTTGGCATGTGACGGCTCTGGGCCATTTCTATGCCCGTGGACATTATCTCTCACAGGTTATCCCTCAATCTTCACATTCGTCATATCATTGCGATCCGGTGCACAGAGTTTCACAAGGCTGTGTCCCACACACGCCCAGAATCGCCCGACATGTCGCGGTTTAATTCCGTAAAAAACGGGGTGTGAAATCACTAACCGTGTCGGTGGACGAACTCATCGAGCCCGCTGCGAGCCTCATGCCGGTGCAAGACAGATGTGCGCCTGGAAACATGAGAGTGTCGGGACACTGATGTCCCGACACTCTCTTCGTACTCCGGGCGGGACTTGAACCCGCATGCCTCTCGGCGCCGCATTTTGAGTGCGGTGTGTCTGCCAATTCCACCACCGGAGCAGACGCCCGGCTAGCCAGGCTCTACGAGTATACTCTAGTCCTCGTCGTTGCTGCGTTCGTGGCCGGGCAGCGTCTCACCGATCTTGTGGACTCGAATCGAGTTCGTCGAGCCGACCGTGCCGGGCGGCATGCCCGAGACGATGACGACGCGCTCGTCGACTTCGGCCAGTCCGCGGTCGCGCAGAACCTGGTCGACCTGGTTGACCATGTCGTCCGTGTGCTGGACTTCCGGCACGATGAGAGCCTCGATGCCCCACGAGAGGGCGAGGGCGTTGCGTGTCGATTCGAACGGAGTGAACACAATGTTCGGGATCGGGGAGCGCAGGCGAGAGAGCCGGCGTGCCGTCAGCCCGGAGGTGGTGAACGTCACGGCGAAGCGGCAGTCGAGCGCTTCAGCGATATCGAGGGCGGCTCGCGTGATGACACCGTTGCGTGTCTGGCGCATGCCGGACAGCGGCGCGATGTTCTCGAGGCTGTGCTCTTCCGTGTAGGAGATGATGTCGCCCATGACCTGGACGCACTCGATCGGGTACTGGCCGACCGAGGTCTCACCTGACAGCATGACGGCGTCCGCACCATCGAGGATGGCATTCGCGCAGTCGGATGTTTCGGCGCGCGTGGGGCGCGGGTTCGTGATCATCGATTCCAGGACCTGGGTGGCGACGATGACGGGCTTCGACTTGCGGCGCGCAAGATCGATGCAGCGCTTCTGGACGATCGGGACCTGCTCGAGCGGCAGTTCCACGCCGAGGTCACCTCGGGCGACCATGATGCCGTCGAAGACGTTGACGATCTCTTCCAGGTTCTCAACAGCCTGGGGCTTCTCGATCTTCGCGATGACAGGGATCTTGCGGCCGACACGATCCATCACTTCATAGACGTCGCCGATGTCCTTGGCGGAGCGGACGAAGGAGAGCGCGATGAGGTCCGCGCCGAGCTTCAGAGCCCACTCGAGGTCGACCTTATCCTTCTCGGACAGTGCCGGAACCGAGACGGCGACACCGGGCAGGTTGACGCCCTTGTGGTTGGAGACGGGGCCGCCGACGAGCACCTCGGTGACGACGCGGGGGCCGTTGACCTCCTTGACGCGGACAAGGATCTTGCCGTCGTCGATGAGGATCTCGTCGCCGGGATGGCAGTCGCCGGGAAGTCCCTTGAACGTCGTCGACACCATGTCCTTGTCGCCGAGGATGTCTTCGGTCGTGATCGTGAAGATGTCTCCGTTGCGCAGGACGACAGAGCCGTCAGCGAAGTTTCCGAGCCGGATCTTGGGGCCCTGGAGGTCGACGAGGATGGCGACAGCCTTGCCCGTCTCCTCGGCCGCGGCGCGGACGTTGGCGTAGGTCTGTTCGTGATCTTCGTGGGTGCCGTGGGAGGCGTTGATTCGTGCGACATTCATGCCGGCTTCAACCAGCTCGCGCACTTTCTCTCGACTCGAGGTCGCAGGACCGATGGTGCAGACAATTTTGGCTCTTCGCATGAAGACCACATTACCCAACTACGTGCTCAGATTGCGTGACACGTGCGATTATTCGCGCCACAGTCCGCGCTCGACGAACGAATGAGAATGCTCGCTCCCCCACCCGCGGGGTGCCGCAGCCACCGCAAACCTATTGGTAGAGGGCCTTTAGTCCTCGTTGCTGGCGTCCGCCGCAGCATCCTCGGAGCGCGCTCCGCTCGCGGCCTCCGGTCCAGCGTCATGAGAATCACGTTCACCATCGGCCGTATGCGTGTCGTCATAGATCTCGTCGACGAAGCCATCTGCACGGACGATCCTCGTCCGCCAGATGAAGAAACCGGTGGCGATGAGGAACATGGCGATCGAGGTCCACACGTTGAGGCGCAGGCCCGCGACAATCTGCGCTTCGTCGATGCGGAGATTCTCGATCCACGTTCTGCCTGCCGTATAGATCATGACGTAGAGCCAGAACGACTGGCCGCCCCGCAGGTTGTAGCGCCGCTCGAGGGCGACGAGCAGGACGGCGCCCGCCAGGCACCACACCAGTTCGTACAGGAATGTCGGATGGAAGGTGGTGCCCTCGGGGAAGCCGCCCACGATGTTCTCGGGGTCGATCTCTAGACCCCACGGGAGCTCCGTCGGCCGGCCGTACAGTTCCTGGTTGAAGTAGTTCCCGAGCCTGCCGACGGCCTGCCCGATGAGGAGCCCGGGCGCGAGAGCATCCGCGAACGGTGCCATCCGCAGGCCCCGACGCTTCAGTCCGATCCAGGCACCGACCGCGCCGAGCGCAATCGCACCCCAAATGCCGAGGCCCCCCTCCCACACGCGGAGGATCTTGGACAGATCACCGTTCTCACCGAAATAGGGGCCGGGTGTCGTCACGACGTGATAGAGCCGGGCTCCGACGATGCCGAAGCCGATCATCCAGACGGCGATATCGAGCGATACCTCGGCTGGGCCGCCCTTCGCCTGGTAGCGCCGCTCGAGCAGCCACCAGGCGATGACGATGCCGATGATGATGGCGATGGCGTAGGCACGGAGGGGCAGCGGCCCGATCATCCAGACGCTTTCGGACGGTGAGGGGATGGAGAGAGGGTACATATACTCAGCTTTCGCCGTGGGAACCGGCAGCGATGTCGGTGGCAAGTGTCCGGAGCTTCCCCAGGGTGGGGTCGTCCTTGAGCGCTGCGATCAGCGCAGAACCGACAATAACACCGTCCGCGAACTCCGCGATCTCCGCGGCCTGCGCTCCAGTCGAGACGCCGAGACCGACACAGACGCGTTCCGCACCGTGCGCCCTCGTGTCTGCCACGAGCTGACGTGCACGGTTGTCGACAGTCGCCCGGGCACCCGTCACTCCCATGGTCGATGCCGCATAGACGAAGCCGCGGCAGGAGTCGGCGACAAGCTGGAGCCGCTCCGGGCGCGATGAGGGCGCGACAAGGAAGATCTTGTCGAGGTCATAGGCGTCCGCAGCGGCGATCCACTCCCCCGCCTCGTCGGGCACGAGGTCGGGCGTGATCAGCCCGGCACCGCCCGCGTTTGCGAAGTCCCGAGCGAAGTCGTTGACACCGTAACGGAAAATCGGATTGAAGTAGGTCATGACCTCGACGGCGGCCCCAGTGGCCGCCACCTGTTCGACAATCGCGAAAAGCTGCTTCATCTTGAAGCCTTTCGCCAGTGCCTCCTGGGTGGCCGCCTGGATCAGCGACCCGTCCATCCCCGGATCCGAGTACGGGAACCCGAGCTCGATGATGTCGGCACCGGATTCGACGACGGCGATCGCGGCGTCTGCACTCGCCTGGGCGTCCGGGTAGCCCGCCGGGAGGTAGGCGACGAACGCCGCTCCCCCGCGGGCGCGTGCGGCGTCAATCTTGTCAGCGGCCTTCATCAGTACACCTCTCGTGTTGCCGAGCCGTCGAGTCCGAACCAGGCAGCGGCTGTCTCGACATCCTTGTCCCCGCGTCCCGACAGGCACACGAGGATCGTGGCATCGGGATTCTCTTTCCCGATCGTCATCGCACCCGCCAGAGCGTGCGCTGATTCGATCGCGGGAATGATCCCCTCCGTCCGTGACAGGACAGAGAATGCCTCCATCGCCTCAGCGTCCGTCACGGGCAGGTATCGCACCCTGCCCGTCTTGGCCAGGTGAGCATGCTCGGGCCCCACACCGGGATAGTCGAGGCCGGCAGAGATCGAATGTGAGTCCTGGGTCTGACCGTCCTCGTCTTGGAGGAGGTAGGTCTTCGCACCGTGGAGGATCCCGACTTCACCGATGGAAATGGGGGCGGCGTGGCGGCCGGTGTCGATGCCGTCACCGGCGGCTTCGAGCCCGACGAGGTTGACGTCCACGTCGTCGAGGAAGGCGGTGAAGGTGCCGATGGCGTTCGATCCCCCGCCGACGCAGGCGAGAACCCAGTCGGGGAGCGCTCCGGTGAGTTCGCGGACCTGTTCGCGTGCCTCATCGCCGATCACCCGCTGAAGGTCGCGGACGAGAGCGGGGAAGGGATGGGGGCCGGCGGCCGTTCCGAAGATGTAGTTCGTCGTGTCAACGGTCGCCACCCATTCCCGGAATGCTTCATTGATCGCATCCTTGAGAGTGTTTGAACCCTGGTGGACGGAGACGACTTCCGCTCCGAGGAGTCTCATGCGGGCAACGTTGAGTGCCTGGCGGCGAATATCCTCCGCCCCCATGTAGATCGTGCAGTCGAGCCCGAGCAGAGCCGCGGCGGTCGCGGTCGCCACGCCGTGCTGGCCGGCACCGGTCTCCGCAATCACTCGAGTCTTCCCGAGGCTTCGGGTGAGGAGAGCCTGACCGAGCACGTTGTTGATCTTGTGGGATCCGGTGTGGTTGAGGTCCTCCCGCTTGAGGATGACCCTGGCACCGCCGCAGTGCTCGGCGAAGCGTGGCACCTCGGTGATGATGGAGGGGCGGCCCGTATAGGTTCGGCTCAGTTCTGCAAGCTCCGCAACGAAAGCGGGATCGGCCTTGAGCTTCTCCCATCCCTCCGTCAGGTCATCCAGTGCGGCCATGAGGGCCTCGGGGATGTACCGGCCGCCGAAATCGCCGAAGTAGGGTCCTGTACTCATGCTTCACCAACAATTCTGATCATGTCTGCGATGGTCTGTCTCGGCTGGCCGGACTTGACGAGGGCTTCTCCTGTCAACACAGCATCCGCCCCTGAACGCCAATAGGAGAGAACATCGGCTGGGCCTGTGATCCCTGACTCGGCGACCTTGACGACGTTCTCCGGCAGGAGCGGGGCGAGACGATCGAACGTCGTCATATCGACGTCGAGGGTTTTGAGGTTGCGCGCGTTGACTCCGATGACCTGGGCTCCTGCCGCGACCGCGCGGCGTGTCTCCTCCTCATCGTGCACCTCGACGAGGGCTGTCATGCCGAGATCGTGTGTGATCGAGAGGAAGCGTGCGAGCTCCGCGTCGCTCAGCGCCGCGACGATGAGGAGAACAAGGTCGGCTCCGTGCGCCCGAGCCTCATAGATCTGGTACTCGGTGACGACGAAATCCTTGCGCAGAACGGGCACGGAGACTTTCTCCCGCACTCTGTCCAGGTCTGCAAGAGACCCGCCGAAGCGGCGGCCCTCGGTGAGAACCGAGATCGCGGCCGCCCCGCCCCCCTGGTATTCGATCGCCAGATCGCCGGGTTCGGGAATGTCGGCGAGAGCCCCTTTCGACGGGCTGGATCGCTTGACCTCGGAGATGATGGAGATTCCCGGGGCGAGGAGTGCCCGGCGTGCGTCGAGAGCGGGCACCGCGCGGGATGCGAGGGCACGGATGTCGTCGAGAGGGACGTGCGCTTCGCGCACAGCGAGATCCTCGCGCACTCCCGCAATAATGTCGTCGAGAACTGTCATGACTGCCTTCCGTTATAGAAAATGGGGCGCCGAGGCGCCCCATGAGTGCCTCAGATCAGTTCGTGTACCAGTCTCCGCCCTTGGCGGTCTGAGTCAGTGAGGTGGGCTGCCCCCGCCCGGTGACGTGGAGCGCGAAGGCCACGACATTCGCGAGAACGATGAGGGCGACGCCCGTCCATGCCATGATCGGGCTGACGATGAGGCCGATGCCTGCGACGAGGAAGCCGACGCAGACGCCGATCGCCCACGTCCATCCCGCCACCGTGCGGCCATGGTTCTCGAACGGGGTGGCCTCGGGGAGGCGGTATGTTTCCATTTCAGGCGTGGACAATGGTGCTCCTTCGTCGATGTCTGGTGACTAGCTTAACCCTCTTGCGGGCTCGTGTCCTCGAAGGCGTCGAGTGGTGAGACGAGCGTCTGGGCAATCTGGATGGCTCTGACGGCCGCGGCGGCCTTGTTCCGAGTCTCGATGTCTTCCGTCTCCGGCACGGAATCAGCCACGATTCCTGCCCCGGACTGCACGGATGCCATGCCATCGGCAAGCACGGCCGTCCGGATCGCGATCGCGACATCCGCGTTGCCCGCGAAATCGAAGTAGCCTGCCACTCCCCCATAGATGCCGCGACGTGCCGGTTCGAGCTCGTCGATGATCTCGATGGCGCGCGTCTTCGGCGCCCCGGAGAGGGTTCCTGCCGGGAATGTGGCCGCGAGCGCTTCGACCGCATTGACGCCGTCCCGCAGCTCGCCCGTCACGGTCGAGGTGATGTGCATGATGTGGGAGAAACGGGCGATGCTCATGAACTCGGAAACGTCGACCGTGCCCGGTTTTGAGACTTTGGCGAGGTCGTTGCGGGACAGGTCGACAAGCATGACGTGCTCGGAGATCTCCTTCGGGTCTTTGAGGAGTTCCTCCGCCATCTCCCGATCCTCGATCGGCGTGGCGCCGCGGGGGCGTGAGCCGGCGATGGGAAAGGTGCGAACCGTGCCGTCTCGCACCGCCATGAGTGTTTCGGGGCTTGATCCGACGACGGAGAAGCTGTCGTCACCATCGCGCAGGTTGAGGTAGTACATGTACGGGGACGGGTTGATCGACCGGAGGACGAGATAGACGTCGAGGGGGTCGGCCGTGCAGGGAATATCGGCCCTTTGGGAGAGGACGACCTGGAAGACGTCGCCGTCGACGATGTGCTGCTGGCCTGCCCGGACGGCGTCCTGGAACTGTTCTGGCGTGACTCTCATGCGGGGCTGGGCCGGTGCCTGATCTCCCGCCTGGAGGACGCGGGCGGCTTGGGGACCTGTCAGCGCTGCCATCATCTCGCCGATCTTGCCGATTGCGCGATCGTAGGCTGCCTCCACACCGTCGGGGAGTCCGTTGCGGTTGACCGCGTTGGCGATGAGCCACACGACTCCGCGCCGGTGGTCGATGGCGACGAGCTCCTCCGTCAGGCACATGGCCACGTCGGGGACCGTGTGCTCTGCGGGGGCCTTCTTGCGCAGTGTCGGCTCCCAGTCGTACAGGATGTCCCATCCGAGGACGCCGACGAGCCCGCCCGTCAACGGCGGCATGCCGTCGATGTGAGCGGATGCGAGTGTCTCCAGAGCGTCGGCGAGCAGTTCGGTTGCGGACCCCTCGAGGCGGAGGCCTTCGGGGACGTCTCCCTCCCACTGCGCCTGCCCGTCTCGTGCCGTGAGGAATGCGGAGGAGGAGACGCCGACGAATGACCAGTTCGACCAGTAGTCCTGCTCGGCGGATTCGAGGATGAAGGAGCCGGGGCGTCCGGCCGCGAGACGGCGGTAGATGCTTGCCGGGGAGGTGTCGTCGATCAGGAGTGTGACCGCGACCGGGACGACGCGGCGGGTCGCCGCAAGGTCGACGAATTCGTCACGCCCTGGGAAGATCTCGCCCCAGTTACTGTGCGTCGCGTTCATTGACAACCGCCTCTATCGTTCGTGTATCGAAACATGACCTGGTGCCGTTGTGGCAGGCTGCGCCGATCTGCTCGACCTGGATGAGGAGCGTGTCCTCGTCGCAGTCGACTTCGATGCCGCGCACGTACTGTCGGTGGCCGGACGTGTCGCCCTTGCGCCAGTATTCTTGGCGGGAGCGGGACCAGAACCAGACGCGGCCGGTCGTGCATGTCCGGTCGAAAGCCTCCTCGTTCATCCATCCCATCATCAGCACGCGGCCGGTCGCGTGGTCTTGGATGATGGCGGGGATGAGTCCGTTCTCGTCGTATTTCATCGGACCTCGACTCCTGCTGCCCGCAGGCCCGCCTTCACGTCCGAGATCGTCAGTGTGCCGTAGTGGAAGACGGAGGCCGCGAGGACGGCATCAACCCCGATCGCGGCGACACGGACGAAATCCTCGACGGTGCCGGCCCCGCCGGAGGCGATCAGGGGGACGGAGCAGATCTCTCGAACCGCCGCCGTCATATCAAGATCGAAGCCCTGCGTCGTCCCGTCGTGATCCATCGAGTTCAACAGGATCTCACCCACGCCGCGATCGATCGCTTCGCGCACCCATGCGAGAGCGTCCACACCGGCGGAACGCCGGCCGCCATGCGTTGTCACCTCGAACCCCGAGGGGAGGGAGTCGTCCGTCGTGCGCCGAGCATCGACCGAGAGGACGAGTACCTGATTGCCGAATTCTGTCGCAATATCGGTCAACAGTTCGGGACGGTTGAGAGCGGCCGTGTTGACGGAGATCTTGTCTGCTCCCGCGCCGAGGAGCCGGGACACGTCGTCGACGCTCCGCACCCCGCCGCCGACCGTGAGCGGGATGAAGACCTGTTCGGCGGTGCGTGTCACCACCTCCATCATCGTTCCGCGATCTTCGACCGAGGCCGAGACGTCGAGGAAGGTGAGTTCATCAGCGCCCTCCGCACCATATCGTGCGGCCAGTTCCACCGGATCCCCAGCATCCGCGAGGTTCTCGAAATGGACGCCCTTGACGACCCTGCCGCCGGTGACATCCAGGCACGGGATGACGCGAAGCGCAACGCTCATAGAACCTCTCCTTAACGTGTGTTCAGACAAGGCTAGGCTATACGCGTGAGGACGATACTTGCCAACCAGATAGCGGACCTGGGCGCCCGCCCCGCCGTGGTCACCATTGACGGGTTCTCCGGGGCCGGTAAGACGGTTCTCGGCGAATGGTTGGCCCGGGAGCTGACGAGCCGTGGACCTGCCCACCACGCCACGCTCCTGGAGGTCGAACTGTGGGCGCACGGCTGGCAGGATCTGGCCGGCGGCGTGTCACGAGTATCCGACGTCGTCCGCGCCCTCCGCTGGGGGCCCGCCCGCACGTCGACCTGGAACTGGTGGACGGAGGAAGAGGAAGCCCCGATCGTCCTCGAACCGCGTCCCATCATCCTGGTCGTCGGATGTGGGGCAGGGCAGATTCCCGCCGACCTGTCGATCTGGATCGATAGCGATGAGACTCTTCGCGCCGATCGGGTGTCCGCTCGCGATCCGTACGACTGGTCCGAGCATTGGGCGCAATGGGCGCGCCAGGAGCGCGCACTCCTCGACCGGTACGATGCTCGCGCGCATGCGACCTACCGGTTGATCTCCGACGATCAGGGCCTCAGGCTATCTCAGCCAGGGAGCATCCGGTTCGCGTAGCGTGCCGTGTCCCGCGAGCGCGGAGGCGGCGGACAGCAGCCCCGTGAGAGTGGTGGCATTGTGGAGAGAGCCGTCGTGGGCGGCCGTGATCGCGTCGGAGAGTGCCACCCATTCGTGCACCATGTCAGCCTCTTCCTCTGTCCGCTCATAGACGAGAGCCGACGGCCGGAGGTCTCGGGCGAGGAAGATGCGCAGGCTCTCGGAGAGACACCCTGGTGAGGAGAAGATGTCGACGAGAACATGCCACGTCTCGGCGTCCAGGCCCGCTTCTTCTGCCAGTTCGCGCTTCGCGGCTTCGAGCGGGTCTTCCCCGTCCTTGTCGAGCAGACCGGCGGGAATCTCCCACAGGACCGCCTGAACCGGGTGGCGATATTGGGACAGGAGGAGAACCTCGGGGCCGTTGCTCCCGCTTCTCATGGGGACGATGGCGACGGCGCCCGGATGGGCGATGTATTCCCTGCGCAGGACCGTATCCTGGCCCTCCAGTGTGAGGTGGTCGGAGACGAAAGAAAACACGTTCCCCTCATAGATGGTGTCACTCGAGTGGATGGTGTGCCTGTCGTCGTGGCGGTCGATCACGGTATGGTCCCTTTCCGGTCGCGGTTCATGCTGTCGTCAGTCGCGCGCCGTCTCCCCGCGAGCCGCCACCAGCATCGTGTAGCGGCTGAGCCAGAGCTGGGCGATCTCTGGAGAACGCGGCTGGTCGGCGATCCTCTGCCTGGCCGCTTCGGTCAGGGATGCTGAGAGCCGGGGATTGCCCAGGAGTGTCCTGACGCCGTCCACCATCGCGCCAACATCATCGACGTCGAAGAGGATGCCGGCATCCTCCAGCAGGTCGGGAATGCCGCCGGTACGAGTCGCGATGACGGGAACCTGGGCCGCCATCGCCTCCTGCACAGCGAGCGGACGGGATTCCCACACGGAGGGCAGCGCGAACACATCGGCGGCCGCCAGCCAGTCATCGACATCCGAACGTTCACCGGCAAGGACGAGGGGTGCACGAGACGAAATGGCACCGAGTCGAAGCTGGTCGTCGATCGACATATCGCCCCGCCCGATCAACACCCACGTGACCTCATCGCGCAGAGCCGTCGCCGCCTCGAGCACAGCCAACACGTTCTTGCGCGGGATCAGAGAGGAGACCGTCAGCACCATCGGTTTTGCAGGATCGATGTCCCGGCCCGGGCTTGCCACGGCAGGCAGCCCTGCCAGCAGGCGTGCCCGCAGGGCCCGCTGCTCGTCCGGCGCAAGCCGGGGAGTGTCGAGCAGGCCCGGCACTCGAGGACTCGGAACATATGACAGCCACGTCTGTTTCGCACCCACCTGACGGGCTATGTCGACAAGATCGGGAGAGGTGCCCGACACGGCGTCAGCGATACGGACACCGAACCCGTTGGGCGATGTTGCCGACAGCAGGCTCCGCCCGAGGCCGGGACGAGCATGCCAGGACACGACAAAAGCGGGCCTGCGGCGCTCGGTGAGAAGTGTCGCCGCCAACAGGCCACCATTGCTCCCATGGGCGTGGACGACATCGGACCGGCGGATCAGGCGTTTGAGGAGACGCACCTGCGTGCCGGCAAGCCGGGAGGGGATGACGATCGACTCACCCACATCATGATTATCGATCACGTCCGCATCGGCAGCGACGAGGACGTCGTGACCGGCGAGACGAAGCTGACGAGCCAGACGGGACACATGGTTCGCCATCGCACCGTCACCGGTTTGAATCACCTGCACGATGTTCACGGCACACCCTCAATCCTGAGTGGCCCACGAGCGCACCCTCCACGTCATCGGATCGGCACGAAGTGTCACGACGACAGGAATGGCGCCGGCAACAGCCGCGCCGACCACCGCGCCCCCCATGGCGGGGAGCATTCCCTCGCCCAAGTCTAGGACAAAGGAGCACGCCAGAGAACCGATAAACGCCGACAGGACCGACACTGGTATGACGACGCTGAGGGTCCGGACGAGCCCACCCGTCACGGTGGGGCCGATCGCACGCCGACAGGCGCGCACACCGAGAACACCCGCCACGCTCATCCCCGCCGCAGTCGACGCAGCGAGAACATACAGGGTGAGAGTCCGCCCGCCGGACAGCGGAATCGCTGACAGCACACCAACGCACACAACGGCCCAACCGGCCACAGTCACCCGTAGGACAGCCCCCGGGCAGTCCAGCGCATAGAGCACACGGGACGTGTGATAGAGCAGCGAATAGCCGACGATGCCGACTGCCAGAATCGACACGACGACCTCCAGCTCCGGCATCTCATACACGAGAGTGAAAACCCGTGCCGCCCCCGCGGCAACCGCAATCAGCACGCCTGCACCAATGACGGACACCGTCGCCACGAACCGTATCGACGCACCGACGAACTCGGCCAGGCCTGGCCGTCCCGGCAGTGCGGCTCGCTCCGAGATCCGCGGGAACAGCGACGTCGCGATCGGCACGGCCAGAATCGCGTAGGGCAGGAAATAGAGCGCCTGCGCATACCTATAGATCGGGAAGGCACCCACCCCGCCCATCGTGTTCGCGACAACCATGATGAGGACGATTGCGGCCTGCTGTGCGAGCAGACCCCCGAATCCGGCAGACGCCATCGACACAACCTTGGCACCCACCCCTTCCGGGAAACGAAACGTCGGACGAAGGGAAACGAGCCTGAGAACAGGAACGAGCTGCGGCGCGGTGAACGCAACAACCCCTGCCGTCGTCCCCCAGCCGAGCCACAGGAGAGCTCCGACAGGAACCTCCGTCCCCTCGCTCCCGCCGTTGACCCAGAACATGGCGAAGGCACCGATGACGACGATCGATGACAGCATCGGTGCGAGGGCCGGCAGGATGAAACGGCGATGAGCCTGGAGGATCCCGGAGAAGACCACGGACAGGCCATAGAGGGGAACCTGTACGGCGAAGATGCGGAGCAGCAGAGCTGCCATGGAGACGACACCATCGTCACGCCCAGCCAACAGCACCGAGGCGAGAGGCTCAGCGAAAGCCACAACAAGCACGGCAATCGGCACGCCCACGGCCACGACCCACGTCACGAGAGCGCTCGCGGTCCGATTCGCCTCCTCCCGGTCCCCCCGTGCGAGGCAGCGGGACAGAAGCGGCACGACAACCCCTGCAAGGGCGCCACCTGCCGCCACTTCGAAAAGAACGTTGGGAACATTGTTGGCAGTGGCGTAAGCGTCAGCTGTCGGGGTTGCCCCGAGCACCCAAGATTCACCGACGGTGCGCCCGAAGCCCACGATTCGTGAGAACAGGGTGAGAATGGCAATGACGCCGGCTGCTCCCGCAGCCGACGCCATGAAACCCTTCCGCTCCACCTAGCGGCCCCACTCGTCCATCGTTGAGAGGACGGGACTCTGGTCGATGATCCGGGAGAAGGAGACTTTCTCGGACGCGAGGATCAGAGCAGTGACAGCGCCCGCGGAGGCTGCCCGGACGCGCCGTGACGGGTGAGCAGCGAGAGCGACGCCGAGGACGCCACCCGCCGCATTCGCGCCCAGATCCCCCAGCATCGTCCGTCCCGACAGGTCGGACGGGATTGTTCCCGCGATCATTCCGAGAAGCCCCGCGCTCACCGGGGAGGCATGCCGGGAGGCGATGACGGCGCCGAGCACTGTCGCCTTGAGTGCACGGCCGGGACGCAGATCGAGAAGATTGATGAGGTTGGCGGTTCCGGCAATCGCGACGCAGCGCACCGCCCAATCCCCGATCTTCCTATCGGGCTGGCCGAGGAGTGCGGCTCCCGCGCCTGCACCGATCCCGATGACAGCGATTTTGAGGACACCGGTTGTGACGCGTCCGTGGGCGAGTGAGCTCAGGTGACCGTGCAGTCCCTTCGCCGTCGCGAAACGAGACTCTTCATGGTCGTCGATATAGCCGGCCGCCGCACCAGCACTGCCTGCTATCACAGCGGCCCACCGCACGGGAGCAGGGGCGGCCAGTGCACCGGCAAGCGCCCCTGCGGCTGCGGACACGCCACCGCTCAGGCTCACTGGCTCACCGCGATAGTTCATCCGTTCCCATCGGGCGCCTCGCGGAGCGGGCACCCTCGTGGCCGCGAACCCTGCGGCGGCTGCGAGGAGAGGTTTCACGACTCGTCAGCGGTCGGTTCGACAGGGTTCTCGTTCGGAGGGTCTCCTGCCGTTCCTTCTCCCTCTTCGGCACCGGGCTCGAGGGCCAGCTCGACCGGGCTGCCGAGGACGAGTTCTGCGGATTGGCCGACACCCCACGTCACCGTCGAATCCGACAGTTCCTGAGTCAGTGCGAACGGCACGTTGATGAGAGCAGTCGCATCGTCCGGCGTGTCGACCGTCGACACGTCGGCGTCGCCCGCACGGAGCGCCTCGAGGAGTGTTCCCGTCCCATCGTTGCCGGCGAACACCATGGGCGTGTCGATAGCGGACAGGAATTCGATCTTGTTCAAGAGAACCGTCTCATCAACGGTTTCGGCCTCGGCCGGCACGTCTTCATCGGCGGGCCCGATGACGAGAATCGCAGTGGCGGGAGCCGTCAGAGTCTCCTTCACCTCGATCAGAGCATTGTCTGAAGCCTTGAACAGTTCCGTCAGGGTCGCCGCGCCGGGATCCTGTGCGTCCGTCGTTGCGATGAACTCGAGGCCGCGTGCGAGCGTCCCGATCGGGCTATCGGCCGGCTCGACATAGGATCCGAGCTGGCCCGCAAGCGCGTTCCGGTAGGTTGCCCGCTCAGCGGAGAAGAACTCCTCGGTGATCTCGACGGATCCAGTCACGCTCGCACCGGCCTCGATGAGATTCGCGCGGTGCCGTTCCACCGTCTCGGCGCTTGCCCCCGGCATCGACACCAGAAGGACGGACTGTCCCGTCAGGGTGTCTGCCACCATCTCCGGCGCCAGAGTCTCGAGGCCGCTCTCGTAAGCCGAGGCGCGCTGGTTCGCTTCATCGGCATCGATCCGTGCCTGGTCGCGCGAATCTCGCAGGGATTCCACCTGGTCGTTCAGTGCTCGTCCGAGCGAGTTCTGCAGCGGCCCAGCGCCGAGCACGACGCCGACCGCGAGCGCCATGAACACGGCGATGAGGGAGACGAGGTGGTAACGGAAATCAACCATGACTAACTTTCACTCAACCGAATAGACGGGGGAACCAGTTCCAGAGATCGAGGAACCAGGCTTGCGCGAGGCCCCAGGCCGTTTGGCCGACCTCTGTGGATGCGATCGCTGCCGACATGGCGACGACGCCGGCGATGACGAGGGCAAGGAGCTGCCAGGTGGAGATGCGGGACTGATAGAGCTGGGATGCTCCCTTGGCGTCGATCAGGCGTCCGCCCACTTTGAGGCGGGTGAGGAACGTCGACGCCATCCCTTCGCGACCCTTGTCGAGGAACTCGATGAGAGAGGAGTGTGTTCCCACAGCGACGATAAGATTGGCGCCCTTCGAGTCGGCGAGAATCATGGCCGCGTCTTCGCTCGTCCCTGTCATCGGGAACACGAGGTAGGGCACGCCCAGGTCTTCGACGCGTTTCACGCCGGGGGCCCGCCCGTCACGATATGCGTGGACGATGATCTCCGCACCGCAGTTCAGTGCCGTGTCGGAGACGGAATCCATGTCGCCGACGATGACGTCGGGGCGCAGTCCGAGCTCGAGCATGGCGTCCGCGCCGCCGTCGACGCCGACAAGCACGGGCCGGTAGTCGCGGATGTAGGCGCGCAGCGACTGCAGGTCGTCCTTGTAGTGGTATCCGCGGACGACGATCAGCACCTGTCTGCCATCGAAGCGGGTCCGCACGTCGGGGATGCCGACGGAGTTGAGGATCAGGTCCTGTTCCCGCTCGAGGTAGGACATGGTGTTGTGTGCGAAGGCGGACAGCTGCACGGCGATGCCGTCACGGGCCGCCTCCATGTTCGCCTCGTTGAGGGCCGAGGTCTGTCGAGTGCCCTCCGCGATAAGATCCCCGCCCCGATAGACGGAGCCCGTCTCCTCGATTCGAACGCGGTCGCCTTCGCGCAGGTCCATGATCTGCGAACCCAGGTCATCGATCAGCGGGATACCGGCGTCGAGGAGTATTCCCGGGCCAAGGTTCGGATAGCGTCCCGATGTCGACTTGGCCGCGTTGAGGACAGCGGCGGGAGCGCAGGCGACGAGCGCCTCCGCGGAGACACGGTCGAGATCCTCATGATCGATGATGGCGACATCACCGCCGGACAGACGCTTGGTCAGGTTCTTGGTACGAGAGTCGATGCGGACGGGCCCGCCGAGCACATCAGGCTCGGTGGACCCAGATCGACGACGAAACATCCAGCTCACTTTCCTATCGTCCCACATGAAGCTGAGAGGAGGTCCTCGGCATGTCGGCGGGCCGAGTCGAGGTCGGCGGAGCCGGAGAGCATGCGAGCCAGCTCGGTCACCCGGTCAGAGTCTGCAACAGTGCGGACTTCCGTCGCTGTGTCTCCACGCGCGACGACGATCTGGCGATCAGCCCAGGAGGCCACTTGGGCGAGATGGGTGACGACAATCACCTGCGCGTGAGCGGCAAGGGCGGCCAGGCGCGCGCCGATAGCCTTCGCCGCTTCTCCACCCACCCCGGCATCAATCTCGTCGAAAACGAATGTCGGCGGAATCGATGGCGCTGTCTTGGCAAGGACGAGCTCGATGGCGAGCATGATGCGGGACAGTTCTCCGCCCGAGGCGGATGTTGAGAGTGGAACGGATGCGGCGCGAACGTCTGGACGGAACATGAACGTCACTCTGTCCATCCCGTCAGCCCGTGGTTCGGACGATGCGACGTCGATACTGATTTCTGCACGGCCCAATGCCAGTTGGGCTAATTCTGCGTTCACGGCCTGGCTGAAGGACTGCGCGATCGTCGTGCGAACATCGTGGAGGACGGCACCGCACGTGCGCAGCTCTCGTATTGCGTCCGCAACTGCCTCTTCCAGTTGTTCGGCACGTGCCTGAGGGTCGTCGTAGGAGGACAGGATCTCTCGGGCGCGATCGGCTTCTTCGATGGCCTCGTCCACGCTCATGCCCAGCTTCCGCGATAGCGAACGCAGCTTCGCTCGTCTCGCATGCAGCTCGTTGAGATTCTCTCCCGTCTCCAGGCCGCCGAGCAGCCCGGCGACGATGGCGGTGAGATCTTTCAGCTCGGCCTCCGCGGCAACCGCGCGCGATCGTGCCTCGTCGGCTCCGGGTTCCTTCAATCCTGCGAGGCCAGCTACTGCCCTCCCGACGAGATCGACGGCCCCCGGCATCATCTCCCCATCACCGGACAGCGCGCCGAGTGCCTGGCTGAGTCCGCTCCTCGTCTCCTCGATCGAATCGAGACGTTCGATGCGGGCGCGCAGATCGTCTTCTTCACCGGCAACCGGCTCGATCTCATCGACCGCTTCCACGAGGGCTGTCAGTGCCAGCCGTCTCGTCGCGATATCACGAGCATGAGCCCGGAAATCCTCCAGATCTGCCAGTGCCTGTCGGTACGCATTCCACGCCGAGCTGTACTCCTCGAGGGCGGCCCGTGCCGGCTCCCCGCCCGCGCTGTCGAGGGCCTGGAGCTGGGCTGAGGAGGATCTCAGCCGCATCTGCTCCGACTGTCCGTGAATGGTCACGAGTTGCCGTCCCAGATTCTCGAGAGTGGCACGCGGAACTGTTCTGCCGCCGAGGAAGCAGCGCGACCTGCCTTCTGCCGGAACCTGGCGGAGGACTGTCACGTCGCTTCGACCACCATCGCTGTCGACATCGGCACCGCTGTCCCGGACAAGATCGAGCACGGCACTATCATCCGGGACGGTGAAAATACCCTCGACAAGGATCCGGTCCGCGCCACGACGAACCTTCGTGGCGTCAGCCGTGCGTCCGAGGAGAAGTCCGAGAGAGGTGAGGAGCATTGTCTTGCCGGCCCCGGTCTCGCCTGTGATCGCGGTCAGACCGGGTGCGAACGAGATAGCGGCCTTGTCGATGACACCCAGGTTTTCGATCGATACCTCGGAGATCATCGTCGCCTCCGATCTCGCCAACCTCGCACCGGCAGATCGAACTTCTTGACGAGCCTGCCGGAGAACGGCGTGTCGTTGAGACGTGCCAGGTAGACGGGATGGTCTGACTTGCGGGCGGTGATAAGGCTGCCTGCCGCAACCGGAAGCTCCCTCCGTCCATCGCACACGAGGCGTGCACCATCGGTGTCGATGACGATCTCCAGCTCCGATTGAGGACCGACGACGAGGGGGCGCGTGAAGAGAGCATGCGCCGCGACGGGAATGAGAAGCATCGCCTCGACATCGGGCCAGACGACGGGGCCGCCCGCGGAGAAGGAGTAGGCGGTGGATCCTGTCGGGGTGGCCATGAGGACCGAGTCGCACGAAAAGGAGGAGACGCCGCGACCATCAACACCGAGACTGACCTCGATCATCGGCATACCCGCCTTGTCGAGCGCGGCCTCGTTCAATGTCCATGTCCGTGACCGGGACCCGTCGGCCAATGTCACGTCAATATCCATCGTCATCCGGCGATCCAGCGTCCACTGCCGTGCCGTGATCTGTTCGACGACACGAGGAAGGCCTTCCGGCTCCACCTCGGCGAGGAAACCGACATGACCATAGTTGATCCCGACGATGGGAACCTCGGTCCCGCGCGTCAGTTCCGTGGCGGCGAGTATCGTGCCGTCCCCACCGAGGACGACGACGATCTCCGCCTCTCCCAGCGGGCCCGACCGTCTCACGTGGAAACCCTGACGGGTCAACTCGGCCGACATCGCCGCAGCCGACTGCTGGGCGTCCGGACGATACTTGTGTTCAACAACGTATATTTCACGCGTCATGTGTTCTCCTCGGAGCCGACTCTACCGAACAGGGCAGGTGCCGGCCCGTTCATGACGGCCCTGTGGATCGCATCTGCCAGATCGGTGACAGGGTCCGGGTGGTTGCGCCGCATCGAGAGGAAGTATTCGACGTTGCCGGCCGGTCCAGGCAGCGGGGACGCGGCCACATCGGCGATGTCGAGACCGAGGTCCATCGCGCATCCCGCAACCTTCGCGACTGTCTCCTCGTGATGGTGGAGGTCGCGGACCACTCCCCCGTGGCCGAGGCGATCCTTCCCGATCTCGAACTGAGGCTTCACCATGAGAAGGAAATCGGCATCGTCTCGGCACGCACCGACGAGGGCAGGGAGGATCAGCGTGAGAGAGATAAACGACAGGTCTCCCACCGCCATGTCAGGACTCGGAGCCACATCCTCCGCAGTCAGCTCCCGCACATTCATGCGCTCCATGACAGTGACACGCGGATCTTCGCGTAACCGCCATGCCAAGAGTCCGTAGCCGACGTCGATCGCGAGCACCTCGGATGCTCCGCGGCGCAGCAAGACGTCCGTGAACCCACCGGTACTCGCACCGGCGTCGATGATTCGGCGCCCCTCGATGCGAGGCGCCCGATCCCCGAGCAGATCGAGGACCCCGGCCAGCTTGTATGCTCCCCGGGACGCATAGTGGTCGAGATCGGTGTCATCGACGACGATTGCCTGCGCCGGGTCCACTTGGCGGGCAGGCTTCGTCACGACACCGCCGTCGAGAAGAACACGCCCGCTTTCCACGAGACGCTTCGCCTCCTCACGGGAAGAAGCCAGGTTCCGTCTGACGAGTTCAGCATCGATGCGACGAAGACGTCCCATTATCCCTGTGCCTTGCTCAACGCCTCCGACAGGACGCGTGCAATCTCGTCGAATCGACCCGCCGCCCGGTCGAGGCTTTCACCATCGACCGGGTCATCCGGCATCAGATCGGCGACAATCGCCTCCATGTCACGACCGGGAGTTGGTTCCATCACGCAACCACGAGGTCCGCCAGCTGGTCCGCAAGCTTCTCGCGGGACACGCCAGCATCGGCAGCAGCCCAGCACGCAGCGACGACACACCTGTACAGCTCGAGCGAAGCACCGTCGAGGGGACCGGAAGCCACGAGCTCCTCATTCGAGACCTCGGCCCACGATTCTCCACGTGACGCCTTCATCCCGGAAAGACTCGGCGCGCTATAGGGCTCGTTCAGTCCCACGAGGGTCTTGACGAGGAACGTGGGGCGCTCCTCCGGGATGGCAAGGGCGACATCCTTCTCGTCGTTGACGCCGGTGAGGACGTGCAGGGAATCGATTCCGGCAGCAACCGCGCCTCGAATATCCGTGTTGAGACGGTCGCCCACAGCGAGTGGACGCACCGCGGAAACGCTCTCCCCTGCCTGGTGGAACACCTTGGGAAGAGGTTTTCCCGTCGCGAGGGGGACAACGCCGGTCGCATGCTCGACGGCCTTGACTAGAGAACCGTTGCCAAGCATGAATCCGCGCTCCTGTGGGAGCGTCGCGTCAAGGTTCGAGGCGATGAACAGCGCGCCGCGCTGAATAGCGAGCGCACCCTCAGACATGATCGCCCACCCCACGGACGGATCCCAGCCCTGCACGACCGCGGCGGGGTCGTCATCCGCGGAGTCGACAACAGTGAAACCCTTGACCGTCAAAGCTTCGACGAGACCGGCCCCGCCGATGACGAAGACCTTCGATCCGGCAGGGATCTGCTCCGAGGCGAGTTCCGCGGCCGCCATAGCCGCCGTGTAGACCTCGGAATCCTCTGCAGGAATCCCCAGGGATCGCAGGTGTTCACCGATAGCATGCGGGGTGCGGGACGCGTTATTAGTCAGATAGACGGCGCGCTGACCGCTGTTGCGTGCGTCCGTAATCGATTCCGCTGCGTCGACGACCGGCTGGTCTCCGCGGTAGCACACACCATCAAGGTCGTAGATGGCTGCGTCATAAGCCGTCGATAGTGGTTCGTTCGATGACGTGAGCGTCACTTGTCATCCCCTTCATCCAGCTTCTCGAGGTCCTCGACGGAGAAATCGAGTTCGAGCTGATCAGGCTCAGTCGTCGTGTCAACGGCCTCGATCGGGTCAACGGCCTCGACCTCGTCTTCGACATCCAGTTGGTTCGCGGGGATGTCGCCCTCGTCCAGCATGTCATCCGACTCGGCGTCGTCAAGGAAATCGTCCGATTCGACGTCGGGTTCCTCGACGGGGACGTCTGCGCGCTCGGCACGAATGTCGGCAAAACGATCGACCTCCGCGTCTTCCAAGTCGGCGATCTCTTCTGTGAGCTCTTCCTCGTCAGCTGGGGCCTCCAGCTCGTCGAGATCCTCATCTGCCCACGAGTCCTCGTCGTCAGAGTCGTCATAGCCTCGAGCAGTCTCCTCGACGTGTTCATCGAAGACCTCGATCGTTTCGACGTCCCACAGCGGCGCCCACGTCTTCTCGACCTCGGCGGCCTCTTCGTCCCGGCCGAGCTCGCGCAGTCGTTCGACGCGTACGAGTTCGATCGGAGCCCTCATCTCCTCAGTGAACGAGTCAACCTTCAGAGTCTCGATCAGCCGCAGTCCCTTCTCGGATTCCTCGAGATCAGCGAACGCACCTGACACGACGAGGGCAAGCTCGATCTGAGCCGCGGGCTCGAGCTCGGCAATGTTGATGTCCTCCAGGTATTTGATCGCACGCTCCGGCTTGCCCATGCCGCGCTCGCAGTCAGCCTCGAGGTACGCATGAGACATGTCTCCCGACATACGACGGTAGGTGCGAAGCTCGCGCAGAGCCTCACCGTACTTCTCGTTCGCGTACGCGGTGAGACCGAGAGCCTCGCGAACAATATCGATACGTGACGCACGGCGGTAGGCTGCCTTCGCATGCTCGTAAGCCAGCTCGGGATTATCATCCATGAGCGATCCTGCCATGACGAGCAGGCGTGCGACGCGATCGGCGTTGTCCTTGTTGAGGGACAGCAGGTGCCTGCGCGCATCCTTGCTCAGATCCTCTGCCGTGATCTCGTCCGGAATGTAGGGTTCGGGAATACGATCCTCGCGGCCTGCCCCAGCCCGGGGAGCGTGCTGACGGTCATCGCCACGCTGCTCGCGTCCACGGCCGTCGCGATCCTGGAAACGACCGCCGCCGCGATTGTCACGATCGTCAAAGCGACGCGGCCCACGATCCCCACGATCCTCGAACCGACGTCCACCGCGGTCTTCGAACTTACGTCCACCGCGATCATCACGATCGTCGAAACGACGCGGCCCACGATCCCCACGATCCTCGAACCGACGTCCACCGCGGTCTTCGAACTTACGTCCACCGCGATCATCACGATCGTCGAAACCATGCGGCCCACGATCCCCACGATCATCAAACTTGCGACCGCCACGATCGTCGCGTTCCTGGAAACGACCACGATTATCGCGATCTTCGAATTTACGGCCGCCACGGTCTTCGAACTTACGACCACCGCGATCGTCGCGTTCCTGGAAACGACCACGATTATCGCGATCTTCAAACTTACGGCCGCCACGATCATCACGGTCCTGGAAACGACCACGATTATCGCGATCTTCGAACTTACGACCGCCACGATCATCGCGATCCTGGAAACGACCACGGTTGTCACGGTCTTCGAACTTACGACCACCGCGATCATCACGATCGTCGAAACGGCGCGGCCCACGATCCCCACGATCATCAAACTTACGGCCACCACGATCGTCGCGATCCTGGAAACGACCACGGTTGTCACGGTCTTCGAACTTACGACCGCCACGATCGTCAAACTTACGTCCGCCACGATCGTCGCGATCCTGGAAACGACTACGGTTGTCGCGGTCTTCGAACTTACGACCACCACGGTCGTCGAACTTACGTCCGCCACGATCGTCGCGATCCTGGAAACGACCACGGTTGTCACGGTCTTCGAACTTACGACCACCACGGTCGTCAAACTTGCGTCCGCCGCGGTCTTCGAACTTACGTCCACCGCGATCATCACGATCCTGGAAACGACCACGGTTGTCACGGTCTTCGAACTTACGACCACCGCGATCATCACGATCGTCGAAACGACGCGGCCCACGATCCCCACGATCATCAAACTTACGGCCACCACGATCGTCGCGATCCTGGAAACGACCACGGTTGTCACGGTCTTCGAACTTACGACCGCCACGATCGTCGCGATCCTGGAAACGACCACGGTTGTCACGGTCTTCGAACTTGCGTCCGCCGCGGTCGTCACGACCAGAGGCGTTGCGTGGCCTGTCGTTCCCGGACTGGGATCCCCCGCGTCGATCGGATGCTGATTGCCAGGATGAACGACGGTCTTCTGACTCGTCTTCAAATTTATTGGGCATTGGAAGATCTCCACTCATTCAGTTCTCAAGAAGCGGCCCATACGGCACGCGATAGATCAAGACTAGTTCATGGATGGCCTGCAATGATTGTTCAGGTTGTGTCGTTTCGACCACCGCTGAAATCGGCACCTACATCGACTGGTAGAACGTCTAACACTTCCAGGAACGACTGGGAGGCAGGGCCCCGATGCACTATCGAGGCCATGCCTCCCAGATATCACCCACCAAATAACCAGCGCCACGGTCAGGGGCCGGTTCAGGTCGTCGAGTCCTCTGGACAGACTACTTGGATGCTTCGTGGTCGACGATCGTATGAATCGAGTCCGCAACCTTCGGGTAGAGCTCGATGTATCGGTCGAGGTAGAACTGGTACTCCTCGTGAACCGACGGCTCTGGCTCGATCGTCTCTCGCACGTGGACCATGTTCGAGGCAGCATCTTCGAGGGAACTGTAGACGCCAGCACCAACGGCTGCCATCATACAAGCCCCCAGAACCACAGCATCACCCACTTCAGTGAGCGTGATCGGCACGCCTGTCACATTCGAGTGCATCTGCATGAAGCTTCGGCCTCGGGTCGCGCCGCCGCAGGCAACAATCTCCTGCGGTTCGTAGCCCTGAGCCTCCATCACCCGCAGATTGTGGGCGGTGCCGTAGCAGATGCCCTCCTGGATGGCGCGATACATGTGTTCTGGTCCGTGGTGCAGAGACAATCCATAGATGTTGCCACGCGCTTTACCATCCACATAGGGGGTCCGGTTGCCTTGGAAATACTCGTTGACGATGAGGCCATCAGCACCCGGAGCGATATGTGCGGATTGCTTGTTGAGCAGATCGTAGGCATTGAGTCCGGCCCGGTCGGCAGCCTGGACGAGGTCTCGAGCGAAATTATCCTTGAACCACTTCATGACCGATCCGGTCGAAACCTGGCCACCCTCGACTGTGTACTGGCCGCGGACCACTCCATCGGTGTACGAACCGAAGAAGCCGGCTCCGTGGATTGGTGAGGCTGACTGGCCTGTGATGACGTGGGAGGATCCGGTGATCAGGGCGAGCTTGCCGGGGACGACAACGCCGAGACCGATCTGGCCGGCCCACGCATCTGCCGAACCCTGGGCAACAGGTATACCAGGTAGGAGTCCCATCAATGTTGCCGCCCGAGCGCTCAACGTGCCGACAGAGTCGCCCAGGTCGTGAATGTTCGTAGGAATCTTGTCGAAGATGTCGCCGATACCAAGGTGCTCGTAGAAGTCCGTCGGCCACCCGCCCTCGTCCCGGTTGTAGTACATCCGTTGTGCTGCCGTGTTAATCGATACCGTCCACTCACCGGTGAGGACACGCGTCGCCCAGTCTGTCGCGTCGACGATTCGATAAGCGCGCTCGTAGACCTCGGGCTCGTTCTCCTTGATCCAGGCTGCCTTGAATGGGAACCATTCAGCAGACGCAGGTGCCGTCCCGTTGCCGTTGTACAGCTTCGCCACGGAATCGACATGGGCGCTTCGTGCCGCCTGTTCAGTCGCCCGCACGTCCATCCACATCATCGCGGGACGCAAGGGTGCACCGTTCTCGTCTAGCGCCAAAACCGTCGACGTCGTCGCGTCGTAGGAGATTCCGAGGATCTCTGACGGGGAGATGCCAGCCGTCTGGATCGCCTTGTGGCTAGAGGCTTCGAGGCAGGACAGCCACTCGTCTGGGTCCTGCTCCGCCCATCCCGGACGGGGATGAGTCGTCTTGTAGGGAGTGGCGGCGAACGTGATGGGTGTGCCGCTGGTGTCGAAGATAGCGACGCGCACACTCTCCGTCCCGAAATCGACACCCATCAAATAACCGTCTCGTGCAACGCTGCTGTTCGACATTGAACACCTCTCGCGAATCCATGCGAAACTCGACAGCGACCATCGATGTCGAGCAGGCGGACCGGACTTTGGTCCTACCTTGCAGATGACTATACAAGTACAGAGTGATCTGGTCCACAGTGAATCGGAAACCCTGGAAGAGAAATACGCAACGAGAGAGGACAGCTCGAGGGGCGGGCAGCGTGTGTGTTGGTTGGTCGCGTGGCGGGTTTTGGGTATGCGTGTGAGGCCCCTCCGGGTGGAGGGGCCTCACGGGGTTGAATGGCGGCGGTGTCCTACTCTCCCACACCCTCCCGAGTGCAGTACCATCGGCGCTGGTGGGCTTAGCTACCGGGTTCGGAATGAGACCGGGCGTTTCCCCACCGCTATAGCCACCGCCAAAACTTTGGGGTCGCATAACGATCATATAGTGTTATGGGTTACCGGGGTGGTTTGAATGGTAACCATACAGTGGACGCGAACACGCTAAAGTCATGAGAACTCAGAGCTCGTTTAATTGTGTGTTGTGAATTATTTGGCCATTAGTACCAGTCAGCTCCACACTTTACAGTGCTTCCACATCTGGCCTATCAACCCCATAGTCTTTAGGGGGCCTTCACCAACACGAATGTTGGATGGAAACCTCATCTTGAAGCAGGCTTCCCGCTTAGATGCTTTCAGCGGTTATCCCTTCCGAACGTAGCCAACCAGCCATGCACCTGGCGGTACAACTGGCACACCAGAGGTTCGTCCGTCCCGGTCCTCTCGTACTAAGGACAGCCCTTCTCAAGTTTCCAACGCGCGCAGCGGATAGGGACCGAACTGTCTCACGACGTTCTGAACCCAGCTCGCGTACCGCTTTAATGGGCGAACAGCCCAACCCTTGGGACCTACTCCAGCCCCAGGATGCGACGAGCCGACATCGAGGTGCCAAACCATGCCGTCGATATGAACTCTTGGGCAGGATCAGCCTGTTATCCCCGGGGTACCTTTTATCCGTTGAGCGACGGCGCTTCCACAAGCCACCGCCGGATCACTAGTTCCTGCTTTCGCACCTGCTCGACTTGTCAGTCTCACAGTCAAGCTCCCTTGTACACTTGCACTCGCCACCTGATTACCAACCAGGCTGAGGGAACCTTTGAGCGCCTCCGTTACCATTTAGGAGGCAACCGCCCCAGTTAAACTACCCACCAGGCACTGTCCCTGAACCAGATCATGGTCCGAGGTTAGATGTGCAATACGACCAGAGTGGTATTTCAACAATGACTCCACACCCACTAGCGTGAATGCTTCACAGTCTCCCACCTATCCTACACAAGCCGTACCGAACACCAATACCAAGCTATAGTAAAGGTCCCGGGGTCTTTCCGTCCTGCTGCGCGTAACGAGCATCTTTACTCGTCGTGCAATTTCGCCGAGTTCGTGGTTGAGACAGCGGAGAAGTCGTTACGCCATTCGTGCAGGTCGGAACTTACCCGACAAGGAATTTCGCTACCTTAGGATGGTTATAGTTACCACCGCCGTTTACTGGGGCTTAAATTCCTAGCTTCGCACACAAAGTATGCTAACCAGTCCTCTTAACCTTCCAGCACCGGGCAGGCGTCAGTCCGTATACATCGTCTTACGACTTCGCACGGACCTGTGTTTTTGATAAACAGTCGCTTCTCCCTGGTCTCTGCGACCCTCACCCCTAACCCGCATGGGGTTTCAAGGTTCAGGTCCCCCTTCTTCCAAAGTTACGGGGGCATTTTGCCGAGTTCCTTAACCACGATTCTCTCGATCGCCTTAGTATTCTCTACCTGACTACCTGTGTCGGTTTCGGGTACGGGCGGCTCATACCTCGCGTCGAGGCTTTTCTAGACAGTACAGGATCACCCTACTTCCCCCAATCAAGGGGTCATCATCAGACCTCACCCTTCACGTTCCCCGGATTTGCCTAGGAAACGGGCTGCGTCCTTAAACGTGCCAAGCCATAAGACACGCGGTGGCTACCTCTCTGCGTCACCCCTGTTAATACGCTTGCCTACCGTAAGATCAGGTCCCACGCGCACCACCACACCAACCCGAAGGAAGACGTGATGGTTTGGATGGTTAGTATCCCTCACCTCAGCATTGGACGGTATTTCGCCGGTCACCAGAATATCAACTGGTTGTCCATCGACTACGCCTGTCGGCCTCGCCTTAGGTCCCGACTAACCCAGGGCGGATTAACCTGGCCCTGGAACCCTTAGTCATTCGGCGGACGGGTTTCTCACCCGTCTTTCGCTACTCATGCCTGCATTCTCACTCGTCACCATTCCACCAACGCTCACGCCCTGGCTTCACCACGATGACGACGCTCCCCTACCCAACAAAACACGAATGTTTCATTGCCATGGTTTCGGCGGTGTACTTTAGCCCCGCTACATTGTCGGCGCACAATCACTTGACCAGTGAGCTATTACGCACTCTTTCAAGGGTGGCTGCTTCTAAGCCAACCTCCTGGTTGTCACTGCAACTGCACATCCTTTCCCACTTAGCACACGCTTAGGGGCCTTAACCGATGGTCTGGGCTGTTTCCCTTTCGACTACGAAGCTTATCCCCCGCAGTCTCACTGCCACGCAATACGTAACCGGCATTCGGAGTTTGGCTGACGTCAGTAACCCGGTGGGGCCCATCAGCCATCCAGTAGCTCTACCTCCGGCACGCTACACGCAACGCTGCACCTAAATGCATTTCGGGGAGAACCAGCTATCACGGAGTTTGATTGGCCTTTCACCCCTACCCACAGGTCATCCCCTCCATTTTCAACTGAAGTGGGTTCGGGCCTCCACACGCTCTTACACGTGCTTCACCCTGCCCATGGGTAGATCACCCCGCTTCGGGTCTAGAGCATGCGACTCAAACGCCCTATTCAGACTCGCTTTCGCTACGGCTACCCCACACGGGTTAACCTTGCCACACACCACTAACTCGCAGGCTCATTCTTCAAAAGGCACGCCATCACCCCAACAAAGGAGGCTCTGACGGATTGTAGGCGCCCGGTTTCAGGTACTATTTCACTCCCCTCCCGGGGTACTTTTCACCATTCCCTCACGGTACTATTCACTATCGGTCACTAGGGAGTATTCAGGCTTACAAAGTGGTCTTTGCAGATTCACACGAGATTCCACGAGCCCCGTGCTACTTGGGTGGCGCATCAGATATAGCAGCACAATTTCGTCTACCGGGCTCTCACCGTCTACGGCCCTGTTTCCCACCAGGTTCAACTATCACACCACTACCATCCCGACCCCATACGGAGGGCCGAAAACACGCTCCCACAACACCGCATGCGCAACGCCCGTAAGCTCTCACACACACACGGTTTAGCCATCATCCGCTTTCGCTCACCACTACTCACGGAATATCTCTTCCTGCGGGTACTGAGATGTTTCACTTCCCCGCGTTCCCCCCACACACCCTATACATTCAGGTGCGGGTAACCCACCATAACGTGGGCCAGGTTTCCCCATTCGGACACCCTCGGATCACAGCTCGTTTGCCAACTCCCCGAGGCTTATCGCAGGCTACAACGTCCTTCTTCGGCTCCCAGTGCCAAGGCATCCACCGAACGCCCCTACAAAATTCACAACATTAAAGAACTCTTCGATTCACACAAACCAAAGATGCTCGCGTCCACTATACAGTTACCAAACAACCCACCCACATCACACAAACACACCACAACAGTGCACCCACATGACAGAGCAACCAGGGCTGCTAACCCCAAACCCCAACAGCATGCCGTTTCCTACCACAAACCGATTCCATTCCGAGCAACCATTCAAGCAGGCGCCACCCACTATCCCATCGGCAGGAACATCGCCACCACACAACCACCACCCACAAACGCAGGCGTGACATGATCGCATGGATTTCGGGAAAAATTCTCCCTAGAAAGGAGGTGATCCAGCCGCACCTTCCGGTACGGCTACCTTGTTACGACTTCGTCCCAATCGCCAACCCCACCTTCGACCGCTCCCCCCAAAAAGGTTGGGCCACGGGCTTCGGGTGTTGCCAACTTTCGTGACGTGACGGGCGGTGTGTACAAGGCCCGGGAACGTATTCACCGCAGCGTTGCTGATCTGCGATTACTAGCGACTCCGACTTCATGGGGTCGAGTTGCAGACCCCAATCCGAACTGAGACCGGCTTTAAGGGATTCGCTCCGCCTTACGACATCGCAACCCTCTGTACCGGCCATTGTAGCATGCGTGAAGCCCAAGACATAAGGGGCATGATGATTTGACGTCGTCCCCACCTTCCTCCGAGTTAACCCCGGCAGTCTCTCGTGAGTCCCCAACTAAATGCTGGCAACACGAGACAAGGGTTGCGCTCGTTGCGGGACTTAACCCAACATCTCACGACACGAGCTGACGACAACCATGCACCACCTGTACACCAGCCCGAAGGCAACCACATCTCTGCAGTCTTCCAGTGTATGTCAAGCCTTGGTAAGGTTCTTCGCGTTGCATCGAATTAATCCGCATGCTCCGCCGCTTGTGCGGGCCCCCGTCAATTCCTTTGAGTTTTAGCCTTGCGGCCGTACTCCCCAGGCGGGGCACTTAATGCGTTAGCTACGGCGCAGAAACCAAAGGTCCCCACACCTAGTGCCCAACGTTTACGGCATGGACTACCAGGGTATCTAATCCTGTTCGCTCCCCATGCTTTCGCTCCTCAGCGTCAGTTATAGCCCAGAGACCTGCCTTCGCCATCGGTGTTCCTCCTGATATCTGCGCATTCCACCGCTACACCAGGAATTCCAGTCTCCCCTACTACACTCAAGCCTGCCCGTACCCACTGCAAGCGCGGGGTTAAGCCCCGCGTTTTCACAGCAGACGCGACAAGCCGCCTACGAGCTCTTTACGCCCAATAATTCCGGACAACGCTCGCGCCCTACGTATTACCGCGGCTGCTGGCACGTAGTTAGCCGGCGCTTCTTATGCAGGTACCCTCAACCAGGCCAAAACCTGGACTTGTTCCCTGCCGAAAGAGGTTTACAACCCGAAAGCCGTCATCCCTCACGCGGCGTCGCTGCATCAAGCTTTCGCTCATTGTGCAATATTCCCCACTGCTGCCTCCCGTAGGAGTCTGGGCCGTATCTCAGTCCCAGTGTGGCCGGTCACCCTCTCAGGCCGGCTACCCGTCGACGCCTTGGTAGGCCACTACCCACCAACAAGCTGATAGGCCGCGAGCCCATCCCCCACCAATAAATCTTTCCAACAACCACCATGCGACAGAAGTTGAATATCCGGTATTAGACCCAGTTTCCCAAGCTTATCCCGAAGAAGGGGGCAGGTTACTCACGTGTTACTCACCCGTTCGCCACTAATCCACCCACAGCAAGCTGTGAGCATCATCGTTCGACTTGCATGTGTTAAGCACGCCGCCAGCGTTCGTCCTGAGCCAGGATCAAACTCTCCGTAAAAACCTTTACAGAAAAGCTGAAACAGCTCCATAAAAAACAAAACAAAATCAATCAAATAATAAAAAACGACACACTATTGAGATTCAAAACCAGCAACCCACAAACGCTAGAAATGCTTGGCATTTCAACGAAAGAGGCGTTTCACAAGCTTACAGCCGAAGGACTTCTCCGTCAAGCTGCGTGTCCGAGGTAACTCTTCCACTCGCTCGGCTTTGGGGCGCGTTCCTCCCAGGAAGTTCTTCCTGAGTTGTTTTCCGCATCCCCGCGGCGAGATATAACTTTACGGAGGATCCCCTGATTGGTCAAATCCGTTTCGAGTGAGCCGCGCCACCGTGCACTCTTTCGGCTTGGTGGCGCGGTTTTCACCTAAATGCGTCCGACTGAAAGGTTCTTCTTGCCCTTGCGGACAAGAATGATTCCTCCGGGCAAGACCTGATCGTCCGAGATGACAGCATCAACGTGTTCGACTTTCACGCCGTTGATGGAGAGTCCGCCGGCTTCGATGGTGCGGCGAGCCGCACCCTTGCCCTTCTCCAGACCCAGCGCTTCGACGAGGTCGACTACCGGCATGCCCACCCTGGCCGCCGCAGACGGCAGTTCGGCGACAGCATCGCTCAGGGTGTCTCCATCCAGGTTCGCAGGATCCACCTTGCCGAACAGGGCGGCCGACGCTTCCTTGACGCGTTCTGTCGCCTCTGCACCATGGACGAGCGTGGTCACCTCATCCGCAAGGCGTCGTTGGCCGAGGCGCAGGAAGGGCTTCGCGGTGGATTCGGCGACGATCTCGTCGATCTCGTCGAGGCTGATGAACGTGAAGACCTTGAGGAGCCTCTCCACATCGGAGTCGGCTGTGTTGAGCCAGAACTGATAGAAGGCGTAGGGGCTGAGCATCGTCGGGTCGAGCCAGATCGCTCCGCCCTCCGTCTTCCCGAATTTGGTCCCGTCGGCTTTTGTGATGATCGGTGTCGTGAGGACGTGCGCAGATCCCCCCTCTGCCTTTCGGATGAGGTCCATGCCTCCCACGAGGTTTCCCCACTGGTCGTTGCCGCCGGTCTGGAGGATGCAGTCATGGCGCCGGTACAGCTCGAGGAAATCATTTGCCTGGAGCAGCTGGTAGGAAAACTCGGTGTAGGAGATTCCCTCGTCCGACGCGAGGCGACGTGCGACAGTGTCCTTTGCCAGCATCGTGCCCATGCGGAAGTGCTTCCCGATTCCACGCAGAAGGTCGATGGCCGACAGCTCGGACGTCCAGTCGTAGTTGTTGACAACCCGGGCGGCATTATCGCCCTCAAAACTGAGGAAACGGGAGAGCTGGTTGGAAAGCTTCCCCGTCCATTCCGCGACCTGTTCCGCCGCGTTGAGCGTACGTTCTCCCGAAGCTCGCGGATCCCCGATCAGTCCCGTTGCGCCTCCCACGAGGACGAGGGGACGATGCCCGGCGTTCTGCAGATGGCGCATGAGGATGACGGCGACAAGGTGTCCGTGGTGGAGCGAAGGCCCGGTGGGGTCGAAGCCGCAGTAATAGGTGATCGGTCCCCGGTCCAGCGTTTCACGCAGCTCATCGAGATCTGTGTGCTGGGCGATCAAGCCTCGTGCCTGAAGCTCGTCAAGAATGTGGGACACGTCGTGGACCTTTCTCTGCAGTCAATACCGTCTTCAGTATGCCACGCCAACCGAGAAGGCCCCGCGTCGGTCAGGCCTCCGGCTCGCAGAGCAGGCTCCAGACCCGTTCTCCCACCTCGTCGGCCAGCCGGGTTCCGGACTGGCGTGGAGTCCACAGCACGGAGGGCCCGATCATCCGCAGCTCGTCGAGACTGATCGGATCATCGAGGTCGATGACCGCCGTCATCGCGATGTCGACATACCCGGTCTCCACGGACCGTGCCTCCGGATTCCAATGGGGCCCGCAATAGATCGGCGACGTTGTCAGGCAGGCGCCGACAAGACCGCGCGGTTCACGGCCCACCCGCACGATGAGACCGCGGTCCCCCGGCTCGATTCCCTGCCTCCTCATCCCCGTGTTCCAGCGTGAGAGGGGACGTTCGCCCCTCTCGATGAGTGGCGCCCATGCGCCCCAATCCGGGTACGGATCGTAGGCCAGGTCCGGATTGACGAGGAAGAGGAAGGTCGCCGTCACGAGCGTCCCGGACGGTAGGGACTGACATGCCGATCCCCCGGAATCCAGAATCGCCACGGGTAGGAAGCCGTGCCGCCCGCGCCCGAGACTCCCACACGGGGCCCGCTCGTCGACTCCACAGGCTCGCCCGATGCCAGGAGCTCGATCCTCCCCGATGCCAGGGAGATGCCGTTGAAGCTGCCATCGATGCCGAGGGCCTGGGCAAGCCGAGCAGGGCCCCGGGCAAGGTCACGGTCCGTCTTGGCCGCGGGACGTCGCTCTCGAGCCAGCTCGTGATTGTCGATCACTTCCCCGGCCCGCAGGAGGACTCCTCCTGCCTGCCCCTCGGGCCAGCAGACGATGTTCGCCGACCAGTGCATCCCATAGATGTAGTAGACATAGAGGTGCCCGGGCGGTCCGAACATTGCGGCATTGCGCTTCGTCAATCCGCGAAACGCATGCGATCCAGGGTCGACCTCTCCCCGATAGGCCTCGACCTCGACGATGCGGATGGCGACATCCGTGCGGATGACGGCACCGAGGAGTTCGGGCGCCACCTCGCACGGATCACGTGTCAGATCAAGCACTCGTCGAAGCGAACTTCCGGAGGCGCTCGAGCTCTGTCAGTGCGGCCCTATGCTGCTCGGCTACTCGTACCGGTGCAGTGCCGCCGATCCCGTCACGGGACGCAACCGAGCCTTCGACAGTGAGAACCGACCGGACTTCCGGTGTGAGCCGACTATCGATCGACGCGAAATCGTCATCAGAGAGGTCATCGAGTTCGATGCCGCGCTCCTCACAGAGTCGAACACAGGCTCCCGAGATCTCGTGAGCATCCCGGAACGCCACACCTTCTTTCACTAACCACTCCGCGATGTCAGTGGCGAGCGAGAAGCCCTGCGGGGCAAGCTCCGCCATCCGGTCGAGATGCAGAGTCATTGTGGCGACCATGCCCGTCATGGCAGGCAGGAGAGCATCGAGGGTATCAACCTGATCAAAGACCGGCTCCTTGTCTTCCTGGAGGTCACGATTGTAGGCGAGCGGCAGGCCCTTGAGCGTGGCGAGAAGGCCAGCGTGGTCACCGATCATGCGGCCCGACTTCCCGCGGGCGAGCTCTGCGACATCCGGGTTCTTCTTCTGCGGCATGATCGATGAACCAGTCGAATAGGAGTCGTCGAGTGTCACGAAGGAGAACTCTTTCGTGTTCCAGACGATAATCTCCTCGGCCAGGCGAGAGAGATTGATGCCGATCATCGCGAAGACGAATGAATATTCGGCGACAATGTCGCGCGACGCCGTGCCGTCGATCGAGTTGAGCGTCACTCCGTCGAAACCGAGCTCCGACGCAATCGTCCCCGCATCCATCCCCAACGTGTTCCCTGCCAGGGCACCGGAGCCGTAGGGAGACACGGCTGCACGCCGGTCAGCATCGGCGAGACGGGCAACATCTCTCAGGAGCGGCCACGCGTGCGCGAGAAGATGGTGGGCGACGAGGATCGGTTGAGCATGCTGGAGATGTGTGCGACCGGGCATGATCGCTTCGCCTGCGCGTTCGGCCTGATCTGTCAGCGCCTGGACGAGATCGAGGACCCGGTTGGCAACCCTGCGCGACTCGTCCCGCAGGTACATGCGGATGAAGGTCGCGATCTGGTCGTTGCGGGATCGTCCTGCCCGGAGTTTGCCGCCCAGCTCACCGGCCCGCTCCATCAGTCCCCGCTCGAGAGCGGTGTGCACGTCCTCATCCGCTTCCGCCGGGGTGAAGCGGCCGCTGCGAACATCGGTCTCGAGCTCGTCGAGAGCGGTGACCATGCGATCGACCTCATCAGACGTCAGCAGCCCTGCCCGGCCGAGTTCGCGAGCATGTGCTCGAGACCCCCTGATGTCATAGAGCGCAAGCCGCCAGTCAAAATGCGTCGACTTCGAGAGGTGCGCGAGAGCATCGGCAGGCCCGCCTTCGAAGCGGCCTCCCCATAGGGCTAGGTTCGTGTCCGTCATGTCTCTATCTTGCCTCACTTCGACGCACTGCTGGGATTCCGAAGAGTGTGCAGTCGAGCATTCTTGCCCGCAGGCGGTTTACCATGGCGCAATGACACAGAACATGCGTGGACGTAGTTTCCTCAAAGAGTCCGACTTCTCTCCTGAACAATGGTTGTCCTTTGTCGAACTCGCGGCGGAACTGAAGGCCGAACGCCACGCCGGTCAGGAGCGTCAGCGACTGGCTGGGCGCTGCATCGCACTCATCTTCGAGAAGACGTCCACTCGGACTCGGTGCGCTTTTGAAGTCGCCGCGGCTCATCAGGGCGCGATGACGACCTATCTGGATACGTCAGCATCCCAGATCGGGCATAAGGAATCGATCGAGGACACGGCTCGGGTCCTCGGACGGATGTACGACGCGATCGAGTTCCGCGGCGACAGGCACGAGGATGTGGAAGCGCTGGCCGCGACCGCGGGCGTGCCGGTCTACAACGGGTTGACCAACGATTGGCATCCGACACAGATGCTGGCGGATGCGTTGACGATCCGCGAGCACGTCGCAGCGCCGATGGCGGAGATCGTCTCGACGTATGTGGGCGATGCTCGCTACAACACGGGCCGTTCGTTCCTCGTGTCCGGGGCGCTACTCGGCCAGGATGTGCGGATCGTCGCTCCGGAGGGCTACCAGCCGCCTGCCGATGTTGTGAGCCTTGCCGAGGAGATCGCGGCCGCCTCGGGAGCCCGTATCACCGTCACCGATAGTCTCGATGCTGTGGCAGGTTCCCATGCCGTGTCGACAGACGTGTGGGTCTCGATGGGAGAGAGCAAGGACGTGTGGTCGGACCGCATCGCCGCCCTCCTGCCCTACCAGGTCAATGCGCGTCTCATGGCCTCCGCTCCGGACGCTGTCTTCATGCACTGCCTACCGGCCTTCCACGACCAGAACACGTCCGTTGGCCGCGATGTCTACCGCGACTTCGGGCTGGCCGAGCTGGAGGTGACCGACGAGGTCTTCCGGTCCCCAGCCTCTGTCGTCTTCGACCAGGCCGAGAATCGTCTCCACACGATCAAGGCTGTCATGGTGGCCACCCTGTCGTGACCAGCCCCCTGCGGGCTCTGGTCGCACCGATCTACGCCCCGTCCCTCATCTACTCCATCGGTCATGGGGCCCTGCAGCCTGTCGTCGTCCTCGCGGCGCTCGACATCGGCTTCTCGGATGCTGGGGCTTCGGCTGTTCTCGGTCTATCAGGCCTTGTCGGGGTTCTCTCGGCCCCACTTCTCGGGCGTGCTATCTCGCGACTGGGTGATCGGGCGTCCCTTATCGCCGCCAGCGTCCTCGCTCTCGTCGCACTCGCACTGTCCTTCATCGCCCTCTTCTTTCCCGGCTCCGCTTTTGCACAGACGTCGTTCATCCTTGCCATGGCGGCGATCGCGGTGTCGTTGAACGTGTGGATGCTGGCGAGACAGGCCTATATCGCCGAGGCGCTGCCGGGCGAATGGCGGGGACGCGGGCTATCCACGTTGGGCGGCATGCTGAGACTCGGCGTCCTCATCGGCCCGCTCGTCTCCACGCTCCTCATCGCCCTCTGGGGACTCGCTTCCGTGTTCGTCATGAACGCCATCACCGTGGCGATCGCGATGGCGCTGATCATCCGTTACCTCATCCCGCTTCCGCCGAGTGGGGAACAGCCTGAAGAGGACCGGGCCTCCGCCCAGCACAGGTCAGACGCACCTGTCGGGGTCCCCAGGCCCGATGCTCGGTCGACGATTATCGCGGGCGTGGGCGTCACCGCTCTTGTCATCCTGCGATCGAACAAGAACGTCATCATCCCGCTCTGGGGTGCCACCCTAGGGCTCGACAATCAACTCATCACCCTCGCATTCGCCCTGTCGGCACTCATCGACACCGCCATGTTCTATCCGGGCGGGCGGCTGTCGGACAGGCGTGGGCGTCTCTGGGGACTCGTTCCAAGCCTGACGATCATGTCCGGGGCCATCGTTCTCATGGTGACGTGGTCGCAGCCGATCGGGTTCTTCGTCTCCTCCGCCCTGCTCGGCCTCGGCAACGGCTTCGGTTCGGGAATACTCATGACCGTGGGTGCGGATCTTTCTCCGGCGCAGAACCGCGCACGGTTCCTCGGATACTGGCAGGCCATCACCAATTCCGGTGCCGCTGCCGGCCCGTTTATCGCCTCGGCTCTGACGGCGGCTGTCGGAGTCAGTGCTGCGCTTTGGGCGACTGCGGGTCTCGGACTAGCGGGCGCGCTCTGGTTTCGGACATTGCTGCCCGGTACGTATCGACGACTGGGTCTGACCCTGCGCGGGACACCCCTGGACTAGTCCGCGACTCTCAGTCGTCTCGCTCGGGCCATTCCCATGCGGGACCGTCGGAGTGGGAGGAGGGGCGGTGCAACATCGCGGAGGTGGTTTCCACCACGATGGCATCACTGCCGGTCGGTCGCGCCAATCCATCCACCACGAGCGTCCACCCGTGACGGACAGTCGGCTGCCACACGATCGTCGCACGAGGGTCGACAGCCAGGGCATCCATGAGCGTCCCGCTCACCCCTGTTATCGTCATCGTCCCGTCACTCTCGATCACGGGGTCGACGGTGACGATCCTGACGCCAAGATCTGTGTGATAGCCGATGAGGGTGCCGCTGCCGAACGTGGCCGCGGTCCTCTCCACCATGTCGGGCTCTACTCGTATGCTCACGTGACCTCCTGTTCCCATTGTAGGTGCATGGTGGACGGAGGAAGGCCCGGGACAATGCCCCGGGCCTCACTCTCATGTCGCTCGGTTCACACCGATTACACGACTCGGTTCACTCCGGGGGTATCGACCCCGTCGCCGTTCCAGTCGCCCACCATGACAGCATCTCCAATACGACCGAAGGTCAGAGTCGTATCTGCGACGCCGCCGCGGTGCGAGTTGTTGATGTAGAACATGTTCCCGCGGACGAGGGAGATGGTGTCGGTACCATCGCCGTCGAAGTCGCCTGCCAACGCACGGTCGCCGGAGCGGCCGAAGTTGTAGACGACATCGGCGTTGCCGCCGCGCGGTTCGTTGACGACGTAGAACGTCGTGTCCCGACGAACGGCGATCGTGTCGGAACGATCTCCGTCCCAGTCGCCCGCGAGCGCTTCATCGCTCGTGCGACCATAGTTGAACTCGATGTCGGCAGCGCCGCCCTTGAGGTCGTTCATGAGGTAGTACGTGTTGCCGCGGCGCACTGCCAGCGTGTCGCCGGCTGTGCCGTCCCAGTTTCCGACGAGAACCTCGTCGTGTGCTCGGCCGAATCGGAACTCGTGGTCTGCGGCCCCGCCCCTCAGGGTGTCGGTGAGGTAGAAGGCGTTGCCTCGGCGGACGCCGAGTGTGTCGTAGCCGTCACCATCCCAGTCTCCGACGAGAACCTCATCTCCTGCTCGCCCATAGGCGAAGGTGTGCGAGTGAGTGGTCGAGGTCCAGTCATCCGACAGGAAGAACACGTTTCCGCGCAGCGGCTCGGGCTCGGGCTCGGGCTCCGGCTCGACCACGGTGGTCGAGGCGGAGACTGTCCAGTTCTTGACGAAGAAGTCGGCAGGATCGATGACGCCGCTCTCGATTGCCCAGTCGATCATGAGGTCGCGGATGGCCTTCTGTTCGTTGTAGATGATGGGAGCATCCACGACGTGGGGGTATCCGCTGCCGCCGGACTGGCGGTAGTTGTTGAGGACGAGTGCGATGCGATCGGTGTCTCCGACGGGGGTGCCGTCGGGGTAGGTCAGGTTCTCGATCCGTTCGCCGACGGGGAGCGAGATGTTGATGTGATAGTCGACTCCGCTGAGAATGTCGTAGGCGTAGTCGGGGATGCCTCGGGTTTCTCCCGGGTAGAGGGCGTTCGTGACCTCGTCCCAGTCGGTGATGACGGTATCCTCCGGCATCTGTGCATAGTAGCGGGCTGAGTACTCGAGGTAGTCACGAAGCTGTGCGCCGGTGAGTTCGACTGCCATGAGCGTGTTGTCGTAGATGTAGAGCGCCGCCATATCAGCCACGGTCACGTCGCCCTCGTTGAAGACGGCGGTGCGGGAGAAGGGTGCGGCCGCTGAGACGATGGGGAGGTCTTCGCGGTCGGTGCCGGCGAAAGCGCGCTTCACTTCGTCTGTCTGGACGCGGGAGATGAAGTCGACGATGGCGGTGTCTTCGTGGACCGATGTCGCTGCCGACATCGTCTCTGTCGCCTGGGCGACGACTTGGGAGACCCAGGCGAGTGTCTGATCGTGCCAGGGGGCGATGACTCCCTCGATGGCGGGGTCTTGCGCGTAGTCCGCCGCGTTGACGGCAACGGCTGTGGGTTTCTTGCTCTCGGTCCACACGACCTCGGGCTCACCCCCGTCGGTCATCTCGACCGGGATGGTGACGTTGGAGAGGAAGCGCGCGTGGTATCCGGGCTGGGTGAACAGCACCTCATCGCCTTCCGGGTTCGTGTAATACTCCTGGACTTTGTTCGTCACGTGGGAGTGTCCGCCGACGATGATGTCGATGCCGGAGACGCGGGTCGCGATAGACTTCGCGACGTTCTCTTCGAGGTCGGCAGGATCCCATTCGTAGCCTGTCGCGTCCAGGCCCGTGTGGGCGAGCACGACGACAACGTCGGCGCCTGCCGCCTCCACCATCGGCACGGTGCGCTGGACGGCAACGACCGGGTCTTCGAACGTGAGGACGCCCTGCACGGTCAGCCTGTCCCAGATCCTCACGCCGGGAGTGACGACGCCGATCACGGCGATATCGATCTCTTGACCGCCGGTGGTCGTCTTCGTCACCATCGTCCACGGATCGAGGTAGGGAAGTCCTGTTGCGTCCTCGATGACGTTCGCGCCCAGCAGCGGCATATCGAGGTTGTCGCCGTATTGGCCGAGATCCTCAAGGCCGTAGTTGAATTCGTGGTTGCCGACGACTCCAGCATCGTAGTCGAGATGGTTGAGAAGGGATGCGATGGGGTCGATCGTGCCGGGCGCCCGGTTGGAGTGGTAGACGCTCTGCAGCGGATTGCCCTGGTTCGCGTCGCCGTTGTCGAGGAGCAGGACGGACTCCGCTCCCTGCTCGGTCCGGATCTCGGTGATCGCGGTCGACAGGCGATCCATTCCCCGCGCGTTCGCGGGGTTGGCAGCCCCGAATGGTGCACCTGTGAAATAGTCGTAGTCGAGCGCGGTTCCGTGCAGGTCCGTTGTGGCTAGCAGCGTCACGCTATCGTTCTCCGGCACCGGCTCCGCGTAGGCAATCGATGGTGCGAGAGCGACAGCAAGAGCAAGGCTGGTAGCCCATGCCGTTGTTGAGTGTTTCATTGGCCGTAACTCCTTTGTGAAGACCAGTTCCCGGCACGTATGCATCATGCCGTTCATCGCCAGCCTAAACGGCCAACCCATGCCAGGTCTATGCTTCACGAGATCCCGCCTCCGATAGAGGCGAAGACGGGCGCCCACTCGACTGTGGACGCCCGTCTCCTGTCTCGCTAGAGCAGTGTCAGCTCAGGACTGATTCTCCGAGGACTTCGCCGCGGCCGTATTCGGCGTCGCGTGCTGCCGCGAGCTTGCTGGGCAGTCCGGTGATCTCGATGAAGCCGCGTGCGGACGCCTGGTCGAATGTGTCCCCGGCGTCGTAGGTTGCCAGGTTGAAGTCGTAGAGGGAGGTTTCCGAGCGGCGGCCTGTCACGGTGGCGCGTCCGCCGTGCAGTGTCATCCGGATATCGCCCGACACGTATTCCTGCGTGTCCTTGATGTAGGCATCGAGGGACCTCTTGAGCGGGGAGAACCATTGGCCCTCGTAGACGATGTTCGTCCACTGGTCCGCAACGGTCCGCTTGAAGCGTGCCTGGTCGCGGTCAAGGGTGACGTTCTCCAGTTCGCGATGGGCCTCGATGAGAGTCATCGCGCCCGGCGCCTCATAGATTTCGCGGGACTTGATGCCGACCATGCGGTCCTCGACGATGTCGATGCGGCCGATGCCCTGGGCGCCGGCACGCTTGTTGAGCTGCTGGATGGCCTGGAGGGGCGTGACGGCTTCACCGTCGATGGCGACCGGGATGCCACGCTCGAACGAGATGATGACCTCGTCCGGGAGCGGAGGATAGGTGGGATCGTCCGTGTAGGAGTAGACGTCCTTCGTGGGGGCGTTCCAGATATCCTCGAGGAATCCTGTCTCGATGGCACGGCCCCAGACGTTCTGGTCGATGGAGAACGGATTGTTCTTCGTCGTCTCGATCGGCAGGTTGTGCTTGTTCGCGTACTCGATCGCGAACTCGCGGGTCAGCGCGAGGTCACGGACGGGAGCGAGGCACTGCAGGTCCGGGCCGAGCGACGTGATGCCGACCTCGAAGCGCACCTGGTCGTTGCCCTTGCCCGTACATCCGTGCGCCACTGTCGTGGCACCGAACTGACGGGCTGCCGTGACGAGATGCTTGACGATCGTGGGGCGGGAGATCGCCGACACGAGCGGGTACGCATCCATGTAGAGACCGTTCGCCGCAAGCGCCGGCATGCAGTACTCTTCAGCGAACTCGTCTCGAGCATCAGCCACGTACGCTTCGACCGCTCCGCAGTCGAGCGCGCGCTGGCGGATGACCTCGAGGTCTTCCCCGCCCTGTCCGACGTCGACGGACACGGTCACAACCTCGGCACCCGTCTGTTCCGCAATCCATCCGATTGCGACGGAGGTATCAAGCCCACCCGAGTAGGCGAGAACGACCCTATCCTTATGTTCGCTCATTATTTCTCTTTCTCTGTTGACCGCTGTTCGGCAAGGTGTAGAAGGTACGTGGCGAGGGCGTTCGCCCTCTCGTTGGATTCTGTGATGAGGAGGACGGTGTCGTCACCGGCAATGCAGCCGAGAACATCGTCGAGGACCGCCCTGTCGACGGAGGCCGCGAGGATCTGTGCCGCCCCGGGGGGCGTGCGGAGCACGATCTGGTTGAACGCCACTTTCGCGGTGAGGAGGAAGTCCCGGCACCACCGCTCCAGGTAGTCTCTCGCGGCAACCGTCGCATCGGGGACGTCGTCCGGATTGGGCAGCACGTAGGCCTGGCGGCCGCCGCTGAGACGGACCTTCGTGGCCCGCAGGTCGTCCAGATCCCGGGACAGTGTCGCCTGGGTGACGATGATGCCGCGCTCTTCCAGGTGAAGGCGAAGCGTCTCCTGGGAAGAGATGTGGGCACTGTTGATGATTTCCGCGATCACCGCATGGCGGGCAGCTCTCGTCGTCGGCGTCGTCCTCATGTCAACCCTCGCAGGTCGCGCAAGTCCTCGATGAAGGGCTCAAGCTCTTCTGGGGTGATGATGAGGGGCGGGGCGAGTCGCAGCGTGTTCTCGTTCGGCGCGTTGACGATGTACCCGCGGTCGCGGAGCCGGACGACCAGCCCGGGGGCGTCCGTGACGGTGACACCGAGCAGGAGGCCGCTGCCCCGAACGGGGAAGCCCTCGGATTCGAGCCTGCCGCGCAGCCACTCCCCCGTCGCCGAGACCTGATCGAGCAGGCCTGCGACCTTGTCGAGCACGGCAAGGGACGCTGCCGCCACGACCGGGTTGCCTCCGAAGGTGCTACCGTGGCTGCCTGGCGTGAACAGGTCCGCGGCCTCGCCCGTGGCGATGATCGCGCCCACGGGCATGCCGCCGCCGAGGCCTTTCGCCAGCGTCACCACGTCTGCCCGCACATGCTCGGTGTGGGCGAACCACCGCCCGGTCCGTCCCATGCCCGTCTGGATCTCATCGATGACGAGCAGCGCGCCGATCCTGTCAGCGGTTGCCCTCGCGGCGGCAAGGAACTCGGGGCTGAGGGGGACCACGCCGCGCTCCCCCTGGATCGGTTCGAGGAAGATCGCGGCAACATCGTCGCCCAATGCCTGCAATGCCTCGATCTCGGACGGAATGAACTCACATCCGGGTATCTGCCCGAAAGGTTCGCGGATGGTGGGCTTGTGGGTGATGGAGAGGGAGCCGAGTGTGCGGCCATGGAAGCCGCCCTCGAGCGCGACGATCGTCCCGCCAGGCTTGTGCAGCATGGCGAGCTTCATCGCACCCTCATTGGCTTCCGCCCCCGAGTTCGCGAGGAAGACCTTGCCGGGTGCGCCGCCCTCGTCGACGAGCAGGCTGACGAGCCTTTTGGCCAGGTTGACCTGTGGTGCGGTGGTGAAGAAGTTGGAGACGTGGGCAAGGCGCCCAGCCTGGTCCACCATCGCCTCGACCATTGACGTGTCGCCGTAGCCGAGGGCATTGACAGCGATCCCTGCCAGGAGATCGAGGTACTTCTTGCCCTCCGTGTCCCACACGTACACGCCCTCGCCCCTGTCCATCACCAGGGCTGGCGTGCCGAACGCATTCTGATAGTAGGCCTCGTACTGGTCGATCATGCTTTGTCCTTCGTGACGAGAGTGCCGACACCGGCATTGGTGAAGATCTCGAGGAGCATCGAGTGGGCCATGCGCCCGTCGATGATGTGGGCCGCATGGACGCCGGCATCGATCGCGTACAGCGCCGCCTCCATCTTCGGCCTCATTCCCGCATCGAGCTTCGGGAGCAGCTCGCGCACCTGCTCCGCCGTCACGTCAGAGACGAGGGAGTCCGTGTTGGGCCAATCCAAGTAGAGGCCCTCCACATCGGTGAGCATGAGCAGCTTCGTCGCACCGAGGGAGGCGGCGATTGCCGCGGCCGCCGTGTCTGCGTTGACGTTGAGGATCCCGTCGCCGTCAACATCGGTTGCGATCGTCGAGACGACCGGGATCCGTCCAGCATCCAGAAGGTCGAGGATGCTTGCCGGGTTCACTTCGTGAATATCGCCGACCTGTCCCAGGTCAATGCTCTCCCCGTCGATGACGATCCGCCGCTTGCGCGCGGTCAACAGCCCAGCATCCTCGCCCGAAAGCCCAACCGCGTAGGGTGCTTCCCGGTTGATGAGGGAGACCAGATCGCGCTGGACCTGCCCGGTGAGAACCATCCGGACCACGTCCATGGCCTCCGGCGTCGTGACCCGCAGTCCGCCCCGGAACTCCGACGTGATGTTGAGCCGATCGAGCATGGCATTGATCTGCGGCCCGCCGCCATGCACGATGACGGGACGCAATCCGACGTGATGGAAGAACATGACGTCGTGGACAAAGGCCTGTTTCAGTTCGTCGTTGACCATGGCATTGCCGCCGTATTTCACGACGATGGTCTGGCCTGCGAACTCCCGGATCCAGGGCAGGGCCTCGACGAGAACCTCCGCCTTGTGCTGGGCGAGCTGAAGTCTTTCAAGAATACTCATGTCGTATACGCCGAATTCTCCGTGACGTAGTCATACGTCAGGTCGTTGGTCCATATGTGTGCGCTCTCGTTGCCGGATCCGAGCTGGATCTCGACCGTGACCTCACGGTTCGCCGCCATATCCACCTCGTCGCGCCTGCCGGTGTCCACGCCGTGCTCGGCAACGGCCACACCGTTGATGATGACGGCGAGATCGGCAGGGTCGAAAGGTGCGACCGCTTCCGGCACTGTTCCCGCGGCAGAGATGATCCTGCCCCAGTTCGGGTCATTGCCGAACACGGCGCACTTGAACAGGTTCGACTGGGCCACGGCCCGCGCGACTGCCAGTGCTCCCGCCTCGGTGGCGGAATTCGTCACGGTGATCAGGATGTCGTGGCTGGCGCCCTCAGCATCTGCGATCATCTGCCGTGCCAGATCCGCGCAGACGGCTGTCAGCCCCTCCCGGAAGACGGCAGGATCGGGAGCGATCCCGGACGCGCCGCTGGCCAGGAGCAGAACCGTATCGTTCGTCGACATGCAGCCATCCACATCGATCCGGTTGAACGTGTGGCTCGTCGCGGCAGCCAATGCCTCATTCGCCTCATCGGCGTCGATAACAGCATCGGTTGTGATGACGCACAGCATGGTCGCCATGCCGGGGGCTATCATGCCCGCGCCTTTCGCCATCCCGCCAATGCGGAAGCCCGCTTCAAAGGTCGCTTCCTTCTTGCGCGTGTCCGTCGTCATGATGGCCTCGGCCGCCGCGGAGGAGCCCTCGGACGAGAGGAGCGGAACTGCCATCTCAACTCCCGCGACAAGCGGGTCAGCCGTCAGCATCGTCCCGATCACGCCGGTCGAACACACGCCGACGTCTCTCGGTTCGCACGACAGGGCAGCGGCCACGGCCCGTGCGGTTGCCTCTGTGATGGCCATCCCGCCCGGAGTGGCAACATTCGCGTTGCCCGAGTTGAGGACCACGGCCGCCAGCCGACCATCCGCCACTGCCTGCCTCGACCATGTCACCGGCCACGCGACGACGCGGTTGGTCGTGAAGACGCCGGCAGCGACATGGTCGGGACCGTCGTTGACGACCAGAGCCATGTCCGGCTTACCGGATGCTTTGAGGCCGGCTGTCACACCGGATGCTCGGAATCCTTGGGGATAGGTGATCACGGCGCCACTCCGATGCTCGTCAGGCCCACGGTCTCGGGCAGGCCGAGAGAAAGGTTGAGGGACTGGATCGCGGCCCCGGCCGTTCCCTTGACCAGATTGTCGATCGTGCAGATCGCCGTGAGGCGCTCCCCGTCGCGGTCGAGGACGGCATGGACGAGAGCAGCATTCGAGCCCGTGACGACACCCGTTGTCGGCGGTGTCTCGCTCCACCGGACGAACGGTTCACCCTCATATGCAGACCGGTAGGCTTCCGTGACGTCAGAGGAGTTGGTGCCGGGATGGACGGGGATGGAGACGGTGGCGATGATGCCGCGGACCACGGGCGCAAGCACCGGGGTGAAGGACAGGCTGTTGAGAGTGCCGCCCGCGTGCCGCAGGTTCTGCACGATCTCGGGGATGTGGCGGTGGGTGCCGCCCACGGCGTACGGCATGAGACTGCCGATCGCTTCCGAGGCCATGAGATGGGACTTCATCGCCTTCCCGGCGCCCGAGTAGCCGACCGCGAGGGAGGCGACGATGCCGGTGCCGGAGGCGATGCCGGATGAGATGGCGGGCTGGGCCGCGAATGTCACGGCGGATGCATTGCATCCAGGTGAGGCGATCAGAGTCGACGATGCCAGGATGTCACGCTGGGACATGCCCGTGCGCATGAGCTCCGGCATGGCATACGCCCACGGCTCCGACCAGCCGCTGCCGTAGAAGCTCTCCCAGTCGTCGGCGTTCTCCAGACGATGATCGGCACCGAGGTCGACCATGCGAACGTCCGGGTTGATATCGAGGATCTGTGCCGTGATCTCCCCGGAGGCACCATGCGGAAGCCCGAGGATCACCACGTCGGAGTCGGCCAGCCTGGCGGGGTCGAGCTCGACGAGCTCACGGTCCGCAATGGGGAGGAGATGCGGCTGATAGTCGCCGATCGGGCCGCGCGAGGAGTGCGCGGCGAGAGCGCCGATCTCAAGGTCGGGGTGAGCAAGAATCAGCCGGAGCGCTTCGCCGCCCGCATAGCCGCTCGCTCCTGCTACAGATACCATCGTCATGCGTATAACTATACGAGCGCGTGTATCTAAACGAAAGTCGGCGATGCTTGTCGGACCGTCGTCCCGAGCCTGGGATCAGCAAACGCCATGCCCCGTCACCGGCGCGATATCGCTGGTTGCGGCACCCGTGGGGCGGGTTGAACACTAGTCGACGGGATGCCCGGACGTGACAGAGATCCTATTGAAGGCGTTGATGGCCGTGGCAACCCAGGCGACGGCCGAGAGCTGGTCGGGAGTGAGGACTGCGGCCGCCTCGTCATAGCGCTCCTGCGAGTGCCGATCGCCCGGCATCTGAGTGACAAGCTCGGCGATCTCGAGGACTGCCCGCTCCTTCGGTTCGAAGATCCCCGCGTCACGCCACGACGGCAGGACCGCGAGCTTGACTGAATCCACGCCCGCACGGACGGCCTGCGGCACGTGCGCCTTGAGGCAGGAGGGGCACGCATTGATCTGCGAACAGCGGACATTGATCAGCTCGACCAGATCTCTGCCCAGGCCCGCCTCAGCGGCGGCTCTGGTGGCCGCGTCGGCGAAGCTCAACGCCGCTCGATAGACGAGCGGATGCTGCCGTTCAAGATAAAGACGCGTCGACGTTCCCATTCTTCTTCCCCACGATCTGCCCTTGTGGCCCTAGTCTATGGGCAAGGAGGTATGTGATGTACGCAATAGCAGCAACCGGCAGGGGCGGCCCGGACAAACTCGTCGAGGTCGATATTCCCCCGCCCGTGCCAGGCCCGGGAGAGCTCCTCGTCGAGGTGGATTATGCGGGGGTGAACTTCATCGACACCTATGAGCGGCGCGGCATCTATCCCGTCGACTATCCTGCCGTGCTCGGCCGCGAAGGATCCGGTCGCGTCATCGGACGCGGCGCCGGCGTCGAAGGCTGGTGGGATGGGACCCGCGTCGCCTGGGCCGACGGTCGGCGAAGCTATGCGGACAAGGTGGTGATCCCAGCTTCCTCTGCGCTCTACGTTCCCGATCATATTCGTCTCGATATCGCAGCCGCACTTGCCCTCCAGGGTCTCACCGCGCACTACCTCATACGATCAATCTTCCCCGTCACCGACGGCACCACCATTCTCTTGACTGGGGCCGCCGGGGGCGTGGGGCGTCTCGCGGCCCAGCTTGCCGCCGCGCAGGGCGCGACAACCGTCGGCACGGTCGGCTCGCAGGAGAAGATGGCATTCTCCCAGACGACCCACACCCTGGTAGTCGACGACTGGTCCGCCGTGCCCGGACGGGTCCGTGAACTCGTGGGCTCCGTCGATGTCGTCTACGACGGGATCGGGAGGGCCTCCTTCGACCACACCATCACCTGCCTGAGACCTCGAGGCCTCATGTGTCTCTTCGGAGGCGCCTCTGGCCAGGTCCCGCCCTTCGACCTGCAGAGGCTGAATGCCCTCGGCAGCCTCTACGTCACTCGCCCCACACTCGCGCATTATCTTGATGATCAGGAGTGGCGTTGGAACGAACTCATCGGGCATGTCTCCGCGGGCAGACTCGATGTCCTCATCGGCCGTGTCGCACCACTGAGCCAGGCAGCGCACGCCCACTCTTTCATCGAATCGGGCACCTCCGTCGGCAAGATTCTGTTGAAGGTCCGGTGAGTGAGGTGAACATCGCTCGTTCTGGATGGTGCGCGTCGTGCCGTTAGTATGAGAGCCGTGAAACATCCGACAAACGCTGACCCTGACAGTTCCCAGACCATCTCGCGCCGTCCCTCGTCGGTGGCCCCGTGCGGGGTGGTCATATCATGAGCGAACTCTTCTTCAACATTGCGATGGTGTTCGTCTTCGTCATCATCGGCGGTATCTTCGCAGCATCCGAAATGGCACTGGTCTCGCTGCGTGAAGGCCAGCTTCGCCGCATGGAGAGGGAGTCGAAGGCTGGGCGCAAGGTTGCCGCTCTCGCCCGCGACTCCGGTACGTTCCTCTCGGCCGTCCAGATCGGAGTCACCTTCGCAGGTTTCTTCTCCTCGGCTTTCGGCGCCTCGACGATCGCGCCCCAGCTCGTCCCCTACCTGGAAGACCTCGGACTGTCGTCCACTGCAGCCTCGACGGCTGCCCTTGTCATCCTCACACTCGCCGTGTCCTACCTCTCCCTCGTCCTGGGTGAGCTTGTCCCGAAGAGGCTTGCCCTCGCCCGGAACGAGAGCGCCTCGAAGATCCTCGGCCCGCCCCTATCGCGTTTCGCGGTTTTGCTCAAGCCCATCATCTGGGTGATCGACATGTCCTCACGCGGCGTTCTGCGCCTCATCGGCGTGAATCCCGACGAGGACGCATCCGCCATGAGCGACGAGGAGGTGCGGGACATCGTCGTCAGCCATGAAGGATTCGACGTGACAGAGCGCGACATGGTCGAGGATGTGTTCCAGGCCAGCAACACGCTCCTGAGGGAAGTGATGAAGCATCGTCGTGACGTGACGGCGATCCGTGACGATTCGACGCTTGCCGACGCTGTCGCCGTCGTGCGAGACCACCCCTATTCCCGTTACCCGGTGTACCACGACGAAATCGATGACGTCGTCGGGTTCATCCACATCCGTGACCTGTACGAAGCGTGGCACGAGTCGCCGCAGGCATCGATCGATGCGATCGTGCGCGATATTCTCATGGTGCCCGGCACGTCGACGATCATGCCGGTCATGAATCAGATGAGATCCTCCGGCCACCATATCGCCGTCGTCATCGACGAATATGGCGGGACGGACGGTCTCGTCACGCTCGAGGACATCATCGAAGAGCTGGTCGGCGAGATCTGGGACGAGTACGACACGGAGCAGCACCGCGAAGAGATGAAGCTGCACGAGTCGAAGATGTTCGATGGCCAGACCTCGCTCGAGGACTTCGAGGATCGTTCCGGCATCGCCCTACCCGATGGTCCGTACGAGACCATTGCGGGATGGATGCTGTCCCACATGGGCCGCCTGGCAGAGTCTGGAGACATCGTCCCGATCAGCCACGAGTTCACGGCCGATGAAGAGGACGATTCCGTCTACGTCAGATATCAGCTCGAGGTTGTCAACGTCGAGAACAACAGGATCACTGCGATTCAGCTGCGCAAGACGACAGTGCCGAGCGAGTCGGGTGACAGCGCGGAAGGCAATCTTTCGTGACACCTCACTGGGTTCCCGCGCTCGATAGCCCCCGCCTCCTCGCGCCCACCGTCTACACCGCGATCAGTTCCCTCGCACGCACCCACCCGGAGGCTGAGTCCGACATCCTAGTCGCGGAACTCGATCCGGAGTTGGCCGACACCTCCGCGATGACGGAGGCGTGGGGAACAGATCTCCACGATTCAGTGAACTGTGTGATCGTGGCGGGACGCCGCGATGGTGTGGAGAGGATTGCCGCGTGCTGCGTCCGAGCGACGACCCGGGCCAACATCAATCACACCGTGAAGCGCAGGCTCGACGTCCGCAAGTGCTCGTTCCTGCACATGGAGGCGGCCGTGGAGCGGACCGGGATGGAATACGGCGGCATCACGCCCCTCGGGCTCGATCCGTCGTGGCCGATCTGGCTCGACCCGCTTGTCACGGACGGCCCCGCCATCATCGGTTCCGGCCTGAGAATCTCGAAGATCAAACTCCCGGGCAGCCTTCTCGCAGCATTTCCCGGAATCGACATCGTCCCCGATCTGGCGGTGGCTCAAGACCCTCCTCCCGTTCCCGGGCAGGATCGCTGACCGAACTGGTTCTCAGGACTGTCCCTCGGACCACGGCGTGAGGCGAAGCCTGCGCTCCTGGGGAGAGACGCCGTGACGTGCACGCTCGCGCAACTCCCCCAGAGCATCGACGCCGGCACGAATATGAGTCCCGGCTAGCGCGTCGAGCTCACCGTGGGAGATCGCGGCGATGATGGTGGCAACCTCCGAGACGTCGGTCCATTGAGTCCGCCCGTCGTGCATCATCATCCCCGCCGTCATGTCCGTCTGGACAACGCCCGGAGCGACCTCGAACACTTTCAGCCCGCGGTCTCTTCCCGCCTCGTGGAAGGACCCGCCGAGCCTCATGAGTGCAGTCTTGGACACCCAATAGTCGGCAGAGCGGGCAGAGTCTGTGACAGCGGCGCCCGAGGACAGGTCGACGATATAGGTACCGCGATCGAGCCTGCTGCGCGCCACGGCGGACGCGAGAATAAAAGGAGCGATGACGTTTGTCGTCAGGGTCTTGGCGAACTCCTCCGTGGCGATGTCCCACGGAACTCGTTCTGTACCGGAGATCCCGGCATTGTTGACGAGCATGTCGAGATCGGGAAGCTCGGCCGCGAAGGCTTCGACTGCCGCAACATCGGACAGGTCGGCTTCGTGGCAGACGACGTCCGCGCCGCTTTCGCGGCACAGTCCCGCAGTCTCGTCGAGAGAGTCGATACTCCGTGCATGCACGTGGATCACCCGGCCAGGCTCCGACAGGGCGTGGGCGATGGCGCGGCCGATGCCGCGGGAGGAACCGGTGACGAGAATGTTCAACGTGGCCCCTTGATCTCTGGAACGGTGGCCGCCGGCGGGAGCGGCTTATCTGCCTTCATCTCGGCCCTCATGTGCTCCACGACGGCGTCGAGCGAGCCGCCGTTACGGTTGGCGACCTCGGTGAAGCGCTGATAGGCGGCACCGATCTCGAGGATGTCGCGGATACCATCGAGCTCCTCGGCGCAGCGAAGCTTCTCGGCCGTCGGCTCGAGCGTCGTCAACAGGTCTTTCACCGTGTCGGCGATATGCTCTTCGTTGCCGTGCCTGTCCGTGATGAGGATCGCGTCGAGACCGTACCGGGATGCACGCCATTTGTTCTCCCCCACATACCAGTCCGGGATCGAGGGGATCTCCCTGCCCTCGTCGAGCTCCGTCGAGAAATAGTCGACAAGGCAATGGATGAGGGCGGCGATAGCCTGAAGCTCATGGAGATTCGTATTCGCGTCGCACACGCGCGTCTCGATCGTGCCCCATCCCGGTGACGGGCGAATATCCCAGCGAACCTCGTTGAAATCCTCGATGACGCCCGTCTTCGTCAAATCAGCCGTGTACTGCTCCAACTCCGCCCACTCGCCGAACTGGCGGGGCGTCCCAGCCGTTGGGAGCTGCTGGAACACCATGGCCCTGTTCGATGCGTACTGGGTGTGCTTGCCAGCCCAGTACGGGGAGGAGGACGAGAGCGCCTGGATGTGGAAGGCCCGGGTCAGCATGGCCTTGAGGATCGGCAGGACCTTGTCCCGCTTGTCGATCCCCACGTGCACATGGGTGCCGAACAGGAGCATCTGCCGCCCCCAGTACTGCGTCCGATTGACGAGCTCAGCATAGCGATCCGAGTCTGTCACCCGCTGGTAGGCGGGATTGGCGAACGGGTGCGAGCCCGCGGTGGCGATGTCGATGCGGAGCGGCTCCGTCACCTCGCGGAGGACCTGGGATCCCTGGATGAGATCCCCGATGCAGCCGGAGATCGACTGGTGCACACCGGACGTGATCTCGACCGTGTTGAGGAGCATCTCAGCGTGGATGAACGGTTCACCCTTGAGCTGGTCCATGACGAAGCCCGCGGCCTGCCGCAGGTCGTTGGAATCCTTGTCGATGAGCTGAAGCTCCCACTCGATTCCCACGGTGGATTGGGCAGACTGCGCGAAATCCATGCTCAGCTCCGATACGTCTCGATGAAAGTGGAAAGAATAGTGTGTTCAGTGTAGGCGTCCTGGCATTCCTTCATCACACGATCGCGCTCCTGCGGGTCGAAATAGGTTCCCCCGTAGAAGCCGACACGGACCGCGCTGCCCTGTTTCGTGATCTCGGGATGGAACTGCGTGCCATAGACGTTCCGTCCCCATCGACCCATCTGCACCGGCACCTCATCGGACGTGACGAGGACGGTCATCGACTCCGGCACCCGCCCGATAGCCTCGGCGTGCCCCACATAGGTCTGGAAGGTGTCACCCACCCCTGCAAGAAGGGGATCCTCTCGCCCCTCGGCCGTGACGCGAAGCGTGGGCGCGGAGAGCGGCTCGGCATGGTCCCTCGTCAACGCCCCTCCTGAGCGCAGCGCCAACATCTGCAGCCCGAAGCACAGTCCCAGGGTGGGAATGTCCCGCTCGAGAACCTCATCGCACACCTCGGCCAGCTTCTCCTCCACTGCGACCTGGGTTGCGGGCTTCGCCTCGGGCGCCGTCATGAGATTGTAGGGGGAACCCGAGATCAGCACTCCGGAATACTCATCAAGATCGGGCAGGGGCCCGGGAAGCTCGAGGCGGCGGCTGACAAGCTCGCCCTCCTCCAGCTTCCCGCGCTCGTGGACCTCGCCCAGCTCCGAATCCGCAACGAGACCCGGTGGACGGCAGATGAGGAAGAGGAACGGCCTCACGCCCGCAAAGCCGCCCCGACAGCATCGCCGGCGCGATCCACGATCGCAGTCCTGATCGCTGCTGTCTCCTCAGCTGTCAACGTGTGGTCCCCACGGAACTGCAGAGCATAAGCCAAGGACTTCGTGCCAGGCTCCAGCTGCGATCCCGTATAGACATCGAAGAGAGTCACGTCCTCGAGAAGCTCCCCTCCGGCCTCCCAGATGATTGCCTCGACCTCGGCAGAGGTGACGTCATCGGCGACGACGAGGGCAATGTCCTCCTTGGCGGCCGGATGGGTGGATACGGGTGCCACGCTGATCGGGTCATGACCACGAGCCGTGCCCATCGCATCCGTATCGACCTCGAACGCGATCGACCGGGACGGCAGCTCGAAGGCCGTGCACACCGTCGGTGCGAGTTCACCCGCGAAACCGATCGTCACGCCGTTCGCTTCGATCCGTGCACATCGGCCCGGATGGAAGGGAGCACGATCGGTTGCGTGGACGGTGACGGGCAGGCCGAGGATGCGGGCGATGGAGCGGACGGCCTCAATCGCATCGCGCCAATCCCATACGACTGCGTCAAGGCCCGCACGCGGAGCGAGCACCCGCGGTGCCGCGACGCCGGCGACGTGATGCGGCTGGCGCGGGATCGCGGCATTGAGCGCCGCGAGCTGGTCGTCTGTCGGCTTCGTCGCGACCGGCAGGGAGAGTGCGGGGACGATGCCATCCGGAATGGTGACAAGCCCTGCCTCGACAACCGCAGTCCCCTGGTTCTGTCGCGCCACGTTGAGGGCGGCTGTCTGCAGAAGAGAATCGAGGATCGACGTCCGCATCAGCGGCACATCGTCCTGGAGCGGGTTCTTCAGTCGAAGGGCGGTCCTGCGATCATCATCCTCGGGGATCCCCTGCGCGTCGTGCGCACCGGAGCTGACGAACGGATAGGACAGGACTTCCGTCCACCCCATCTCCACAAGCGTCCGCATCATATCCCTGCGGCGTCGCTGAGCATCGGTCAATCCGCGCCCGGCGGGAGCGGGCGGGAGGAGTGTCTCGATCTCGTCGTAGCCGATGAGGCGCGCGATCTCTTCGACGAGGTGTGCGGGACCGACAAGGTCGGGGCGCCACGACGGCGGTGCAACTTCGAGGGGGAACGAGCCGGACACGTCGCAGCCGATCTGCCCGAGGATGTCGATGACGTCCTCCGTCGATGGTGTGAGGCCCGTCAGACGGGTGACCTCTGCCGGGTCGAAAGCGATTGTCGGGAACGGAACCGTGTTGTCGACATCGGTGACCATGCCGGATGCTGTTCCGCCGCCGTATTCGACGAGAAGGTCGACGACGCGCTGTGCCGCGACGGGGGCAAGCTGTGTATCGACCCCGCGTTCGAATCGCTTCGAGGCTTCCGAGGGGAGCTTGTGGCGCCGGGATGTGCGGGCAACGCTCGTCTGGTCGAAGTGTGCGGCCTCGATGAGGACGTTCTCCGTCGTCTCGCTGATCTCTGTCGATTCTCCGCCCATGACTCCCGCCAGGCCGAGAATCCGCTCCCCGTCGCTGTCGGTGATGAGGAGGTCTTCCGGATCGAGGGTTCTCTCGACATCATCGAGGGTGGTGAGCTTCTCGCCCTCCTGCGCACGACGGACGACGATCGGGAGACTCATCTTGTCCAGGTCATAGGCATGGAGCGGCTGACCCAGATCGAGCATGACATAGTTCGTCACGTCGACCGCGAGCGAGATGGGCCGCATGCCGGCCTCTGTGAGCCTGTCCCGCATCCACTTGGGGCTGGCGGCCGTCGGATCGATGTTGCGGACGATCCGCGTCACGAACCTGTCGCAGCCGACGCGGTCATTGATCGGCGCCCGGTCGTCGATCACAACCGTGGTCTCTCCGCTCGGCTCCGGCAGACCTGCCGGGAGGTTCTCCGGCAGGCCCGGGTCCGTGAAGGATGCTCCTGTCGAATGGGAGTATTCGCGGGCAACGCCTCTCATGGAGAAGCAGTAGCCGCGATCGGGGGTGACGTTGATTTCGAGCGTCTCCCTGCCCAAGCCCAGGTAGGGCATGATGTCCTCGCCTACGGCCGGGAGCTCGGCGATCGCGTCCGCGTCTGCGCCGCGTGCCAGGACGATGATGCCATCATGGTCGCTGCCGAGTCCAAGCTCGAGGCTCGAGCAGATCATGCCGTCCGAGATGTGTCCGTACGTCTTCCGCGATGCGATCGCAAACCCGCCGGGAAGGACCGCGCCGGGCAGGGAGACGACGACATAGTCGCCCTCCGCGAAGTTGTGGGCGCCGCAGATGATGCCGCGGGACGGCAGGTCTGAGGGTTCCTTGCCCTGCCCCGGTGCGTCGTTGTGCTGGCCGACGTCGACCCGGCAGTAGTTGATCGTCTTGCCGTTCTTCTGCTCTTCCTTCGAGACGGTCAGCACGCGGCCCACGACGAGGGGGCCCGTGATATCGCCGCGATGGATTTCCTCCTCTTCGAGACCGACCTTGACGAGGTCGGCCGCGAGCTGATCGGCGGTCAGGCCGTCCGGTGTCTCAACGTGGGCGGAGAGCCAGTCGATGGGGATGAGTGGCATGTCAGATGCTCCTTCCGTTAGTCGAGAACTGTGCCGAGAATCGGACGTCCCCTTCAACAATGTCTCGCATGTCGGCGATGCCGTGCCGGAGCATGAGGGCGCGCTCCACTCCCATGCCGAACGCGAACCCTGAGTATTCGTTGGGATCGATGCCTGCGGAGAGGAGCACATTGGGGTTGACCATGCCGCAACCGCCCCACTCGATCCAGCCTGCTCCGCCCTTCTTCTGGGGGAACCAGATGTCGAGCTCCGCGCTCGGCTCGGTGAATGGGAAGAATGAGGGCCGCAGGCGGGCACGCGCCTCGGGCCCGAAGAGTGCCTTGGCGAGATGATCGAGCACACCCTTGAGGTGCGCCATCGTCAGACCCTTGTCGACCGCAAGGCCCTCGATCTGATGGAACACGGGAGTGTGCGTTGCATCGAGTGCGTCCGTGCGGAAGGTCTTGCCCGGAACCGCGACATAGAGCGGCACTCCCCTGCTCAGCATCTCATGCGCCTGGACGGGGGATGTGTGGGTGCGGAGGACGAGGCCCGGCTGAGGCTCGACTGCTCCGCCACGCTCGACGCCGTCGACATAGAACGTGTCCTGCATCTGGCGGGCAGGATGGTCAGGGCCGAAGTTCAGCGCATCGAAGTTGAACCACTCGTGCTCGACCTCGGGGCCCTCTGCGATATCCCAGCCCATGGAGGTGAAGAAGTCTGATACATCCTCGAGCAGGACCGACAGCGGGTGCCTTGCACCGAGCGGGGTGCGCCGCGTCGGGACCGTCACGTCGACGGTCTCCTCCTCGAGCATGCGCCGGGCAGCGTCAGCCTCGAGGCGGGCCGTTGCCTGCGCCAACGCGGCCTGCAGGTCTTTGCGCGCCTTGCCCATGACCTTGCCCGCCACCGGCTTATCGGCCTTATCGAGGCCTTTGATCAGCTGGTTGGCGAGGGTGATGGGGGCATGATCGCCGCTGTGCGCGAGTCGCGCCGCCTTCAGTTCATCGAAGGTGGTTGATGCGGCGAAGGCGGAGCGAGCCGCTTCGACGGCTTCTGCCACTCCTGCCTCGTCGCGTGGGTCGAGCCCAGGTGCCTCAGACATATTGGCCTTTCTCGTGGAAACCTCCCCCTATCGTATCGCCCGATGCGCAACCATCGCGCATCGACCCGTGGAACAGTGTCGGGCGGTCCGATCGTGTCGGTGCTCGAGCACCGATCGTCGCGGGCACATGCCTCCACACGGCCTCCCGGTGGACCCTTCCCACTCCCCCTACCTGGGAGAATCCAGGGAGAGGCCTCCCCTGACGGCGTAAAAAGATGCGAGTAAACGAGATCCAACGCACACTGGTCTCACACGACAACCGAGAGGAGACCTTATGGGTATTGACGATAAGGCGAAGAACGAGTTCCAGGATCTTGGCGGAAAGGCCAAGGAGGGCGCTGGCAAGCTCACCGATAACGAACGCCTCGAGGCTGAAGGCAAGGGCGATCAGGTCGGCGCGAAGGCCAAGAAGGCAGGCGAGTCCATCAAGGACTTCGCCAAGGACGCCACCGACAAGGCGAAGGATCTCTTCAACAAAGATTCCAAGTAGGTAGATGACGATGAGTGAGGCGGGCCGCTGGCCCGCCTCACTCGCGTCTAGGGTTCCGGTGTCGGCGTCCCGGTTAGGAGTATCGCCTCTCCATCTCCAGTTCGATCTCTTCCATGGACAGGCCTGCCGTCTCCGGCATCCACCGCCAAAGCGCAGCGAACATGACGATATTCATGAGGCCGTAGATCCCGTACGTCATCATGCCGCCCAGCCCGTCCATCATCACCGGGAAGGTGACTGTCACAAGGGCGTTGACCATCCAGAGGAAGAAGATGCAGGTGCCGTTGGCGATGCCGCGGACATAGGAGGGGAAGATCTCCCCGAGCATCGTCCACACGACAGTGCCGTTCGAGGATTGCACGATCAGCATGAAGATGCCCATGACGGCAAGGACGGCGAAGGCTGCGGCAGCGGCCGGCTGGGTGCCATCGTCGAGGTGCGGCTGGATGAAGACGCCGAAGAGGGCCGCGATCGAGAACATGCAGATCGAGACGCCGGCGATGCAGAAGAGAAGGATGGAGCGGCGCTTGAACTTGAAGATGAGGTAGAGCCCGAGCGTTGCGCCGATGACGGACATGACGCCGTTGGCGACCTGGGCCGTGATGGCCGCCTGGGTCGTCATGCCGGCATACTCCAGCACTTTCGGCGCGTCATACATGACCGTGTTGACGCCCGTGAGCTGGTTGGAGGCCGCGAGCAGCAGTCCGACGAAGAAGAGCTTGCGCAGCCAGGGCGTTCCCCATATGTCGGAGAAGGTTCCCTGCCTTGTCCTCTTCTGTTCGATCTGAAGCTGGATACCCTCGGCCATCTCCTCCTCGATCGGGTCATCCCGGTCGTCTCTGACGCGCTTCAGCGCGCCGATGGCATCGATGTATCGGCGATTCTGGGTATACCAGCGCGGAGATTCGGGCATGAGGCGCATGCCGAGCCACAGCGCAACGGCGGGTATTGAGCACAGGACGAGCATGTACCGCCAGGCGCTGCCGTTGCCGCCCTTGATGACGAGCTGATCGACAAACGCCCGGAAGGCATCGCTGGTCGCAAAGCTGTTCTGCAGTGCCGTGACATTCGACCAGAGCTGGACACCGGGTTCGAGGGGTCCTGACGGGTCGTTGATGATATCGATCTTGGGACCGCCAGCCACACTGTTGATGACGGCATTGAAGGAGAACGCGGTGAGCTGGCCGACGACGATCATGAGCTGGTCGATGGCGACGATCGTGCCGCGGATGCGCTTGGGCGCGGTCTCTGCGAGGTAGACGGGGACGGTTGCCGATGCTCCGCCTACGGCCAACCCGAGGACGAAGCGCGAGAGATACATGAACCACAGGCTCGGTGCGAGCGAGACCATGAGCGCACCCGTGAAGAACAGCATGGCGAGGAGCATGATGTTGTGGCGGCGGCCGAACCTGTCGGACAGGCGCCCTCCGAACAGCGCTCCACAGGCGGCGCCGATGAGGAGGATGCCGCCGATCAGGCCCTCCTCGAGCGATGTCAGATGCATTCCTCCCGCGCCCCAGGGCATGTACATGTAGGGCAGGGCCCCAGAGATCACGCCCGTGTCGTAGCCGAAAAGGAACGAGCCGAGGCAGGCGATGCTGGCGACCCATCCGATCGAGCGCCGCTTCCCCGACGGAGGGGTGTCCTCCACCAACGACTTGAGCGTCGCCCCTGTGGGATATTGGTATTCCTGACCGTCATCGACATGAGGTATTATGGTCCCTGCGTTCCTTCCGTTATCGCACGCGCTCACGACTACGTTCCGCCATCATCAGCGCAACGGGCGCGTCGTACGAGCACTATCGCCCGCCGCGTCGTCATCGACATCATGCTGTCTTCCGTGAAAGGCCAAGCTACCCTGCCTGGCGCTCCCCAACCATTCACACATATGTGCTAACAATGACTTAATTCATCGTCAGACATGCACACATATGTCAGAGATCGCGACGGCCGTGAACGTGAGGTCAGAGGTCTGGTGTCTTCGGTCAGTCGATAGTCGAGAGACTGCAAACTTCTGCAACATATTTCAGATCATTGCATGGGGGACGTTGACTGCGACGAGCTGCAGGATGAGTCGATCTCAAGCGACCGAGTAGAATCACGTTAAAGCCGACCATGCTCATGCAACATAGCGCACATTTCCTTGCATGTTTGTTGCATCGGCGTATGCTTGAGGTGTACCAAACGGAACGGGTCCCCCGGGATCGAGCACACGGATGTGCAGAGCATCCAGCGCTCTGCATCCTTGAAAGGACAATTCAATGTCGAGCATCATCGAAGCACAGGCCTACGCCCAGGGATTCACCCCCCAGGACTCGACCGTGACGCAGACTGACGCACGCTTCCACGCCCTCATCGGCTTCCTGATCCTCATGGTCATCGGCGCGCTCACGGGTGTTGCGCTTTCCGCTCCCGCGATCACAATCGCAGCGGGCCTCATCACCGCCGCCAGCGTGACGGCGGTCGCCTACTCCGCCATCAGCTCCGAAAACTGAGCCGAGACCAGGACGCGGCTCCCGCGCTGCGTCCTCGTCGCATCACACCGCACACGCAAGGGGCGAGATGATCTCGCCCCTTTTCTGTGCCCGCCCATACCCAGAGTCGGTCCGCTCAGAGGGTCATGTCGACCACCGCGCGCCCGCGGATCTTGCCCTGGGCCAGCAGGTCGTAGCCTTCACCCACGTTGTCGAGTGAGTAGTGCGCCGAGACGATCTCCTTATAGTTGACGATGTTGGCGGCGGCGAGTTCGACCACTGCCGGCAGATCGTGGCGGGTACGGGCACCATAGGAGCCGATGATCGACTGAGACCGGCGCACGGTCCGATTGATCTCGACAGAGGCCGATTGCACGCCGGCACCAAGGCCGATCGGGATCATGCGTCCGCCGTCTTTCAAGGCGGCAAGTGCAGAATCCCATGTCTCCGGCCGTCCGAGAGCCTCAAAGGCAACGTCCACGCCGCGGCCCCCGGTGATGGCGAAGACCGCTTCGCGCACGTCCTCCACTGCGGAGTTGATCGTATGCGTGGCGCCGAGATGACGGGCGGCCTCGAGCTTCTCGTCCGTCACATCGATGGCGATCACGTGCTTCGCACCGAATGCTCTGGAGATTTGAATGATGTTCGATCCGACGCCGCCGGTCGCGACGACTGCGACGCTCTCGCCGTGGTGCACGTCAGCGCCGCGACGAACTGCGCCATATGCCGTGAGCACCGCACATCCGATGATGGCGCCTGCAATCGGGTCGACACTGTCGGGAAGCGGCGCAACTGAGGTCGTCGGGATGACGCAGTACTCGGCGAGAGCTCCCATGGAATACTGGGCAATCTCTTCGCCGTCGAGACCGAAGAGTCTGGTTTGACCGTCGTAGAGCTGTCCCTTGAGACGGTTGAGATCGAAGAAGGGGCCGCAGAGATCGTCTCGCCCTTCGGCACAGGCGGGGCACTTGCCGCACGGCATGAGGAAGGCCCCCGCCACCATGTCGCCGACCTTGAGCGTCGAGTGTTCGTTGCCAGGCCCGATCTCGACGATCTCGCCGCTCACCTCATGGCCGAGAACTGCAGGCAGCGGAAAGGCGATCTTGCCGTGGATGACATGCAGGTCGGAGTGGCACATGCCGCAGGCGCGTACCTTGACGAGGACCTCGCCAGCGCGCGGCCGGGGTGTGCGAATCTCCTCAACCTGGAGCCCTTTTTCGACATCGCGAAGGACCGATGCTTTCATTGTCAGTGGGATTTGGATCGACATGTTTCCTCCATTGGAATACGGGGTAAGCGCACTGCCGCACCCTCAACCCCAGTCTATGTAACTTTGTTCAAACAAAACTAGGCCTTTGTGCTTACAAATATAGGTTCTTTCAACAAGGAGATGGAATCCTGGTACTCCCCGATCTCGCGCCACTCGCGTGGGCAGCCGTCGTGTCCGCAGCCCTCTTCGTCGGCATCGGCAAGACTGCGCTCCCCGGTATCGTCACCGTCTCCGTGGCACTCTTCGCGGCCGTCCTGCCCGCCCGGGAGTCGACTGCCGCGCTTCTCATACTCCTCATGACAGGGGATCTGGTCGCCGTGACCATCTACGCCAAGAGCGCGGACTGGACGATCCTGCGAAAGCTCGTCCCTTCCGTCATGGTCGGTGTGGCGATCGGCGCATGGTTCCTCTTCGTCGTCAACGACGAGGTGATGCGGCGTTCAATCGGCATCATTCTCCTGCTCCTCACTGCCATCACCCTGTTCCTCATGCGGAACAATACGGGCGAGGCCCTCCACGGCTTCTTCGCACGTCGCTCGACTCGGAGCCTGTACGGCTCGCTCGGCGGCTTCACAACCATGGCGGCCAACTCCGGCGGGCCCGTCATGAACCTGTACTTCATCGCCTCCGGTTACGAGATGAAGAGGTTTCTCGGCACTCAGGCCTGGTTCTTCTTCATCGTCAACGTCTTCAAGGTGCCCTTCTCCGCCAGTATCGGACTCATGACCCCTGATGTGCTCTCGCTCGCATTCACCTTGATCCCGCTCGTCCTCGTCGGCACCATCATCGGACGCCTCATCGTCGGGCACATCAATCAGAAGCTGTTCAATCTCATCATCATCGGGCTGACCGTCGTGTCCGCCGTCTACCTGCTCCTCTGAAGCGGCGATCGGACATGAGTGAGCGGCAGGATGCCTAGGCTTCCTGCCGCTCACTGTTCAGTCTTGTGGCTCTACTCTTCGCGGGCGAAAGACATGGTCGCTTCGTAAGCGCCCGATTCGGAGGGCCAGCGCGTGGTGATGGCCTTGGCGCGGGTGTAGAAGTTCACGCCTTCGGGGCCGTGGATGTGGTGATCGCCGAGAAGCGATTCCTTCCATCCTCCGAACGAGTAGTAGGCGACGGGCGTGGGGATCGGGACGTTGATACCGACCATGCCTGCCTCCACCTCCATCTTGAACTTCCGCGCCATGCCACCATCGTTGGTGAAGATCGCGGCGCCGTTGCCGAACTCGGAGGAGTTGACGATCGCGATCGCCTCCTCGTACGAGTCGGCATCGACGACGGTGAGGACGGGTCCGAAGACCTCTTCCTTGTACAGATCGGAATCCGTGGAGGCATGGGTGACGATGGTGGGGCCGATGAAGTGGCCCTTCTCGTGGCCGTCGACGACGAGGCCGCGACCATCGAGGAGAACCGTTGCGCCTTGAGCCTCAGCATCGTCGACGAGGCCGACGATGCGATCCTTCGCCTTCGCAGAGATGACGGGGCCCATCTGAACGCCCTCGTCCATGCCGTTGCCGACCTTGATCTTCTCGGCATTCTGCTTGACGAGTGCCGCCAGCTTGTCGCCGATTCCGCCGACTGCCACGACGACCGGCAGCGCCATGCAGCGTTCACCTGCGGCGCCGAAGGCAGCTGCGGAGATGTGCTTGGCAGCGAACTCGAGATCCGCATCGGGCAGCACGATGGCATGGTTGTTCGCCCCGCCAAGAGCCTGGACGCGCTTGCCGTGGGTGGCGCCGGTGTCTTGGACGATATGGGCGACCGGGGTCGAGCCCACGAAGGAGATGGCGTTGATGCCGGGATGCTCCAGCATCCTGGTCACGGAATGACGGTTGCCGGAGAGCACGTTGAACACGCCGTCGGGCAGGCCTGCCTCCTTGTAGAGACGCGCGATGATGAGCGATGCGGTGGGCGTCGGGCTTGCCGGCTTGAGGATGAAGGTGTTCCCCGTCGCGATCGCGATGGGATGCATCCACATCGGCACCATGACGGGGAAGTTGAAGGGGCAGATGCCGGCAACGACGCCGACTGGCTGGCGGATGGAGTGGACGTCGACGCCAGTCGACACATCGAAGGAGTACTCGCCCTTGAGGGCGGCGTTGATGCCGCAGGCGAAGTCGAGCGTCTCACGGCCGCGCTGGATCTCGCCCAGAGCGTCCGAATAGTCCTTGCCGTGCTCGGCGACGATCGCCTTCGCGATCTCGTCCTGATTGGCGAGGACCAGCTCCCGCATCTTGAACAGGATGGCGGTCCGCTTGGCGAGAGACACCTTGCCCCAGGACTTCTGCGCTTCGGTGGCTACGGCGACCACGTGGTCAAGGTCTGCAGCGGAAGCTTCGAGAAGCTCCCCCTCGATCTCGCCGGTAGCGGGGTTCTCTACCTCGATGGTGCCTTCGGGCTCGCCTGTGTAAAGCTCGCCATTTACCCAATGCTGAATCGTTTTCACTGTGAACTCCTCGTTGCGTTCAGGCCGTCAGTGTGCGGCTGTTCATGACTCCATCCTACAGGACCAAAGTCATTTGTTCTAACAAAGTGCACATTTGACTGGTGGTGATTTCACACATGAAAAGTCGGGAGGTACGGAAAAGCGGGCGGAGTATTCCGCCCGCCTCCCCGACATGCTCTCAGAAGTAGTGCCTCTGGGGTGCCTTGTTCGCGATGTGCTCCTCGTAGGCGCGCTGCGTCGACTCGATCCGAGAAACTTCGGACACCGGCACATCCCACCAGGACGACGACGGCGGATTGGGGCCGTACAGGTCCGTCTCGATGTAGATGAGGGTGGCCCGTGTCGCGGCTTCTGCCACCCGGTAGGCCTCCTTGAACTCTGCGATCGTCGAGACCTTGAGGACGTCGACGCCCCACGATTCCGCATTCTTCGCAAGATCGACGGGAATGAGCTCCCCGTCGGTCACGTGCGGGTTCCCCCCTCCCATCCGGTAACGGGTACCGAACCGCTGCGAGCCGCGGGACTCGGAGAGCCCTCCGATCGAGGCGAACCCATGGTTCTGGAGGAGCACGAAGATCACCTTGAGCCCTTCCTGGACGATGGTTGCCAGCTCCATCGGCAGCATCTGGTAGGTGCCGTCACCCACGATCGCGACCACCTCGGAATCCGGCAGCGCCATCTTCACGCCCATGGCCGCCGGTATCTCGTACCCCATCGTCGAGAAGGCGTACTCGACGTGATACTGGACCGGGGTCTTCGCCCGCCATAGCGCCTGGAGGTCACCCGGCATGGATCCTGCCGCGTTGATGAGGACGTCATCATCCCCCATCATCTCGTTCAGCGCGCCGAAGACTTCTGTCTGGGCGGGGAGAGGTGCGTTGCCCACGTGATAACACTCATCGATCGCCCTCTCCCAGGCGGCCTTTTCGCTGGCGATCCGGGCGGCGTACTCGTCGGAGACACGGTAGTCCGCGAGCGCCTCGGTGAGATCGACGAGTGCCTCGCGTGCGTCTGCCACGAGCATTTCAGCACCGTTCTTCACGGCATCGAAAGGCTTCGTGTTGACGTTGATGAACGTGACGTCCGGGTTCTTGAACTGGGTGCGCGATGCGGTCGTGAAGTCCGAGTACCGCGTTCCGATGCCGATGATGAGATCTGCCTCGTCGGCCAGGTGGTTTGCGGCATCGCCGCCCGTGGAGCCGACGCCGCCGACAGACTGGGGGCTGTCGTGGTTGATGGCGCCCTTGCCTGCCTGGGTGTCGGCGACGGGGATTCCGGTAGCTGCCGCGAAGGCTCGGAGCTCTTCCGAGGCTTCGGAGTAGATCACTCCGCCGCCCGCGATGACGAGGGGTCGCTTCGATGCCAAGATGAGATCGACAGCCCGCTTGAGGGCCGCCTTCTCGAGCGGGTCGCGGCGGACGTGCCAGATGCGCTTCTCGAAGGCTTGGACGGGGAAGTCGTAGGCCTCTGCCTGCACGTCCTGCGGCATCGCGATCGTCACGGCACCAGTATCGGCGGGGTCGATCAGGGCTCTCATGGCCTGCATGAGGGAGGGCAGGAGCTGCTCGGGCCTGTTGATGCGGTCGAAGAAGACCGAGACGGGGCGGAAGGCGTCGTTGACGGAGGTGTCGAGCGTCTGCGCGTTCTCGATCTGCTGGAGCACGGGGTCGGGTGTGCGGGTGGCGAACTGGTCCGACGGCAGGAGGAGCACGGGGACGCGGTTGGTCGTCGCGACTGCTGCGCCGGTGACCATGTTGAGTGCGCCCGGGCCGATGGAGGACGTGCACACCATGGTCTGGAGGCGGTTCTTCGCCTTGGCGAAAGCTGCCGCGGCGTTGACCTGGCCCTGTTCGTTTCTCGGCATGTAGTAGGGCATGGAGCCGCCATCCGGTTCCGGATCGAGCTCGTTCTGGAGGAGGGCCTGCCCGATGCCGGCCACGTTGCCGTGGCCGAAGATGCCGAAGGTGCCGGCGAAGAAGCGCTGCTCCACGCCGTCTCGCTCGACGTATTGGTTGACGAGGAAGCGGATCGTTGCCTGCGCGACGGTCAGCCGTACTGTCTCGACGGTCATTTAGTTCTCCTCATTGAGTGGTGTGAATGGGACGCGGGGATCGATGTCGTCCCCTTCCCAGGCTTGTCGCTGCCACGTGTGGCAGGGGTCGTCTGTCATGAGCCAGGTCGAGTCCTCGGACGGCCCGCCCATGACGTTGAGGTAGTACATGTCGTGGCCCGGGGCCGCGACGGATGGTCCGTGGTATCCCCAGGGGACGATGACGGTGTCGCCGCTGCGCACCTCGGAGCACACGTCGATCTCTTTCCCGGGAGAGGAGTAGACGCGCTGCAGGCCGAAGCCTTCAGTGCCGCGTTCTGGCCCACCATCGCGAATCTCGAAGTAGTAGATCTCTTCCAGGACTCGTTCGTCATCCGAGTGCACGTCGTGCTTGTGGGGAGGATACGAGGACCAGTTGCCGCCCGGAGTGAGCACCTCGCAGACGAGCAGGTGCGATGTCTCGACGTCGTTTCCGAGGGCATAGTTGTTGACCTGTCGGGTCATGATGCCGGAGCCTCGGATGCCGGTCTTGACATCGGTGCGAGGACAGTAGCGGACGGGGAGGTCCTTCGATGCTGTCGTCGCGGGCAGGGCGAATCGGCCTCCGCGCGTGGCGGTGATCGTCATGGTCTTGCCGCGCGGGACGAACAGATAATCCGTGATGTTCGTGAAGACGGAGTCGCGTCCCTCCAGCTCGTATGTCGAACCGTCGACGGTCACGGTCGCGGCGCCCGAGAGCGGCAGGACGAGGAGCTCGGCCCGGTCCGTGTCGACTTCGCGGCTCTCCCCCGCCTCGAGGGCAAGGATTCGGAGGGAGCAGAACTCCCAGCCCGCACGTTCGGTGGTGATAACCGTGTCGAAGGGCCCGTCAGCGGTCTCTCCCGCCCGGATTACGTAGGTGTCATTGTCATTCATAGCAGCTCCACAGCTTGATCAACGGCCCGCTCGACATCACCGTCGGGCGGGTACAGCAAGGATCGGCCGACGACGAGGCCGAGAACATTGGGGAGGGCGAGTGCATGCGACCAGCCCTCGAACATGGCGTCCGGATCTTCGGACACTTCGCCGCCGAGGATGAGGGCCGGTAGTGTCGTCGCCGCCATGACCCTCTCCATGTCCGCCACACAGGGTAGCTTGAGCCACGTGTAGGCGGAGGTTCGTCCCAGGCCGGCGGCGATGGCGATAGACGTGATGACAGCATCAGTCGAGAGATCGTTGACGATGCGCTTCCCCTCCCAGCGGGAGATGAAGGGCTCGATCATGATGCGCTTGCCGGCGTCTGCCAGAGCATCGACAGCCTGGGACGTCGACTCGAGAGTGTCGGCCGTCGCGTCGTCATCGAAGTTGATCCTCGTCAGGGTCTTGCCGCCATCGAGATGGGAACGGATGATCCCCTCCGCGTCGTAGCACGTGAACCTGTCGTCCATCTCGAATCGTGCGCCCTTGAGGCCCCCTCGATTCATCGAACCGTAGACATTCTTCCCCTCGAGAGCGCCGAGAAGGACGAGATCTTCGATCATGTCCGCAGTTCCGAGGAAACCCGTCACTCCCGGACGCGCCAAGGCGGCCTGGCATCGCGCGAGCAGCTCCCCACGGTTCCCCATCGCCCGCGGGTCCTCTCCTGCGCCGAGTGCGCCGCGTGCGGGATGATCGCAGGCGATGATCATGGACTTCCGACCATCCAGCGGGCCGGGCCCCGGGGTGCGCGATTCGAGGGCGGTCTGGATAGCAGTGGGCTCGTACGCTCTGATACGAGTCAGATCGGCCATCTCGATCATGTCCGCGGCCTGACGACGGGAGCGGACCGAGGGTGCTGTGCCATGAGGGCGAACACTTCGTCCTCGCGCGGCATTGCCGCGGAACATTCCAGCCGGGAGACGACGATGGAACCGGCAGTCGAGGCGAACTGGATAGCCCTCGGGATATCCCACTGCTCGATGAGGGCATGGGCGAGTGCTCCAGCGAAGGCGTCCCCCGCCCCCAAACCGTTCAGCGTCTTGACCTCGGTGACGGGGACTTCGATCCGTTCGTCGGCTGTTTTCGCGAGAGTGCCTTTCGGGCCCTGCTTGACGATGGCGATCTCGACGCCGCGTTCGAGCAGAGCATCCGCGGCGCGATCGGGATCGTCTTCGCCGACGGCGACCCAGCATTCCTCACGATTGCCGACCGCCACGTTGACACGGTCGAGGATGGAGGAGATCTCACGGGAGGCGACTGCGGAGCTCTCCCAGAACATGGGCCGATAGTCGAGGTCGGCGATCGTCCATCCCTTCTTGTTCCGCACGGACAGCGCGTGGCGATGGGCGGACCTCGAGGGCTCCTGGGACAGTCCCGTGCCGGACAGGAGGAAGACGTGCGCGTCCCGCACCGCATCGCCCGGAATGTCGGAGGGGCGAAGCTGGAGGTCCGGGGCGGACGGCTCACGATAGAAGTAGAGAGGGAAATGATCGGGCGGGAAGATCTCGCAGAAGGTGACCGGAGTGTTGAAGTCCCGGTTGACGACGACGTAGTCGTCACGGACGCCGAGGCTGCGCATCTCGTTGCGCACGAAGCGCCCGAACGGATCGTCCCCGACGCCGGTGATGGCGGCGGCCGTGTGTCCGAGACGGGCTGCCGCGACGGCGATGTTGGTCGGTGAACCGCCGAGGAACTTCCCGAAGGTGGAGACCTCCTCGAGGCCGATACCGACCTGCAGCGGGTAGATGTCGACGCCGGATCGCCCGATCGTCAGAACGTCGATATGTGCCGACACGGCGACTCCTTTCCGCAACGTCGAGGGAGGTACCCCACTATCATCATCCACTTGTTAGCGGTAGTCAACACAATGTCCTAACATACAGAGCAATCACGTCCGCCAAGGAGCATGCTAAAAGTGCTTTACAAACGGAAAATCTGCGTGCTTAATGTTAACTACCAACGACGTAAAGAAGACGAGCGCCATGACCGACACATCTCTCGATATCCCCTATATTGCCGACATTACGCTCGATAGGACCTCGACTACTCCGCTCTACCAGCAGATATCGGAGCCGCTGACAAAGCTCATCATGTCCGGCGCCGTCGAGCCGGGGCGCCTCATCGAGGACGAGGTCTCTCTCGCGCAGCGCCTGCAGGTTTCGCGCCCGACGACGCGGCGTGCTCTCCAGGAGCTCGTCAACGGCGGGCTCCTCGTGCGGCGCCGCGGCGTGGGCACGCGCGTCACCCCCACCCACGTTCACCGCCAGATCGGCCTCACCTCGCTCAACGACGACCTCGAGGCGGCCGGCTTCGAGACGCGTACCGAGGTGGTGTACTACCAGGTTCAGCTTGCGGACGAGGACCAGGCCGCCAAGCTCGCCTGCAAGGTCGGGGACGAGATCGTCACGATCGAGCGCCTGCGGTGGATCAACGACACTCCGCTCGGCATCATGCACAACACGATTCCATCCCACATTGCGCCCTCCCTGACAGAGCTTTCGCAGAAGGGCCTCTACCGCTGCCTCGCCGAGCGCGACGTCAAGATGGCGACGGGCGTGCAGACGATCGGGGCCCGTGTCGCGAACGAACGCGAGGCGAAGCTTCTCGGCATCGAGGTCGGATCCGCCCTCATGACAATCGAACGCACCGCTTACGGGGTCTCCGGCGAGGTGGTCGAGTTCGGCAAGCATCTTTACGATGCCACGCAGTACAACGTGACAATTCCTCTCGTCGCAGACTAGGTCGAATGCGGACAACACACGCATATTTGTCCGCACATATGATTGACATTGTTCTCACATTGTCAGTAATCTTGGAAGTGCGAACCACGGGCCCCCAACGGCGGCGGCCGGCAAGAGTGGATTACTTCAGGAGCATGACATGAGCGAAATTCAGTACACTGACGGGCCTCTGCTGGAGGCCTCCAAGGCATTCGACACGGTGCTGTGGAATGACTCATCGGATCTCGATGAGCTCAAGCAATCCATCTCGTTCGGCGGCGTCGGCGCAACCTGCAACCCGGCGATCGCATACGCCACGCTGAGCAAGCACCCCGAGATCTGGACGCCGAGGATTCGTGCGATCGCGGACAGCAATCCGACGTGGAGCGAGTCAGAGATCGGATGGCAGGCAGTCAAGGACATGTCGGTCGAAGCGGCCGCCCTCCTCAAGCCTGCTTTCGACGCGAGCAACGGCCGCAATGGTCGACTGTCAGTCCAGACGGATCCCCGCCTGGCCCGCAGCGCGAAGGCTCTCGCTGACCAGGCCGAAGAGTTCCATCACCTGGCCGAGAACATCGTCGTCAAGATTCCCGCGACGAAGACCGGCATCGAAGCCATCGAGGATGCGACGACACGCGGCGTCTCCATCAACGTCACCGTCTCCTTCTCGGTCCCGCAGGCGCTCGAGGCGGCCGCCGCGATCGAGCGCGGACTGGATGCTCGCCGCGCCGCCGGGCACGACGTGTCCCGCATGGGACCGGTCGTCACGATCATGGTGGGCCGCCTCGATGACTGGATGAAGGCCGTCGTCGCCCGCGACAACCTCTTCATCGACCACTCCGCCCTCGAATGGGCGGGCATCGCGGCCGTCAAGAAGGCCTACGGCATCTTCCAGGAGCGCGGATACACCTCCCGCCTGCTCGTCGCCGCATTCCGCAACCCGTTCCACTGGACTGAGTTCCAGGGCGGCGATCTCGTCGTCTCCCCGCCGTTCGTGTGGCAGGAGAACGTCAACAACTCCGACTATGTGGTCGAGGAGCGGATGTCCCGCCCCGTCTCCGAGTACTACATCGAGCAGCTCCGCCGCATCCCTGACTTCAACCGCGCCTACGACGAGGACGGGATGACCGTCGAAGAATTCGAATCGTTCGGCCCCGCCGCGAAGACGCTCCGACAGTTCCTCGCAGCCGACAACGATCTTGACGTGCTCGTCCGCAACATCATCCTCCCCGCACCGTAAACCCATCCACCCTGAAGAGAATCGAACTACCGTGATCAAAATTGGCATTATCGGAGCTGGTCGCATCGCGCAGGTCCACGCCCGTTCTGTCTCAGCCCACCCCGATGCCACTCTCGTTGTCATCTCCGACCCGATCGAGCAGGCAGCCGCATCCCTGGCCGCCCGCTATGGTGCGCGCTTCACCGTCAGCGCCGACGATGTCCTCTCGGACCCCGAGGTGGATGCGGTCATCATCTGCTCCCCCACGCCCTTCCATCCCGAGCAGATTCTCGCCGCAGTGAAGGCCGGCAAGCCGGTGCTGTGCGAGAAGCCTGTCGCCATGGACATCGAGACCGTCGACCAGCTCGAGAAGGACCTCGAGGGACTGAACCCCGTCGTCATGATCGGCTTCAACAGGCGCTTCGATCCGTCGTTCCAGAAGATTCACGAACTGGCTGCGAACGGAACCGTCGGCAAGGTCGAGCAGGTCACCATTATCTCGCGCGACCCGGCCGCTCCCCCCGTGGAGTACATCGCCTCCTCGGGCGGCATCTTCAAGGATATGACGATCCACGACTTCGACACGGCCCGCTACTTCCTCGGCGATGTCGTGTCCGTTGTCGCCATCGGTCAGAACCTTGATCCGGCGCTCAAGGACTCGGGCGATTTCGATGGCGCGATCGTCACCCTCGCCAATGCCGAGGGCGCAACGGCGACGATCACGAACTCCCGCCACTGCGCGTCCGGCTACGACCAGCGCCTCGAGGTGTTCGGTGACCGTGCAACCGTCAACGCCGACAATGTCAGGCCGACAACGGTCCGCGTATCGACAAGCGACCTGACGGATGCTCAGGATCCCTACCTCGACTTCTTCCTCGCGCGCTACGAGCAGGCCTACACGAACGAGCTCAGCGAGTTCCTGTCCGCTATCGCTGAGGGCCGCGAGCCCTCCCCCACGATCGAGGACGGTCGCAAGGCCCTCATCATCGCCGAGGCGGCCGAGAAGTCGGCACGCACGGGCACCATCATCACCCTCTGACTTGGCAGCGTTGCCGAAAGGATTGACTATGAAGATCGCCGGAGCCCCCATCAGCTGGGGCGTATGTGAAGTACCGAACTGGGGATACCAGATGGCGCCGGAGCGCGTCTTGGCCGAAATGGAGGAGATCGGCCTGACAGCGACCGAGTTCGGCCCCCAGGGCTGGCTGCCCGTCGAAGCAGAGGCACGCGCAGCGGTTGTCGCCGAGTACGGCCTCCAGCCCGTCGGTTCGTTCTTCCTCGCCGTCATGCACGATCCCGACATCGACCCCATTCCGGCCGTCAACGTCGAACTCGATGCGTTCGAGGTTGCTGGCGGCAAGTACCTCGTGCTCGCTGCCGACTCCGGCCAGGAGGGCTACGATGATCGTCCCGTCCTCGACGACGAAGGGTGGCAGACGCTCTTCGCCAACATGGATCGCATTTCCGAAGCGTGTGCCGCCCGCGGCATCGAGGCCTGCATCCACCCCCACTGGGGCACGATGGTGCAGAACATCGACGAGGTCGAGCGTGTGCTCGACAACTCGAGCGTCGGACTATGTCTCGACACGGGTCACCTGGCGTGCGGTGGAGCCGACGTTGTCGAGCTCACGAAGAAGTACGCCGACCGTGTCTCGATCGTTCATGCGAAAGACCTGCACAAGGACATGACAGACAAGCTCCTCACCGGCGAAATGGTATGGGGTGAGGGCATCAAGGCTGGCATGTTCGCCCCCGTCGGTCAAGGCGATATCGACTTCCCGACGATCGTTGCCACCCTCAAGGACGCAGGCTTCGACGGCTACTACGTCCTCGAGCAGGACATCATGCTCGATGAGGAGCCGGCTGCCGGTGCCGGTCCCATCGAGAACGCACGGGCAGCCTTCAACGCATTGAAGGCACTCGCGTAGGACAGACCGGGGCGGGGCCCTTGGCATACTGCGACCGGACTGCGTGTCTCGGTTCGAGTATGTCAGGGGCCTCGCCTCATGTCTGAGACAGATCAACAGTCCCACATCGCCGCCGGCCGGCGGCGGTAGTGTCGATCTAAGCGGGCCGACGAGGGTCCGCTCGAACGGCCACACGTCAAGGACATATCATGCTTATCAGCCTCCACGATGCTCTCGCCTACGCGGAAGAGAAGAACTGTGCGATTGCGGCGGTCAACACGCCGACCTTCGAAATGCTGCTCGCGGCGATCCGCACTGCCGAACGCCATCGCGTCCCCCTCATCCTCCAGCACGCGGAGGTTCACGAGCCCATCAACACGATCGAGAACATCGGCCCTGCCATGGTGGAACTCGCTCGACGCTCGGAGGTGCCTCTCGTCGTCCACGTCGACCACGGCGAGTCCTTCGACTACGTGAAACGCGGATTCGACGTCGGCTTCAACTCGGCCATGATCGACGCCTCGGTGCTCCCGTACGAGGAGAACCTTGCGGTGACACGAGAGGTTGTCGCTCTTGCGAACGAGTACGGCTACGGGGTCGAGGCCGAGCTGGGCGTCATGCCGGGCCGCGAGGACGGCCGCACAGAGGCAAGCGCGCAGGCACTCTACACGGATCCCGATCGTGCCGAATCTTTCGTGCGCGATTCCGGCGTGACAGCGCTCGCCTGCTCGTTCGGGACGGTGCACGGCCTGTATAGGGCGGAACCGCACCTCAACTACGATCTCATCGACACGCTGCGCTCCCGTACCGGCGTGCCGATCGTCATGCACGGCGGGTCCGGTCTCAGCGCATCCGAATATCGCGACTGCATTCGCAGGGGCGTCCGAAAGATCAACTATTACACGTACGCCGACAAGGCCGCCTTCGAGGCAGCGCAGCAGCATGTGGCCGAGAACCCCGACACCTTCACGTTCTCGCCCCTCACCGTGGCTGCCGCTGCGGCCGTGGAGGAGAACCTCGACGAGCTCGTGCGCGTCCTGTACGGACTGTAGCCTGCGCCGGGCCGTCGAGGCCGATCTCGGCGGTGGGTCAGTACCGGGTGAGCTGGCGATGGTAGGGCTGCGCCATCGCCGGTTCTTCCCGAAGCCGTGTCCGCCACGCCTGGAGCAGGTAGGGGTCGGAGAGCAGGCTGCGTCCGAGGAGGACGACATCGGCGCTTTCGCGAACGATCTGTTCGGCCTGCACCGCCTCGGTGATGAGACCGACGGTTCCCGTCGGCACACCGGTCTGTGCAAGGTCCCGGGCGAAGCGAACCTGATATCCGGGCCCTGCAGGGATCCGCACATCGGGAACATTGCCGCCTGAGGACACGTCGACGAAGTCGAGACCCAGATCCTTCGCCTCCCGGACGAAGGATACGGTGTCTGCCACCGTCCACCCCGCCCTGTCGTCGACGAACTCGCACCAGTCGGTTGCCGAGACTCGGATCGCAAGGGCCCCGGGGGTCTCTTTCCGCATTGCTTCCAGCACCGCGAGCGGGAAAGCGGCCCTCGAGTCCCCGCCCCACCGATCGGTGCGAGTGTTCGACAGGGGCGAGAGGAACTGGTGGATGAGGTAGCCGTGGGCTCCATGCAGCTCGATGATCTCGAAACCGGCCTCGACGGCTCGTCTCGTGGCCTGGGCGAAGGATTCGATGAGAGCAGTGATCTCCCCATCGGACAGTTCGCGCGGCTCCATATACATGTCCGAGAACCCGATCGCGGACGGGGCAACCGGTTCCCATCCGATCTCCGACGATGACGGGTAGACGAGCCGCGCCTCATCCCACGGACGGGGCCCGGATGCCTTGCGCCCAGCATGTCCGAGCTGGATCCCAGGAACGGCGCCCGTTGAACGGATGAGTTTCGCGAGACGAGCGAAAGAAGGAATGCTGTCGTCCGAATGCAGGGAGAGATCGAAGGGCGAGATGCGACCCTCGGGAGTCACCGCCGTGGCTTCGACGATCACGGCACCGACGCCGCCCCATCCGCGCGATGCGTAGTGGACATCGTGCCAATCGGTAGGCCTCCCCATCTCCTCCCCCGCAGGCGCGGCCGAGTATTGGCACATGGGAGACATCCAGGCACGGTTACGCGCAGTCACGGATCCGATGGTGATGGGGGAGAACAGTGAAGACAACAGGTTTCCTTTCTAAGCCCAGGGCTGGTAGGCGGCTACGTCAGCCACGTCGACAGTGGGCGCGTTCAAATCCGGCGCGATGGCGTCCACCCACATCTGGGCCCAATGCTGATAGGCATGAGTATTGGGGTGGAAGAAGTCTGTGGCATGGAAGCCGAAGAGGTAGGTGGGCAGCGGCAGGCCGGCAGTGAACTCCTCGAGCGGGATGATATGGTGCCCGTCCCGCTCTCCATAGCTGTGGATCATCTCGGAGATCTCCCGCGCCCGGCGGCCGCTCGGGGTGGGCCCGAAGCTCGGCACGTCGGCCAGGTATGTTCCGTCCGGCAGGGATGCGGTCAGTGACTGGACCAGGTCAGACATCGACATCACGTCCATCCCATACCCCACGTCATTGCCACCGATGTCACACGTGACGATATCGGGAACGATTCCCTCCTGGCACTCCAGGCCCTGCACGGCCATGAGCTGGTGGGTGAGCACGGACGGGATAACGGCGCCGGACACGGAGAGGTTGATAAGGGCAACCTCCCGCCCAGTCATGTCGCCCAGCGCTGCAGCCAGACGCGGCACGTACCCGTCGATGACGGAACTCGCGCCGAGACCCTGCGCCGCCGAATCGCCGAGCGCGATATAGATGAGTGGGTCAGGTATCCCTGCGTCACGATTGCGGGCAAGCTTCTCCACAACGGCAAGATTGCGATACTCCCAATACCTCGCGTAGGGGCGTCGCTGGTGTGCAACGCGACGGGCGCGCCGTACGAGAACCTGGGAGCCCGCGAACACCGCGCCCACACCCCATGCCGCTGCTGTCGATCGTGAAACCACCGCTCTCCTCTCGCTCACGTCAAGAGTAGTCGAGGTCTAGGACTGGCGGGCAAAGACGCTCGCGTAGAGGCATACCGCTGCCGCGGTGGCAACGTTCAATGACTCTGCCTGACCCGGAATCGGAATCGCGACAGTCGTATCGGCGCGCCCGAGAATGTCCGAGCCGAGACCGCGGGCCTCGTTGCCGAGGATCCACAGGGTCGGACGAGCCAGGTCGAGTCCCGGCCCGCCGAGAGTCACCTCGCCGTGCCCGTCCGTCGCGAGAACCTGGAAGCCCTCGCGCGAGGCACGGGCGATAACCGAACGGGGATCGAGGCCGCCCGCAACGGGAAGATGGTAGGTCGAGCCGGCCGCTGAGCGGATCACTTTCGGGGAGTTCACATCGACGGATCCGGACGTGAAGAGGACACCGCCGGCGCCGACCGCATCGGCCGTGCGGATGAGAGTCCCGGCGTTGCCCGGGTCCTGCATCTCAACACCGAGCACGACGAGCTCAGTATCCGCGAAGACCTCGTCGAGGCTGGGCGTGGGGGCCGTGTTGAGGACGACGAGCACACCCTGGCAATCCGAGGAGACCTGGTGGAGGACCGGGCCGGGGACGACATGTGTCCAATGGTTCGCCGTCAACGCCTCAATGTCGGGATAACGGTCGAGAACGTCCTCCGTCACATAGATATCGCGGACACGATCTTTCGCCCAGGTGAGGGCTTCTCGGACAGCCTGCGGGCCCTCGGCGATCTCCTGGGAATAGGTGGAGCGGCTCTTGGCCGTGTACAGGCCTTGGACCTTTTGGAGTTGACCCGTCAACGAGTCGTGGTATTTACGCATGGTGTCCTTCGAGTAGACGAAAACGGGGCCGGCATGTGCCGGCCCCGCCTCAACAGATTCAGGCTGCTTCGCCCTTGGGGGCGTTGACATCTTCGGGGAGTGCCGCGCGAGCGGTCTCCACGAGTGCCTTGAACGCTGCGGGTTCGTTGACCGCGAGCTCTGCGAGCATGCGGCGGTCGACCTCAACCTCGGCGAGCTTCAGGCCCTGCATGAAACGGTTGTACGTCATGCCTTCGGCGCGGGCTGCCGCGTTGATGCGGGAGATCCACAGCTTGCGGAACTCGTTCTTACGGACCTTGCGGTCGCGGTAGTTGTACGTGAACGAGTGGGTGACCTGTTCCTTCGCCTTGCGGTAAAGGCGCGAGCGCTGGCCGCGGTAGCCGCTGGCCTGCTCGAGTACGGTACGACGCTTCTTGGCGGCGTTTACTGCGCGCTTGACACGTGCCATGATCTAGTTCTCCTTTTCAGCCTTAGCGGCCGAGCATCTTCTTAACGTTCTTGGCATCTGCCGGGCTGAGGACCTGGTCGTTCGACAGGCGGCGGGTACGGCGGGAGGGCTTGTGCTCGAGCAGGTGGCGCTTGCCAGCCCTCTCGCGCATGACCTTGCCGGAACCGGTAACGCGGAAGCGCTTCTTGGCACCAGAGTGCGTCTTCATTTTAGGCATGGGTATTTTCCTCTTTCGTCAGCCACGGGTGTCCCCGTGGTCAGGGAGTGTTAGTCGGCCTTGTCGGCCCGGCGCGCTTCGCGCTCTGCCTCGCGGCGGCGACGCTGGTCGGATTTCGCTTCGGACTTCTTCTTGAGCGGGGCGATCACCATCACCATGTTCCTGCCATCCTGGCGGGGGTGGGATTCGATGGTGCCGAGCTCGGCGAGGTCGTCGGCCATCCTCTGAAGCAGCTTGACTCCCATTTCCGGGCGGGACTGCTCGCGTCCACGGAACTGGATCATCACCTTGACTTTGTCGCCACCATTGAGGAAACGCTCTGCGTGACCCTTCTTGGTTTCGTAGTCGTGGGTGTCGATCTTGAGGCGAAGTCTGATCTCCTTGAGCTGCGTATTGACCTGGTTACGACGAGCATCGCGGGCCTTCATCGCGGCCTCATACTTGTACTTGCCGTAATCCATGAGCTTGCAGACAGGCGGCTCAGAGTTCGGTGCAACCTCGACAAGATCAAGATTGGCTTCCTGTGCAAGGCGTAGTGCGTCTTCAACGCGGACTACACCAACCTGCTCGCCGGCGGGGCCGACAAGACGTACCTTGGGCACCCGGATCCGCTCGTTGACTCTTGGTTCGTTAATAATTGCTCCTCTGTCGTCTCGACGTGTACGCGCACGGAGCAGAGGTATCACGGGACATGACTGTCCCCGCGACTCTCATAACCCGGTGCCGTAGGCACCCAGGTGGGATCTCTCCGCTTGCGTCCCGGTCCGTTGACCGGTCGGTCGCCAACCAGTCTAACAGAACACTGCACCCGCACCCCTGTGCAATGTGGCACGGAGGGGTACGGGTTTCAGTGGCGTTCGTTACGCCGTGCGTGCGGGAACGAGCTCGATCGAGTCGAGGCGATGCTGGAGCTCGTCGATGTGCGCGAGCCGCCGGCTCGCCTCAGCGAGGGCGGCAGAGACCTGCTCGCGCGGTGCAGATCCATCGACTGCGAGAACGATCGCCGTCTCGGCCTTCCGCCCGGGAGTGATCTGAAGGCCCTTCAGACCGTCGATCCCCGCAAGCGCCCTGGCAAGAATCGTGGGAAGCTCGTCATCCTTCCACGGCGGGCGCCACGTCTCCCCGGTGGCGAGTGCGTTGACGGCGGGCCGGCCGAGAAGCATGGGCCGGTCGGACCCCGGGTCGAGGACGAGCAAGCCGTCGGCCTCTGCGAGAGCGGCGATCGCGGCGTTCTGGGTGTGGACGGGAACGGGCCGGGCGCTCGGATTCCAGGCATGGAGGGCGGCGACAGAGGAGAAGATCGGCATGGCGGCACGACCATCCGGTGCTTCGACGGCCAGCATCGCGGCAGCCGTGCACGGGTCTTTCTCCATCCCGCCGTGCGCCACGACTCCGCCGCTCTCGGTCCGGCCGGGGTGTTCGTGCGCGAGCACGGGGACGAGGACGCGGACGTCCGCGATCACCGCAATGATCGCTTCGAGACGCGGAGCGAAGTCATCATGGTCGAGAGCCTCCGCCAGCCTGGGGTCGATGTCTCCCGTGTCTCCGGCGAACGGGTTGGGGCGGAGCTTATCCTGTGCGAGACTCACTGCTCCCCCGCCACCTCGATAGCCTGCGGGAGAGTGAAGGCGCCTGCGTAGAGCGCCTTGCCGACGATGGCACCCTCGACGCCTTCGCCTGTCAATGCTCGCAGGGCGGCGATGTCGGCAAGGGAGGACACTCCCCCGGAGGCGATGACCGGGGCGTCCGTGTGGGCGCACACCTCGGACAGCAGGACCGTGTTCGGCCCCTCCATCGTCCCGTCCTTGGCGACATCGGTGACGACGTAGCGCGAACATCCGGCAGCATTGAGGCGGTCGAGGACCTCGAACAGTTCCCCGCCGTCCCTCGTCCAGCCTCGAGCGGACAGGGTGTGCCCGCGCACGTCGAGCCCGACAGCGATGCGATCGCCATACTCTTTGATGACACGCTCCGTCCATGCCGGATCTTCCAGTGCGGCGGTGCCCAGGTTGACTCTCGTCGCGCCAGCATCGAGGGCTGCGGACAGGGTCTCGTCGTCGCGGATGCCGCCGGAGAGCTCGATGCGGACAGTCGATTCGGCCACGATCTCGCGGATGAGGTCACGATTATCGCCCCGGCCGAACGCCGCGTCGAGGTCGACGAGGTGGATGAAGGTCGCGCCGCCGGCGACCCAGTCCTTGGCCACATCCTTGGGATCGCCATAGCCCGTCTCGGTTCCGGCCTCCCCGCGCAGGAGCCGTACGGCCCTGCCGTCGACGACATCGATGGCGGGAAGGAGTTGAAGTGGTGCTGTCATCGTGATCCTTTAAGGCTCGTAAGCCAGTTGCGGAGAAGTGCCAGGCCAGCGTCGCCGGACTTCTCTGGATGGAATTGGGTGGCGGACAGGGGGCCCTGTTCGACTGCGGCCACGAATCGCCCGCCATGGTCTGCCCACGTGACGCGTGGTGCATCGAAAATCGGGTCAGCCTGGGCTGCGGGGTCGGTGTGGACACCGTAGGAGTGAACGAAATAGAACCGTTCGTTCTCGATCCCCCGGAACAATGTCGAGCCCTCGGGGGCGGAGATCGGAGACCATCCCATGTGGGGGATGATGGGCGAGTCGAGCTTCGTGACACGGCCCGGGAACTGGTTGAGACCCGGCTTCGTGCTGCCGTGCTCCTCCGATCCTTCGAAGAGCACCTGAAGGCCGACACAGATCCCCAGGACCGGCATGCCGCCCGCGAGACGGCGCTCGATGAAACGATCCCCGCGGCGCTGCCGCAGACGATCGACCACCGTGTCGAACGCACCCACTCCGGGTACGACGAGCCCGTCCGCCGCCATGACGCGATCCTGATCGGCGGTCAGCTCGACATCGGCTCCCGCCTGCGCGAGGGCGCGGACTGCGGAGTGGACGTTGCCGGAGCCGTAGTCGAAGACGACGACCTTCACGAGCTGTCCTTCCCGAAGAATCGGCGGGGACGGCGGGGCGGAAGCGGCGTATCGGGCCCTCGCTCCGCGAGGCGTTCGATCGCTGTCGTGTCGATCTCGCCCGACCGTATCGCGCCCGCTACCTTTTCTGGATCCTTGTGGCCCAGGAGGAGATCTTCGAGGATGTCCTCCCCCGTTGCGACGATGAGACCCGCGGGCGTGTCGGATGCTGTGCCGTTCGAGTCGTAGACGAGTGCCGTGACGAGACCTGATACGCCCTCTTCGTGGCCGACGTCTTCGCCCAGTTCCGACGTGAGCAGGATGACTCCAGCCCGGGACAGTCTGGCCAGGGCTTTGGCCACGCCCTCGTGATCATCGGCCGACAGGGTTGGGGTGTCCGCTGCTGGTTCCTCGCTCTGCTCATCGTCAGCGGGCTTGGCGCTCCCGCCGAGAAGCTCGGAAATGTCCCAGTCGTCGAAGACCGGCACGGGCAGATCGTGGACGACCATCGCGCCCTGCTTCGAGGGGACGATCCACACATCGAGGCCCTGGATCTTGCAGATCCCCGCAAGCACATCGGCCTTGGTGAACGGGGTGACGATGACGTACCGCTTCGAGGAGCTCATAAGGATCCCTTCGTGGAGGGTATGGCGGTGACGCGCGGGTCCGGCTCGACTGCGATGCGGAGAGCTCGTGCCAATGCCTTGAACTGTGCCTCCACGATGTGGTGGGGGTCCCGCCCGCGAATCACGTCGACATGGAGACAGATACCGGCATGGAAGGCAATGGACTCGAACACGTGCCGTGTCATCGAGCCCGTGAAGTGTCCCCCGATGAGATGGTATTCCTGGCCGGCCGGCTCGCCATCGTGGACGAGGTAGGGGCGGCCGGAGATGTCGACGACCGCACGTGCGAGGGCCTCATCGAGGGGGACAGTGGCATCGCCGAAGCGGCGGATCCCGCGCTTATCCCCCAGTGCTTCCCGAAGCGCCTCCCCGAAACAGATCGCCGTGTCCTCCACGGTGTGGTGGACATCCACCTCGATATCCCCGCGTGCGTGCACGTCGAGGTTGATGAGGGAATGCCGGGACAGAGCCGTCAGCATATGGTCATAGAAGGGCACGCCCGTATCGATGCTCGATGTGCCGTCCCCATCGACATTCAGTGTCAGCGTGATCGTCGATTCGCTCGTCTCGCGGTGAATTGTTGCCGTTCTCATTCCATTGCCTCTTCCAGTGCCGAGAAGAATGCGTCGTTCTCCTCGGGTGTTCCGACCGATACTCGCAGCCAGCCTTCGGGACCGACCTCTCGGATAAGGATGCCTCGGCGGAGAAGGTGGGCGAATATCGCGTGCCTGTCCGGGAAGGTCCCGAACATGACGAAGTTCGCGTCGGTTGGTGCTGTCGCTAAGCCTAACGAATTCAACCGCTCGACCATACTGTCGCGGCTGCGGCGAAGCCCCGCGACTTGGGACAGCTGACTGTCCGCATGGCGGAGGGCGGCCCGTGCCGCCGCCTGGGTGATGGCAGACAGGTGATAGGGCAGGCGGACGATCCGAAGCTGATCGATGACGTCCCGCGCCGCGCCGAGATAGCCCAGACGCAGCCCTGCCGCCCCGAACGCCTTCGACATGGTCCGAGACACCGCGAGATTGTCGTAGTCCGACAGAAGTTCGAAAGCTGATGGGACGCCCTCCCGACGGAACTCGCCATACGCTTCGTCGACGACGACGAGAGCATCCGTCCCCGGAGCATCTTCTGGGCCCTGCCCGCGGGCGGCCTCGAGCACCGTGCGGAGCTCGGCTTCGCGCAGCGCAGTCCCCGTCGGATTGTTGGGGCTGGCGAGCAGGATCACGGCTGGGCGGATCTTGGCGATGTCGGCTGGGATAGCGTCGAGATCGAGGGAGAAGTCCGCCCGGCGGGGCAGCTCGTGCCATGTCGAGTTCGTGTCTCGAGCATATTCGCTATACATCGAATACGTCGGCGCGAACGACATGACGGACCGCCCGGGACCCGCGAAGGCGAGGAGGAGATGCAGCATGACTTCGTTCGAGCCGTTCGCCGCCCAGATCTGCTCGGGACGAAGAGCGACTCCGGCTTCACCTGCGACGTAGCGGGCAAGATCCTCCCGCAGGGCCAGGAAGTCTCGGTCCGGGTAGCGGTTGAGGTTCGTCGCGGCCTCAGCGACAGCCTCCGCAATATCGGCGATCATGGCCGGGCTGGGCGGGTACGGGTTCTCGTTGACGTTCAACGTCACGGGAACATCCAGCTGGGGTGCACCGTAGGGCTCGAAGCCGGCCAATGCCGGGCGGAATGGAATACTCACCAGGCCAGTCTACGAAACCTCGGGGCGCCTCGGCACTCCCGTCCATCTCACCGCGCGACGAGAACCGCGGGCGCGTGGTGGAGGACGGCCAGCGCAACCGAGCCGAGCGTCTTCTCCTCGGGGCCGCGGCCGTTGGGCGCGACGACGACGAGCCGCGAGATTCGCGACGCGTCGATCAGGCAGTCGGTCGCATGCGCTTGGATGTGGACGAACGTGGCGTGCACGTCGGGATGGTTCGCGCAGACCTCCGTGAACAGTGCCTCGCTGTCTCGGACGGAGGCCGCGATGTCTCGGCGCAGGCTCTCCTTATGGTCGCCCTCCGGCATATTGCACAGTCCAGCCGCAGAGTGCTGATGTGCCCGGAGCGCCCGGAGGGACGTGCCTTCGGCGCGTGCCGCTCCCATCGCGAGATCGAGCGTGCGCCTGGCGGGCCCCTCGGGGGCGAGGCCAACCGTGACCGGACCGTCGGGGTTGTACTCTCCCGCTCTCACGACATAGACCGGCGAGTCAGCATAGGTTGCCACCTTCGTCGCCACTGAGCCGACGAGCATGCGATGAACGGCGCCCTGGCCGCGTGCACCGACGACAACGGCTGACGCGTAGCGGCTGGCACGGACGAGAACCGTGGCCGCGTCGCCGACGCTCCACTCGGTCTCGATGTCGATATCGCCGAATCGGTCCCTGATTGCGTCGCGAGAATCTCGCAGGATCGTTTCGAGCCTCTCGATCTCATCCGAGGTCGGTTCGGGATCGAAGGCGGTCATCGCGAAGAGGGGCGAATGGGCCGTCACGATACGGAGCGGACGTGAGTACATCCGCGCGATCCGCGCGGCTTCGAGTACAGCGTATCGTGCGCGGATCGAGCCATCCGTGCCAACAATAATTGGTCGATCATCTGCCACGCGCTCCACCTTAGCCCATGTCGGCTCCCGATTCCGAGACCGATTTCTGGCGGGACCGCCTGGCAAGATCGAAGCATGCCAGAGTTCGAGCTCCTGCCCCAGCGATTATCCGCCATCATGTCGGCGATCGAGAGCGCCCCTGGCCCCGTCCAGGTCGTCGTACCGGATGCTGGCGGTGCAGAGAGTGTCATCGCCGCCGCGCAGGCATGCGGTGTTCCGCTGTCCGATGCTCGGGGAGCACATCGGGAGCGGGCGGTGCACGAGGTCTCCTCCGGCCTGTCCCGCGGATACGTGACGACGTCGGAGTGGTCCTTTCCCGACGCGGGCACCGTTCTCACGCTCGGAGATGTTCTGCCTGGCCGCGACCGAGCCCGGGAGGCACGTATCGGAGCCCTCCTGCACGAGCGCTGGCGTGCGGGCGTAGATCTGCCCGCGCTCGGCGCGTGGCCGTCGGGGTCGCGGCTGCCCTCGGCCTCCCGCCTTCTGCCGGGCAAGGCCCTGGCAGACAGGAGGGATATCGGGCTTGGGGAGGATGTGGCGGCGTGTGTTGACGGGCGGGATGGAAGCTTCCCCCTGGCGTTGCGCACACCGTGCGCCGATTTCTTCTCCGCCTGGCAGCAGGTGAGGGGCCGCACTCGTGTCGAGGCGGTCGTGACCGCCCCACATCCCTCACATCCGGTCATGACGGCTCACCTCGCGGTGGGGATCGCCGCGATCCTGTCCGCCCGTTATGCGGGAGAGCTGGCGGGCAATGTGCCGCCGCCGGGAGCTGAGGAGCCGGGTGAGAGGGTGCGGCGGTTGGCCGGCCAGTTACGTCTCAATCCGGCTCTCGTCGACGTCAGCCAGGTTGCCGGTCGGCACGTGCTCCTCGTGGGGTTGAGCTGGGCGGAGGGCTGGACGATGACAGTCTCGGGTCAGCTGCTCCTCAGTGCGGGTGCGCGGTCGGTGCGGCCCTTCACTCTGAGTAGTGATAGTCGACGAGCACGCCGTCGATGACAGTCCCGTACAGAGTCGGCCCCATATCCGCCGCGTAGCGCGATGAGGTGAGAATGACGAGGCCGGTTCGGGAGTCGTCGAGTTCTGCCGCATAGTAGGAGGGCGTGCCGAAGTCCGCGACGAACCTGTAGGCGGCCCTGCTGGCATCGCTGTCGCCCGGCATGAGGCGCACGTCGGCATCGACCGCGTAGTCGTCGAGGAGATCGATGATGCCGCCCGACTTGGCGGGGCTGGAGACCCAGACGGTGACGTTGCCGTCGAGAACGCTGTAGCCCTCGTAGATGGCGGAGAAGCGCTCGCTCACATCGACGAGGCCGTGCTCGCGGTTGTCCTCTCCCAGATACCAGAGGTAGGCCTCGTCCCACGTCATGTCGAACATGTCCTCGTAGGTCGAGATGTGGGCCTCGAGGGAGTCGGAGACGTCCGACCGGGCCACAACCTCCGTCCCAAAGTGAACATCGTCAACATAGGCCGGTTGGACCGAATCGCTGCCCCCGCCGATAGCGGTCAGAGAAGCAATCAGTAAACCAGTCAGCACACAGTCTCCATACGTCGAACGTTCACACGGTCCGGAGAGACTTTATCAATCCCCACTGGGGGAAGGTCCAGCCGTGCGACTCTTTGTTATGAGCTTGCAACCATCACTGTTGTGTTCGTCTCACCGTGAGCGCATGACCGTGCGCGGGAAGATCCTCTGCGTCCGCGAACGTCACGAGAGGCTCCGTCAACGTTTCGAGGGCCTGCCGGGAGTAATCGATCTGCTGCACGGACTTGAGGAAGGCATGCACGTTGAGTCCCGAACTGTATCGTGCCGTGCCGCCGGTGGGGAGGACATGATTCGAGCCCGCTAGGTAATCTCCTGCCGGTACCGGAGTGTAGGGACCGACGAAGATCGCTCCCGCGTTCGTCACGCGCCGCGCAACGCTGTCAGCGTCGGCAGTCTGGATCTCCAAGTGCTCCGCGCCGTAGGCGTTGATGACCGCAAGACCATCGTCGATCGAGGAGACGAGCACGGTGCCGGACTGCGGACCCGTCAAAGCCACATGGACGCGTTCCGCATGCTTCGTCGCGGCGGCCTGTCGCACAAGCTCGTCGTCGACCGCGTCAGCGAGCGCGGCGGACGTGGTGACGAGAACTGACGCGGCGGCGGGATCGTGCTCTGCCTGCGACAGCAGGTCGGCGGCCACGTAGCGCGGATCGGCAGTATCGTCGGCAAGGATCGCGATCTCGGTGGTTCCCGCTTCGGAGTCGATCCCGACAGTGCCGAGGACGAGACGTTTCGCGGCGGCCACGTAAATGTTCCCCGGCCCGGTGATGACATCGACCGGCTCGCACTCCCCCGCACCGTAGGCGAACATGGCGATGGCACCGGCACCGCCCGCGGCATAGACTTCGTCGATTCCGAGGAGGGCGCAGGCGGCGAGAATCGTCGGATGTGGGAGGCCGCCGAATTCGGCCTGGGCGGGCGAGGTCAGGGCGATCGAGCCGACTCCGGCCACCTGTGCGCAGACGGCGTTCATGACGACCGAGGACGGATAGACGGCGAGACCGCCCGGCACGTAGAGCCCGACGCGCTGCATGGGGATCCAGCGCTGGGTGACGGTGCCGCCGGGAACGATCTCGACGGTCCTCTCCTCCGGCATCTGCATCTCATGCCCGATGCGGACGTGGGCGATGGCGAGCTCGATGGCGGACACGAGCTCCGGGTCGAGGCTTGCGAGCGCTTCCTCACACGCATGTGCCGGCACTCGGATCGACGTGGGGCGAACCCCGTCGAACCTCTCGGCCTGGTCCATGAGGGCGTCCACTCCGCGCTCGCGCACGTCTGCGACGAGCGGCTTCACTGCCGCGAGCGCGGCATCGATGTCGATCGCGGCGCGGGGGAGGGATTCTGCAAGGGCTGCGGCGGTGACACCGCTGCGGAGATCGAGTCGAGAAAGCATGGGACTATCCTATTCTCCCGCGGGCTGCAGGGACGCATTGTCCACGGCCCCGCCCCAGCGGCGGTTCCTGCGGGCGTACGTGTCGATCGCGTCCCACAGGTCGCGCCTGTCCACGTCCGGCCAGGGCTTGTCGGTGACGACGATCTCGGCGTAGGCGGATTGCCACAGGAGGAAGTTCGACAGCCGCAGTTCTCCGCCGGTCCGCCAGAACAGGTCCACATCGGTCATGGGCTGGTGGAGGTAGGAGGCGAACACGTCATCGGTGACGCGGTTCGGCTTGAGAGTACCGTTCGCAACATCGCGCGCGAGTGCAGCCGCTGCGTCGACGATCTCGGCCCGCCCGCCATAGTTGACACACATATTCACCGTCATCGCCGTGTTGTTCTTCGTGAGCTCCTCGGCGATCTCGAGCTCTTTGATGACGGAGCCCCACAGCCGGGGCTTGCGTCCGGACCATCGAACTCGGACACCCCACTCGTGCAGCGTGTCGCGTTGGCGGTGGATGACGTCCCGATTGAACCCCATGAGGAACCTGACCTCGGCGGGACTGCGGGACCAGTTCTCGGTCGAGAACGCGTAGGCGGAGAGCTCCTTGACGCCGATCTCGAGGGCTCCCGCGATGATATCGAGGAGAACGGGTTCGCCCTTCTTGTGGCCCTCGGTGCGCGGCAGGCCGCGAGCATTGGCCCACCGCCCGTTCCCGTCCATGACGATCGCGACATGTCCGGGGATCATGTCGGCGGGAATCTGAGGAGGTGTGGCGCCCGGGAGCGGTGTCGGCGGGGTTGGCATAGTGATCCTAGAGCAGTGAGAGGGACTTGATGCGGTGTTCGAGATGCCATTGAGCATGCGCGACGGCAAGAGATTTCGCCTGGTCGCGGACGTGGGGAGGCTCCTCGTCGGCGCCGTCCCACTCCCCTGCCATGAGGGACCCGAGGAGGAGGACGCTCTCCCGGCTGGGCGCTGCTGCACCCGGGGGCCGGCAGGCGAGGCAGACGGTGCCGCCTGCCGGGATGGAGAACGAGTCATGCGGGCCGATCGCGCCGCATGAGGCGCAGTCGCGCGTCGAGAGTTCGAAGCCTGCCAGGCCGAGGGCGCGGAGCAGGTAGGCGGTGACGATGAGCTCGGGACGGTGATCGTTGTTCGCGATCGAGTGGAGTGCTCCGTGGAGGAGCAGATACTGCTGGACGTCGGACTCCCCCTCGTCCCACGCGAGCCTGTCAGCGGTTTCGAGCAGCACGGTGGCTCCCGTGTAGCGCTCGTAATCCTCGACGATCTCCTGCCCGTAGGCATGGACTGATTCCACCTGCGTCACGATATCGAGGGTGCGACCCCGATAGAACTGGGCATCGACGTGGGAGAACGGCTCGAGGCGTGCGCCGAACCGTGACGTGGTTCGGCGCACGCCTTTCGCCACGGCACGGACTTTGCCGTGCTGTCGCGTCAGGAGGGTAATGATCCTGTCTGCCTCCCCAAGCTTGTGGGTGCGCAGGACGATCCCCTGGTCGCGGTAGAGTTTCACCCCACCATCATATTCCCACCGCTCGGGACTGTGCCTAGCGGCGGGTCCTGTTGAGTGCCGAGATGATCGCCTTGAACGAAGCGTTGATCGTCGAGGGGTCGATTCCGACGCCCCAGAGGATCTTGTCGTCGATATCGGCCTCCACGTAGGCGGCTGCCGTCGCGTCGCCGCCCTCGGACAGTGCGTGCTCCGTGTAGTCGAGGATGTGGATCCTGTGGCCGAGCTGTTCGATCGCGGCGACAAAGGCATCGATGGGGCCGTTGCCCGACGTGGAGATCACGCGGTCTTCCCCGCCCACCGAGATCGTCACGGTCAGCTGGGATGCGGACCCTTCACCGGTCGAGATGTTCATGCCCTTGAGCGCATACTGCCCCCACGGTTCGAGCCCTGCGACCTCGGAGGCCGGCAGGTATTCGTCAGCGAAGATGTACCACAGTTCGTCCGCCGTGACCTCTCCGCCGCTCTCGTCCGTGTGATCCTTGACGATCTGTGAGAGTTCGATCTGCAGGCGGCGCGGCAGGTCCATATTGCGCGTCGTCGAGAGCAGATAGGCGACGCCGCCCTTGCCGGACTGGGAGTTGACCCGGACAACAGCTTCGTAGGACCGGCCGAGATCGGCGGGATCGATGGGCAGGTAGGGCAGATCCCACGTGTCGTCACCGGTCTGGGCGATCTTCTTGCGGCGTGCCTCGAAGCCCTTCTTGATCGCGTCCTGATGCGATCCGGAGAACGACGTGTAGACGAGATCACCCACGTACGGCATCCGTGCCGGTACCTCCATGCGGGTGCAGTACTCGACGACGGAGCGGACTTCGTCGATGCGGGAGAAGTCGATCTGCGGGTCGATGCCCTGGGTGTAGAGATTGAGGCCGACGGTGACGAGATCGACGTTGCCGGTCCGCTCCCCCTGCCCGAACAGGCATCCCTCGATCCTGTCGGCGCCGGCCAGCATGGCGAGCTCCGATGTTGCGACGCCGGTGCCCCGATCGTTGTGGTTGTGCGCCGAGAGGACGATGAACTCGCGCCGCGACAGGTTCCTGCTCATCCACTCGATCTGGTCCGCGTACACGTTCGGTGTGGAGCGTTCGACCGTGGACGGCAGGTTGAGGATGATCTCCCTCTCCTCCGAGGGCTGCCACACGTCCATGACCGCCTCGCACACCTCGAGGGCGAAATCGAGTTCCGTGTCGACGAAGATCTCCGGCGAATACTGGTAGCCGACGATCATGTCATCGCCGAGGGTCTTCTCCATGTAGTCGACGACATCCTGCGTGCCCGCGATAGCAAGCTGTTTCGTCGCTTCCTTGTCGTTGCGGAACACGACGTTGCGGAAGACGGGAGCGGTCGCGTTGTACAGGTGCACGGTTGCTCGGGGGAATCCCTCGAGGGAATCGATCGTGCGGTGGATGAGGTCGGTGCGCGCCTGCGTCAGAACCGACACGGTGACGTCCTCGGGGACGGCGTCGTCATCGACGAGGGATCGTACGAAGTCCCAGTCGGTGCGCGAGGCGGCGGGGAAGCCGATCTCGATCTCCTTGTAACCCATCGTCACCAGAAGATCGAACATGGCGCGCTTGCGAGCCGGATCCATGGGTTCAATGAGTGCCTGGTTGCCGTCCCTCAAGTCGGTCGACAACCATCGCGGGGCTTTGACGATGCGGTTGTCTGGCCACTGGCGGTCAGGCAGGGAGACGGGGTTCGTGTCGAGGAAGGGCCTGTACTTCGTGTACGGCATCGTCGACGGCTGCTGCTGATTGTGGGGTCCGGAGGTTTTCACTGCTTATCCTGCTTCGCTATGGTTCCTGGACCGGCGCGCCGTAACTCCGCGGTGAGGGGCCGGTCGGATCAGGCCTCGCCGCGGCGACTAAGCAGGAGGTTACGCACAGGGCCAGTGTACGCCCTCCCCGCAAAAATCTCGCCCCTGTCCATATTCAGTTCGCGTCGTCGTATTCTGCCGGATTATCGAGCCGGTAGAGGTCCTCCGCGGTGACGAGGCGCGTCGCGACCGAATGCTCGACGAGCCTGGCACGACGGTTGACGGCAAGCTTTCCGGGGCCCCCGTGCAGGCCCCGCACACCGTATCGTGTCAGGCGTTCGCAGATGTGGTCGAGCTTGCGGTTGAAGCGGGTGATCGGCCATCCCAGCCTGTCGGCCGCCTGCTGGGAGGACGGGATGGAGGATGTGGTGCCCCGCCCCGTCAGGACGGGCTCCGCGAGCGCGAGGATGAGAAGGATCTGGGAGGGGGTGAGTTCGACGGGACCGATCGTCGTCTCTCCCGTCTCGTCGGTATCGGCGACGTGCGAGGGCAGGTAGGCGGGTTCGTCGTTGAAGATCGTCATCTCGTATGTTGTGGGGCCCGCCGTGAAGAGGAGAACCGTCTGCGGATAGACGAGGGGAAGCTTCGCGCCGGGGGCGAGATAGGCCTGGGTGGCACCATCGTTGTCCGCGAGCGTCGCCGACAGCCTCGAGCCTACGTTCTCGATCCAATACATGCCATCGACGTTCGTGATCGTGAGGAAGCGCCGATGGAGGTAGGGGTTGTCGTCCAGTTCGAGGGGGCCGTCGCGTCCGATGAGAAAAGGCTCCGTCCCGTCCACCGTGTACCATTCGCCGACGAACTCGATTGACACAGTCATGGTCTGTCCTTCACTTCCGTTGTACAGCTCTCGCGAGGACGACGGTTGCGTTGTCGCGCCCGCCGGATTCGAGGGCGGCATCGACCAGTGCTTGCGCCGTGTCGGTCAATGTCTCGCCTTCGTACCTTCGCATAATGTCAGAAATTTCTTCGTGCGTCAGTTCGTCCGAGATGCCGTCAGAGCAGGCGATGAGGATGCGGGGGGTTGCCTCCACGTGTCGGAAGCTGGGTTCTGCCGAGACGGATGTGCCGATAGCGCGGGTCACGATGCTGCGGCGGGGATCGTAGCGTGCCTGCTCGCGCGAGATGATGCCAGCATCGATGAGTTCTTGGACGAGAGAATGATCGCGGGTGAGACACTCGAGATCGCCGTTCTCGTAGGAGTACATGCGGGAATCCCCCACATGGAAGATCAGCCACGAGGGGGAAGCAGTCCCCTGACCGAGGACCGCACCGACGACGGTCGTGCCGCATTCGGCGCCGCGATGGGATGATCGAGCGATCTTGTGGCCGGCGCGATTGATGGCACGCTTGAGCTCTGTTCGCACCTGTGCCGTGCGGTTCGGCATCCGCCTCTCGGCGAGAGCATCGATCATCGTGCGGGCCGCGAAGTCTCCCCGGGCTAGGCCTCCCATGCCATCCGCGACGGCGATCATGCGGCCCGAATCGAGGTAGCGGTCCTCCTGTTTCGTCCGCACCCGTCCCACGCTCGTCGCGTGTCCCGTCTCGACGCGGAGGCCCGCCGACATCCTGCTTCTCCTCATCATGTCAGTGCCGTCAGGAGCGATGGGTAGACGTTCCAGTAGGCCAGTGCGGCAAGGAGAGTGGTGAGACCGATGATCGAGGTGACGAGCACGACGTGCGGGAACCCTGTCAGGGGCCGCGCCCGCCACCATGCGAAGCCGAGACGGACAACCATGCCCGCCGCGATCAGCGCAATGATCTGGCACGCGAACCAGCCGCCGCGGACGATCAGGGCGTCGCGCTGATAGGACAGTGCCAGTTCCGCGATCGAGATGAGGTACCACAGGAACGCCGCCCAGGCAGCGACGACGGACACGCCGGCGGCGACGAGGGGTCGTGCTGTTCCCTTGAGGTCGAGGAGCGGGGCCTTCCGCACCGTGATCTGGCCGATGAGTCCGCTGAGGAAGCCCCCCAGTGTAAGGACGAGGCCGAGGACGAGAATAGCGACCGCCGCGGTCCCGGATGCGTACCAGCGGGGGGTTCCCGGCCGCTCGGCCGTGAAGTTCTGGACGGGTTGGGCACCTGCGATATGAGGGTCGGCAGATGCTGTCGCGGGGAGGCCGAGTATCCATCGCGAGAGGTCCCTGCCAGCATCGCTGGACAGCGTACGCGAACCGCGCTCGAGCACTTTCAGCCCGTGGTCGGCATCCTTGTAGTAGCGCAGCGTGTAATTCGTGTTGCCGTTGACGGCAAGATCGTCGATGATCTGGTTCGCGCCCTGGATGACGGGCATGGAATAGTCTCCCGTCCCGTACATGATGAGCACGGGCTGGTTCATCTGCTGCTGGTAGGGGCTGACATCGAAGTCGATATAGTCGAAGCCTCCCGGCAGCTCGCCGCCGATCAGGCGGGGAATGGCCTGGAGGAGCTGCTCGGGGACGCCGAGTTGGCGCAGGTACGTGTCCGCGGCAAGAGCGCCCTGGTGTCGGATCGGGAGAACCGGGGAGGATACGAGGACGACGAAGGCGACGTCCGGTTCGGCCGCGGCCACGATGGGAGCGACGAAAGCTCCCTCGGACTCCCCGTAGACACCGACCTGGTTGGGGTTGATGCCCTCCACCTGCGTCAGCCACTGCCACTGCTCACGATAAGCATCGGCAAGGTCCGCGTAGTCGCGTGCGGTCGTCGAGTACCTGTCGAGCGGCTTGTCACCCACGAGGGTGGTGATGCCGGAGCTGGCCAGGAGCGTCGCGTGCTGGGAGAACGCGGTATGCAGATAGGTTCCCGTTCCGTGCATGAACACCACGGCGGGACCATCCCCGTCGCGTCCGACAGGGGTGCGAAGCGTCGCGTTGAGGACTTCCCCCGACGCGGTCTCGATGCTGACCACTTCTTTCTTCACGTCGTACGTGTGCGGCGGGGTCGTCTGGACGGAGGAACCGATCGACGTGTCGGACGTGGCGGGAATGATCTGGTTGAGATAGGGATCGGGAGACCATCCGGGACCGGCGATCGTCCCCCACATGCCGAGGATGAGGATGACGATGGTGGTGACGATGAGTCTCGGATGCCTCACCTCCCTGGGCACTAGAAGCCTAGGCGGCGCAGAAGCTTCGGATCTCGCTGCCACTCTTTCGCAACCCTCACGTGAATATCGAGATAGACGCGGCATGCCAGCATCCGTTCGATCTCTGCCCGTGCGGCCTGCCCGACCTCCTTCAGGCGGGCGCCTTTCGCGCCGATGACGATGCCCTTCTGGGAATCCCTCTCGACATAGAGGTCGGCGTGGATATCGACAAGCGGTGGACGCGTGTCGCCCTTGCGCTGGGGACGCTCGTTCATCTCCTCCACGAGGACGGCGATCGAGTGCGGCAGTTCATCGCGCACCCCTTCGAGCGCCGCTTCGCGGATCAGCTCGGCGACGACGAGTCTCTCCGGCTCGTCGATCGATTCGCCCTCCGGGTACAGGATCGGGGATTCCATCATGAGGGACACGAGGAGATCCGCCAGGTAGTCGACGTTGTCCCCCGCGGTTGCCGAGACTGGCACGATCTCCGTGAAGTCGGCGAACTGAGACACCTCGATGAGATGGTTGGCGAGCTGCTCCTTCGTCACAAGGTCGGACTTCGTGACGATCGCGATGACGGGGGTGCGGGAGTTCGCGATCTCTCCCAGCAGATAGCTGTCTCCGGGGCCGAGCTTCTCGTTCGCCGGCAGGCAGAGCGCGACGAGATCGACGTCCCCGAGTGTCTGGCGGACGAGATTGTTGAGGCGTTCGCCGAGGAGCGTCCGCGGCCTGTGCATGCCGGGCGTGTCCACGAGGATGACCTGGCCGCCCTCCCGGTTGACGATTCCGCGGATCACGCGGCGCGTCGTCTGGGGGCGTGCCGATGTGATGGCAACCTTTTCTCCCACCAGGGCGTTGGTGAGAGTGGACTTGCCCGCATTGGGCCGTCCGACAAGGCTGACGAAGCCTGCTCGTGTCATTGTTCCTCCAAGCTCGCGATCAGGGTCGCGAGACGTTTGCGTCGTCCCTCGAAACGTTCCGCAACGAGGTGCAGGCCCAGGATATCGGTCTCGGAGCCAAGAATTGGTATCTGGCCGAGTCCCTTCGTGAGCAGGCCGCCCGCCGTGTCCACATCTTCGTCCTCGATCTCCAGGCCGAACAGGTCACCCAGTTCGTCAATCGGGAGGCGTGCAGGAACCCGGTATCGGCCCTCGTCAAGCATTTCCACCTCGGGGGCGGCATGATCGTGTTCGTCCACCATCTCACCGACAAGCTCCTCCAGAAGGTCCTCGATCGTGACGAGTCCCGCAATGCCGCCATACTCGTCGACAACGAGCGCCATGTGGAAGTACTTCGCCTGCATGTCGTGCAGAACATCGTCGACCGGCTTCATCTCCGGGACGAAGACCGCTTCCCGCATGACGTCCTTGACGGTCAGATCGTCCGTGTCGAGCCTGTGATGGATGCGGCGGACGATGTCTTTCGAGTAGACGATCCCCGCAACATCATCGACCGTGTCGCCGACGACGGGGATACGGGAATAGCCGGAGCGCACGAAAAGGCTCTGAGCATCATCCAGGCCGACATCCTCGTGCACCGTGATCATGTCGGTGCGCGGAACCATGACCTCACGGACCATCGTGTCCCTCATGTCGAACACGGACTGGAGGAGGATGCGCTCCTCGTCCTCCAGTTCATCCGATTCAGCCATGCGCTCCACCATGACGGCAAGATCGTCATCGCCTCGCTCCTCATCGTCACGCTTGACGAACGGCGCGAACATGGATGTCAGCCAGGAGAGCGGCAGGGCTGTTGCTGTCAGCACCTGGACGGGATAGCGATACCCGACACGGCGCGGAGAGACGAGGCCCAGCAGGAGGGAGAGGATGATCGCGACAAGAAGCGCGCCCAGGACGACCTGCCACCAGGCACCGAGGAAGTCGGCGAGAAGGAGGGCGATGCCGGCGCCTGCCAGCATCTCCGCAACCGTGCGCAGGGTTGCGAGACCCGAGCGCGCGGCCGTCTTCGATGCGACGATGGCAGCGATCTTCGCCGCACCCTTCCGCCCGCTCCCCATGGCTTCCGCCGCTTCCGTCCGGGTGATCCGCAGGAGTGCCGAATCGGCCATGGTTGCCGCGGCAGCGATGATCGTGAGGACGAGAATGGTGATAACGAGGGGCCCTTCGGGCACCTCATCGATCATGGGGATCATGTGCGTGTCGCGAGGAAGCCGAGCAGCAGCGTGCGCTGCAGCCCGAACATTTCGCGTTCCTCCTCCGGTGTCGCATGGTCATAGCCGAGGACGTGCAGGATGCCGTGGGTGACGAGAAGGAGGATCTCCTCGATCGTCGCATGGCCCGCCGTCAATGCCTGCTTCGCGGCGACCGTCGGGCAGACGACAACATCGCCGAGCAGTCCCTCGGCCGGCTCGTGGCCCGGCGGCGGGGGACGCACCTCGTCCATGGGGAAGGACAAGACGTCGGTCGGGCCCTCCTCATCCATCCACTTCACGTGGAGATCCGACATGACAGCTTCGTCGACGAGCATGACGGACAGGTCGGAGCCTGGATGGATCCTCATCTCTGCCAGCACATAGCGCGCCAGTTCGACGATCTCTTCGCCGTCTATCGTCGGTTCGAAACCCGACTCGTCTGCGTACTCGATCAACGCCGTCTCCTCGTCCGATTGTCTGTGTCGGGATGATCGGCACCCCACCGTTCGTAAGCATCGATGATCTCACCGACGAGCCGATGCCGGACAACGTCGGCACTCGTCAGCTCGACAAAGGTCAACGCTTCGATGTTTGTCAGAATCCGGCGGACGACACGCAGGCCCGACTGTGTCCCGCCCGGCAGATCGACCTGGGTCACGTCACCCGTGATCACGGCTTTGGAGCCGAATCCGAGACGGGTGAGGAACATCTTCATCTGCTCCGGCGTCGTATTCTGCGCCTCATCGAGGATGATGAACGCATCGTTGAGAGTGCGCCCCCGCATGTACGCAAGGGGTGCGACCTCGATCGTGCCGGCCGCGATCAGCTTCGGGATCGCCTCCGCGTCAAGCATGTCGTGGAGTGCGTCATAGAGGGGACGCAGGTAGGGGTCGATCTTGTCTGTCAAGGATCCCGGGAGGAAGCCCAACGACTCCCCCGCTTCCACAGCGGGCCTCGTGAGGACGATCCTCGACACCTCGCGCCGCTGCAGCGCGACAACGGCCTTCGCCATCGCGAGATAGGTCTTGCCCGTGCCGGCCGGACCGATGCCGAACACGACAGTGTTCTCGTCGATCGCATCGACATACTGCTTCTGGCCCACGGTCTTCGGGCGGATGGTCTTGCCCCGGTTGGAGAGAATGTCGGTCGTCAGGACGTCGCTCGCCGCGGCCAGCCCATCCTTCGTGATCTTGATGGCGCGCTGGACAGAATCGACGCTGAGAGCCGTACCGCCCCGGACGACGTCGATGAGTTCGCTGATGAGCGAGGCGGCAAGGGAGACCGGCCCCTCGTCGCCGCTCACCGTGATCTCACGCTCGCGCACGTGGATGACGGCAGGGGCGAGACCTGTCTCGAGAGCACGAAGGACCTCGTCCCTGTGCCCGAGAAGATTGATGAGCGGAACATCGCTCGGGACAGTGAGAACCTGTGTCGTCACGGTGTGCCTTCCTTGTCTGGCGTCATTCTAGCGCCACGTCCCGCTGATCACCTGGAGGATAGTCGCAGCAACCGTACCCGCGGTACCTGATCGCAGGACGGAGTTGCCGAGGAGGACGGGCTCTCCCCCAGCCGCCACGAGGCCAGCCAGCTCCTCCTCGGAGATGCCGCCCTCGGGGCCGACAATGATCCAGAGCGGTCCAGGGACGCCGACTGTCACGGAGGACAGGGTGGAGGTTGCCGTCTCGTGGCAGATGAAGACCCGTCCGCCCGCCTGTGTCACCGACCGGGCCCGGTCGTTCAGCTGCCTCGACGTGACGACATCGCTGACGCCGGGAAGGAATGCCTGGCGGGACTGCTTCATGGCCGAGAGGGCCACGTGGCGCCATTTCGCTGCGCCCTTCTCGCCCTTCGGCCCCGACCATCGAACAATCGACCGATCAGCCTGCCACGGGACGATACCGGCGACACCCACCTCGACCGCCGATTCGATCGCGGCTTCGTCCCGCCCGCCCTTGGCGAGAGCCTGGACGAGGGTGATGGGATGCTCCGGCCGAGGATCGACCCTGCGGCCGATGATGGTCCCGCGCAGCGATGACGGTGACACGCCCGTGACCTCGACAGTCACCCTGCCACCATCGCCGTCGACAAGGTCGATCCGTTCGCCGACGGTCGTGCGCTTGACGTGGGCGTGGCGGGCCTCCTCGCCGAGGAGCTCCACCTCACCGCCGTCCGGCAGATCTGCGCAGTAGTAGACGGGAAGGGTCACAGGAAGCGGTCCTTGAACCGGGTGAAGACCGATGCGCTCTCAGACATGAGCTTCGCATCCGGCTGGGTCTCCCCGCGGACCTCGGCAAGCTCGCGCAGCAGCTCTTTCTCCCGCGCGGAGAGCTTCGTGGGTGTCTGGACGTGAAGATTGATGACAAGGTCTCCGCGGTCGTGCCGGTGGAGACGACCGACGCCCTTGCCCCGTACCCGCAGCGATACCCCGCTCGAGGTGCCGGGCTCGATCGTCAGCTCCTCCGGACCGTCGAACGATTCGATCGTCACAGTCGTTCCCAGGGCCGCGGCCGTCATCGGCACCTGGAGGTCGCAGACAAGATCGTCGCCCTGCCGTGTGAACTGCTCGTGGTCGGCGACATGGACCTCGATGAACAGGTCGCCCTGGGGGCCACCTGCTGGACCAACCTCGCCCTTGCCGGACATGCGGATCCGCATGCCGTCTTCGATGCCGGCGGGGATGCGGACGGACAGTGTCTGCTGAGCCCTGACCCGGCCCTCGCCAGCGCAGTCGAGGCAGGGATCTGTGATGACGGTGCCGTGGCCCTGGCAGACTCCGCACGACGTTGTCGACATGACTTGGCCAAGGAACGAGTTCGTCACCTTCCGCACCGAACCCGACCCGCCACACGCCGTACACGTCTGCGGCCCGGACCCTTCACGGGTACACGAACCCTGACATGTCGTACATCGCACGGCCGTCTCGACCGTGATGTCCGTATCGAGTCCGAACACGGCGTCCCTGAGCTCGATCTCGATGGGCACGAGTGCGTCTTGGCCGCGCCGGCCGCGCGGCACGGGACCGCGTGCGGCGGTCGCGCCGCCGAAGAACGTGTCGAAGATGTCCTGGAAGGAACCCCCGAAACCACCGGGAGCCCCGCCATTGCGCACGGCAGACTCCCCTCCCATGTCGTACAGGCGTCTCTTCTCCTCGTTGGAGAGGACCTCATAGGCGGCGGTCACGTCCTTGAACTCGCCCTCTTTGTCGGGACCCGCCACGTCCGGATGAAGCTTGCGTGCAAGTTTGCGGTATGCACGTTTGATCTCGTCCTGCGTTGCACTGCGAGACACGCCAAGAATGTCGTAGTAGTCAGCCACTAAAGCCGGTTCTTTCTCATCGGGAACTGTTGAATATCAGGATCCGAGGATCCTGGTCAAGTATCGGGCCACCGCGCGCACGCTCACCATGGCACCTGGGTAATCCATTCGCGTCGGGCCGACGATGCCAAGCCGAGCGGTCCCGGCACCACCGTAGGTGGATGTGACGATCGAGGCCTCGGAGAGGCCCTCGTCATTGTTCTCCGAACCGATCGTAATAGCAAGATCGCCGCTCACCTCCGCGAAGAGGCGCAGCAGCACCACCTGCTCTTCGAGCGCCTCGAGGACGGGGGTGATGGTGTGGGTGAAGTCGATGTTCGTCCGGGCCAGGTTCGCGGTGCCTGCCATGACCAGGCGCTCCTCGACATCGTCCGTCATCACGTCCTTGAGCACGGCAATGATGGAACCTGCACGCTGCCTGTCCGCCGGGGACAGTGTGTCGTCGTCGAAACCCGACTCTGCGATATCGGGACCCGATTTGTTGACGAAGGACGCGTTGAGCCTGCTCGAGAGGTCAACAGCCTGCGGGTCGGTCAAGCCGACCTCGATGCTGCGCTGCTCGACCGTGCCCGAATCGGTGATCACGATCAGGAAGGAGTGATGGTCAGAGATCGGCACGAGCTCGATATGCCTGACCGTGCTGCGCTCCCGCGTGGGGTACTGCACCACGGCGACCTGCTTCGTGAGCTGAGCCAACAGCCGGCCCGCACGGAACAGCACATCATCGACGTCGACCGCCCCTTCCAGCCACGTCTCGATCGCCTTCTTCTCAGCAGGAGACATGGGTTTGACCTGGGAGATCGTGTCGACGAATGCTCGATATCCGCGATCGGTCGGGACCCGCCCAGCCGACGTATGCGGCTGATGGATGAGACCGACCTCTTCCAACGCTGCCATGTCGTTGCGGATCGTCGCAGAGGACACGTCAAAACCGTGCCTGTCCGCAATGGCCTTCGACCCAACAGGTTCGCGGGTCTGCACATAGTCCTGGACAATGGCCTGCAAAACCTTCAGTCTTCTCTCGTCGCTCCGCACGCCATCCCCCTTCCTTGCACTCGACATGCCCGAGTGCTAATTCTACGCATGAATCGATTTAATGCCTACCCTGGACCCGTGAGAGCTTCGCGACCAGCTGACAGATACGGCAGGGATGTCCTGTCGTCACCGCGCACCACCAGCCGCCTTCGTGCCCAGCGGGACGTCCCCGCAACCCCCGGGCTCGTTCTCGAGGACGTCGAGAGCGGCTTCGTCGGGGAGATCGTCGACGTCGGGAAGGTTGCGGGCGAACTCCTCCTCACCCTCGAAGGGCGCGGCGGAGCACGCCGCCGGTTCCCGCTCGGGCCCGGCTTCTGGATCGATGGCGAACCCGTCAGGATCGTCCCGCCGCCGCGCGCCGCACCCGAGCGGCCCACCGAACTCACAGCATCCGGGTCGATCCGTGTCCGCAAGAAGGCGACCACCATCCTGCCCTCCCGCATGTGGGTCGAAGGCAAGCACGACTGGCAGCTGATCGACAAAGTGTGGGGTGAAGACCTGCGGCTCGAGGGGATCGCCGTCGAGGAGCTGGCGGGTGTCGACCATCTGGCCGAGATGCTGGCCGATTTCAAGCCTGGGCCCGGTCGGCGTGCCGGCGTGCTCGTCGACCATCTCCTGCCCGGCACGAAAGAGAGCCGCCTCGTCGAGGAGGCCCTCGCACGCCACGGCAACGGGCATGTCCTCGTCCTCGGCCATCCCTACGTCGACGTGTGGCAGGCCATCAAACCCGGCAGGGTCGGGCTCACGGCCTGGCCCCACATCCCCAAGGGCACGGACATCAAGGCCGGCAGCCTCGCGGCCCTTGGGCTTCCGCACGAGAGCCTCGAAGACATCGGCATCGGCTGGTCCAAGATCCTCGGCCGGGTCCGCAACTGGAAGGATCTCGAGCCTTCCCTCCTCGGCAGGGTCGAAGAGCTCATCGACTTCCTCACGCAGGGCTGACCCGCGGCCCTCATCTCAGGCGGGATACCGCTGCAAGCTCTAGATTCTCGGTCGCACACTGGTTAGGTTGAGCACAACACGCGTTGGGTTCGAGCACGACAAGGGAGTTGCGATGAACACGAGTTGGGATGAGACATTCGATGTCGTCATCGTCGGCAGCGGCACAGGCCTCTTTGCGGCAATGATGTCGGCTCGGCGGGGGCTGAGCACGCTTGTCGTCGAAAAGGACGAACGCTTCGGCGGTTCGACCGCACTGTCGGGAGGAGGCATGTGGCTCCCCGGCAACAGGATCGTCGCGCGGGACGGAGTGAAGGACACGCGCGAACGTGCCGAACGCTACCTGCGCGGCATTGTCGACGGCGTGTCTCCCGAGGAGAGGTGGCAGACGCATCTGGACTATGGTGCGGCAGTTGCCGATGCGATCGAGGAGAACACGAGCCTGAGGCTCGAGACGATGCGGGAGTATGCGGACTATTTCTCGGACGAGCCGGGCGGCTCGAGCGGCGGACGGTCTGTCGAACCCTCCCCCTTCGATCTGAACACTCTCGGCTCGGGATCTGACATGATTCTCACCGGCACCCTGTCAGCCCCGATTCCCATGCCGATCACAGGAGGGGACTTCAAATGGATGAACCTCATGTCGCGCAAGCCGGGCAAGGCAGTTCCACGGATTGTGCGGCGCGTCCTCCAGGGGCTTGGTGGTCTCGCCCTCGGAAAGAACTATGTTGCCGGTGGACTCGCACTCGCTGCGGGACTATACGACGGCGCGGTCAAGGCGGGTGCCACCCTGTGGAACTCGACTCCGCTCACGGATCTGATCATCGAGGATGGTGCTATCCGGGGGATCGTCGTGGACCACGGCGGTCGACAGCTCAGGATCGGAGCGGAACGCGGAGTCATTCTTGCGGCCGGGGGCTTCGACCGTGACATGGCAAGCAGGAAACGTTACCAGTCTGAGGCCATTGAACCGGGCTGGCAGTTCGGCGCTCCGGGCAACACGGGGGATCTGCTCGGACTGGCCGAGAAGCACGGTCTCGCCCTTGCCCTCCTCGACAAGGCGTGGTGGTTCCCCGCTATTCCAGAGCTCGCGCCCGGCTCGGGACCCATCGTCCTGCTGGCTGAACGATCCCTGCCGGGCTCCCTCATCGTCGACAGGAGCGGTCACCGCTTCTTCAACGAATCCGTCAACTACATGACGGCGGGCGAAGAGATGCTCGGGTTGGACGACGGACAGCCGCCTCACCTGCCGGCGTGGATGATCGTCGACAGCGACTTCGTCAAGGCGTATGTCATGGGCGGAGTGAAGATGCCGGGCATGAGCATACCGCGCGCCTGGTTCGATGCCGGGGTCGCCTTCTCGGCGCCAAGCATCGAGGAACTCGGACGAATCATCGGAACCACGGATCTTCCCGGCGGGGTGGCACGCTTCAACGTACTCGCCGCGCAGGGCAACGACGATGATTTCGGCCGCGGTCGGACAGCCTACGACCGCTACTACGGAGACCCGACAGTCACCCCCAACCCCAATCTCAGGCCGCTGTCTCCCCACGGACCATACTTTGCGCTCTCCGTCGTCCCCGGGGATCTGGGAACGTGCGGCGGACTCCAGGCCGACGAGCATGCCCGCGTCCGCTCGGTGGACGGCAGCATCGTGCCGGGTCTCTATGCGATCGGGAACGCGGCCGCGAACGTTTTCGGTGGGGTCTATCCGGGCCCCGGCGCCACCATCGGCCAGGGCCTGACGCTGGGATATGCGGCCGTCCTCGACATCGCCGGAGGCGAGAGTCGACAACGGGACAGATTCACTCCCGCAGAGAGCTGATCACCGTCTCACTCCCACAGAGAACGGATCACCGTATCGGCGAGGAGCCGACCCTTGAGGGTGAGTACCATGCGCCCCTCGGCGAGACGATGAGGTTGGAGAAGGCCGTCGGACGCGAGGAGCATCGTCACATGCCTGCGCTTCGCGAGCGCGGCGCGGGCGGGCGCCTGGCCGGGTTTGGCGATACCGGCGGTGAGAGGCAGTCCCTCCGCGAGACGGATCCCCAGCATGATGTCTTCCTCGGCCCGCTCGCGAGGAGTGAGGATCTCTCGGGCAGCGGCCGGTGATTCGCCTGCCTGGAGGCGGGCTGACCAGGCGCGCGGATGCTTGACGTTCCAGAAGCGGGTGCCGTTGATGTGGGAGTGGGCGCCCGGTCCGAAACCCCACCAGTTGTCGTTTCGCCAGTAGGCGATGTTGTGTCGCGCCTCGTGGCCAGGCTTCGCCCAGTTAGACACCTCATACCAGGCGTAGCCTGCCGCCGAGAGCATACTGTCGGCGATTTCGTATTTCGCCGCGAGATCGTCAGGATCCGTATCGGGGAGGAGCCCGCGCTTCACCTGCTGACCCATCTTCGTTCCCGGCTCGATGCCCAAGCCATAGGCCGAGATGTGGTCCGGCTCCATCGCGATCGCCTCGCTGAGCGAGAGCCGCCAATCGTCGAGAGACTCCCCCGGCGTGCCATAGATGAGGTCGAGCGAGGCGGACAGCCCAGCATCCCGAGCCCAGTCGCGCACGAGCGGAACTCTCGCTGGCGTGTGGAGCCTGTCGAGGGTCGCGAGAACGTGGGGCACTGCCGACTGCATCCCGATCGACACTCGCGTGAACCCTGCCTCCTTCAACGTGTGAAGGTAGTCCCCGTCGACGGTTTCCGGGTTCGCTTCGGTTGTCACCTCCGCAGCTTCCTCAAGGCCGAACACGAGGTCGAGGACGCCGAGAATATGTGCCAGCTGGGAGGCTTGGAGGAAGGTGGGTGTGCCGCCGCCGAAGAAGACGGTCTGGAGGGGCCGTCCGCCCTCGAGCACGGTACCCGCCAGGGCTATCTCCCCGAGGAGCTGCGTGTCGTATTCGCGCGGGGTCGCGCCAGCACCGAGCTCGTTCGAGGTGTACGTGTTGAAGTCGCAGTAGCCGCACCGCACCTGACAGAACGGGACGTGCACGTAGGCGGAGAGGGGCCTCTCCATCGAAACGTCGTCCAGCCTGCCATCGCGCGGAGCGTCCTCACCGTCGGGAAGATCAGCCACGGTAGACCTCGAGATCGTGGATCCGCCGGTTCTCGCCGAGGCCGCGGGTCTCGAAGCGGGTGGTGATGCGGCCCTCCCAGCGGGGGGCGAATCCGCCGACGATCCCCTCATCACCCGGGTCATCCTCATCGATACGCTGGCCGGCGTGAGGGTTGACGAGTTCCGGAACCGCGGCGATCGCGTCCCTCATCTGCCACGCGTAATCGTCCCAGTCCGTTGCAAGGCGCCACACACCCCCGGTGGGGAGGATGTCGGCAACGATCTGGGCGAAGCTGGGCGTGACGAGCCGCCGCTTCCGGTGGCGGGCCTTCTGCCACGGGTCGGGGAAGAACGTCCACACTTCGACCGGTTTCTCACCCTGCCCGAACAGCAGGGGCAGTGCGACAACGGCGTCAGCGTTCAGCAGCCGGACATTGTCGACGCCCTCTCGAACGATTCTGGAGACGGAGGAGGCGACTCCGGGCCACCACACTTCGAGGGCCAGATAGTTGTTCTCGGGATGCTCTTTGGCGTGGGCAACGATCTGATCGCCGGCCCCTGCACCGATCTCGACGATCAGGGGGGCCTGCCTGCCGAACGATTCCTCGAGACGAGGCCGCTCAGTCAGCACATACGTGTCGTCGATCTCTGCATCGATGATGTAGGTCGCTCCGTGGGCGCGCAGCGCGCGCTCCTGCCGTTCGGGTATACGCCCGCTCCGCGGCACGAAGCTCGTGATTCGACGATGGCGCTTCTCTGTCACAGGGTCTCCCTCAACTCGCGTGGCATGTGTTTGATCAGGTACGGGGCTAGCGTGATATCGCCGCTCCGATGGGCCGCAACGAGTCGCGGTGCTGGTTCGGGACGTTCACGGAACCACTCCCCGACTGTCACGCCATGGGAGGGCACGCTGAGGGTCTCGAGGATGTCACCGGCCTGCGCCACTCCGGGATCGATGACACGGAAGTAGGCGCCTGACCGGCCGCGTGCCATGAAGCGTGCGATCCAGTCCTCGTCCCCGCGCCACCACGCGAACGTCCGGCAGGGTGTGCGGCAGCCGGTCGCTTCGAGGAGTGCTGAGCCGAAGCGGTAGCGGCTACCGATGACGATCTCATCGACATCACCGTCCACCCGCAGGTTCTCTCCGAAGATCCCGGGCTTCAGATCCTCGCCGCTCTGCGCCCACCACGCCATTTCCGCGTTCGACATGGCATAGACAGCCTTGTCCAACCCTCCGTGGTTGGCTCGGTCGCACTGGACGTCACCCCACACGCCATAGCGTCCGATCTTGACCGGCCCCGTGACGGGCCGCTTATCGATCCCGGTCACCCCGACTCTGCCGATATCGACAGGGACGAGGCGCGAGGCCGTGCAGATGTGAGTGACCAGCATGGAGTGTCACCTCTCGGATGGTGGGTTGGCCCTGCCCCAGATGATGACGACGACGATGATGATGACGGCGAGAAGAAGCCACTTCATGGTTTTGCCGTCGGCTGATCGGATGTCAGGGCGGCGACGAACGCCTCCTGGGGAACCTCCACGCGGCCGATGTTCTTCATCCGCTTCTTGCCTTCCTTCTGCTTCTCCAGAAGCTTGCGCTTGCGGGAGATATCGCCGCCGTAGCACTTGGCCAACATGTCTTTGCGCAGGGCCTTGATCGTCTCGCGGGCGATGACACGCGACCCGACGGCGGCCTGGATGGGAATCTCGAACTGCTGGCGCGGGATCAGGTTCTTCAGCTTCCCCGTCATCTCCGTGCCGTAGGCGTAGGCCTTGTCCCGGTGGACGATAGCGGAGAACGCATCGACCTTCTCGTGGTTGAGCAGAATATCGACCTTCACCAGGTCGGCTGTCTCCTCCCCATCCATGTCGTAGTCGAGGGACGCATATCCCCTCGTCTTGGATTTGAGCTGGTCGAAGAAGTCGAAGACGATCTCGGCGAGCGGGAGGCGGTAATGCATCTCCACCCGGTCCTCCGAGAGATAGTCCATGCCTCCCATGATCCCGCGGCGCTGCTGGCACAGCTCCATGACGGCGCCGATATAGTCAGCCGGCGTGAGGATCGTCGCCTGCACCATCGGTTCGGAGATCGCGGACAGTTTGCCGTCGGGGAACTCGGACGGGTTGGTCACCTCGATGATCTCCCCCGTCTCCGTCTCGACGCCGTAGATGACGGACGGTGCGGTCGCAATCAGGTCGATGTTGAACTCTCGTTCGAGTCGCTCCCGGATGATCTCGAGGTGGAGCAGGCCGAGGAAGCCGCAGCGGAACCCGAAGCCGAGCGCTGCCGAGGACTCGGGCTCGAACGTCAACGCCGCATCGTTCAGCTGCAGCTTGTCGAGTGCTTCGCGGAGCGCCGGGAAATCGGATCCGTCGATCGGATAGATGCCGGAGAAGACCATGGGTTTCGGCTCGACATAGCCATCGAGCTGCTCGGTCGCCGGGCGTGATGTCAACGTGACAGTGTCACCCACGCGGGTCTGGCGAACGTCCTTCGCGCCGGTGATGAGGTAGCCGACCTCGCCCACGCCCAAGCCCTTCGAGGCCTTCGGTTCGGGAGAGATGATACCGATCTCCTGGAGTTCGTGGCTGATGCCCGTCGACATCGTCGTCACCTTCGTGCGTGGCGTGAAGCGACCATCACGCACACGGACATAGGTGACAACGCCCCGATACGAGTCGTAGACGGAATCGAAGATCATCGCCCGCGCGGGAGCATCCGGATCCCCGACAGGCGCAGGGATCTCCCCGACGATCCGGTTGAGAAGCTCGGGCACCCCGACACCGGTCTTGCCCGAGACGCGCAGGCAGTCCTCCGGCTCACCGCCGATGAGGGAGGCGAGTTCTTCCGCGAATTTCTCCGGCTGGGCGGCAGGGAGATCGATCTTGTTGAGGACGGGCACGATCGTCAGATCGTTCTCGAGCGCCATATAGAGGTTCGCGAGTGTCTGCGCCTCGATGCCCTGCGCCGCATCGACAAGGAGGATCGCTCCCTCGCACGCCGCGAGGGAACGGTTGACCTCATACGAGAAGTCGACGTGGCCGGGGGTGTCGATCATGTTGAGCGCGTACTCGGTCCCGTCAACCGTCCACGGCATGCGAACAGCCTGCGACTTGATGGTGATGCCGCGTTCGCGTTCGATATCCATCCGGTCCAAGTATTGGGCTCGCATGAGGCGCTCATCCACAATGCCGGTGAGCTGCAGCATGCGATCGGCCAGGGTGGACTTACCGTGGTCGATGTGGGCGATGATGCAGAAATTCCGCAACCGGTCAGCGGGCGTGCTGGCCGGCTGCAGCGACTGGGTGGGATTCGTAGACACTGGTCTCCTTAAGATATTCCGCACCAGTCTACCCACCGCCTGCCCGATGCGATCTACTCGCGCGGGTGACCTCCCTCAAACGCCGCCCTGTTCGCTCTCCGAAGAGGCTCGACCGGTTTTGCTCCAACGCCCAGGAACGTCTGGAATGCTTGAGCCATGAGTGCTCTTCCCGGTGCCCTATCGGTCTTCCTGCCCCTCCTCGTCAGGCTCCTGCGCGGGCCGGGGAAATTCATGCTCGCCGTCAACGGCGCCCTCACTGCGCTCCTTGTCGCGCTGGCAGCGGCCGCAGTGCGGGACGGTCACGCTGCGGTATGGGTTCCGCTCGTGCTCGGCATCGTACTCGCCGCCGCGATCGTGTTCTTCGGCGTGCGCCTGGCGCGGCTGTCGAAGCATGTGGATGATCTCGAGAAGCTCCAGACGGAATCGACGGATGTGGAGATCATCGCGAAGGATGGTCGCCCGGTCGTCGATGACGAAGCCCGCCAGCGGTTCCAGGACGCCTCGTACGAGGCATCGCTCCGAACGAGCCGTTTCATGCCACGCGTCGAGGCCGCCCAACGGGCCGCTGTCGCCGCCGCTGGAGGCACGGTGGCAGCCCCTTATCTCAAGGATGATCTCCGGTGGACGATCGTGTCCGGCCTCGTCACCGCGGCGGCAGGTCCCGTCGCGTTCTTCCTCCTCATCGTCACCGCGATCATCTCCTAAAACCCGTCCGTCTCGCCCATCCGATAAACAGTCGCACATGCGGTGCGTGTGCGACGATGGTGACATGGGACTACCACGCAAATACTTGGGTCAGGACGAAGTCGTGATCCGTCACATGCACAGCCACGTCAAGGAGCTGTTTCTCGCCGGGATCATCGCCGTTCTCCTGATCGCCGCGGTGATCGCCGCCTATGTCTTCATTCCGGACTCGGCCCAGCCGTGGGGCACTCTCGCCGTCGTCGGCGTATCGATCATTCTTGCGATCTGGAAGATACTGATCCCGTGGCTGACATGGTTGACCGATACGTACACGATCACGTCGCGACGCATCATCACCCGCACCGGGATCATCGCGAAGAACGGACACGATATTCCTCTCGCCCGGATCTCCAATGTGGCGTACGAGCATGATCTCATCGACCGGATCTTCGGCTGCGGCACCCTGATCCTCGAGACCTCGGCCGACAATCCGCTCCGTCTCCACGACATTCCTCACGTCGAGAAGGTTCACGTCGAGCTGACCGAACTCCTCTTCAACTCAGATCAGTCCGACGAGTATTAGACTGTCTCGGTCCTGACTGTGCGCGGTCAGGACCGAGACACTCAAGATTGGTGACACTGTGGCTCTTATCGACCGAGCAATGAGGATCGCCGCATCCTTCTTCACACCGAAGCCTGCAGGGAGGCAGCAGAGCCGTCCCACTGCGCGGGACGCACACGCCCGCAGCGGGCTCACGCTCAACCCCAATGACGTCCCGGTCGAGTACTCGATCGAGAAGCATGGCATGCCGCGTTTCTCGTACGAGCCGTTCCCTGACAGCGATGCCGATCCGGGAGAGGTTGTCTGGACGTGGGTACCGTACGAGGACGATCCCGCGCAGGGGAAGGACCGTCCCGTCCTCGTGCTCGCACGCGACGGAGAGACCGTCATCATCGCCCAGATGACATCCCAGGATCACACGAGCACCAGCATCAGCCGCGAAGACCACCTGGGACGGGTGTGGATGGAGATGGGGAGCGGTGACTGGGACCGTCAGGGCCGGCCCTCCGAGGTTCGGATCGACAGGCTTCTGGCCGTCCACAAGGACGCGATCCGCCGCGAAGGCGGAAAACTCGATAAGACGAGATTCACACGGATCACCGACGCTATCGGTTCGTTTCACGCACGCTAAGCTGATAATCTGGTTCATCGGACTTGCTATCTGGTCGATACGCAGGTCATAGCCACCGACCACTCCACGGGGTGCCCCACGCCCTAGTCCCGGTCATGGCGGAGCCCTCACTGACCGTGTAAGCATTCGCATCCGCGAATAGACGAAAGAATTGAGAACGTGGCAAATATTAAGTCGCAGAAGAAGCGCAACCTCACCAACGAGAAGCGCCGTGTCCGTAACCAGGCATACAAGGCCGAGCTGAAGACCTACGTCCGTAAGGTTCGCGCTGCCGTTACCGCTGGCAACAAGGAAGAGGCCACCGCGGCTCTCGGCGTCGCCGGTCGCAAGCTCGACAAGGCCGCGTCCAAGGGTGTCATCCACAAGAACCAGGCAGCCCAGCGCAAGTCCAAGCTTGCCAAGGCTGTGTCGAAGATCGACGCTTAAGCATTCATGGGGAATGGCGGCACTCAGGTGCCGCCATTTTTCTTTGCCTCAAAGCTCTCCCGCCCGAGCATGCACCATGGACGCCCATTGATCCCGGCGCCCCGGGCGACAATCCCGCGGGGCGCCGCTCGTCACACCTCGGGCAGTGTCGGCACGGCTGCCAAGAGCTCGCGCGTGTACGAGTCCTGAGGATTCGTCAAAACACGATCTGTTGGGCCCCACTCGGCAATCCTGCCATCATGGAGGACTGCCGTGCTCTCGCACAGGTTGGACACGATCGCAATATCGTGGCTCACCAGGATAAGAGTGAGCCCCAAACGTTCTTTCAACTCCGCCAAGAGGTCGACGAGCTGTGCTTTGACCGACACATCGAGCGCACTGACAGGCTCATCGGCGACGAGAATGTTGGGACGCGGCGCGAGCGCTCGCGCGATCGCTATCCTCTGCCGCTGTCCCCCGGAGAACTGCCCGGGATATCGCGAGACGATATCCGGGTCAAGACCGACGGCGTGGAGGACTTCCGCCACTCGTTCATCATGACGTCCCGGTATTCCCAGCGATTTCAGCGGCTCCGCGACGATCCTGCCGATCGTCAGACGAGGGTTGAGCGACGAACGCGGATCTTGGAACACCATCTGAGTGTCCCGCCGGAAGTCGCGCAGGGAGCCGCGCTTCCTGGCCGATAGGTCTTCTCCGCGCCACAGGATCTGACCGCGAGACGGTGTGTTGAGAGCCAGCAGCAGTCTCAACATGGTCGACTTCCCTGCCCCTGATTCCCCGACGATTCCGAGGCTCTCGCCATAGACGACGGTGAGGGAGACGTTGTCCAGCGCGAGCGTATGGCTGGGGCCGTTTCCGAACTCCTGGCTGACCCCGCGCAGCTCAAACGCCGCGGCCTGATGGCCTGGCACGACAGCATTCTCTTCGTTAGCGCTCATGAGTTTTTTCCTCAGCCGGTTCTGTCGCTTGAACGCCGTCGGGCTTTGCGAAGCTGACGTGGCGTGCGGCCTCGATCAGGCGCGCCGTGTACGGATCCCCCGGATTCGTCAGAGCGCGATGGACGGTTGTTCGTTCCACCACTCGCCCGTCCTTCATCACCACGAGGTCCTCCGAGACCTGGGCAATGACAGGGAGGTCGTGCGTGATGAAGACGAGGGTGCTGCCGGTTTCTGTGATGAGTTCGGACAGGAGGGACAGAATATCCGCCTGCACGGTCACGTCGAGTGCGGTGGTCGGTTCGTCGGCGATCAGGACGTCCGGTTCACAGCCGAGAGCCATCGCGATAGCGACACGCTGACGCTGCCCACCGGAGAGCTGCCACGGATAAGAATTCGCCACACGATCGTTCAACGCCACCTGGCGCAGAAGTTCACCCGCCCTGGCTCGTGATGCTTGCCTGGATACCTTGTGATGGAGGCGAATGGGCCCAGCGATCTGCTCGCCGACCTTCATGAGAGGATCGAGAGACGTCAGAGGCTCCTGAAAGATCATGGCGATCCTCGAGCCACGAAAACGGCGCTTCTCCCGCTCGGACAGAGAGAGGAGTTCGCGGCCGTCGAGCATGACAGAGCCGGACGCCGTCAAGCCGTCCGGCAGCAGGCCGAGGATGGCGAGCGAGGTGAGAGACTTACCCGAACCGGATTCGCCGATGATGCCGAGGCGTCCCCCGGTCTCCACCTCCCATGAGCAGCCGGAAAGAAGGGGCTTCCCCTGCTCCGTGGTGATCGATAGGTCAGTTACTGACAGAGTCATGTGCCCGTCCTCAATGTGGGATCCGTGTAATCCCGAATACCGTCTCCGAGAAGATTCAGTCCAAGGACGGTCCAGGCGATTGCCAAGCCGGGTGCTACCGCCGCCCAGGGCTGGACCAGCACCGTCGATTGGGCCTCTTGCAGCATGCGCCCCCAGCTCGCTGCCGGCGGCGGTGCTCCCAACCCCAGATAGGATAGGGATGCTTCGGCGAGAATAGCGGCGCCTGCCAGCAGCATGAGCTGGACGATCAGCATCGGCATGATGCCGGGCAGTACGTGGATGCGGATGATCCCGAACCAGCCTGTTCCGCTGACACGGGCAGCCATGACATAGTCCTCGCGCAGCACACGGGCCGCGTTGACGCGAGTGACGCGCGCGATCACGGCAGAGCCCGCGATACCGATCGCGAGAATCGCGGAGCTCAGCGAGGCTCCCCGGACCGTCACGATCAGCATCGCGAGAAGCAGAGTGGGAAAGGCAATCATGACGTCGATGAGCTTCGAGATCCCAGCATCGACGAACCGACCCGATAATGCCGCAAGTATGCCGAGAATGAGTCCCAGCGATCCGGCCAGCGCCGCTGTCGTCACCGCAACGATCACCGCTGACGTGAAACCCGCCATGAGTTGGCTGAAGAGGTCGCGGCCAAGCCTGTCCGTCCCGATCCAGAACTCTGAGGACGGGCCTGAGAGCCTGCCTCCTGCACCGACAACATCGAGCGAATAGGGAGTCCACAGGGCCGCAATCGCCCCGATGATGGCGACCGTGCCGACCATGACGAGACCCATGATGAACGTTGGAGGGAGGCCCCGGAGCCGCTGGTTCCGTGTCCGGTTCGCGGGTTCGCGAGATTCGTTCACCGCTGTCGTCACGCCCTGTGATGGAGAGACTGACTGCATCATGCACCCACCTGACTCTTCGATACTCGCAGGCGTCTGCGACGACCGTGCGGAACGCGCAGACGCGGATCCAACCACTGCTGCAGGATCTCGACGAGGGCGTTGATGATCAGGACAACCGCGGTCAGCAGCAGGACAAGGTTCTGGATGATCGGCAGGTCCCTCGACGTGACGGAGGAAAGAAGCAGCTGGCCCAGTCCCCCGAGACCGAACACGTTCTCGACCACGACAGCCCCGAGGAGCGAGGTCCCGAGTTCGATGCCCAAGATCGCGACGACCGGCACGGCGGCGTTTCGCAGTCCGTGGCGCAGCAGCGCCCTGGACTGGGAGTACCCAAGCGACTGGGCGGTGCGCATGTAGTCGGTCTCCAGCACGTCCAGCACTGAGGAGCGAACATATCTGACCATGACGGCGGACATGGCGATAGCTATCGTCAATGCCGGCAGGATGAGCGCACGCAGGGCCTCTCCCGGATCATCCCAGCCCTGTCTCGGGAACGTGCCTGCCGGCAGCCATCCGAGCTGGAGAGAGAAGATGGATATCAGGAGGATTCCAACCCAGAAGATCGGAACAGCCACACCCACCTGGGAGGCTGCCGACACGAAGGCACCGAGCGCAGACGTGCGCTTCGTGGCCGACACAATGCCGAGCGGAAGCGACACGAGGACAGCGATCGTGAATGCCATGAGGCTGAGAGGAACAGTGATCGACGCGCGCTGTATCACCAGCTCACCGAAGCTGCTGCCGGAGATCAGCGAGACGCTCGAGCCGGTCACGAAGTCCTTGAGCCATTGCGCGTATTGGACGACGAGGGGCTCATTCGCTCCCAGTTCATCGCGCAGCTGGTCCAGCTGTTCCTCGGTCGTTCCGACGCCGAGCAGCGTTGCCGAAGCATCTCCCGGAAGCATCCTCAGCACGAAGAAGATGATGACGGACGCGAGGAAGAGCGAAATCACCAACGAGAGCAGTGTTCCTGCTGCGACTCTCAACCCGTCCACCACGGAAGAACTCTTCCTCGCGTCCGCCCTCATCACTCAGCCTTCTTTGACCAGGTTGCCCACGTAGAACGGTTCGGCGTTCTTGCTGGCGGAGAACCCGCTCACGCTGGCGTCGGCGATACGGATCTGCGGCGCCATGAACAGCCAGGCCGAGGGTGCTTCGTGAGCGATGATGTCCGACAGTGAGTGAATGAGCTCGACCTGTTCCTCTTCGCTCGCCGCGCTGTCGGCCTGCACCGCGAGTTCCTGCACCTGCGCATTGTCGTACTGCCAGTAGAAGTCAGGATTCGCGTACCACAGCACATCGCGCGGATTGTTGTGGTTCATGAGGGTCGTCTCGTAATCCTTGTTCGTGTAGACATCCTCATACCAGGCGCTGTCGTCGACAGGCACAAGATTGAGGGTGACGCCGATGTCCGCAAGGTTGGCGCGGAGCTGCTGGACGATGATCTCTTCCGTTCCACCTGCCACGTAGGTGATGTCGGTGGTCAATCCGCTCGCCCCGGCTTCTTCGAGCAGAGCCTTCGCCTCTTCCGGGTCGTAGGCGTGGATGTCGGCGAAGGACGCATCGAACCAGGGCTCGGAGACGGGCGGCATGGAGCCGATCACTTCACCGTATTCGCCCCACACGGCGGTGAGAAGCGCTTCCCTATCGATCGCCTTGTACAGGGCCTGGCGTACGCGTTCGTCGGTGAACGGCTCTTCCTTGTTGTTGAAGGTCCACACCCACTTCTTGATCGAGTCGCCCTCTGTCACGACAAAGTCCGGATTGGACTCGAAGGTGGCCAGCTGGTCGGGGCTCTCCTGGTGGATCACAAGATCGACTGCACCGGTCTGCAACGCGTTGTTGAGCGCTGTCTCGTCGGTGAAGAACTGGAATGTGATGACGGGAGTCTTCGCGGGTTCACCCCAGTAGTCATCGTTGAGAACCATCGTCAAGTGGTCACCCTGCACCCATTCGTCGAGGACGTAGGGACCGGTGCCGTTCTCGGAGTTGTTCTCTTTATCCCCATCTTTGACAATCGTCACGGAGGCGAGGAAGAAGGGAAGGGAGGCGCTGGCATGATCCAGGTGCATGACAACCGTACGATCGTCTGGGGTTTCGATCTCCTGAATAACTCGAAGATCCGAGGCGCGGGCAGAGAGCGAGTTCGGACCGATTGCTTCGTTCACAGACCAGGCGACGTCTGCCGACGTCAGAGGTGTTCCGTCGTGGAACAGGACGTCGCGTTGAAGGGTGAACGTGTACGTCAACCCATCCTCAGAGACCTCGATGGTCTCGGCAAGCGTATTCTCTACCTTGCCCTCATCGTTGATCGAGGTGAGACCTTCGAAAACGTTGCGTGTCAGGGCCTCTGATATTCCCGAGGACCCGCCGACGTTGCGTTCGAGTGTGGTCGGCTCGTTGGTCGAGCCGACGATCACTTCGTCGGCGATCTGTCCCGTCGATGTTTCTTCGTTCGGGGACGCGTCGTCGTTCGATGCGTTCGAGCATGCGCCGAGAACGAGCGCTGCCGACACGAAGAGGGCTGTTGCTACTGAGGCTTTACGTGGGTTGTGTGATGATCGGCGAAATCTCATGGACGCCATTCCTGTCTACTGCGGCTTATCTGCCAAAACTTCAAGATTGTCTGGTGGCTTGATATGCGTCGCCATGACGCGTGGGGCTACTGCTTGTCGTGTGCTTGACTTCCCTCGAGCGGGATCGTGTCGGTCTTCAGGTTCGCTCATGACCAGATTGCCGTACCACCGGCGTCATTCGCGTCGCTTCCAGCAGAAGTGGTGGCGGAATTACGGGGTGAAGGGCGAGCTGGGCGGAAAGCCTGAACAGCCGGGCACGGCTGGCTCGACCAGCGCGTGCGTGTCAAGTGGCGGGGAGCAGGCCCCTAACAACACTCGAGCGGACAGGAACAACCCATAGCGTCGTTGACGCATACGAACGGAGCTAAGGCGTCGTGTCGGGTCATGGTGTTCATGGATGGGACAATATCACGGCCGATAGAGCATGTGGGAAGCCCCCGCTCGATTTTGAGACGGCAACAACACTGAACGGCGGTCTTTGTTCATGAGAATCCGCTAGATCCGCCGGTCGCGACCAAGCGCTGGTCTCGGTCATCAGGATTACCTCGCGGCGGATCCTGGCAGGCCCCTTCGAACGGCGCTTCTGCGGAGGTGACGGGCCCTCGTCCTTAAAGCCGCCTGGCGAGAGTGATATCGCGGATGCAGCGCTCGACCGCATAGGCGGGATCCTTCGCCTCTCCACGGAAACCCTTGACGTCACTATCGGCTTTGGCGATCGCGGTGATAGCGGCGGCTAGCCCAGCATCCGACCAGGTCCGCAGCTCCATGCGGGCATTCTTGATCTGATTCGGGCTGCCCTGGACCGTGACCGACTGCCCATTCTTCCCCATCGACGCAGAGACAGTCGCGAGTTGGCGGAACTTCCAGGCAAGCGCTGCGACGACGAGAACCTCGGGCGTCCCTGTCGCTAGCGCCTGCCGGAGCAGCTGGAGGGCGCGGCCAGCATTCCCTGCCACCGCAGCGTCTGCGATATCGAAGCCTGACGATTCGACCCTGCCGCCGAAGTACTTCTTCACGATCGGGCCCGTGATCGTGCCGTCGACATCGCTGAACAGCTGGTTGAGCGCCGCTGACATCTCCCGAACGTTCGATCCCATGCTTTGGACGAGGGCCTGGTATGCATCGTCGGTCACTGCCCGCTGTGCGCGTCGAGCATCGCCCTTGAGGAGGCCGATCTTGTCAGAATCCCATTTCAGTTCGTCGATGGTGACGACGGGGAAACCTGCCTGCGCGGCGGAGGTGAACAGTTTCGGGCCCTTGTTTCCGCCATTGCGGATAGCGATGAGGTACAGATCAGGGCTCGGATTGGCGATCAGCTCGAGCAGGTCCCGAAGGAAGTCGTCAGTCGCGTTCTCGACCCCGCTGGCACGCACGATCTTTGCCCCACCGAACAGGGATGGACTGGCGAGAAGCGCGATCTCTCCGGCTGTGTAGGCACCCGCATCGATCGTTGAGACGTCGATCTCGGGATCCTGCGCACGGGCCTGCGAAAGAAGCCGCTCCCACGCACGGTCGGCAAGCACCTCCTCTTTCGATTTGATGAGAACAATCGGCGCCAGGTCCACTCGATCCCACGTCGTCTCGCTACCGCGTTTGTGTGCCATGGTTCTAGTATCCCACGCCTGCCGGCACCTCTTCTGACCCGTCGATATGAAGGACGATATCGCCCTCGGCCGTCGCGAGAATCGCCCCGAAAGCCGCATACAGGTCGATGGTCGAAGGGGCGGGATGTCCGTAGGTGTTGTCCCCGTATGACAGAAGTGCGGTCGCTGCGCCGACAGACTGTGCGAACGACTCATCTTGGTTCGGCGATCCGTGATGGGGAATGAGCACGATGTCGGCCGCGATGTCGCGCCGTGCCAGCATCTGCTGCGTCTCTCGTTCGATGTCTCCCGTCACAAGGAGCGTCTGCCCGACGTTCGCGCGCACGACGAGCGACTGGTTGTTCTCGCATGATTCGTCGTAGCACGGGACGTGGCGATCGGGCCATAGCGTGTCGACCCCGAACTCGCTGTCACCGGCCGATCGTTCGATGATCGGCACCGTCACGCCCAACTGGGCCACAGGGTCTGTCATGCCGGGACCCACCCAGACTTCGGCGACGCCGTGACGCAGGGCGCCGTCCAGGTTCCCGGCATGATCGGCATGCAGGTGCGTGAGAATGAGAACGTCGACTCGTGCTCGCGCCCGTTGGAGACAGTCCTCCAATCGCCCCTCAGACGGCCCCGTGTCGACGAGAAAGATGCGCCCGTCGAGGCGGAAAAGTGTCGCGGCGCCTTGTCCGACGTCGCATTGGATGACAGACCATTCCCCCATTGCCGGGGAGACAAGCCTGGCGGCCGCAACCCCCACTGCGGCCGCCGCGATCCAAAGCCGACGGACTCCCCGCGAGACGATCAGCCACGACGAGAAGAGGATGGCGGCATACAAGGCCAGGACGAGACGCCCGTCGATACCGGAGCCGGGCCATTGCGACACGCTCCCCGCCACGATATCGATCCATGACACGCATCTCGCCGCCAGCCAGGCGAGAATCGGTCCGGCGGGCGTCCCTGCCAGAAGAAGCGCGCATAGGGCAAAGACTGTCCCTGCGGGAACCACGGGGGCAACGAGCGCGTTGGCAAGTGCTGACCAGACGGATGCGGTGTCGGTGAGGAGGAGGATGATCGGGGCACACGCCACGTGTGCGACAAGGGGCACCGCGAGAAGGTTCGCTCCCGGAATCGTCACGAGCGGAGCAAGAAGTCCGGCCGCTGGCCGCGCCCAGGCGATGATGGCGGCTGTCGACACGACGGAGAGAACGAAGCCGTAGGCGAGAGCGAGCGTCGGCTCGAGTGCGAGGAGGACGACGATCGAGACACCGAGGGCAGGCAGCGCACTGCTCGGGCGGCGCAGCCAGACTGCCCCGAGGACAACGACCCCCATGACTCCCGCCCTCATGACAGACGGCTGCGCCCCTGTCGCAACGATGAGGGAGAAGAGCACTCCACCGGCAACTGCTACCGACAGCAGTCTGCGCCTGCGTCCGACGAGTGCGAGAGCAATGGCGCACACCATCGATACGTGAGCGCCAGATACCGCAGTGAGATGAGTGAGGTTGACGGCGGCGAGCGCTTCCCCGCGGTCCTCGGGGATTCTCGAGTCGTCACCGATCGCTAGACCCGGGACCAGTCCCTGCACCTGGGGTGTTTCGTCGGCCAGATGGTCCATCATGTACGACGCCCTCACTGCGATCCAGCGGGACAGCGGACCTGCTGGTTCCACGACTGTTGCACGTCCGATCACGGTGGCCCACGCGATCTCTCGCGATGCTCTCCCCTGCGGTTCAAGACGTACATCCACAATGATGGTCTCGTCGAGATTGAGGCGCGAGAGCTCCTCGTCTCCGAGGAGCATGACGGACGCATGGGCGCGGGAGACCTGCCCCCGTCCCTCGACGGTCTCCACGCGCAACCTCCGCAGCACACGTTCCCCTGCCGGATTGGGATATGACGCGACAGTCCCCCGGATTGTTGCCGTTGCACGCGCGGAGGCAAGGTCGGCAAGAATGCCCGAACGAGCCGCATGGTCATGTGCGGCCGTCACACCGGCGGCGCATAGCATCGCCACGGCAACGACGAGGAGCGTGGGCATCCAGAATCGCAGCAGCCGTCCACGGTTGGCGTGGCCGAGCGCCATGCTCGTCACGAGGGTGGCGCCCGCCGCCGCGACGACAACGGTGACCACGAGCCCCATTCCTTCGAGCAGGGCAACGACTGTGGACAGCCACCATGCGGCGGCTGCGAGGAGGACCCTCAGGTCACCATGCGTCATAGTGTGACGCGATCTCGCAGTTCGGCGAACGTTGCGGGGCCGATGCCAGAGACTTCCATGAGCTCCTCGATGGAACTGAACTGCCCATTCGTGTCCCGCCAGTCGATGATTCTCTGCGCAAGAGTCGGGCCGATTCCGGGCAGGGTCTCGAGGTCGGCGGCACTGGCGGCGTTGAGACTGACCAGCCCACCCTCAGAAGACGACGGCTCGGAGAGGGAAGGGTCGGACAGGGACGGGTCGGACAGGGACGGGTCGGACAGGGACGGGTCGGGGGCCGGGAGGTCGTCTCCTGGTGCGGGCACGATGATGTGCTCCCCATCGTTGAGGACACGCGCGAGGTTGAGTGCGTTCTGGTCTGCCTCGGCGGTCATGCCGCCCGCACGATCGACAGCTCCTGCGACGCGCGAGCCCGCGGGGAGCTCGACGAGACCTGGGGTGTTGACGTGGCCCGACACGTAGACGGTCACCGTTGTGGCCGGTGGGGGTGATGCAGGCTCGGAGTTCTCCGATGTCTGTTCCGGCGCCTCCTGAGTGGAGGCGGGTGCTGGTGTCGTTTCTGGCGGGCTGTCTGAGGTGACAGATGCTTGCAGCGCATGCACTTCCACGGGGCGCGACAGCGTCCATCCCACGACGAGCCCGCACAGCACTGCCAGCGTGAGGATAACGATCGCGGCCGCCCGGCTATCGAATGCTAGCCGCCTCGTCCTGTCGGCGCGCTCCGGGGGCGCCATGACGTCTTCTCCGGTACCGATCCGGTAAGCGGTCCGCACAAGATTCTGAGTCTTCATGCGCCTAGAATCGGCTAGATCCCGCCTGCTCACATCCACGGAGAAGCTCAGGGGGATGAGGCCGCCGTGCACAGGACGCGGAACTCAGCCCGCGTGACCTCATGGTCGTTCGTGACCGTGGGATGCTGGACGGGTGAGCTCCGCGCCCGACATTCGACTCGACGGCACGTGTGCGGGCGAGACGTCGACTGCCGGAGGCTAGGACATCAGGCGTAGACGAGCGTCGCTGTCATCGACCGCGTTGCGCCGGGTGCGAGACCGATCGATGCTGACGCGTCCGCACGGTTCACGGCGTCCGGGACGTGCGAGTAGGGTTCGAGCGCGACTGCTTCGCGGGCTCCGCGGTCGAGGCCGTCGGCCGTCCACACCACGACAACGGGCGCGGCTGCGGGCTCTTGGACGAGCGAGATCGTCCGCCCCGAGAGGGGATTCTTCAGAGTTGTCCGAACAACTCCCTCATCGTTGGGAACGAGGCCCATGTAGGCAATATCGAGAGACTGGCGGCCGATACGATCCATGGCGACGGGAGCGAGGATGCCCGCGTATGCCGACTCTCCGGGAAGCGGGATGAGATCCTGCGAGGTCGATACCTTCTTCCTGGCAGGGATCGTCAGACCCAGATCGGTGATCTTTCCGCCGCCGGGGAACCGGACGAGTGGATGCCAGCCGAGACCCGCCGGGGCGGCCTCCGCGGAGAGGTTCGTCAACGAGATATCGATCGACAGATGCGATGTCCTGCCATCGCCCTCGCCAAGCGCATAGACGACGTCGACCGCGAAGGACCACGGCCATTCCTCATTCGCCTCGTGTTCGCCCCGCAGCTGGAGCGTTGAGCCCGTCGAGACGCGCACGAAGTCGAGAGACGAGACGAACCCGTGCCGGGCGTGGCCGTCCGACGCGACGGGGAGGGTGATCTTGCGACCATTCCACGTGAAGGTTCCCCGATTCACCCTGCCCGGGTAGGGGGCGAGTATGCGGCTTCGAGAGCCGTTGCCCTGCGCGAGCTCCTCGGGAGACTCGTAGCCATCGATGATACTCTCCCCCACACCTGGATCCCAGGAGATCAGGGTCGCGCCGCGAGAGGCGACGACGGCGGAGGCACCTCCTTGGTCGATGCGCCAAGCAGTGCCTCCAAAAGTCACCTCTGTGACGGTCCCGTGATCCATGCCTACTCCTTAGGGAACGATGTTGATGAGCTGGGGGGCGCGGACGATGATCTTGCGCGGCTCGCCGTCGAGGTACTGCTGGATGCGGGGCAGGGCTAGTGCCTGCGCAGTCAGCTCAACGTCAGAAATGTCGGCGGGGACGTCGATGCGATCGCGCACCTTCCCCTTGACCTGGACGACACACGTGACCGTGTCTTCGACAAGAAGTGCCTCATCGATGACCGGGAACGGAGCGTAGACGACCGAGGTGTCGTGCCCGAGACGGGACCACAGCTCCTCCGCGATGTGAGGAGCGACCGGTCCGACCATCGCGACGATCTGTTCCGCAGTCTCACGCGGAACCACGTCGAGGGACGTCAGGTGGTTGTTGAGCACGATGAGCTTCGCGATCGCCGTATTCGGCCGCATCGCCTCATATTCGGTCCGAACATCCGTCACCGTGCGGGCTGCGAGCCGTGCCGTCTCCTCAGAGGGCGCAGTATCGGACACGATCACTGCGCCTGTCTCCTCGTCGACGATGTTGCGCCACAGGCGCTGCAGAAAGCGCTGGGCACCGACGACGGCCCTGGGCTCCCACACGCGCGACTGTTCGATCGGGCCCATCGACATCTCGTACACGCGGAACGTGTCGGCGCCGTACTCGGAGCTGATATCTTCCGGCGTGACCGTGTTCTTCAGCGACTTCCCCATCTTTCCGTACTCGCGGTTCACACGCTGGCCCGCGTACGTGAAGATCTGTTCGCCGTTCTCCTCGCTCGTCTCGACCTCATCCGCAGGGACGTACTGGCCCCTGGAGTCCGTGTAGGCGTATGCCTCGATCATGCCCTGGTTGAAGAGCTTGTGGAATGGTTCAGAGGACGAGACGTAGCCCAGGTCGAAGAGCACTTTGTGCCAGAAACGGGCGTACAGCAGGTGCAGGACGGCGTGCTCGACGCCGCCGACATAGAGATCGGCTCCGCCCGACAGGTTGCCGGCCTCGGGCCGCGGCCCCATCCAGTACTTCTCGTTCTCGGAGGATACGAACTCATCGCTGTTCGTCGGATCGAGGTATCGCAGCTCGTACCAGCACGAACCCGCCCAGTTGGGCATGGTGTTCGTGTCCCGATAATAGGTCTTCTCGCCGTCTCCGAGGTCCAGTGTGACCTTCACCCAGTCGTGCAGGCGCCCCAGCGGCGGCTCGGGCTGTGAGTCAGCATCGTCCGGGTCGTAGGAGCGCGGGGAATAGTCCGGAGTCTCGGGCAGTTCGACGGGAAGCATCGAGGCGGGCAGATCGTGCGCGACGCCCTCCTCGTCGTAGACGATGGGGAAGGGCTCACCCCAGTACCGCTGGCGAGAGAACAGCCAGTCGCGCAGACGGTAGGTGACGGCGGCCCGGCCAGTTCCGTGTTCGCCCAGATAGGAGGTGATCGTCTCGATCGCCTCCGCCTTGTCCATGCCGTTGATCGAGACGTCAGCATTCTCCGAGTTGATGACAACACCATCTCCGACATAGGCCATGTCGCCCTCGAAGCCAGCCGGGGGCTGGATCGTCAACCGGATGGGCAGATCGAAAGCCGTCGCGAAATCGTAGTCGCGCTGATCGTGGGCGGGCACCGCCATGATCGCGCCGGTTCCGTAGCCCATGAGGACGTAGTCCGCCGTGAAGACGGGGATCTGTTCGCCATTGACCGGATTGGTCGCGAAGATCCCGGTGAACACACCTGTCTTCTCGCGATCGTCGCTCGCCCGTGCCGCATCCCCCAGGCGCTTCGCCTCAGCCTGGTAGGCGGATACTGCTGAGCGCGGATCGGAGGCCCCACCGGTCCACGCATCCTTCGCACCATCGGGCCACTGGTCCGGGACAGCACCATCGAGCATGGGATGCTCGGGCGAGACAACCATGAAGGTGGCGCCGAAGAGAGTGTCGGGCCGTGTCGTGAACACGGTGAGCTCGTGGTCGAGGTCGGCGCCGTGCGCCGTGAACGTCACGTAGGCTCCTCGGCTCTTACCGATCCAGTTCCGCTGCATCGCCACGACCTTGTCGGGCCAGTCGACCGTGTCGAGGTCTGCCGCGAGCCGGTCGGCGTAGGAGGTGATCCTCATCATCCACTGACGGAGCTGGCGCCGGAAGACAGGATAGTTGCCGCGTTCGGACCGACCCTCGTTCGTCACTTCCTCGTTCGCGAGCACCGTGCCGAGACCGGGGCACCAGTTGACGGGGGCATGGGAGATAAAGGCGAGACGATGATCGTCGATGATCGCGTTCTGCTCGGCCCGGCTCAGGCTCGACCAGGGCGCCCCGGTGGGAGTGGGGCGGACTCCGGACTCGAACTCGGCGATAAGGTCTGCGATGGGGCGAGCCCGTCCGACCGTGCCCGGCACACGGCCATCGGCCGTCTCGTCATAGAAAGAGTTGTAGATCTGCAGGAAGATCCACTGCGTCCAGCGGACATAGTCGACATCGGTCGTCGCGAACGATCGGCGCTGGTCGTGACCGAGACCGATCTGGCGCAGCTGCCTGCGCATGTTCTCGATATTCTGCTCGGTCGTGATGCGCGGATGCTGGCCGGTCTGGACAGCGAACTGTTCCGCAGGAAGCCCGAAGGCATCGAAGCCCATCGTGTGGAGGACAGACTTTCCCAGCATGCGCTGGAAGCGTCCCACGACATCGGTGGCGATGTAGCCGAAGGGGTGACCGACGTGAAGGCCCTTCCCTGACGGGTAGGGGAACATGTCGAGGAGGTAGAACTTCTCATCCGAGACATCGCCGGCAAGGTCGCCCTCCGGATTGGGCACGTGGTAGGTGCCGTCCTCATCCCATCGGTCCTGCCAGCGGCGTTCGATCTCGCCAGCGAGTTCTGCCGTGTACCGATACGGATGCTCGGTCATCTCAGACATTGTTCTCCCTTCGTTTGCCCTCAACTCTAGCGCAGGACATCGGTCATTCCGGCTTTGGTCCACGTGATGGCGACGACCCTCCTAGAATGGCGCCATGAGCGTTTTCGTGAAAATCATGTCAGGGGAGATTCCCGGTCGTTTCGTCTGGGCCGACGACATCTGCGTCGTCCTCGCAACCATCGAGCCACACGCCGATGGTCACGTCATGGTCATCCCCCGCGAGGAGATCGATAAGTTCACGGACCTCGACGATTCAACGGCTGACCACCTGTTCCGGGTCGCACGGATCGTCGCACGCGCCCAAGAGGCTGCGTTCGATGTCCCGCGGGCCGGCCTCGTCATCGCCGGTTACGGAGTTCCGCACTGTCACCTCCACGTCATCCCCATGGTGTCCGAGAAGGTCCTGTCGTTCGATTCCGCGAGGAAGGATGCGACCGCGGCCCAGCTGGATGACGCGATGGAGAGGCTCCGACGTGCACTCATCGACGCTGGCTACGGCGAGTTCGTTCCCACCACAGCCTGACACTGCCGAACACCCCGGCCGCAGGTTCGGGACTGCGGAGCCGGCGCGTCAGCGAGTCAAAGCTCCTCTAGGACGACCATCCGAAGATGAATGCCCACGTGTCGTAGAAGTACACGAACGCGAACACGACGACTCCGAGAATCCAGAGCGCAACGATCGGCCATCGCATCCGCCACACCCAGCTCGTCGGCCCCGCGAGATTCGCATGTGCCTGCCCCACCGTGAGGACGATGAAGGGAATGAGGCATGCCCAGATCACAAGGCACCACGGGCAGAGCGTGCCTGCTTCGATGAAGGAGGTGTACTGGAACCAGAGAAGGGCGAGGAAGGCGAAGGCAGACCCTGCGAGGAGTGCCACCCACATGAACGAGGGCAGGGTCTTCTTGAGGAGGAGATAGACCCCGAGAAGGGCCATGGCCCCAAAGCTGGCGATACCGAGATAGCTGTTCGAGAAGCCGAGGACGCTGCCCTCCCACGAGGTGAGGAAGGTCGAGCATGCGAGGATCTCGTTGACGTCACAGGCAAGGTTCGCGTACGGGTCTGCCTCGAGCTTGCGCTCCCCCAGCAGGAGCTGGAAGGAGGCGAAGATGCCGACAAGTCCCGCGATGATGAGGAACCAGGAGTACTCCGTCACGCCCTTCGCGGCGGGCTTGGGTGCCTGATGGGCTGCGAGGTAGGCCTCGACTTCCTCATCTGTCATCTTCTCGAAATCGGTCATCGTCCGTCCATCTCCCGACACTAGGCGGCTGCTGCCGCCGTGCGCCATGGCAGCGCCGTCCCGATCGTACCAAAGGACTTTCGCCGCACCGTCCGACAAACGTCTCCTCCGTCACCCCCGGGGTCCAGCTCCTCGCATCCGCCAGACTTTCGGCACGCCTCTGATCAGCGCTGACGGCGATTCTGAAACTAGGCTGAACATTCTGGAATTAATATCGTTTTCAACCAGTTAACCTGGGTAGAGGCCGCCGTGCGGAATCGAAAACTGGAGGAAAGAACGTGACTGAACGACAGGAACACTCAAAGGGCGGGGTCTACTCTGTGCCGGGGCAGGCTTTCGAGCGCGATTCGAGGTACATCACGACGCGGATCACGAAGGATGGTGCCGACGGGTACGCGGTTGAGGCCGGACGCTATCGACTCGTGGCCGCCCGAGCATGCCCTTGGGCGAACCGGACCCTGATCGTCCGCCGTCTCCTCGGATTGGAGGACGCCATCTCTGTCGGGCTTCCGGGACCGACGCACGATGCGGATTCGTGGACCTTTGACCTCGACGAGGACGGTCTCGACCCCGTCCTCGGCATCCACCGCCTCAAGGATGCTTATCTCGCACGCGACCCGCACTATTCGAAGGGCATCACCGTCCCCGCCATCGTCGACACCCGCGACGGTGCCGTCGTGACGAATGATTTCGCACAGATCACCCTCGACTTCTCGACCGAGTGGACCGACTTCCATCGGGATGGCGCACCCGATCTCTATCCCGCCCACCTGCGGGAGGAGATGGATGCCCTCATGCGGTACATCTACACGGAGATCAACAACGGCGTCTATCGCTGCGGTTTCGCGGGCTCGCAGGAGGCGTACGCCAGCGCCTACCATCGTCTCTTCGATGCTCTGGATACGATCTCGGAGCGCCTTGAGACCCGCCGCTTCCTCATGGGCGAATCGATCACCGAAGCCGATGTTCGACTGTTCACGACGCTCGTCCGTTTCGATGCGGTCTATCACGGACATTTCAAGACGAATCGGAGCAAGCTGAGCGAGATGCCGGTCCTGTGGGCCTATGCCCGGGATCTCTTCCAAACGCCTGGTTTCGGCGACACCGTCGATTTCCAGCAGATCAAGAGCCACTATTACGAGGTGCACCGGGATATCAATCCTTCGGGAATCGTACCCCTCGGCCCCGATCCTGCTGTCTGGCTCACCGCACACGGGCGGGAGACGATGGGCGGGCGGCCGTTCGGCGATGGCACACCTCCCGGGCCGGTGAAGCCCGGCGAGGAGGTCACTCCCGACGGTCGTGCCGATGCCTGAGATCACCCTCTACACGACGGGGTTCTGCGCCCCGTGCCGTGCAGCCCGCCAGGTGCTCGACTATGCGGGCAGGAGCGTGCGCGTGACCGTCACGGAGATCAACGCCGCCGATCATCCGGGTGATGCGGAGCGAGCGGGAATCACGTCGACGCCCACGATGATCGCCTTCGACGGCGATGTCGAGACCTGGCGCCATGTGGGAGTTCCGCGGCTTGCGGAACTCACCGCAGCGCTCAAGAATCTCTAGGCGAGACGAGTGTGGGATGCTCCGAAGATCCGGAGCATCCCACGTCACGAATGTGGTGCGGCTACACGGGGAAGCACTCGACGAGCTTCTCGACGAGCTCGGCAGTATCTTCCCAGTTGCGGACCGCGACCGTCTTGCATCCGAGCGCGACGACAGGATAGTCGTTCCCGCCCTTGTCGAGGCGGTCCCCGACGAACACCATGTCCGCGAAATCCACCCCGGTGTACTCGGAGAGCCTCGTGATTCCGAAGGCCTTGTCGACCCCCGTGCGGGTGATGTCGATCGATGTCGACCCACCGGAACGCACCTCGAGCTCCGGCAGATCGTCCGCGACGGCCGCCCGGAGGGCCTCCTTCTTCGAACCGTCGGGATCCCATGCTCGCTTCGCCTCGATCGGGGCCTCCTGCCCGAGTGCGGAGAACGTGATCTGGGATCCCCGATCCTCGATGATGTCTCCCCACGTCTCGGTCTCCCACAGCCCGAGCTCCTCGGCGCGGTCGCGCAGCGACGCGATAGCACCGTTGCGCTCCTCATCGGTGAGATCGTGGGCGTAGACCGTCACCCATGCCCCGTCCTGGAAACGCAGGTATCGGGTTCCGCAGGTCGGCATGAGGTGCAGATGTTCGAGGGCTTCGTGTCCAGCGACGATCTGGTCGAGGACCTGCCGTTCGAACTGGGTGACGTTGCCTCCCGAGATGATGCAGACGTCCGCACAGGCGAGCAGCTCGACGAGTGCCGATGCCATGCGGGGCGGAATGGGAGACTTGGAGGGCGCTAAGGTGTCGTCGAGGTCGAAAGCGACCATACGATAGTGGGAACTCACGTGGCTTACTGAGCTGCTTTCTTGTCTTCTCGGTTCACGTACTCGAGGATGACGCGCAGGAGACCCAGGAGTACGAGGCCGATGGCGATGCGGTAGGCGAACTGGATGATCAGGGTGACGATAGCCATCCCACCCGGACCGTAGTCGGCCGTGACGTATGTCAACAGATCGAAGAGAGCGTATCCCGCAAAGATGCCGAACGCAACGACACCCAGAAGCATGATGATGGAGACGAGCGACGATGTCGCTCGGGATGCGAAGTTCGTCGAGAACACTGCCGCCAAGCCCGACTGGGGGCGAACGCCCGCACCGGGGAAGCCGTGCGGGCCGGGCTGTCCGAATCCCGGCTGCTGGCCTGGCTGCTGACCGTACTGCCCGTACCCCGGCTGCTGACCATAGGGTTGCTGGCCATATCCCGGCTGGGGAGCTGAATATGCGGATGGAGCATAACCCGGACTGTGCTGCTGAGGATTGTTCGTCTGATCAAAGCTCTGGCCCTGGGGGCCACCGTCATGACCCTGGGGGTCTCCTGGCTGTTGTGACATGGTTGATCCTTTCCACTGTGGTCCCGAGTCTACCTGACCGGACCACGACAGGTGATGACCATTCTTGCTGATAGCAGGCGTCTCCGCACCCGATGCGCCCCGCTGGCGCGGCCACGATGTGAGATGTTGTGTCCACCGACGCCCGCCCTGCCGGTTCACTGCAACGATGAGACCCACATACATCTCCTGAAAGGACACTGCCTTGATTTTGACAACGCATGCAGGATCACTGCCCCGCACAGAACGGCTCTTCGAGGCGAACCAGGCGGACATGCCGATGTCTGATCCGGCAGGGTACGCGTCCCTCCTCTCAGAAGAAGTCGCCGTCATCGTCCAGAGGCAGCGCGATGCTGGAATCGATATCGTCGGCGACGGCGAGTACGGCAAGTTCATGTCCAAGTCCGTCGACTATGCCGCCTGGTGGTCGTATTCCTACGCGCGAACTGGCGGGCTCGAGATCATCGAGGGCGACGACTCCTGGCTGACCAAGGTGCACCATTCCACACCGGATGACATCCAGCTCGCCGGCTTCGGTCAGCGCCGCGACTTCAACCGCTTCCTCGATGCCTACTTCGGCCCGAACGCCACGGTGGAGATGGGCTCGAGCAAGGCCCAACCCACCGCAACCGGTCCCCTGTCCTATATCGGTCAGGACGCTGCCACGGCCGATGCATCGAACCTCGTCGCCGCGCTCGCGGCCGCGGGTCGTCCCGCCGATACGGGCTTCGTCACCGCTATCGCGCCCGGCTCCGCAGCACGAATCTCGAATGCGTACTACGGTTCCGAAGAGGAATTCATCAAGGCCTGGATCCCGGTGCTGCGCGAGGAGTACAAGACGATCCTTGACGCGGGCCTCCTGCTCCAGCTCGACGATCCGTCCCTGGCGGAGTCCTACGATCAGATCACGCCGGAGATCGACCCGAAGGATTACGTCCGTTTCATTCGGACGCGAGTCGATGCCGTCAACGAGGCCCTCGAGGGCCTCGACAGGTCCCGAGTCCGCTACCACCTGTGCTGGGGCTCGTGGCACGGCCCCCATACGACAGACCTCGAATTCGAGAACATTGTCGATGCGATGCTGGACATCGATGTCGCCCAGTACTCCTTCGAGGCCGGCAATGTTCGCCACGAGCACGAATGGCGCGTGTGGGAGAACCGGGACCTGGGCGGACGCACCATCCTTCCCGGCGTTGTCTCCCACGCGACCAACGTCGTCGAGCATCCTCAGCTGGTCGCGGACCGTCTCGTGCGTTTCGCTCGTCTCGTCGGCGAGGATCACGTCATCGGATCGTCTGACTGTGGCTTCGGCGGGCGTATCCACCCGCAGATCGCCTGGGCGAAGCTCGAAGCACTGTCCGAGGGTGCGGCTCTCGCCTCCGATCAGCTGTAGAGCTGCCTGACCCCCGGGCCTCGAGAACCTCCGCAACGATGGGTCCCCACGCGTACACTTGTGGGGACCCATCTAGTAAGGAGCACTATGCCTACCCCTCATATCAATGCCCCCGACGGCGCTTTCGCACCTGCCGTCCTCATGCCCGGAGATCCCCGCAGGGCCGAGCGCATCGCCAACCTTCTCATGCCGGATGCGGAGAAGGTCTCCGACGTTCGCGGCATCGGCGCCTACACGGGCGTCTACAACGGCAAGCCGCTCTCCGTCATGGCGTCGGGAATGGGTCAGCCCTCCCTCTCCATCTATGCGACCGAGCTCTTCACCCACTACGGCGTCAAGCGCATCATCCGCATCGGTACGTGCGGCGGTCTGTCCTCGAAGGTCACGGTCGGTGATGTCGTCATCGCGATCGGAGCCCACTCCGACTCGTCGGTCACGAACCTGATCCCGGGAATCGGCCTGTCCCACACAGCATCGTGGGAGCTCCTCTCCGCGGCAGTCGCCGCCGCCGAGGGTGAGACCTCGGTCCATGTCGGTCCCGTCGTGTCACGCGACAAGTTCTACGGCAACGATCCGTCCGAGGTTCAGAAGCTCGCGGATCTGGGCACGCTGGGCGTCGAGATGGAGACCGCTGCGCTCTACATGCTCGCAGCCCAGCACGATGCTCAGGCCCTCACGGTCCTCACGGTCTCAGACCATCTTCTCGACGGTTCCGATGACATGTCGGCCGAAGACCGGGAGTCACGCTTCCAGGGTGCACTCAAGCTCGCGGTAGCTGCCGCTCACTGCTGAGCCCTCTCATGAGGTCGAGAGTGGCAGTCAGCCTCTCGATTTGATGATCGTTGAGCCTGGTGGAGGCCAGGTCGGCGCTGCGGATCCGGATCGCATCGGCGCGATCCACCATTGCCGCCCCGGCCTCCGTCAGGTGAAGCAGGTTCGACGTGTCGCGCACGAGAAGCGCCCGCTGGATCAGGGCATCGACAACCGTGGCCGCGGCATCATCGACAAGTCCGAGAGCGTCGGCAAGGTCCTCGAGTCGATGGGCTCCGCTATCGACCAGCTTGAGGGCTTTCACTTCGGAAGGCTTGAGTCCGGTCACGTCCTCAACCGCACGATCGAGAAGCTCATCGACCTGCCGGGCACGGTCGATCTGATCGAGCAGGCTGACCGACAGGTGCAGATGAGGGGTGGGGCCTTCGGCCATCATCTCGTCGAATTCGGTGTGACCGTTATTCAAGGCTTCGTCGTCCATCACACCATCTCAACGTACCTTCATGAACATTTGTTCCGACGTTCGTGAGAATTCGCTGGGAGCAAAGCTCGGAAGGAACACCCATGAGCGATATGTCGGCAACCGTCCAGGACTATCTGAAACACATCTGGGCGGCGACAGAATGGTCGAACGAGCCCGTCAAGACCTCGAGTCTGGCGAGACAGATGGGACTATCGGCATCGACCGTGTCGGAGACGATTGCGCGCCTTGCTCGCGACGGGCTCGTCGAGCACGAGAAGTATCAGGCGATCAGGCTCACCCCTGAGGGCACGGCACACGCACTCGCCATGGTTCGCGCCCATCGGCTCATCGAGACCTTCCTCCATTCGTCACTCGGCTATTCATGGGACGAGGTGCACGTCGAAGCAGATGCGATCGAGCACGCCGTGTCCCCTCGATTCATCGATGCGATCGACGAATTCCTCGGCAGGCCCACCCACGACCCTCACGGGGATCCGATACCGACGAGGGCAGGGATCCTGCCGCGCACCAGGGCAGTACCCCTGCGGGAAGCGGCAGACGGCATTGTCACGATCGTCAGGGTCGATGACGGCGACCCCGAGCTGCTTCGGGAGGCCTCTCGTCTCGGCCTGCACCCCGGGCACACTGTCACCGTGGTCGACGGCATGGTGCGCGGCGCGCGAGACAGCGAGAACGTGGGCGCCTGCGCCGACATCGTGTGGGTCACAGACCCGAGCTCTCACCCTCCGATCCCGTGACTCGCCCCTATACTTGCCTAGTCTGAAAGGTGCCCATCATGATGTCCCGCGTTCTCCTCTTCTACTGCTTCACTCCCCTCGCGGACCCTGAGGCGATCCGGCTGTGGCAGCGCGAGCTGTGCGAGCGCCTCGGCCTGCGTGGCCGTATTCTCGTCTCAGAGCACGGCATCAACGCCACCGTCGGAGGCGAACTGAAGGCCTGCAAGCAGTACGTGAAGAACCTCAAATCGTACGGACCGTTCAAGGACATCGACATGAAGTGGTCGGAGGGGACCGGCCTCGACGAGTCCGGCATGTCGAAAGACTTCCCGCGTCTCGTCGTGAAAGCTCGTCCAGAGATTGTCGCCTTCGGTGCCCCTGGAGAACTGGAAGTCGATCGTGACGGTGTCGTGGGCGGCGGCATCCACGTGCGCCCAGACGAGGTCGAGGATCTCATTCGCAAGCATCCGGATCTCGTCTTCTTCGATGGGCGCAACAGCATCGAGGCCGAGATCGGCCGCTTCGAGGGAGCGATCGTCCCGCCGACGGAGACGACGCACGACTTCATCAAGCTTCTCGATGCCGGGATGTACGACCATCTCAAGTCCACACCGATCCTCACGTACTGCACGGGCGGGATTCGCTGCGAGGTGCTCTCGGCACTCATGCGCAACCGCGGATTCGAGCACGTCTATCAGCTCTCCGGCGGAATCGTCCGATATGGGGAAGAGTTCGGCAACGAGGGCCGTTGGACGGGTTCCCTCACGGTCTTCGACAATCGCGAGACGATGACATTCGGACCGGATGCCGACATGATCGGCGTCTGCTTCGGATGTGGGGCGCCGGCCGGATCGCTTCACAACTGTGATGACCCCTCGTGTGTATCGCGCCTCGTCACGTGTCCAGAATGTGCGGCAAAGCCCGTCTGGTGCGGGAAGCACGCCCCGGTCACGGCATAGGGGGAAGGGGAGACGGATAAGACCGTCTCCCCTTCTTCACTCTCGCGAGTGTGTCACTTGTGGTGGTGGCGCTTCATCGACCTCGCGGCTGAGAGCGGGCCCGTTGTGGCATTGCGGGAGAAGTCGGTGATGTCACCGACGATGAGATTGTGGCTCCTCCCCCAGACCAGATACTTCGTCCCCAGGTTGACCATGGAGGAGATGCGATTGCGTCCGCCCATGAGGGTCGCGATATGGACAGAGTTCCAGATCATCCACGCGGCGAAGCCCTTGAGCTTCGGCAGGCCTGTCACCTCGGCGACAGCATCGGCGCGGCCGATCGTCGCCAGAATACCCAGATCCTTGTATCGGAAGGACCGTGGAGTTCGATTGTCGAGCAGGTCCCGGATCACGCCGGCGGCATGATGGCCGGTCTGCTTGGCGGGCTGGGCAAGCTGCGGAAGCGGTCCGTCGGTCATCGCCGCGACATCGCCGACCGCGAAGACGCGGGGCAATCCGTCGACTTGAAGCGTTCCCGAGACGGGGATCCGGCCGCCACGCACCTGGGGCAGATTCCAGTTCGAGACGGCGGAGGGAACGGTGACGCCCGAGGCCCAGAGAACAGCCGCGGCAGGCACCCACGTCTCCTCGCCCGACCCGTCCATGGCGCCGAGGGTGACGCCGTCGACCCTGACCTCCTTGACGGACTGTGCAAGGACGACGTTCACTCCGCGCTTCTCGAGTTCCTTCTTCGTATAGGTCGAGGATTCTTCGGAGAATGCACCGAGGACACGGTCGGCCATATCGACCAGCATGATCTCGAGAGCGTCCGGATCGAGCTCGGGATAGAGAACGGGAAGGTCCTTGTCCTTGAGCTCGGCGATGGCTCCGGCTGTTTCGATGCCGGTCGGGCCGCCCCCGACGATCATGATGCGGACCTTTTCGTTGGGACGCTTCGTCGCAGCATCGAGGAGTCCGTTGATCCTGTCACGAACATCGATCGCCTCTTGGCGGGTATAGAGCGGAAGGGCATGATCTTCGGCCCCCGGGATCCCGAAATAGTTCGCCGATACACCGGTTGCGACGATGAGGTAGTCGTAGGAGATTGTCCGGCCGTCGTCCATGACGATCCGCTGATCATCGTGGTCCATCGACATCACGGTGCCGAGCTCCACTCGCAGATTCGGCTGCCCGCGCCGTACCGCTCGGAGGAAGTAGGTGACGTCTCCCGGGTTGAGCGTCGACGTCGCAACCTGATAGAGGAGCGGCTGGAACGTGGAATAAGGGTTTCGATCGATCAGGGTCACACGAACATTCGCCTTGCGCAGACCGCGGGCGGCCGCGATCCCGCCGAATCCTCCGCCGACGATCACGACGTGGGGCAATGATGCAGTTTCATCGTTCATGCGCTCCACATTAACGATACGAGTTCGTGACGTATAGGACGGGGGCGTAGGACTTTGGCCACGTAAATTATCAAAAACCGTGATTCTTTAACGGAAATCCGCGAGAAATCACGTGACTTCTCGGATTACGCCGTGCGCGTGATCCCGGTTGCGATGGTGCGGATGATGTCGGGTCGCAGGACGCGCGTCCACTGCCGCCCCGAGTCGACGATCCCCTCCGCCTTCCACACGCTCATCGTCCGCGATACGGATTCCGGGGTGGATCCTGCCATGGCGGCGATATCTACCCGTGTCAGCGGCAGGTCGATGAGGATCCCCTCTCGGTCGCGCCGCCCGACTTTCGACATCAGCATGAGGAGCACGTCTGCGAGGCGTTCGGGGACCGGCCTTGTTCCGACGGTCACGGAGTGCCTCGTCCGAGCCAGCTTCCCCGCCACATCATCGAGGACATGGAGGGTGACACTGGGGTACCGGCGCAGGATCGTGGAGAACCGGTTCGCGTCGATGCGGAGAGCACACGTCACCCCGAGCGTGACGACTGAATCCGCATAGACGGGATCGCCCAATTGGGGAAGCACGCCGACGAGATCTCCCGCGACCGCAATATCGACAATGTGGGCGGTTCCGTCAGGAGCGATCTTCTCGACCTTGGCCACGCCCTCTGCGATCACGTGCAGACTGTCGGCAGCATCCCCCTCGATGTGAATGTACTGGCCTGCCGCCCACGCATGGGAGGTGATCCGCCCGTTGAGCTCGATCAGCTCCTCGTCCTCGAGGTCCGCGAACCATCGCACCTCGCGAAGCACCCGCAGGCGCGTCTCGATCGAGCACTGGTGCGGCTCTCCCGCTGAACGTGTTACCGGTGACTGTGGCACTGGCACATCCCTCCCTTGGGTCGTCCCCCCATTGTAGGCATGTCGCGCTCGTTCATTGACGCACGTCATGGAAGCCCCACCGGGATCCTCATAACGTGGGATCACCAAGGAAAGGATGACCATGACAACACTGCTCCGCGCCGAAGGCTTCTCCTGCCCCTCGTGCGTCGACAAACTCGAAAAGGCACTCAACCGAGTGGATGGCGTCGAAGACACGACCGTCCATTTCACAACGGGCCGGATCACCGTCGACCATGATGACACGGTGGACCCTCAAGCCCTGGCCGATATCGTGACGAAGAATGGGTACCCAGCCCGGGTGTCAGCCATGTAGCGCGATCAGCCGATACTGCCTTTCACAGCAGTTCCCCTGCCCGAGAGCAGAACGAGCCTGTCTGCGAGATCGAGAGCATCCTCAGCCGCGTTCTTGGCGATCTGCGCCAAGACGGGCTGAGGAAACGCCTCGATCCCGAGGCATGCACCGAGGATCGCACCGGCCATGCTCCCAATAGCGCAGGTTTCTCCCCCGATCTGCGCCGCCAGACACAGTCCGCGACAAGGATCGTGCGAGAAGGCTTTCGCGATGATGATCGCAGCAGGGATCGCTTCCCCGGCTCTCTTCGAGAGGCCGACAATATCGTGGAGGTGTGCACCGATTTCAATGTCCCGCAGGTTCTCTGCCCAGTCGATCGCTTGGAGGGTTCGCGCGATGACGGAGGATTCGGATGTCCACTCCCCCCGGCGCGGCGTTGACGCGACGATCTCCAGGCCATATTCGATCGCGTCGTCGACGCCGGCCCCATCGACACCCGCACTGATGATGTGGGCGAACAGCGCCGCACCCTCGACCGCCTGCCGCGACCTGTGGGTCGATTGACAGGTCACGTACACGGCATCACCCAGATCACTGCACTGCTCTGAAGAGTGGGCGAGGCCAAGAGGGAGCACCCACGCCGTCGGTTCGCACGTCGTGCTGCGATGATCGCCGGGCACACCGGCGAGCAGCTGGTCGAAGCCGTATCGGCTCTCGGCTTCGAGGAGATCGAGGCGCCCCGCCATTCTTGCCCTATCATCCCATGCCACCATGAGTCTAGCCAGACGCGTCGGATCGATCGGGCCACCGTCGATCATGCTGGCGACGAGCAGCGCATGCTCGGTCCGCGACGTGACAGAACCCGTTCCCATGCCCGGATTCATCGGCTGCACAGTACTCGCCGGCCCGAGACCGATGACAAAACCGTAGGTTGCGATGATGTTCTCCCCGCTCATCGCCCGCGTCGGCATGCCGAGACTGTCACCCAGGACAAATCCTGCAAACGCGCCGCGAGCGCGGTCGTGATAGCTGGTCACGTGGCATCCTTTCCGTCACGCAGGACGCTACCACCGCCCGTCGACGCCCTCAGATGATATTGAGTCGATCGGAGTGTCCAATCAGAGGACTGCTTCGGAGCCATGGGCTGGCCGTCAATCAGTCTCCCTGACGCACGCTGTCGACTTGACAACCAACATACCCCCCTGGGTATCATAAACCGTCAAGATAAATACCCCTCCGGGTATGTGATGGTTGTGAAGACCGAGGAAGGCAGACATGTGTAGAGCAGTCACCTGTAAGACGTGCGGCAAGACGACATGGGCGGGATGTGGGCAACATGTTGCCCAGGTCAAGAAGTCCGTTCCCGCCGGCCAATGGTGCAACGGCAAGCACTCCCAGGCAGAGATCGATGCCGCGAAGAGCGAGCGGGGCGGGTTCTTCTCCCGTCTCTTCGGGCGGTAGAGATGGCGACCGTGAACCTCACTGCGCAGACCTTCGCGCAGACCGTCGAGGACGGCATCACCTTCGTCGATTTCTGGGCGGCATGGTGCGGCCCCTGCCGCAACTTCGCGCCCGTTTTCGAGAAGGCCTCCGATGATCATCCCGACATCACGTTCGGCAAAGTCGACACGGAGAGCGAACAGCAGCTCGCGGCGGACTTCCGGATCACCTCGATCCCGACTCTCATGGTCTTCCGCGACGGCATCCGAGTCTTCTCCCAGCCAGGGGCTCTTCGCGGCCCGCAGCTCGAGCAGCTGATCCAGGGCGCACGCGACCTCGACATGGATGACGTCCGCCGTCAACTCGCAGACAACCCCACCCCGTAAACACCTGAAAGGACCACCTATGTGCTCACGAATCACCTGCCACCGCTGCGGCAAGCCGACCTGGACAGGCTGCGGCCAGCACATCGACGACGCTCTCGCGGGCGTGGCCGAGGCCGACCGCTGCTCGTGCAGCTGACCCCGACGAAAGGACACTCATGCTTCTCGAACGCATCTACGACGAAGACCTCGCACAGGCGAGCTACATCATCGGCTGCCAAGCCAAGGGCGAAGCACTTGTCGTCGACCCCCGCCGCGACATCAATGTCTATCTCGACCTAGCCGAGAAGCACGGCATGACGATCACCGCGGTCACGGAGACTCATATCCATGCCGACTATTTGTCCGGCACTCGTGAGCTTGCCGCGAGAACGGGGGCACGCATGTTCGTGTCGGACGAGGGAGGCCCCGACTGGACCTACTCCTCAGCATTCGACGACGCGACGAGGATGAAGCACGGCCACAGCATCAACCTCGGGAACATCACCGTCGAAGCCGTCCACACGCCGGGACACACACCCGAACACATGTCGTTCCTCATCACCGACGGAGCCCAGTCCACCGAACCCGGATTCATGCTGACCGGTGATTTCGTGTTCGTGGGAGACCTCGGCAGACCTGACCTCCTCGACGAGGCCGCCGGCGGCGTCGACACCAGGTTCCAGGGAGCGAAAGACCTCTTCGCCAGCCTCAAGAGCCGTTTCCTCACCCTCCCCGACTACGTGCAGGTTCTTCCCGCACACGGTTCAGGATCTGCGTGCGGGAAAGCGCTTGGAGCGATCGCCTCCTCCACCGTCGGCTACGAACGCATCTTCTCCTGGTGGGGGCCCTACCTCTCGGCAGACGACGAGCAGGGCTTCATCGACGAGCTGCTGTCGGGGCAGCCGGACGCTCACGCCTACTTCGGGCGGATGAAGCGGGAGAACAGGGAAGGACCCGCCGTTCTCGGCCCGCTCCCCGAGCTCATCGACTATACGGCCGAATCCCTCCGGGACGCTCTGGCGGACGACAGCGTCATTCTCATCGACACCCGCCACCACAGCCAGGTCCACACAGGCACGGTGCCCCGGTCGCTCAACGTGCCCGGTGTCGCGAAGGCCGCAAGCTATGGCGCATGGGCTGTCAATCCTGAAGAGGAACAGCGTCCCCTCGTCGTCCTGGCCGAATCGTTGGAGATGGCGACAGCACTGAGAGACCATCTGATGCGAGTCGGAATCGACACGGTCAGCGGCTATGTCACATCCCTCGATGGGCTCGATCTCGTCACGCCCACCGTCGTGGCACCGGCCGATATCGATCGCTATCCGCACGTCATGCTGCTCGATGTCCGCAACAAGACCGAATATGCCGAGGGGCATATCCCCGGCGCGCACCAGCTCTCGGGCGGGCGTGTCCTGTGGAACCTCGACATGCTCCCAGAGGATGGAACGATTCTCACGTACTGTCAAAGCGGGGTTCGCAACAGTGTTGCCGCAAGTGCCCTGCGGCGTGCCGGCTACGACGTCGCGGAAGTCGAGGGCAGCTACGCGGCGTGGGCGTCGATTCCCGGCAACGAACCCGTCCACAGTAACTGAGGCCGAGTGGATCCCATCGTCCTCGCGCTTCTCCTCGCCGCACTCGTCGGCGTCTCCCTCGGCCTGCTCGGGGGCGGCGGTTCCATTCTCACCGTTCCCATACTCACGTATATGGTGGGGATGGAGCCGCGGGAGGCGATCGCCTCATCCCTCTTCATCGTCGGAGCAACGAGTGCAGTCAGTGCCATCGGCCACGCGAAGGCGGGGCGGGTGCGGTGGCGCACGGGGCTGATCTTCGGCGGTGCCGGCATGGCGGGAGCCTTCGCGGGCGGGCTCCTCGGCGGTCTCATACCCGGAGCGGTTCTCATGGTGCTCTTTGCACTCATGATGATCGTGACAGCCACAGCCATGATCCGAGGAAGATCGAACACGTCGGACGCTCCGGCTCGCACAGCATCAGCAACCCGTGTCGTGATCGACGGCTTTGCCGTCGGCATCGCAACCGGGCTTGTCGGGGCAGGAGGAGGCTTCCTCATCGTTCCTGCTCTCAATCTGCTCGGCGGCCTGCCCATGGCTGTCGCCGTCGGCACGTCCCTTCTCGTGATCACGATGAAGTCCTTCGCGGGACTGGGCGGATACCTTCTGTCTGTCAGCCTGGACTGGCCGTTGCTCGCAGCCTTCACCGGCACTGCGATCGCAGCATCATTCCTCGGAGTATCACTCGCGGGACGACTGCCTGAGCGGGCACTGCGCACAGGCTTCGGAATCTTTGTCCTCATCATGGGAGTCTTTGTCCTCGCACAGGAACTACCCGCGCTTTTCACCTCATAGGGGCCACATGTTGACCACCACATCCGATTCACCAATCGGTACGATCATTCCCGGCTACTCAGTACCCGTTATCAACGAACGTGCCGTGCGCGCCGCTGCGGGGCTCCTCTTCTTGGCGGGAGCAGGCGCAGTCGCGCATGAATCGCGGACCTCCCTACAGGCTTTCGGCATGCTGTTCATGGTCGACATGATGATTCGGCTCACGGCGGGAGATCGGTGGTCGCCGAGCTTGGCGGCGGGCCGACTCATCGTCTCCAGGCAGAAACCCGAATGGGTTGGCGCACCCCAAAAGGAGTTCGCCTGGTGGCTCGGCTTCGGGCTCGCCTTCGTCTCGTGCATGAGCATGAGCGTGCTGTCGCTCCCCATGGCTTTCACGATCTCGCTGTGCAGCATCTGCCTCGCACTGCTCTTCGCAGAGGCATCTTTCGGCATCTGCGTCGGGTGCGCTATTGCGGCCAGAGTCGGTTCCACGCCCCAATACTGCGCGGGAGACACCTGCGCGCAGCCTCACTCGGACTCTCAGTCCCGCTCGGAAGGATGACAACCATGCGACGAATAGCGATCCTCACCGCCTTGCTCCTCGGCCTCGTCGGATGCTCGACCGCGACAGAATGCCTACCTGCAGATGTGACAATCATCGACGTTCGAACGTCTGAGGAGTTCGCCTCCGGCCACCTCGAGGGCGCGATCAATATGGATGTCACAGCCGCAGGCTTCGCTGAGGCACTCGAATCCTTGGACCCGGATGACTCCTACGCGGTCTACTGCCGGTCCGGAAACCGCTCCGCCCAGGCAGCAGCGCTCATGCAATCAGCAGGCCTGACAGTCACCGATCTCGGATCGTTGGAGAACGCGGCGGACCTCAGCGGGACCACCATCGTGCGGTAGTGACGCTTGGTCCCCTCTGTCACTCAGAGTGCCGCTGTTCCTTCTGGACGCGCTTGCGCTCGTACATGGCTCTATCCGCGCGGCTCAGGACATCAGCCGCAGAATCGCCCTCCCGGCCGATCGTCATACCGACAGACGCGCTGAGAGAAACTGTTTGAGTCGGAGTCACAACGGGCTCCGAGAGCGTACGGTCGAGACGCTCGACAATCGTTCGAGCCTTCTCATCGCTCACGTCATGGCAGATGACGACGAACTCGTCGCCCGCGAGACGGACGGCGATATCGCCGTCGCGGGTGACGTCCGTCAGCCGCTCCCCCACTGCCATCAGCACCGCATCACCCACCTCATGTCCGAAGCGATCGTTCGTCATCTTGAAATCGTTGACGTCGATATAGATGACGGCAATCGACTCGCACGAGGAGTGCGAGCTTCTGCGATGAAGGAGGCGATCGAGGTGCTCCTCGAGAAAACGCCTGTTGGGAAGCTCGGTCAGAGGATCCTCGTACGCCAATTCTGCCAGTCTCGCCTGTTCACGGGCACGCAGCGCCAGTGAAACGCTGTCGCCGAACGCGTATGCATCCTCGGCGACCTCTCCCCAGGGCACTGACTGGCTCTGGAAGCTCTCCCGCCACGACGCAAAAGAGCTGCGCGGAGACAGCGGCGTGGGCCTATTGCTCGCCGTCTGGTCGCCCAGCCACACCACTTCCCTAGCTGCAGCCACACGGCAGAAGACCAGACAGTCACCATCGTTCACCAGTGGGACGACAAGAAGACCCTCATAGCCCGGCAGATGCTTCGACACCTCCGGATAATCACGCGTGACAGAATCGGTCATGATGCGATCGGTTCCCAGGACATCGAGGGCCGCCTCGATCTCGGCGAGGACCGGCAGGCTGCCCAGCGTGTAGATCTCTCCCTCGTAGCGCAGGAACACAGCATCGCACGGGATCAGCGACCGGATCGACGCCTTCGCCTGCTCGAGGATTCCCTCGAGCGGATCATCCCCATAGAGCGGTGCGAGGATGCGAGCCATTTTCGTCCTCGTCTCCAGCCGACGTGCCATGCGCTCCACTCGGCGCTCTGACGCAACATGCTCCGCAATCACGCGCGCAAGGACCTCGAGTTGACGTCGGGCTGCGATGGGAAGCCGGCGCGGGGATCGGTGCGCGCACGTGATCATGCCGTATAGCTGTCCCTGATAGGTGAGGCTCAAGCTGAGCGTCGCACGCTGACCCATGTTGCGCATGAACTGAAGGTGATGGGAGGAGGCGAGGCGGAGTTCAGACAGGGAGAGGTCGAGCTTGCCCTCGCCCGCCTGCAGGAGAGCATCGCCCGGGTCCTCCGTATCGACGATCATGCGCGAGAGCTTGCGCAGGTAGAGGCGCCTGGCCTGGGCCGGGATGTCGGAGGCGGGGAAATGGAGGTTGAGATATCCCTCCATGTCCTCAGGATGCTCGTCCGCCACAACCTGGCCGTGACCATCCTCGAAGAACGTGTAGCCTAGCACCCTGTCGTAGCCGGTGATACGCCGAAGCACGCGGGCGGCAACCTCCATCGACTCCGAAGCGCCCCGCACCTCGCTGAGTTCGTGGATAGCCCTCGAGATCTCGACGACGCTGACATCCGCCGTGCCCTCCACGATCTCGAACTCGATGACAAGGAGCTCATCGTCTGAAACGCCCTCCCCTACCAGGGTGGAGCGATGGATGGAGAAGCAGCAGTCCTCGCCGAGAATCGAGAGTCGATGCGTATCGTCGTCAACTGCGGGCGTGGCGATCATCGCGGCGAGTTCTTCGTGAACATCGGCGAGATTCGCGCCGAGCCATCCACTCAGCCGCTCGCTCGCAACAACGACAGTTCCGTCGCGCATGGCAATGACGTGACCGTGGGAGCCGACTCGATCGATGAGATGGATCGCTTCAGATGAGCAGGACTCCAGGCGGAGCTGCTCGTCTAAGTCGACTCGAACTCCGGTTCGATGTTCACGAGCCTGCGTTCGCTCGTTCCATGTCTGTTCACCCGACGCGAGTGTTGCTTCGAGGAGATCAACCTGGTCTTTCATAATGTCATCAATTTTCCATCCAGAAGGAACAGAACACCAGCACGTGTCGCCACCGGCACAGTGGCACGAGCTCTCTCTCTTTGCCGATCACCTGAAATAGTCAAAAACAATAATAAGAACTCACTCGATAAGAAACGCGGACACAATCTATATAAACATCGTTAACATCGTTGACATTCGATTCTCTATCATACCCTGTTCGACGAATTCAGAGCCGAAGGATATTGGCGGCTCACATCATGCATGACCCGCGTTGACCACCCACCCACACCCTGCTTCGTGCTGGTCAGAGCATTGGCCAGCACCGTAGCGTATGAATGCCGTTCCTCGACCGCCAACAGCATAAAGTAGCGAGTACCACCGTTCCCGCACGCTTCGAGACAGTAATGATCGCCCGCACCACTCTTGGCCGCGGCGTCCAGACTGGAGCAACAGCACCGCTGGGAGATAGCCGAATCCGCTTCCGGTGCATATCCCGCCGTCCGATATCGATGTCGGCACCGCATGGAACACCGTCAGCATTCGGCTGAGCGCATGCTCCCCCACACACAAGCCGCCTATCGGCACGGTCGCGCAGACTCTCCCCGTGCCATGCCGCACCATCCACTCACACGCACTCGATGACTCAGGCCTCTGACGTTGCGTCCCGAGCTCGTGGAGAGACCAAAAAACCCTTCGAACATCGCATGGTTAAAAGCTGCGATACCCGAAGGGTTCTTTCACTAGAACAAGTGGTGGAGCTAAGGGGATTCGAACCCCTGACCTCTTCCATGCCATGGAAGCGCGCTACCAACTGCGCCATAGCCCCTTGTGCCTCCCTAGTGTAAGTCGAAACACCCCCGCGATGCCAAATCGATAAAGGTGGTGACCGCCACAGGCACTCAGCTGATGTTGTAGCCGTTCAGCCGCCACACCGGCGTCCGGTTCGCCTGGGGAGTCAGAACCGCCCAATGGCAGTTGTCCAGGCCTGCTAAGGGCTGTGCCAGGGAGGGATTCACCCCGAGCATCGTCATGACACCATTCGAGATTGCCCCGCCATGCGACACGACGACGAGGACGCCGTCCTCGACGCCCATCTCCAAGAACCTGTTGCCCCAGTCCGCGATCGCAGCCGCGAAGCGTTGGCCGCAGTGTTCACGGGTCTCAACATCACCGCCCGGTTCTCTCCCGTTTCGCCAAAGCGTCAGACCCTCGGGATCGACGGCGGCGATCTCATCCACCGTCATGCCCTCCCATGATCCGAAGCTCCGCTCCTGGACGCGCGGATCGACGTGAATCTCCTGATTCGTCACGCTTGCGAGCGCAGTGGCCGTGTCATACGCGCGGACGAGATTGGACGAGACGATAGCAGTGGGACCGAGTGCGGCTATCTTCTTCGCGGCAGACCGCGCCTGTGCGCGACCGGAGTCGTTGAGCGGGTAGTCGCTTGCGCCCTGAAGGCGCCGCTGCTTATTGAGATCGGTTTGCCCGTGACGCCACAGAACGAGCTGTGAGATCAACGCTCGCCGTCCAGGTCCGACACGTCAATCGACGGGCAGTCCCCCCACAGCTTCTCCAGCGCATAGTACTCGCGGTCTTCGTCCTGCTGAACGTGGACGATGATGTCCCCGTAGTCGACGAGAACCCAATGGGCTTCACCCTCGTAGCCTTCGCGCCGAATACGGCGCACGCCCTCCTTATGAAGGGCTTCATCGATGCCGTCGACAATGGCGCGAACCTGTCGGCCCGTTTCGCCTGAGGCGACGACGAAGACGTCGGTGAGGACGAGCCGTTCAGAGACGTCGATTGCGACGACGGAGGTCGCCACCTTTTCGAAGGCGGCAGCCGCGGCGACGCGAGCTTTTGATATGGATTCGGGGGTAGCTGTCACAACGCTCCAGGGTAGTGGTGGATCGCGGCGGATGCCGCGGCGGCGGAATCCCCGCCGGAGAAAATCAGTGATCCGAGAAGGATGCCGACGCCGAAGCCAACGATGATGAGGAGGAGGAAAAGAACAATGGTCTTCCACCGGCTCGGTTCAACGAACTCATCGTCAATGGACTCGGCCGTATCATCGTCCTCGTCTGTCGGTGGTTTGGCCTTGAGCTTGGCACGGAGAGCGTCCGCGAAATCGGACTCCTCCACAGCTGCGTCCTCGTCGAGTGCCGAGGCGAACTCGTCGTCGCGCGCCAGTACTGGTGATGGTCGGTCGGACTCGGGCTGATCGGAATCCTGCGAGAAACGATCGAAGACGCTCGTGCGTTCCGGAGCGGCCTGCGGCTCGTCATCACCACTCTCAGGAGCCGAGTCGGGCGTCGCTGGAGAAGCCAGATCCCCGCCGAGCATCGTAGCCTCGGCAGACTGCTGCGGAGTGAAGGCCGCCGTCTCCGGGCCACCATCGTGCTCAGCGGCAGGCGCCTCAGGCAAGGGATTGTCGGCTGAGCCGATCGGAACATCCGGTGTGGTCACGTCTTCGTGGGGTGAACGATCCTCAGATTCTGCCTCCTGCCGTGGCTTGAGAAGCCCGGCTTTTCGCATTTCGCGCCGCGACATCCGCTCGCTCATCGGTTCTCCTTCGCTCGACCTACAGATCAGTCTATCGTCCCGCGCGCTGCCGTGCCGCCCTAGCGGGCTGTGACACGCGAGGAATGCGGCTGGGCGAGTAAAGCCCATACTTTCGAATGTACTGGACCACACCATCCGGCACGAGATACCAGATAGGGACGCCGATCTTCTCGCGCTCACGCACGTCCGTCGACGAGATCGCCATGGCTGGCACCTCGATGACGGTGACGCGATTCTCGGGGAGCCCGTTCGAGGCAATGGTGTGGCCGGGTCTGCTGACACCGACGAAGTGCGCAAGGTCCCACAAACCAGGAGCATCCTTCCATCCAAGAATCTGGGGAAGAACATCGGCGCCGGTGATGAAGAAGAACTCGTCGTCAGGATAGATCTCTCTCAAGTCCCGAAGAGTGTCGATCGTGTAGGTGAGACCTGCCCGATCGATGTCGACCCGGGACACGGAGAACCGAGCATTCGACGCCGTTGCGATAACGGTCATGAGGTAGCGGTATTCTGCAGGGGATACTTCCCGCTCCTGCTTGTAAGGCGGCTCCCCTGTCGGCACGAAGATCACCTCATCCAGGCCGAACCGGTGCTGCACCTCCGAGGCGGCGACGAGGTGGCCGTGATGAATCGGGTCGAAGGTGCCGCCCATGATCCCGATCCTGCGCCTCAGATTATCGTTCGGGTGAGGTGCCTCGATCCACGCGAGGTCATGTTCGGCCGTGACGGGAAAGCCGCTAGCGGACATGCCCCGCACCTTCGACAACCCACGTCGTCGTCGTGAGCTCAGCAAGCCCCATCGGACCCCTCGCGTGCAGCTTCTGAGTCGAGATGCCGATCTCAGCACCGAGACCGAGCTCCCCGCCGTCGGTGAAACGGGTCGAGGCATTGACCATGACAGCAGCCGAATCGATCGACGCGACGAAGCGGTTCGCATCAGCGACCGAATCGGTCACGATCGCCTCAGTGTGGCCCGAGGAGTGGACACCGATATGCTCAATCGCCGCATCCACCGAATCGACGATCGCGACCGCCATGTCCATCGACAAGTATTCGCGATCCCAATCGTCCTCCGTCGCATCAAGCACATCAATACCCACTGCGTGTGCGATGGTCTTCGCGCCAGCATCGGCGTGCAAGGTGACGCCCCGCTGGGAAAGTGCGGTGAGAACTTCTGCAGCGCCCGGGAAGTCCCGGTGCAGGAGAAGCGTCTCGGCCGCGTTGCACACGCCCGTTCGGTGCGTCTTCGAGTTGAGGGTGATCGCGATGGCACGATCGATATCGGCATCAGCGTTGATGAACACGTGGCAGTTGCCGACCCCTGTTTCGATGACGGGAACGGTCGAGTTCATGACCACGGACTGGATGAGGCCCGGACCTCCGCGCGGAATGAGGAGGTCGATATAGCCGCGCGCCTTCATGAGCTCCGTCGCGCCCTCTCTCCCCCACTGATCGACGGACGCGATCGCATCCGCCGGGATGCCGACGGATTCGACGGCGTCCCTCATGAGAGACACGAGCACCTCGTTCGTCTCCTCGGCCGCGCTGCCGCCGCGAAGGAGGACAGCATTGCCGGATTTCAGTGCCAAGCACGCCGCATCGACCGTCACATTCGGGCGGGCCTCGTAGATCATGCCCACCACTCCCATCGGCACTCTCACGTTGCGCACGGTCAAACCATTCGGAAGCGTACGGCCGACAACCACCTCACCGACGGGATCCGGGAGCGCCGCAACATCGCGGACCGCGTCCGCGATGTTGGCAATACGCTCGCTCGTCAGAGTGAGACGGTCCACGAGGGCCTCCGTCAGCCCGTTCGCCACGCCCTTGGCAATATCGCGCTCATTGGCCGCGACAATCCGCGGTGCGTGGGCCTCAAGTGCTGATGCGATCGCGGCCAGCGCCGCATTCTTCGTCGTCGTTGACGCGCTGCGGAGAACCCTGGCGGCGCCGCGCGCCTTCGTTGCAAGCTCTCGAACGTCATCTCTCGTGTTCGTCATGAGAGTAAGCGTATAGGGAATTAAACGAAGGTCCACCCCGTTACAGGCCTTGTATCACGAAAGATGACTAGAGAAGGATTGTGAGACATGGCGACCGTCGAGATCACGAAGGACAACTTCACCGACACCGTGAAAGAAGGAACCGTGTTCCTCGACTTCTGGGCAGAATGGTGCGGCCCGTGCCGCCAGTTCGCTCCGACGTTCGAGGCTGCCTCTGAGAAGCATGAGGACGTGACGTTCGGGAAGGTCGATACCGAGGCTGAGCCGGAGCTCGCGCAGAGCTTCCAGATCATGTCGATTCCGACCCTCATGGTCTTCCGTGACGGCATCAAGATCTTCGAACAGGCAGGCGCTGTGCCGGCCTCGGCGCTCGAGGACCTCGTTGGTCAGGCGCAGAAGCTCGACATGGATGCTGTGCGCGCACAGATCGCAGAGCAGCAGGGGAACTAACGCTGGCGTGGCAGAAGGGGGAGCACATTGAACTGCTCCCCCTTCTCGTCGTGCTTACTCGGCGCTTTCTGTTACTCCGCGCTTTCCGCGCTTCGGCGCGCACGCAGGAGAGGAAGCACGCCGCAGACGGTGGACGCGAGATCTGTCGGCAGTGAGCCGGGCAGGATCGTGAACGCGTCTGCCGCGCCGAGATCTGTCCACGACTCGATGTGATCGGCAACGTCGTGGACGGTTCCGAGGACCCGCGCGGCGCCCTCCGCGTACCGATCGGCACCGATAGCCGAGATAAGGTTCGCGCGTTCCTCCGCATCCATCGCGCAACCGGACACGATCATGAAAAGGTCGGAGACGACCTGGAGATCCCGGCCCTGCTCGAGAGCGGCCGAGCGCAGTGAGTAACGGATTTCGCGGGCTGAATGAGGGTCTGCCTCGCGCAGGCGGACCCGATCGAGCACACTGCCGAGTGCCGTGAGATCGATGCGGGACGCTGTTTCACCCGTCAGGGCGACAGTCACGGGCGTACCGTCCCTGTGCGCCGCCGCGATCAGGCTGATAACCGGGCCGAGGTCATCGCCGGTGACGAGAATCTCCAGCCCGACACCCGTGTCCTTGACTGCTTCAAGCGCGGCCTCTCCTACCGAGTCGGCTGTCACCGAAGCGAAAATGGGGCCCGTGATCTTCGATGTGAGCTTGACGCTGGCACGCACTGCGTCGAGACGGCAGTCTCGCAAGTGAAGGTCTGAACGGAGGAGGAAGCTCGAGCCGAGCGTCACCGCTGCGAGACCATCGCTCAGCGCGGCGCTTGTCATCGAGGCGAGTCTTGGAAGGTTGCACGTCTCGACGGGAAAGTCCTCGCCGAAGTCTGATGAGCTGTCGAACACCTCAACGCCGAGGGAGGACAGGTCGATGCTGATAGAGGGGACTTTGAAACTGAGCCGTGACTGTGACGATGATGGCAGTTGGATAGTCATCTTCTGATCCTTGGGTATAGCAAATGGGCTCCCTATGGAGCTGAGTGAAGGTGCATAAAGCGAGGCGGGATGCTTCCCGGGCAGATCTCGTTGGCCGGATCAGGCCATGGACTTATGCCACATAAACATTCGACGAAGTCGGAACGGAGCCGATACGGGGGCAGAATGCCGTGTCGTCTGGGTGTTATTCGTGAATGTCATGATATTTTCCTTCGTGCTCTCCACCGCGGACGGTGCTTCGCTTGCCAAGTAAGGCCTGGTCGTCACCCGGGGCACCCCTCGCACGTGAGGGGTTGTCGACCAGCTAGCCGGGGCTCTCTGCTGGTTCTCTGGACCACCGCCAGAATAACACGAGCTCGGGTCCGTATGTCAAGACACGCCCGCCCAGTAGGTGAGATCGACTGGTGTGAGCATGAGAAAGTCCCCATACCCGAGGGCATGGGGACTTTCATTCGCCTAGAAATTTGCCGAGACCTGCCGCTCGATGAGGAGGTCATGGACGTACAGAGTCGCCGCAGGAAGAATCACCATATTCGCGAAGATCAGGATGGCGATGATGTCCACATTCATGTAAAGAAGCAAAGGCTGAACGCCGAGAGTCGCGAGGCACACGAGCGTGCGAGGGAGGTATCCAATAGCGAGAATCGCCGATCTTTTTGCGACATCGGCGAGCGGCTTCTCTGACTGGCTGATGAGGGGGAAGAACCAGATCGCGAAGCACACGACGAGCACGACCCCCGTCAACGCCACCACCGTGGCCGCCGTCCCGGCTGCACCCAAGTCCATGCGACGAATGGCCCAGATCTCCCACGCCGATACGAGAAACGCGAGGAGGATGAGAAGCCAGACGATTGTTGCCCGGGCGAACGACGTGCGGAAGCCGGTCCAGAACGCCTTGGCGGGCGACGATCCCTCTTCCCGGACCTGCTTGAGCAGGGCCGCGTGAGCGCCGGCAAGTGCTGCGCCGGCGGTCACGACTGGAAGGCTGAAGATCAGAAGCAGCACATTGACGATGATGGTGTCCGTGACGGACACCAACCCGTTGTAGAACTTCGAATCGGGTGCAAGCCACCCTGCCATACGGTCAGCCCTTGACCGAGCCGGCAACGACGCCCTCGATGATGTGCTTCTGCGAGAACAGGTAGAACACGACGATCGGAATGATCGCAAGGACGAGCATTGCCATCATCGCGCCCATGTCCCGGTTGCCGTTGGAGCCGACCAGCATCTGCACCACCACGGGGATCGTCTTGTATCGGGTGGAGAGGCCGATGACGAGATATGGCAGAAGGTAGTCGTTCCAGATCCACATGGCGTTGAGGATCGCGACCGTCACGGTTGTCGGCTTGAGAATCGGAAGGACGATCCGGAAATAGTTCTGGAGCGGTCCACAGCCGTCGATGTAGGCAGCCTCTTCGATCTCGAGCGGAATGGACTTCACGAAGCCGGAGAAGATGAAGACGGACAGGCCTGCGCCGAAGCCGAGATACAGCACCACCATGCCTGCAGGATTGGCCAGGCTCAGCATGTCGGCGATCTTGACGGTCGGGAACATGACCATCTGGAATGGGATGACCATCGAGAACACGAACATGTAGTAGAGCATCGACGTCCACCACGTCTTGACGCGCGTGATGTAGTACGCCGTCATAGCGCTGAGCAGGACAATCGTGGCGACGGATGTGACCGTGATGAGGAACGACCAGAAGATCGCCTCGAAGAAGCCGGTCCGTTCAAGACCTGTCGTGTAGTTCGACAGCCCTGCCCACATGTCGCCCAGTGGGAGCGAGAAGGGGTCGGAGCTGATCGAGAACTTCTGTTTGAACGAGTTGATGATGATGAACAGAATGGGCCCGAGGAAGACGACGACCAAGAGGCATAGGACAACGTAGTAGAAGCCCTTGCGCGCACCGAGCTGCTTCCGGCTTGGATCAGGATTGCCCTTCTTCTCGGGGACCTGACCGTCGAATGATTCGACTGTTTCGATAACCGCGCTCATGCCTCGACCTCCTTGGTTCGTGTAGCTCGCAGCTGAAGGAATGCGACGGCGACAACGATAATGACGAAGATGACGGCCTTGGCCTGGCCTACACCTTCCTGCCCGACTCGGGCAAACATTGTGTTAACGATGTTGAGAGCAACCATTTCGGTCTTCGACTGGGGCGCACCATTGGTGAGCGCGAGGTTCTGGTCGAAGAGCTTGAATGAACTCGACAGCGTGAGGAAGATACAGATCGTGATCGTCGGCATGATGACGGGGATCGTCACATGCCGCAGGATCTGCCACCTGCTAGCGCCATCGATCTCGGCCGCTTCGGTCAGCTCCGGCGGAACAGCCTGGAGGCCTGCGATGTAGATGATCATCATGTAGCCGACCTGCTGCCAGTTGATGAGAAGGATCAAACCGACATACCCGTATTCCCAGTTGGACACGATCGTCGTCCCGTAGTTTGCGAGAACGGCGTTGATCATCGACTGCCACGTGTAGCCGAGCACGATGCCGCCGATCAGGTTCGGCATGAAGAAGACTGAGCGGAAGAAGTTGGTGCCGCGAAGCTTCTGCGTGAGCATGCGCGCGATGGCGAAGGCGAACAGGTTGACGGTGAGTATCGAGACCGTCACGACGAGGAGAGTGAACGTGAAGGAACTCGTGAATCCTTGATTCTCTTCCAGTGCCCGCTGGTAGTTGGCGAGTCCGACCCACTCCGCGTCAGTGATCGTCGTGAACGATGAGAATGACAGGTAGATACCTATAAAGAACGGCAACAGGAACGCGATCATGAAGGCAAGGCCTGTTGGCGCGACGAATATGGGGAAGTATTTCTTCAGTGTTCTTTGCATCGGTGTCCGTCTCCCGCTGTAAAGCGCCGTCGAGACGCTTGAACGTTGAGTAGCCGGGGCGGGCGGAATCACCCGCCCCGGCATCAATGGCTATTAGCCGAGGTTGGCCTTTTCGCGGGCCCAGGAGGTGATGAAGGTGTCAGTCACTTCATCCCATTCGATGTTGCCGGACGCGTACTGAGCAAGCGACTGACCGAACTCTTCCTTGAACTGCTGCGACGGGAAGGTCGTGAAGACCCACGGAATCGCCTCAAGGTCGGGGTTCGTCAGGTAGGTGCTGATCTGGATCGCGAGCGGATCGTTCGGGGTGGAATCGCCGAACGCCTTGAACGGAGCGATGAATCCGAGATCCTCGGTCACGTAGGTCATGCCGGTCTCAGAGCTGAAGAGCCAGTTGACGAAGTCGATCGTCGCCTGCTGATCGGCTTCAGATGCCTTGGCGTTGACGGCCATGAATGCCTCGGTGCCGACGTTGATGCCCATGGATTCTTCGCCTTCAACGCCGGTGTAGATCGGCATGAACTTGATGTCCTCTTCGGCGACGACGTTGCCTTCGATGTCCTTGATCTGGCTCCAGGCCCAGTTGCCGTTCTGGACGATCGCGGCCTTGCCGGTTGCGAACTCCTGCATGGAGTCGGTGACCGTCTTGGAGGGGGTCAGCGCCGGCTCAACCGTGGAGTTGGTCAGGTACAGGTCGAAGATGTTCTTGTAGTTGTCGCTGTAGGTGAAACCGATTTCCTGCATGTCGGTCACACCCTCGTCGCGGTACTCGTAGAAGACGGGGATGTTCGCAAGGTGGGTCTGCCAGCGCCAGTCCTCGCCGGAGGCGAGCGACGTCACGGCGAAAACGCCGTCGATGCCGAGCTCGTCCTTGCGGGCCTGCATGTCGTCAGTGACTTCCTTGAGCTTGTCGAAGCCGTCGATCTCGTCGACCGATGAAGCCTTCGCACCATCGAGCGCGAAGTAGTCGTCGAAGATCGCCTGGTTGTAGATCAGGCCATAGCCTTCGACGGCGAGGGGCACACCGTAGACCTTGCCGTCCTCTCCCTTGAGCGCGAGGCCCGGATCGTTGAGATCCTTGGCGAAATCGGTGTCATCGAGTTCGAGTGCATAGGACTGCCAGCTCTTCAGGCCCATCGGGCCGTTGATCTGGAAGAGTGTCGGAGCGTCGGACTTCGTGACTTCCGACTTCAATGTCTGCTCGTACGTACCGGAGGCGGCTGTCACGACCTTGACCGGAACGCCGGTCTCCTCTTCGTAAACCTTGGCGATCTCCTTGTAGGTCTCCTCTGACTCGGGCTTCCAGTTGAGGAAATAGACCGAGCCCTCATCGTCTCCGCCGTCGGATCCGCAGGCGGCAAGGCCGCCAAGTGCGAAAGCGGCGACTGTCATGAGCGAGACGGCGCGCTTAGCGTTGAACATGTGTGTCCTCCCTTGGACATCAAGTTGATTCATCGGCACCATTACCGACGTCGTGATTCAAGTTCTGCCCGTAACATAGCGTTTAAGGAGGAACTGTCACACGATTAACTTAATCATTGCACAAACTTTTCCCAGTGACCAAGTCAACAACCCGTCAGGGAGTAGACCCGGTACCGACACGGCAATCCGCTCAAACGCCCTGGTCCTTGTCTTACGACGCTGGCTGGATCCGTGCGCTGGTGCTATGACCGTGTAAGACCAGGATACTCCTACCCGGGACTAAATTAGACATTTGTGGATCGAGTGTGCCGATTCAATGTCGCAGGAGAACCATATCGTCGACATGGACGGCCGCGCGGCCCACTCCGGACCTGCCGGCAGCTTCGCGCAGGCTCTCCGAATCCCAGCCGGCAAGACCTTTGGCGACGAGGTCCCCTCCCGGACCGATGATGTCGATCGGGTCCCCCGGGTCGAAGGTCCCGACGACGTCCGTGATACCGACTGCCAAGAGCGAGTTCCCGCCGGACTCGAGAGCCGCAACAGCTCCACTATCGAGACGCACCTGTCCACTCGTCTGGGCAGCATGCGCGATCCAGAGTGCTCGAGCATTGGATTTGTTGCCCGTCGCAGCGAACCATGTGCCGACGGCTTCGCCCTCGAGAGCGGCACCGAGGTTATCGGCTGACGTGACGATCGTCGGGATACCGAACGCCGTTGCCATCCGAGCAGCGGTCACCTTCGTCGACATTCCGCCCGTCCCGAAAGCGCTCCCGCGCCCGGTGATAGAATAGTTCTGCAGCTCGCTCATGTCCCCGACAAATCTGATCGGGCGCGATCCCGGCTCTGATGGAGGTCCAGAGTACAAACCGTCGACGTCTGTCAACAGGAGCAGGAAATCGGCGTTGATCAGGTGCGCGATAAGGGCCGCTAGGCGATCGTTGTCCCCCAGCCTCAGCTCCGAGGTTGCGACAGCATCGTTCTCGTTGACTATCGGGATGATGCCGAGCTGAAAGAGCTTCTCGAGTGCCAGCCTGGCATTTCGATAGTGGCTCCGACGAATGACATCGTCGGCGGTCAGCAGCACTTGGCCGATCCCGATGCTGCGCCGCGCGAAGCGCTCCGCATACTCTTTCATGAGATGCGGCTGTCCCACCATGGCCGCGGCCTGGAGCCCCGACATGTCGGAGGGACGTGACGCGATGCCGAGATGACCGACGCCGGCGGCAACAGCACCCGAGGAGACGAGCGCGAATCGCTGATTCCTGTCGTAGGCGTTCGCCAACGTTTCCGATAGTGAGTCGAGCCTGTCGCGATTGAGCGTGCCGTCCGGGTTCGTCAGAGAGGACGAACCGATCTTGACGACGAATCGGGGGGCTCTCGATACCAGTGCCCTGTTAGCAAGCGCCCTCTTCATCATGCGTCAGGATCCGTCCAGACACCCGAGTCCCTCTCCATCCACAGCTCCTGACGTGCGGCCTCCTTCGCGTCCATCTTCTCGTAGAAGGACTCGCGCTTATCGCGTCGGGTCGGCCGGTCTGTCTGTTCGAAGCGAAGATCGCTGCCGCGCGGGCCGAGAAGCTCCGCACCGGTCGCCATGGTGGGCTCCCAGTCGAAGACGACGCCGCCGTCGACGGGTCCGATCACCACGGGATCGCCGGCCAAGGCGCCCGCTTTCGCGAGCTCGTCCTCGATACCGAGCTTTGCGAGGCGGTCAGAGAGGTATCCAACGGCCTCATCGTTGGCGAAGTCGGTCTGGCGGACCCACCGCTCGGGCTTCTCGCCAACAACCTGGTAAAGCGGTCCGCCGGTGCCGCCGAGCTTGTTGATGACGAAGTCTTGTCGCTTGCCACGGGGAACTGGCCGAATGACGATCGGAGCAGGATCCTCCTCGGGCTGGCTTGCTCGAACGTCTTCGACGAGTGCGGCGAGAGCGAAAGACAGCTCCCGCAGGCCCTCGCGGGACACTGCAGATACAACGTGCACCGGGTACGTGGTGCGCAGGTCCTCCGCGACGAACTCGGCAAGCTCCTTGGCTTCCGGCACATCAGCCTTATTGAGGACGATGAGTCGTGGTCGCTCCATGAGCGGCACGTGTCCGTGAGTCGGGGGTATCTGCTGCGAGTAGATGGAGAGTTCGTTCTCGATGATGTCGAGATCGGTCTGCGGATCCCTATTGGGCTCGAGCGTCGCACAGTCAAGGACGTGCACGATCACGGCACACCGTTCGATGTGGCGCAAGAACTCGAGTCCGAGACCCTTGCCCTCGGACGCCCCGGGGATCAGGCCCGGAACGTCGGCGATCGTGTAGCGGACTCCCCCGGCATCGACGACGCCGAGATTCGGGACGAGCGTCGTGAACGGGTAGTCGGCGATCTTGGGACGCGCAGCGGACATGGAGGCGATGAGGGAAGATTTCCCTGCCGATGGGAAGCCGACGAGAGCGACATCGGCGACGGACTTCAGCTCGAGGACAACCGACACCTGCTCGCCGAGATCACCGAGGAGGGCAAAACCGGGGGCCTTGCGCTTCGGCGAGGCAAGCGCGGCATTGCCGAGACCGCCGTGACCGCCCCTCGCGAGGACGTATTCCGTCCCGACGCCGACAAGGTCGGCGAGCACATCGCCGTCGAGACTCTTGACGACGGTGCCGCTGGGCACACCGAGGACGAGGTTCTCTCCGCTCTTGCCGATACGGAGATCACCCTCCCCCGGTTTCCCGGAGGGCGCGCTCTGGTGGGGTGAGCGGTGATAGCTCAGCAGTGTTGTGACCTGCGAGTCGACCTTGAGAATAATATCGCCGCCGTTGCCGCCGTTCGCCCCGTCGGGACCGCCGAGCGGCTTGAACTTCTCACGGCGCACCGAGACGCAACCGTTGCCGCCATTCCCCGCCTGTGCGTGTAGAACAACCCTGTCAACGAATGTCGCCATCGTTACCTCCAAATATGGCAGATGGGGTGGACGGCCTAGAGCCGTCCACCCCATCCTGAAAAAACTTTAGCTCAGGCGGAAACCGGAACGATGTCGACGACCTTGCGATCGCGACGGGTGGCAAACTCGACAGTGCCGGTGGCGAGGGCGAACAGAGTGTCGTCCTTGCCGCGGCCGACGTTGTTGCCGGGGTGGAACTTGGTGCCGCGCTGGCGGACGAGAATCTCGCCTGCGCTGACAAGCTGGCCGCCGAAGCGCTTAACGCCGAGGCGCTGTGCGTTCGAGTCGCGACCGTTGCGAGTTGAGGATGCACCCTTCTTGGTTGCCATGGTTCAGCTCCTTTGGTTTAAGCGATCGAGGTGATCTTGACGCGGGTGAGCTGCTGGCGATGGCCCATGCGCTTCCGGTACCCGGTCTTGTTCTTGTACTTGATGATGTCGATCTTCGGGCCCTTTTCGGCGCGGACGATCTCACCGGTCACGGTTGCGGAGATTCCGTCCGCAGACGTGATGACCTTATCGCCTTCGACAAGCAAGATCGGCTCAAGCTCGACCTTGTCACCGGCCTCGCCCTCGATCTTGTTCATGACGACAATGGAGCCGACGGACACCTTTTCCTGGCGGCCGCCAGCCTTGACAATCGCGTAAGCCACGTTGTTGCTCATCTCTGGTTGACGTATGCGGACATAAAAGTCTTGTGCCCGGGTTAGGCACCGACGTCCTATCCTACGGGACTCGGTCTTGTCTGACCAAGCCTGAACCCGTGTTGGACAGGAGTTTGTGCTGTGGTTTTCAGCACTACTTGACGGGGAAGCTCATGATGGCGGGCGTCGAGCCGGAAGCCGGGATGATCGTTCCCGACGAGGCGACGCGGCGCTTCTTCCGCGTCTCATCGACCGGCTTCGGCTCGGGCTGAGTCTTCTCAACCTTCGGCTGGGCCTTGGCAGGAGCCTGTACGGGCTTCTTTGCGGGCTTCTCCGCCACGATGATAGCGGGGCCGGATGAGCCTGTCACGATCGTTCCGGATGATGCGACGCGGCGCGACTTGCGCTCCTGAGGCTGCACAGCCGGCTTCTGCTCCGCGTGCTGGACGGGAGCGGTCTGCGCCTGGACCGGTGTGATCCTGCCCGTCTGGACGGGCTTCTCGACGTCGCGGCGGACCGGTTCAGGGGTGCTCTCGGGCGCCGAATCGACGACATCGCGAGACTTCTTGGACTGATTGGAGCGATTCGATGAGTCTCCGCGTGAGCCGCGTGATCCTCTCGAGCGCCGGGTCTGCTTCGGCGCCTCCTCCGGATTCTCGTCACGATGCAGCTGTGCGGCGGCTGCTGCGATCGAGGCGAGAGCGGTCTTGACCTCTTCTCGCTTAGCCGGATCATCATCAGCGGCGGGCGACGGAGCGGCTGCCGGCGCCGGGGCCGGTGGCTGCTTCGCCGGCTTGCTCTTGGGCGTTGGTTCACCCTTCTCGACGGCGTGCGTGTGAATGTTGTAGCCGCGGCCTTCGCAGTGCTCGCATGTTGACGAGAACGCTTCGACGAGTCCCTGGCCGACACGCTTACGTGTCATCTGGACGAGTCCCAGCGAGGTCACCTCTGCGACCTGATGGCGCGTGCGATCGCGGCCCAGGCATTCGATGAGTCGGCGCAGGACGAGGTCTCGGTTCGATTCGAGGACCATGTCGATGAAGTCGATGACGATGATGCCACCGATGTCACGAAGCCTCAGCTGGCGGACGATCTCCTCAGCGGCTTCGAGATTGTTCTTTGTGACTGTCTCTTCGAGTGTTCCGCCCGAACCCGTGAAGCGCCCGGTGTTGACGTCCACCACTGTCATCGCCTCTGTCCGGTCGATGACGAGGGAGCCGCCGGAGGGCAGGTAGACCTTGCGATCCATCGCCTTCGAGAGCTGCTCATCGACTCGAGCATCTGTGAAGATATCCTTGTTCTCGACCCATTTGTGGACGCGATCATCGAGTTCCGGGGAGAGCTCGTGGACGTATTCCTTGATCGTGGCGTACGTGTTCTTGCCCTGGATGTAGAGAGATTCGAAGTCCTCGTTGAAGACGTCACGCACCACGCGGACGGCCAACTCAGGTTCACCCTTGAGGAGTGCGGGAGCGGACTTGGCGCTCTTGATCTTCGCCTGGATATCATCCCACTTGCGGGTGAGGCGCTCGACATCCTTGCGCAGCTGGTCCTCTGTCGCGCCTTCAGCGGCTGTCCTCACGATCACGCCGTGCTCGGGCGGAACGATTTCCTTGAGGAGCTTCTTCAGCCGCTGGCGCTCCCTATCGGGAAGCTTGCGGGAGATCCCGGTCATGGCACCGGACGGCACGAGGACGAGATGACGGCCTGCGAGGGTTATTTGCGCTGTCAGGCGGGCACCCTTGTGCCCGATCGGATCCTTCGTCACCTGGACGAGTACAGACTCACCGGACTTCAGCGCCGATTCGATACGTCTCGGCTTGCCCTCGAGTCCCGCAGCCTCCCAGTTCACCTCTCCGGCATAGAGCACCGCGTTGCGGCCCTTGCCGATATCGACGAAGGCGGCCTCCATGGACGGGAGGACGTTCTGGACGCGGCCGAGATAGACGTTGCCGACCATCGATACCTGGGTGTGACGTGCTACGTAATGCTCGACAAGGATGTCGTCCTCGAGGACGGCGATCTGGTTGAGACCGTCCTGCTCGCGGACGAGCATCTTCCGGGACACTGCCTCGCGGCGTGCGAGGAACTCGGACTCGGTGATGGAGTGACGACGGCGGCCGGCTTCACGCCCGTCGCGACGCCGCTGCCTCTTCGCCTCCAGTCGAGTCGACCCCTTGAGGGCAGTCACCTCGTCCGAGGAGGTGGACCGCCTGCGACGGCGCCGCCTCGTCGTCGTGCCGAGCTCGTCATCGTCCGAGGACTCGGGAGCCGAGTCGTCGTCATCCGTGTCATCTGAATTCGCTTCGCCCTCGTCGGACGCGCGCGAGGAGCGCGAGGATCGGGTACGAGTCCGCGTCCGCGTCTGCGGCTCGCTTTCCTGGTCGTCCTCAGCCTGATCAGCTGCGGCATCGTCTGCGGATTCGGTCGTCTCCTCGGCCTGGTCGACCTCGGTTGACCGTCCGCGGCCGCGCGATCCGCGCCTGCGAGGCTTACGCTCATCATCCTCGTCGTGTTCGGGATTCTCGTCGACCTGCTTGGCGGGCCGGCGGTCCTCCTGACGCACCGGACGGCGGACGACGTGCGTGGGGTCTGGCTCTTGGAAGAGGAGATAGGTCGCTGGCAGCGCCTTCGGCTTTGTTGTCTCTGTCGTACTGTCGGACTGTTCTTCGGTCATCGGGACTCCTGTCCGGAAAGACGGCACGGAAGCCTTCCCACGTATATCGCCGTCGCTGCGGCGGAAGCTTCTTCTACGTTGATATTTCGGCAGCACGCCTGGTCGGCGGCGCTCAACACATGCAACGTCGGCTATGCGGTCCGTGCCCGCAAAGCCTTCAACGAATTCTCTCATACTTTAGCTCAGGTGGCGTGATCAGGGCGATCATGCTCGACACGCGACACCCCGGCAACCCGAAAGTGACGAAAGTCCCGGCACCGGCAAACATCGAGCTGAGCGCTCCCATCGGCCCTGAGATTCGGCGACGTTTCGCTCATTGCAGACGGTACCGAGAAGCCGCCGCTAGACTTTTTACGACACCGTGTCGAGGATTGGGACCTTGGTCCCTACCGCCTGTCTACCGGGGTCCTAGATTTGGTTCATATATCTACAATCGGAAGGGAATCCAGGTGGAAGCTCTCGACCTAGCGCGATGGCAGTTCGGCATCACGACCGTCTACCACTTCATCCTTGTCCCACTGACGATCGGCCTGGCCCCATTGGTTGCGATCATGCAAACCAAGTGGCTGCGATCCGGTGAGGAGAAGTGGCTCAAACTGGCCGACTTCTTCGGCAAGATCCTTATCATCAACTTCGCGCTGGGGGTTGCCACCGGCATCGTCCAGGAGTTCCAGTTCGGCATGAACTGGTCGGAGTACTCCCGCTTCGTCGGCGACATCTTCGGCGCACCTCTCGCCTTCGAGGCTCTGGCAGCGTTCTTCCTCGAATCCACGTTCCTCGGCCTGTGGGTCTTCGGCAGGGGACGGATGAGCGCGAAGCTCAACACCCTCTGCATCTGGCTCGTCGCCATCGGCGTCAACGTGTCCGCCTACTTCATTCTCACCGCGAACTCGTTCATGCAGCATCCCGTGGGTGCGGTCTACAACGAGGAAACCGGCCGCGCCGAGCTCGACGGAGTGGGGGGCTTCCTCGAGGTCCTCACGAACAACACGGCCATTGCAGCAACGTCGCACACGATCACGGCCTCCTTCGTCGTGGCAGGCACCGCCGTCGCCGGTATCGCTACATGGTGGATGGTCCGCTCCACGAAGATGAAGCTGGACGGCCAGCCCGACATGTGGCGGTCTGCCGCACGCCTCGGCTTCGTCACGATCCTCATCGCCTCTGCCGGGGTCGGACTGACCGGCCACTACCAGGGCCAGCTCATGTACGAGCAGCAGCCGATGAAGATGGCATCCGCGGAAGCACAGTGCAACACCGAACAGGGCGCACCGCTTTCACTGTTCGCAATCGGCGACTTCTCGAACGACTGCGAAAACGTCACCCGCATCCTCGACGTCCCCTTCGTCACGTCCTTCTTGGCGACGAATCACTTCACGGGCCCCGAGTCCGAAGTGATGGGTGTCAACGACGTCCAGGAAATGTACCAGGAGATGTTCGCCGACCTGCACGGCGAGGACTACGACTACCGTCCCAACCTCGTCGTCACGTACTACTCGTTCCGCGCCATGATCGGTCTCCTGATCTTCCCCGTCATTCTTGCTGTGGCTGGCCTCTGGTACACCCGCAAGGACCGGATCTGGGAGTCCGAGACCTGGGCGAAGTTCGCACTCTTCGCCATCCCGATGCCGTTCCTCGCCTCATCCTTCGGGTGGATCTTCACGGAAATGGGGCGTCAGCCTTGGGTGGTCGCACCCAACCTCAGCGGTGTCGAGCGAGTCATGCTCCTCACCGACTACGGCGTCTCCCAGGTGACGAGCCCCGGCATGGTTCTCGGCACTCTCATCACGTTCACCCTGCTCTACGCAGTCCTGGGTGTGATCTGGTTCCTCCTCGTTCGGCGCTACACGCTTGAAGGCATCGACCTGACGGGCGAGAAGGCACCCGCTCCGGACGACGAAAACCAGCCCTTGAGCTTCATCTACTAAGAAGAGAGAACAATGGACTTCCTACCTATTCTCTGGTTCATCCTCATCGCCGTCCTGTGGGCCGGCTACCTCACCCTCGAGGGCTTCGACTTCGGCGTCGGCATGCTGTACACGACGATGTCCCGCAACCCGAAGGAGCGACGCGTCGCTCTCAACACGATCGGCCCCCACTGGGACGGCAACGAAGTGTGGCTCCTGACCGCTGGCGGCGCCACCTTCGCCGCCTTCCCCGAGTGGTACGCGACCATGTTCTCCGGAATGTATCTCGCTCTCGCCCTCATCCTCGTCCTCCTCATCGTCCGCATCTGCGCGCTTGAATGGCGGGGGAAGATCAATGATGAGCAGTGGCGCAACCGTTGGGATATCGTCCACACGGCTTCAGCGTGGCTCGTCTCCATTCTCTGGGGTGTCGCATTCGCGAACCTCGTCCAGGGCATGGAGATCGAGGTGATCGACATTATCGATCCGGCCACCCAGACATGGGAGGTCGTGCCGGCGGGAGTGCTCGAAACGGCTTCTGCCGCTGAGGCTGCCGGCTTCACCCACCACCTGACCGGCGGGTTCTTCTCCCTGCTGACACCGTTCACGATCCTCGGCGGGCTCGTCACCCTGACGCTGTTCCTGTCGCACGGCGCGATCTTCATCGCACTCAAGACATCGGGCGAGCTGCAGGTTCGGGCAGAGAAGTACGCTGCACGCCTGTCCCTCATCTCCCTCGGTGTCACGGCCGTCTGGGCACTGTGGGCTCAGCTCGCATACGCATCCGGCATGTGGTCGTGGATTCCGCTGGCTATTGCCGCCCTGTGCCTTGCGGCAACCGCACTGTTCGCCCAGAAGGGTGACGAGCTCAAGGCCTTCATTGCGAACTTCGTCGCGATTGCCAGCGCGGTGGCCTTCATCTTCATCGCGATGGCTCCGAACGTCATGAAGTCCTCGATCGACCCTGCATACTCGCTCACCATCGAGCAGGCCTCTGCGACGGGACCGACGCAGATCATCATGTCCTTCGCTGCGCTCGTCTTCGTGCCGATCATCATCGGCTACTCGATCTGGTCCTACAAAGTGTTCTCGAAGAGGATCTCGGTCGATGACCTTCCTGACAAGGCGGCGGGCTTGCCCGGTGTCTACAACAGGTCAATGTTCTAAACACCTCGAAGCGTGGGCGCGACCGGTTCGGTCGCGCCCACCTTTTTAACTAAAGTGAGCCTTGTGAAGCCCCTGGATCCGAAACTGCTGTCCCACGCCGCTCCCGCACGACGATACGTCGCTCTCGTCACCCTGACGGGCATCATCTCCGCGGCGCTTATCATCGCGCAGTGCTTCCTCATCTCGCTCGCCATCTCCCCCGTCATCGATGGGACCGCGGATCTCTCAGATGCTCTCCCCCTCGTGGGCATGCTGGCGCTCGTGGTCCTCGGGCGGATGTTCGTCACGTGGGTCCAGGAGTCGTTCGGGCACCGGGCCGCACTCGAGACGATCGCGGACTTGAGGGGGCAGGTGCTTGCCCGGGCGGGTGCTTTGGGGCCGCGCTGGCTCGCATCGAAGACCACGTCGATCGTCACCTTCACCACTCGTGGCCTTGACGACCTCGAGCCCTACTTCGTGAAGTATCTTCCCCAGCTTCTGCTGACGGCGACCGTTACACCCGCCTCTCTGATCGTCATCCTGCTCCTCGACTGGCCCTCGGCCATTCTCATCGTCTTCTGCCTCCCGATCATCCCGATCTTCATGATCCTTATCGGGAAGATGACGGAGAATACGTCTCAGAAGAAGCTGGCTGCGATGGCGAGTCTCGGAGATCAGGTCCTCGACCTCATCGCAGGCCTGCCGACGCTCAAGGCTCTCGGCCGTGAGCGCGGCCCGGCGAAGCGTGTCGACGAACTTGGGAAGAGCTACACCGAGACGACGATGGCGGCGCTTCGTATCGCCTTCCTGTCGGGCACCGTCCTCGAATTCCTTGCCACACTCTCGACTGCCCTCGTCGCGGTCGAGGTTGGCTTCCGTATGGTGTACGGATATCTCGACCTGACCACTGGTCTTGTCATCATCATGCTCACGCCCGAGATCTTCAAACCACTGAGAGAGGTAGGCTCCCAATACCACGCATCGACGGATGGTCTGGCAGCCGCCGAGCAGGCCATCTCCGTCATCGAAACACCCGTCCCAGCCCGCGGGGACACCTCCTCCCCCGATCTGTCGCATTCCGACATTGTCATTGCGAATCTCTCGGTCGAGGCTGAGGGCAGAGGCGTCACCGCCCCGGCGAACCTGTCGGCGGTGATCCGCCCCGGTCGCATCACCGCTCTGGAAGGCCCGTCCGGCGCGGGGAAGTCCACGACCGTGTCCGTCCTGCTCGGACTCCTCGAACCGACTTTCGGGACCGTCACGGTCGGTGGCGTCCCCCTGACTGCCATCGATCCTGACTCGTGGTGGTCTCAGATCACGTGGGTACCCCAGCGTCCCGTACTCGTCCCAGGAACGGTTGCCGAGAATATCGGTGGTGTCGATGACGCCGCCGCCGCTCTCACGGGATTCGATGAGGTGCTCGCAACGCTTCCGAACGGCTGGGAGACTCCGATCGGTCAGGGCGGGGTGGGGTTATCGCTCGGCCAGAGACAGAGGTTGGCCCTGACTCGGGCGCTGCGCGAACGCCGCCCGCTGCTCGTCCTCGACGAACCGACAGCACATCTCGACGCCCGGTCAGAGAACCAGATCGTGTCCGCTGTCCGTGCCGCACAAGCCAATGGACAGACCGTCCTCATCATTGCCCACAGGCAAACCCTCCTCGATATCGCCGATGAGGTCATCACCGTCACCGCTATGGAAGGCGCCGCATCATGATGGAACGCCGCGAACGGGACGCGCTGCGCCGCTGCCTGGCCGCTCTCGAACTTGATCGACGTCGCTTCGCACTGTCCGTGCTCTTCGGCTCTTTCGGGCTTGGCAGCGCCATTGCACTGGCCGCCGTCTCAGCCTGGCTGATCGCCCGAGCATCGCAGATGCCGCCGGTGCTCGAACTCTCCGTTGCCGCGACATCGGTCCGCATGTTCGGTATCGGCAAGGCGATCTTCCGCTATCTCGAACGCCTCTCCTCTCATCGCGTCGCGCTGGCCGGCATGGGGCATCTTCGCACGAACATCTACACGTCTCTCGCGAGCTCCCCCCACTCGACCGTGGCGACTCTCCGTCGCGGAGATCTCCTTGCCCGCACGGGCGCGGACGTCGACACGATCGGGGACACGGTCGTCAAGGCAATCCTGCCCGCCTGCATCGCCTTCTTCACCGCCTTCATCTCAGTCGGCATCGTCTGGTTCCTCTCCCCGCAGATCGCAGTCGCACTCGTCATCGCGCTCCTCGTTTCGGGTGTCACGGGCCCCGCCGTGACCGCGATCGGCGCGCGCCGAGCAGAGCAGAACCGTGTCACGGATGAAGCGGAGCTCTCTGCCCTGTCTCTCGCGCTGCTCGAGGGTGCGGGTGAGCTCCGTATCTCCGGTCGCCTGCGCGCCATGGAGGACGCGATCGACGCGACAGAGGCCCGCATCCGCCACCATCGCGATCATGCTGCACGGCCGCTCGCGTGGGCGGCAGTGATCGACACTCTCGCCCTCGGCATCGCCGTCCTCTCGGCCATCCTCATCGGGGTGGCCCAACTGGATGCTGGTGTTCTCAACGGTGTTGAGCTTGCCGTGTGCGTTCTCGTGCCCCTTGCCGCGTTCGAGGGGACAGCAGCGCTCGGGCCTGCCGCGCTTGTCCTCGTCCAGTCGGGACAGGCCGCCCTTCGAATTTCCGAGCTTCTCGGAGAGGAATACTCGGATAACAGGAGGCATTCCCCCGATCTGGAGCCTGTTCTCGAGGCGCGCGATCTTGTCGTGGGATGGCCGGGGGGACCCGACGTGGCGGGACCGTTCGACCTGACTCTCGCGAAAGGCACGAAGATCGCGGTCGTCGGCCCCTCGGGGATCGGTAAGTCGACTCTGCTGTCCACCGTTGCCGGCTTGATCGAGCCCCATGCGGGAAGCGTCACCCTCGGCGGGGTCGAGGTGTCGTCGCTCGACCGGGAATCGATCTCGGCCGCGATGATTCTCATCGCAGAGGACGCCCATGTTTTCGAGACGACCGTCATGGAGAATCTGAGGGTCGTACGCCGTGATCTCACCGAAGCCGAAGCGCGTGATGCTCTGGAGAGGGCCGGGCTCGGCTCGTGGCTCGGGCGGCTGCCAGCGGGCCTCGACACCATGCTGGGGTCGAATGCGACCACGGTGTCCGGTGGGGAGCGTCGACGCCTCCTTCTCGCGCGCGCACACGCCTCCAACGCCCCCATCATCGCTCTCGATGAGCCCGGAGAACACCTGGAGCCCGCAACCGCGGACCGGCTTCTCGGGGAGCTTCTCGATTCAGATCTCGGTCTTATCATCGTCACCCACCGCCTGACTGGGCTCCACAAGGCTGACCTCATCATTCATGTCGACCATGATGGTGTGGACGTGGGCCGTTACGATGATCTGATGGAACGCAGCCCCAGTTTCCGCTGGGCGGTAGAGGAGACAGCATGACGGAACCGATCGGTTATCCGATTCCCGCGACGGCAGCAAGCACAGACGGTCTCTTCGACTCGGCCCTTGCACTCACGTCCCGCCTCGACTTGAAATCCGCGTTGCAGGAGTTTGTCGAATCGGCCCGTCGGCTCACCGGCGCGAAATATGCCGCTCTCGGAATTCTCGGCTCACGCGGCGAGACGGTGGCCTTCCACCACACCGGTATGTCGATGTCCGAAGTGGATCGGCTCCCTCATCCGCCGCGCGGCAACGGCGTCTTCGCGCAGATACCGGTCGATGCTCCTCTGATCATCAACGATCTCATGAGCCATCCGGCGTTCGAGGGATGGCCGGACTATCACCCTCGCATGCAGAACTTTCTCGGCGTTCCCGTCCGTATTCATGAACAGGTCTACGGTAGGCTCTACCTCGCGGAGAAGCCCGGCGGTTTCGATGACGATGATGCCGCGAACATGACGATGCTTGCGAACGCGGCCGCCATCGCCGTCCAGAATTCGCGCCTCTATGCCGAATCGGAAGACCGAGCGGCCTGGATCGCAGTATCGCAGGCGATCACGACTGCGCTGCTCGAAGGCACGGACGAGGAGGAGGCCCTCGAGCTGATCGCGAAGAAGATGAGGGTCGTCTCGAAATCCTGCACCGCTCTGATTGTCCTTCCCTCGGTCGGTGATGCCTGGGTATGCGAAATCGCAGACGGGTACGAAGCTGACAGCATGATCGGGCTCGAGTTCCCGCCGGACGGTCGAGCGCAGACAGTCATTCGGGAGGGAAGCGGAGTTGTGGTCGATTCCATGACGCGCACGAGGACCATGAGAATCCCGGCGCTTCGCGGCTATGGTCCTGCCCTCTACGCGCCGATGATGGTGCAGGGAGTCGGTGCGGGTGTCATCATCCTGCTCCGCTCTCGCACCCAGCCCGAGTTCGATCTCGCGGACCTTGCGATGGCGGAGTCCGTCTCGAAGCAGGCCGCCTTGGCCCTCGAGCTCGCATCGGCACGACACGCGCAAGATGTTGCCGCCCAGATCGACGAACGCGCCGCCATCGGCCGCGATCTCCATGATCTGGCGATCCAGCAGCTCTTCGCAACCGGGATGCAGATCACTGCTATCCGGGAGGACCTGGAGTCGAAGGACGCCCCCGCCGAGATCGTCACTCTCCTCAACCAGGCAATCGAATCGGTTGACGAATCGGTCAAGGAGATTCGGCATATTGTTCACAAGCTCCGAGAACCGGACGCGAACGTCGTCATCGTCGAGCGGCTCCGCCGCGAAGCATCGCTCGCCCGCACCTCTCTCGGCTTCGCCCCGTCTCTCGTCATCACGCTCTTCGGTGAAGCACTGCCGTCCGAAATCGACAACGACACCGTGTCCACGATCGACAACATGATCGGCGGCGATATCGCCGACGATATTGTTGCTGTCACGAGGGAAGGCCTGTCGAACGCGGCCCGCCACGCGAAAGCTTCCTCTGTCTCCGTGACAGTGAGCGTCGACGCTGCCGAGGTGCGCATCATCGTCGTCGATGATGGCTCAGGACCGTCTCCGTCACGCTCCCGCCGGTCTGGATTGTCGAACCTTGCGGCCCGGGCTCGGCGTCACGGAGGCGGTTTCGAGCTTGCCAGAGGAGATCAGCGCGGTGCCGTCATGACCTGGTGGGCCCCGCTCGGCTAAGGGGTGGGAGCTTCTGCCCCCACCCCACCATGTTCTACGTTCTTATCTGATCAGTGATCAGTGCTGGGCCCGCCACCCGGCGGCACGCTGGCCGGCAACCCATGCCGCAACCTGGGTTCTGCGCTGCAGCCCCATCTTCGAGAGCAGCGAGGTGATGTGGTTCTTCACCGTCTTCTCCGCCACGCCGAGACGTTCCCCGATCTCCCGGTTCGACAGCCCGTCCCCAATAAGGTCCAGGACCTTGCGTTCGGACGGCGTCAGGTCCGCCGTGGGATCATCGTGGTCCGCCCTGCGGCGGGTCAGCGTCCGTTCGTCCAGGAGAACACGGCCAGCCGCGACAGCCTTGATAACCTCGGTGATCTCGGCCCCGCGGACGGACTTGAGAAGATAGGCTTTCGCTCCCGCCTGAAGTGCCTCATCGAGAGCATCATCGTCATCGAAGGACGTGAGGACGATGGGGCGGACGGAGGGAACTTCCTTGGCCAGGCGAGTGATGATGTCGATGCCGGTGCCGTCAGGAAGGCGCAGGTCGACAAGGGCAACATCGGGACGAACGATTTTCGCACGATTGAGGGCCTCTTCAACGGACCCCGCTTCCGCGACGACAGACAGGCCATCGGCCCGTTCCACGACCTCCGAAATTCCCCGACGGACAACCTCATGGTCGTCGATGATCATGACGTTGATATCTACCTTGGCTTCACTCATAAGCCCGATTCTAGCCCAGAGACTTCCGAAACGTACCACCGAGTTGGGTGGATTTGACCGGTTTTGGACAGTGATCCGAGTCGTTGCTGGTCAGCGGTACGAGACTAAGTGCGACTAGCAAAGGGCTGGCAGATCGGACAGTACGTAGACGATCGGTTCATGAACTGAATCTTCCTCATGGTCGTACCGCAGCGGCCGCACGGCTTTCCGCCTTGACCGTAGGCGTTGAGAGAACGGGAGAAATACCCTGATGCTCCGTTGACGTTGACATAGAGGGAGTCGAAAGAGGTTCCGCCAGCCAAGAGAGCTTCCCTCAGAACTTCCCGGGACTGATGCCACAGCTCATCGAGTTGGACGTAGGACAACCCGTTGGTCTTCCGTCTCGGGTTGATGCGGGCCCGATAGAGCGCCTCGTCGCAATAGATGTTTCCCAAGCCCGACACGAGCGTCTGGTCGAGCATTGCCCGCTTGATCTCAGTCCTCTTCGTCCGTGTTCTCTTCGAGAGTGCCACAAGGTCGCAGCCTGGATCGAGTAGATCACGTGCGATATGGGCGACGGGTACGGGGATCAGTCGAGACGTCGTGCCCTGGCCGGCAGGGAAGTCATCGGGGACCTCTGTCAAGGACGATCGCTGCAGATATCCGAATGTTCTCTGGTCGAGGAACCTGATAACGGTCCCGTGGGCGAAGTCGATGCGGGCGCGCAGATGGGGATGGTCGGGGGCAGGGGCTCCCGGCCTACTGACGAGGAGCTGGCCAGACATGCCCAGGTGCACGTTGAGTGCCATCCCCTCCATGTCGAACCACAAGAATTTTCCGCGCCTGGCAACACTGTCGATGGAGCGTCCGGAGAAAGCGGTGAGCCCCTCCGGGCCGCCTTCTGATCGCCGCACCGCACGTGGATGGAAGGTGGTGATCTCCGTGACTGTCGCACCGAGCGTGAGGCGCTCCAGGCCTGCCCGGACCACCTCAACCTCGGGGAGTTCAGGCATTGACTGCCCGCCGGAGCTTCTCGTAGGCTGCTTCCGCCGCCGACATCTCCGCCTTCGCTCGGGAGGTTCCCTGGCCTGTCCCCCAGGCTTTCCCATCGATCATGACTGTCGCCTCATACCTGCGAGCATGATCAGGCCCCGATCCGACGATCTCATAGCTCACGGCGCCCATCTTCCCGTCGTTCGCGAGCATCTGGATCGAGGTCTTCCAGTCGAGGGCAGGGCCAGCATTCGTCGCGTCGATGATGAAAGGCTCTGTCAGCCGTTCGACGACGCTCCTCGTCGCATCGAGGCCCTCAGAGAGGTAGGTGGCGCCGATCAGGGCCTCGAGCGTATCGGAAAGGATCGATGGCTTGTTTCGACCATCTGTCACCAGCTCCCCGTTGCCGAGGAGAATAAACTCATCCAGGCCCAGCTGTTTCGCGATCTCGGCCAGTGGCGCCTCGGAGACCGCGGCTGCTCGAATGGGAACGAGGTCGGCCTCGGACTTGTCAGGGTACTGATGGAAGATCCTGTCCGTGACGATGATGGAGAGCACCGCGTCGCCCAACAGTTCGAGGCGTTCGTTTGTGGGCACTCCCCCGTTCTCGAAGGCCCAGGAACGGTGGGTGAGAGACAGGTCGAGAAGATCGGGGCGAACCTGAACACCCCAGCGCTCCAACAGCACCTCACGGTCTGTCCGTGCCGGCGGGTTGACCTTCCTGCGGCCTTTCGAACGGCTCATTCGCCCTGCTCTTCGGCGACGAGCTTCGCACGCAGCTCATCGAGCGGACTCATGTCAGAGCTGGTGTCGACGTGCTCGTGATCCTCGGGCAGGTCAGCCAGCCGCTCCCCACATCCCGCACACAGGCCGGGGCAGTCCTCACGGCACAGCGGGACGAACGGCATCTGACTGACGATCGTGTCGCGCAGCAGCGCCTCGATGTCGATCGCGTCGTTGACGATAAGCGGGGCTTCTTCCACCTCATCGTCACCCGATTCGAGAAGGGCCTGTGCTCGGTTCTGATAGAAGTACAGTTCCGTGACGTCCGACTGGCCGGAATGCTCCACGTCGATGAGGCACCGCGCGCATTCAGCGACCGTGTCGAAGTCGATCGTGGCAGTGACAAGGACACCCTCGGAGACGGACTGGAGCGCCCCTTCCACCTCGATCGTGTCGACGGTCCTGACAAGTGCGGTCGCGAACGTATCGGGCGCAGGTATCGATCGCTGGAAGTCGAGCCGCGACCCTTCCTGGTGGCGAAGGTCTGCGAGGGAGATGCTGAACGCATCGGACATGGGAACTCCTGTGTGGTTGGGCCCCGAGCTCGTGAAAGCTGCGGGGCCCGGTTGCTTGTCTTCTCTTAATCGGAGATGGATGCTGCCCGCAGCATCCATGCCTGCTTCTCAAGGTCGAACGCGATGCCGATGAGCAGATCTCCCGAGAGCGGATCTGCCTCGTCGACGCTGTCGATCAGCTTCTTGATGTTGTCGGAGGCTGTCTGGAGCTTCGACTCGATAATGTCGTAGGCGTCTGACACCTTAATCCACGTGGACGAGATGTCACCAATACTCGAGTCTGAACTCACGCTTGCAGCGCGACCATCCGGCGCGGTATCGAGAGCTGCCATGCGCTCCGCCACATCGTCGGAAGCCCGGCGTGCGAGATCGACGATCTCGTCGAGCTGCAGATGCAGGGAGCGGAAGCCCTGCCCGCGCAGATTCCAGTGAGCCTGCTTGGCCTGGAGGGAAATATCAATGAGGTCGACGAGAACGGACTGTAGTGCTGAGGTCACGGACATGATGTCTCCTTTCGCGTAGCTTACGTCCCAGTCTCGTGCAGTTCGCGCGAGCTCTCAACCCTTCGGGCACATCACTTCTCGTTGTCGAAGGGAGGCTCGAACTCGTCATCGAAGCGAACTTCGTTGAGGGTCGGCTGGGAATCATCGTCCGAGACGACGTCCTCTCGCACCGCGTCGGACGCTGAGGCGCTGCCGGCGCGCTCTTTCGCAACGCGGTTCTCTTCCCTGCGGGAGAGTTCCTGACGACCCGCGTGGACCTTCGAGAGAAGGCCCTCAAGTTCGCTCTGCAGGTAGGCGAGGGAATCGTCAGAGTACCGGTCCGCCCCGGCATTCATCCGCTGAGCTTGGGAGCGCGTCTCAGCCAGGATCCGCTCCGCCTCGGCATGGGCGGCCTTCGTCACGGCATGCTCCGACACGAGGTCGGCGGCGTGGCGTCGGGCCTGCTGCACGGTCTCCTCAGCATCGGCGTGTGCGCGTTCCAGGATGGTCTTCGCACGCCGCTGAGCGTCAGCCTTGACCTCGGAGGCTTCGGCGATGATCGTATCGGCTGCCTCGATCTGGTCGGGGACGATGTCTCGTGCTGTCTCGAGGAGGTCGAGCACCTCCGACCTGTTGATCATTGCTGATGCTGACATGGGGACACCGCGAGCGAGTGTCACCGTCTCGATGATCTCGTCGAGCACGGCAATGAGAGAGTCCCCCGCCGCCGCGTTGACGATGTCGAATTCGTTCTCAGACATTGCGTACCTTTCTCGTGAGCGCCGCAGCCACTGCTGGCGGCACCAAATCGTCGACCTTGCCGCCGTGGGAGGCTACGTCCTTGACGAGGGATGAGGCGATGTGGCCGAGGCCCGAATCGCCCATGACAAAGACTGTCTCGACGCCGCTCAGGTGCCTGTTGAGGAGCGCCATCGATTGTTCGCTGTCGTAGTCTGCTGACCCGCGCAGGCCTTTGACGATGGCGGAGGCGCCGACCGTGCTCGTGTAGTCAGCGAGAAGCCCGTTGATGAGTTCGACGCGCACGCCGGGCATGTGCGCAACGGCGGTCCGAGCAAGAGAGACGCGTTCCTCCGGCGTGAAAAGGTAGGTTTTGGAGGCGTTATGCGCGACGCCGATGATGACCTCATCGAAAATAGTGCGGGCGCGCCGGACCACGTCGACATGGCCGAGCGTGATGGGATCGAACGATCCCGGGCAGACAGCGATACTCATGATCTAAGACTACGTGCATACTCCCCGTGCAGTGCGTACCACACGACGGTGTCTCCCCATGATCGTTGACCATCCCCCACGATGTCGGCGGGCCAGGGCGGCTCACCCGCATGTTTGTCACGCTCGACGATGAGGAGACCATCATCGACGAGCCGGGGCGCCGAGAGTGCGAGCACCGGCGCCATCTCCTCGTCCGTCATCGCATACGGCGGGTCGAGGAAGATGACATCGAACTGCGCAGCCGATGAGGCGAGGAAGCTCTCGGCCCGCGCCTGGATGACACGAACCTGAAGTGCGCAGGAGGCCGCATTGCGCTCGATGATCGTGGAGGCTTCCCGATTCGCGTCGATTGCGGTCACTGACCGCGCTCCGCGCGAGGCGGCCTCGAGGCCGAAAGCTCCGGAGCCTGCAAAGAGGTCGAGGACATCGGTGTCGTCAAGATATCCGCGGTGCTGCAGGCTTGAGAAGATCGCCTCGCGCACCATGTCCGGTGTGGGGCGAGCAGACTTGGGCACCTTGATCGTCATGCCCTTCGCTGTTCCGCCGATGATGCGAGGCATCAGTTCCTCCCCAAGTAGTCTATCTCGCTGCGCCGCCTGGCCGCGTTCACAGCATCCCTAAGTCCCGGCCACGGCGACAAATCGGGTGCCTGCGCGACGAGCTCGATGGCATCATCTCTCGCCATCTCGATCACCCTCACATCCTTGCGGATCTCGAGGTGGCGCAGGTGCGAATGGGCTCCTGATTGGCTTGCTCCGAGCACGTCGCCCTCTCGACGCAGCTCCATGTCTCTTTCCGCGAGCGCGAACCCGTCTCGTGTGTCCGCGAACGCGGCGAGCCGTTCGGCCGCTATCGTACCCTCCGGCGCCCAGGAGAGCGCCAGGCAGAGGCCCGGTTTGGTGCCTCTGCCGATGCGTCCACGGAGCTGGTGGAGTTGGGAGAGGCCGAACCTGTCCGCGTCGAGGATGATCATGGTGGTGGCGTCCGGGACGTCGACTCCGACTTCGATGACGGTTGTGGCGACGAGGACGGGAGCAGTGCCGTCTTGGAAGGCCGCCATGATGCTCGTCTTGTCCTCGGGGCTCATGGGGCCGGTGAGTGTGCCGATAGTGATGCCTGCGAGTGCGGGGTTGCGGCGCAGCTGGTCTGCCGTGTCGACGACGCTCGAGAGGGGCGGTCGGGGGTTCTCATCGGAGCTCTCCAACCCGGTCGCCTCATCGTCGGGGTCGATGCGGGGGCAGACGACGAAGGCTCGTCCGCCCGCTGTCACGTCTTCTGCGACTCGTTCCCACACGCGATCGACCCACGATGTCTTCCCTGCGGGCACGATGGTTGTCGTCACGTCGCCTCGTCCGCGCGGGAGCTCGGTGAGTTCGGAGACCGCCAGGTCACCGAAGGCTGTCATCGCGAGCGTACGAGGGATCGGGGTCGCTGTCATGACGAGGAGGTTGACTCCCGGCCGCGCTCTGAGGGCTTCCCTCTGGTCGACTCCGAATCTGTGCTGTTCGTCGACGATGGCGAGGGAGAGGAAGGGGATCTGGACGCGGTCCGAGAGGAGAGCGTGGGTTCCGATGATGATGCCGGTCTCTCCCCCCGCGACCCTCCCGAGGACTTCCCGTGTCGCTTTCGCGCCCATCGTCCCCGTCAACAGGTCCACTCTCGTCCCCAGGTCCGAGAGGAGCCCTCCCAGTGCGAGTTCGCCGAGCATCGACGTGATCGAACGGAAATGCTGTTCCGCGAGCACCTCAGTCGGTGCGAGGAGGGCCGCTTGCCCGCCGCCGTCGACGACTTGGAGCATGGCCCGCAGTGCGACGATCGTCTTCCCAGATCCGACATCGCCCTGGAGGAGCCTGGTCATGGGCCGGCTGGATGCGAGGTCGGCGGAGATCTGGTCGCCGACGAGTCGTTGCCCCTCCGTCAGCTCGAAGGGGAGCCGAGCGTCGAATGCTGCCGCGAGTCCGTCGGGGCGGGCGGGCCGGGGTGTTGAATCGACTGCCGCGGCCTCGTGTCCGCGCTGGATGAGAACCGTCTGGAGGATGAGTGCTTCTTCGAACTTCATTCGTTCCCTGGCCCGCTGCCAGTCGGCGTCGAGGCCGGGGCGATGGAGGCCCATCAGTGCGTCGTATGCTCCGAGGAGGCCATGGCGCGTGCGGAAGCTCTCGGGGAGCGGCTCGGGAATGTCGGCAGGTTGGACCTGATCGAGGATCGTGGCGATGGCTTTCTCGATCGTCCACGTCGGCACGTTGACGGCCGAGGGGTAGAGGGGGCGGGGGCGTGCGATCTCGTCCTTGTCGACGTCCCCGCCATCCTCGAGAACCTCGTATTCGGGATGGGTGAGCTGGAGTTCGCCTCGATAGGAGGACACGGTTCCGGAGAAGGTGGCCACGGTGCCGGGTTTGAGCTTCATCTCGTGGAAAGCGAGAGGACGCGACGATTTCGCGAAGAACGTGAGGGACATGTCGACGTTTCCGTCGGAGATCATGACTTTGAGGAGGAAGCCTCTGCGCGCATTCATCGGCCGCATGCTGGTTCCGAGGACTGTCGCGACGACCGTGACGCTGTCGCCCTCGTGCGCGTGCGAGAGGGGAACGAGTTCTCCTCGGCGGACGTAGCGCCGCGGAGCGTGATTGAGGAGATCGGACACGGTCTCGAGCCCGAGCCTGCTGAGCGCTTTTGCCGTGCGGGCGCCGAGAACCCTGTCGAGCGGGCTCTCCAGAAGCGTCCGCCCATCAGTTGCCACTGCTTCCATATCGCCTCCCCGCACTAGAGTAGCGGTTAACCCTGCCAGACTGAGAGGGAGCCCCCGCTGGGGACTGGCGGCAAAAGAGTGTGGGACAACACGTTCCCAGCCGGGCCATATTATTGGTGCTTCGGGCACTGCTCGGTTACTATAAACAAGTTGCATGCCACCGTGTATGTATGTCAGGAGACGCCGCTGGCGTCTTGTCAGCGAGAAGATCAGGAGAGAACCGTGGCCTCAGTATGTGACGTCTGCGGCAAGGGCCCGGGCTTCGGCAAGAGCGTCTCGCACTCCCACGTGCGGACCAACCGCCGTTGGAACCCGAACATTCAGCGCGTCCGCGCCCTCGTCGAAGGAACACCGAAGCGACTTAACGTATGCACGACGTGCATCAAGTCCGACCGGATTGTTCGTAACACGAAGTAACCGTGATGTTTGAGCCCCCACCACTGGTGGGGGCTCAGTCGTACCCGGCCTCAGGAGCCGGTATCGAAGTGGTCCCATCCTCCCAGTGTGTCGGGCTGTCCGCCGTCGACGGTCACACCGTGCCCCACGGCGACGGTGCCGACAGTCCGCCATCCGGGTGGGCAGGTGTCTGGGACGGTCGCGAGGAAGCCATGATCCTCTCCCCCGGTGAGTGCCTCTGTCAGTGTGACGCCCGGGCTCGACGCGGCACGCACGAGCTCGGTATCCAGGTCGATGGCGACGCCTGATGCGGAGGCGAGTCGGCGGCAGTCCCGGACCAGACCATCCGAGACGTCCATCATCGCCGTGGCGGGAATCGTGAGGGCCTGGCGGACGGGTGGCACAGGGCGTGTGAAGAGAGACGTGTGTGATCCTGACCGGCCTGCCGTGAGCAGCGCCAGGCCGTGCGCGGAGGCCCCCAGGTTCCCGCAGTGGACGAGACGGTCTCCGGGTTGGGCTCCTGAGCGGAGGATCGGGGTGCGCCCCTCCATGTCTCCGAGCACGGTGGCACTTGCTGTGATGACGGGGCCGCGCGACATGTCGCCGCCATCAATCGCGATCGGGCCGGTCTGCTGTGCGACATGGTCGCAGGCCTGCCTCAGGCCCCGAGCGAAGTCCTCGATCCACGATGGATCGACATAGTCGGGAATCGTCAGGGCGACGACGAGAGACATGGGCCGCGCTCCCATCGCGGCAGCGTCGGCGACGTTCTGCATGACGCACCGCCATCCCACATCCGCACCCGTCGACCAGTCGGTTCGGAAGTGGACGCCCTCGACGAGGATGTCTGTCGAGACTGCGATGTCACCGACGGGCGACAGGATCGCCGAATCATCCCCCGTGGGGACTGTCGCGGTCGAGGGTGGCAGGTGGCGGCCGATGAGGCGGAGGATCTCGTCTTCACTCATGCCGCCATTGTCTCACCGATCGTGGCGGCCGCCGTTCCGTGCTGGCACCGCTCGTGGCGCGTTCCCGATAGGCTTGGAGAGTGAAGTCCTATTCCCTGCTTGCGATCCTTGCACTCTCGGCCTGTTCCCCCACCGTGGGCCTCGATCCTGCGCCGAACGCCTCCGATCCGATCTGTGCCCGCATGCTTCTCGCCACCCCGGGCGAGATCGGCGGCTTCGATCGCGCGAAGACGACTGCTCAGGCGACGACAGCGTGGAGCGACGGCTCGTCGTTCCGCTGCGGCCTGGAACAGCCGGGACCGTCAACGGACCGCTGTATCACTGTCGCCGGCATTGACTGGCTCAGCCTCGACGCGGGCGATGAGAGGGTTCCCGCCAACGGCGGAGACGGCACGTGGACGTTCGTTTCCTATGGTCGTACGCCGACTGTGGAGATCGTCATCACGACAGAGGCCGTCGGTGCGGGTACCGTGACGGACACGCTGGCACAGTTCTCACCGGCCCTGAGTCTTGTCCCTGCGGAGCGTGAATGCGTCGGTCTCCTCGATGCTCCTGTCGTCGAGGAGTAGCCTCTAGCGCAGGCCCGTCTCCCTTTCGCACGCGAGTGTCAGCAGCGTCTCGATCAGTTCCGCATAGGTCATGCCAGACTTCTGCCACAGCAGCGGATACATCGAGTAGGGGGTGAATCCGGGGATCGTGTTGATCTCGTTGATGGTGGCGCGACCATTGTCGTAGAAGAAATCGACCCGCGCCATCCCCTCGCAGTCCATCGCGTTGAACGCGTCGACCGCCATGGCCTGCAGCTTCTCGACATCGGCGTGGGGAATATCTGCCGGGATCTGGAGGACGAGATCGTCCGTCTCCACGTATTTCGAGTCGAAGTCGTAGAACTCGGCAGGACCATCGGCAAGGATGATCTCCCCGACCGTCGAGGCCTTCGCCGTATCCGTGCCGAAGCCTCCCAGGACCGCGCATTCGACCTCTCGGCCGGAGAGTCCCTGCTCGACGATCACCTTCGGATCGTGCCGCTGCGCTTCACGGATCGCGGCATCGAGATCATCGAGGGACTCGATGCGGGTGATGCCGAGCGATGAGCCGGCTCTCGTGGGTTTCACGAAGAGCGGCATCTTCAGCGCCGAGATCTGCTCGATGAGGGCGTCTCGCCTGTTCTGCCATCCCGCCGCCGTGACAAGCACCCAGGGTCCGACCGGGAGCCCCGCGGCCTGCAGGATGATCTTCGTATAGTGCTTGTCCATGACGGCGGCAGATGCGAAGACACCGGATCCGACATATTTCATCCCCGCCATCTCAAACAAACCCTGGATGGTCCCATCTTCGCCGAATGGGCCGTGCAGGAGCGGGAACACGACATCGATCTCCAGGTCGATATCGCCCGCATACATCCGTCCGTCGCCGTAGGAGACGGTGACGGGAGTACCCGGGCCCACCTCGGCGGTTCCGGTGCCGAGACGCTCGGGGTCGATGATGCCGGTCACCCAGCTTCCGTCTTTGCGGATGCCGACCGGGATGATCTCGTACCGTTCCCGGTCGATCGCGGCCATGACCGAGCCTGCGGTCATGCATGATACCGGATGTTCTCCGGAGCGGCCTCCGTAGACGAGGGCAACGCGTGTTTTTGAACCGTTCTTCACCGCTTGAGCCTATCAAGATAGTCTCTGTTCCATGACGAACCCAGCAACGATTCTCGCTCAATCCGGACGGCCCGATCGCATCCAGGGCAGCCCCGTCAACCCGCCGATCGTCCTCTCCTCGACGTATCGGAACTCGGGGACGGAGCCTGGAAACATCTATGCGAGATGGGACACGGAGACGTGGAATCCGTTCGAGGAGACGCTCGCGGCCTTGGAGGGTTCAGCCTTCCCCGCTCTCGTCCACTCCTCCGGCATGGCAGCGATCACAACCGCCCTTCACGCGGCCCCTCCGGGGAAGATCGTCGCCCCGAGGCACGCCTATCATGCGTCTCTCGTCGTCGCGCGAGAGATGGCGGAACGAGAGGGCGGGCAGGTTGTCACGGTCGATATCGCTGACACGGATGAGGTCGTCGCGGCGCTGCCGGGAGCGTCGGCCGTCCTGATCGAGTCCCCCACCAATCCCATGCTCGAACTGGCCGATATTCCGACGATTGCCGCAGCGGCCCACGATGCTGGGGCGCTCGTCATCGTCGACAACACGTTCGCTACCCCGCTCGGCCAGCAGCCATTGGCCATGGGCGCCGACATCGTGGTCCATTCCGCAACCAAATATCTCGCCGGTCATTCCGATGTCATCCTTGGGGCTGTCCTCGCGGCCACCGAAGATCTCCATACGAGGATGTGGAACTACCGGACCCATACGGGTGCGGTGGCGGGCCCCATGGAAACGTGGTTGGCGCTGCGCGGCATGAGAACGCTCTCCCTCCGTTTTGAGAGGATCACGGCGAACGCCGCTGAGCTTGCCAAGAGACTCAGCGACCATCCCCTCGTCGAGGCTGTCGCCCACCCATCCCTTCCCTCCCATCCCCACCGGGAGCGTGCATCGAAAGGCTGCGGTGTCGTCACCCTTCGCCCCAAGGGTGGACGCGAGGCGGCCGACAGGCTTGTCGAAGCAACACGCCTCTGGCTGCCTGCCACGTCTCTGGGCGGGGTCGAGTCGAGCCTGGAGCGCCGCAGGCGCTTCGTCGACGAAGCCCCAACGGTTCCCGAGGACCTCCTGCGCCTCTCGTGCGGGATCGAGGACATCGAGGACCTGTGGGACGATCTCGATCAGGCGCTCCGCCACGCCGTGGCAGGGTTGCAGTAGAATAACGCTTCCCTCCCAGCGGGGCGCGTCCGTATCGGCACGGCTAGATTGGTGTCATGAAGAGAATTCTTGGCGCTCTGGCCGTGACGAGCCTGCTCGCGGCATGTACGACTGACGAACCTGCCGAGAGCCCGGCAACGGACTCGCAGGCCGCCACGGAAACGACCGAGGCCGCCACGGAAACGACCGAGGCACCTACGGACGATCCGGGCGGCTCAGATCCCGGCACGGAGCCTGCCGAGACGGAATCTGGCGATCCGAGCAACACTGTCGACGCATCCGAGTTCACTCTCGACCCATCATCGTCCGCCGACTATCCCGACCTTGCCGGACAGTTCCTGCCGGTCGGGGCGCGTGTCGGCGGCCACGACGGTTATGACAGGGTCGTCATCGACTATGACGGTTCGGAGGGCGTGCTCAACTGGTCGGCTTCCTATGAGGATGCTGCGATCCAGGACGGTTCCGGTTTCGAGCTGGACATGGCGGGAGAGAAGTTCTTGACCGTCTGGGTGTCCGGGGTGCGCTATCCGACGGAGGCAGACGGCGAGATCACCATCTCGGGTCTCGACCAGTCAGACATCGTTGCGGACATCCGCGTCGACTCAGCATTCGAGGGGATGCACCTCGTCTTCATCGGCGTCGAGGAGCCCGTCCCCTACCGGGTCGAGGTCTTCGACGACCCGACACGGATCGTCATCGATCTGCTTGACGACTGAACTTCCGCCGCGACGCTTGGCGCAGGTGCCGATGGAGTACGGTAGGCACGTAGTGAACCGTCTCAGGTTCTTTGCCGCTTTTATACGGGGAGCAGCTCTCGGTCGAGCGCTGCATAGTAGGTCTGCTCGTACTCATTTGGGTTGACCATCGCTAGGCTACCGTGGAGCCTACGGTTGTTGTACCAATCGACCCACCCTGAGGTTGCGTACTCAACGTCTGTGATCGTCTTGAACGGCCCCTCGTGGAAGATCGTGGTGCGGATGCATTCAGCTTTATAGAGCCCGTTGATCGTCTCCATGAGCGCATTATCAAATGCATCGCCGACGGTCCCGATCGAGGGACTGATCCCTTCCAGGGCCAGGCGCTCGGTGTAGGTCACGGCGGTGTATTGACTGCCCGCGTCCGAGTGAGCCCGTAGCTGTCGTGGTTTGATTGGGTGGCCTTGGCGCTCTCGCTCCCACAAAGCCATCCGCAACGGAGTCATCACCAGATTGGCATGCATCGTGGTCTGGGCATGCCAGGCAACGATCCGCTGCGAGAAAACGTCAAGGATGAAGGCGACATAGACGAAGCCGGCCCAGGTGCGCACGTAGGTGAAGTCCATGACCCAGGTATGGTCCGGGCGGGGAGCTGTGAAGTTCCGATCGAGCAGGTCTCCGGCGCGGTTGCCATCCTTACCAGGAATCGTTGTACGAATGGCTTTCGCACGTGTCACGCCTGACAGGCCAAGGAATCGCATGGCTCGGTCGATTGCGCCCCAGGACGCGTCAGCGATCGCGGTCCTGCGGATCAGGGCGGTCATCTTCTTCCGCCCATACATACCCTCAGGCGTCATCCTCCTGCGCACAGTCCCGTTGGGGAGCTGTTCTTCTTGCCAGGCGGCAGAGCGGACAGCATCGATCACGTGAGCGTCTGTGATGGTGAGCTGGCTGATGGTGCCTTGTTTCCAGGATCGGTAGGTTCGTGCAGCAATCTTGACGCCCTCTTGACGGAGAACGCGAAGAATTGACTCGACTGCATGTCCTTGAGAGCGCACCTCATCAATGAATCCCAAGATCAGCGGTTGCGGGGGTCGAGTTCCCCCACGAAGAAAGTTGTTGCCGCACGCAGCACTGCCACGTCTTCGCGAAGGCGCTTGTTTTCGGCCTTTAGCTGCCTGATTTCGGCGAGTTCTTCGCTGGTCTTTCCTTCACGTTGGCCGGCATCAATATCGGCCTGTGCAACCCAGCGGCGCAATGATTCCCGTCCGATTCCCTCTTGGATTGCAACGGCAGCGATTGCTCGCGCGGTTGAGGGGTAATCCGCGCGATGGTCGCGTACCAGACGTACGGCCCGATCCTTCACTGCGGGGTCAATCTTCTTTGGCATATGGCTATCCTCCACTCAAAAGATAGCGGCATCAAACCTGAGACGGTTCATAGCGTTGTGCGGGCGGTTCCCCCATCGGTCGTCCCAGTTCGTCGCGTAGTCGGGCGACCTCGTATGCAAGAGCCGTCATGACACTGTCGGCCTGCTCCTGGTAGGTATCCCCGGACAGGGCCAGAGGCGGCCCGAAGGAGACGATGACGTGCTCGCTGCGGCGCAGGATCCTGGAGAACCGAATCCTGCCGGTCCACTGGTGGATGAGCCGTTCGTTGCCCCAGTGCGCGACGGGGATGATCGGAACGTCTGGGCGGAGTTCGGCAAGCCTGGCGATACCGGTCTTCCCCCTCATCGGCCATCCCGCCGGGTCGTGGGTGAAGGTCCCCTCGGGGAAGATGATGAGACTGTCCCCGCCGTCGAGGACGGTTGCCAGTTGGTCGATGGCACCGCCGGGCTGATCTCGGTCGATCTCGATCTGCTGGATAAGGCGGAGGAACGCTCCGAGGGGACCCCGGAACAGTTCCTTCTTCGCGACGAAGCGCGGCGGGACACCCGCCTCGTAGATGGAGACGGCCACGACGAAGCCGTCGAGGTGGCTCGTATGGTTGCTGACAAAGATGACGGGCCCAGCCGGGATGTTGTCGGCACCCCTCACGTCGAGGCGCTGGATCGACCGCGTGAAGGCGATGACGGGGCCGGAGAGGATCCTCATCGCCCTCGGCATCACCCGAGACTCGTGCCGGTTCATGGCAGGAGCGTGACGTCCGCACCCAGCTTCGCGAGCTTCTGCATGAAATGCTCGTAGCCGCGGTTGATGATGTCGATCCCGGCCACGTGACTCGTGCCCTCGGCCGCGAGAGCGGCAATGAGATGGGAGAAGCCGCCGCGCAGGTCGGGTACGACGATGTCGGCAGCTTCAAGCTTCGTGGGGCCTTGGATAATCGCCGAATGGTAGAAGTTCTGGCGGCCGAATCGGCACGACAGGCCTCCCAGGCATTCCCGATAGACCTGGATGTTCGCTCCCATGCCGAGCAGGGCGTCGGTGAATCCGAAACGGTTCTCGTAGACGGTCTCGTGGACGATCGACAGGCCTTTCGCCTGCGTCAGGGCGACGACGAGTGGCTGCTGCCAGTCCGTCATGAGGCCGGGATGTACGTCGGTCTCGAGAACGGCGGCCTGGAGCTCCCCTCCCGGGTGCCAGAACCGGATCCCGTCATCGCGGACGTCGAAGGCTCCGCCGATCTTCCGGTAGTAGTTGAGGAAGGTCGTCATGTCCTTCTGTTCGGCGCCCTTGACGACGATATCGCCCCGGGTTGCCAGTGCGGCGGATGCCCAGGAGCCTGCTTCGATCCTGTCCGGCAGCGCCGTGTGACGGTAGGAGTCGAGCTTGTCGACGCCTTCGATGCGGATGGTGCGGTCCGTATCGACGGAGATGATCGCCCCCATCTTCTGCAGGACGGCGATGAGATCCATGATCTCGGGCTCGATCGCGGCGTTCGTGAGCTCCGTGATTCCCGAGGCCATGACGGCCGTGAGAAGGGTCTGCTCGGTTGCGCCGACAGACGGGTAGGGCAGGCGCACCGGGCGCCCCTTGAGGCCCTTCGGAGCGGTCAGGTGCATGCCGTACGGGGTCGATGTGCGCGTCGCACCGAAGTCTTCGAGAACCTTGAGGTGGAAGTTCACGGGACGGTCGCCGATGTGGCATCCGCCCAGGTCCGGAACGAACGCTTCCCCGAGACGGTGCAGGAGGGGGCCGCAGAAGAGGATGGGAATACGGGAAGATCCTGCGAGCGCGTCGACCTGGAGCGGGTCGGGGAGCGACAGCGTCCCCGGTGTGATCGACAGTTCACCAGCATCCTGGTCGAAGTCGACCTCAACCCCGTGCATCTGCAGCAGCTCTGACACGACTTCGACGTCCCGGATCTGGGGGACGTTGCGGAGCGTGGAGGTGTCTTCCGAGAGAAGCGCCGCCACCATCGCTTTCGGGACGAGGTTCTTCGCCCCGCGGACAAAGATCTCGCCGACCAACGGCTTACCGCCGCGCACTTCAAGCACTGACGCCATAGTTCCTCCTCAACATACTCCTCCAAGGATACCGGGCGGAGGGCGCCAGATGAGCTTACCGCTGGTCGGGGCGCGCCGGTAGGAGCTGTGCGCCAAGCGCGTAAAGGTCGCCCTCGCCGTTCTCATAATTGGTCGACGACAGCTCGCGAACCTGTTGGTACATCTCGCCCATCTGCTCGACCAGGCGTTTGCGCTGATCAGAGGTGAGATAGACGACACCGAGCATAACCGACTGGTCCTGGTCCTTGTCCATGAGGTCTGGGACGAGGCTGCGCAGGTATTCGAGGATCGCGAACGACGCGGCCCTGCCCTCTTCGGAGCCCCTCTCCGACGGATCCGGCTCGGGCGGATTGAGCTTCTCTTCGTTGACGGACCACCACGTCTCCCGCGCGTCCTCGCCCACCCGCCTGTTGATGAGTCCGCCCGATTCGAGGATGGACAGATGGTAGGAGACCTTGTTGGCCGCCGCTCCGAGCTCCGAAGCGAGGTCCGAGGTCCGCCCCTCCTTCATCGCATCGAGTAGGACGAGTATCTGCAGCCTAAGCGGATGCGACAGTGTCTTCAGACGACTCATCTCGGTCATAGCTCTCCCATTCTGACGGCCGGGGAATGCGGCGCACTCGTGGCGATAGTATCGCGATGACGGCGCCCGCCGCTGAGATCGCGACGAAGATGATCGCAGCGAGGTGATAGCTGTAGGCCTCGAGGGTGATGCCGGCGATCAGCGGCGCGAACGCCGATAGAGCCTGGGCGACGACGCCGAGGAGGCTGCTGACCCGCCCCTGGAAGGACTGGGGCGTGCGGCCGAGAACGTAACCGAGAAGGGCGGCGTTGGTGATTGGCACGCACAGCCCGATCGCGAACGAGATACCCATCATCACCCAGTATCCATCGGAGAGGAGAAGCGGGGCCGTGCTCAGGGTGAACCAGGCGAGGGAGCCGACCGTGATGAGACCGGTGGGGTGCTCGCCGGCGATGCGGCCCGCCACAGTCGAGGAGAGGATGACACCGAGGCCGATCGCCATGCCGAGGTATCCGACCTCGACCGCCGGGTAGCCCTGGGCGATGAGGGAAAGCATCATGAGCGACTGGACGCCCGCCATGCCGAGATTGACGAGCGTGATGATGACGCCGAGCACGAGGAGTGTCCGCCTGCTCGAGAGGTAGCGAAGGCCCTCGAAGAAGTCCTCCCGCATGGTCGACCGCGGCGGCTGAGCTTCGACGGGCAGGTCCTCGACAATATCCTGTGCCGCTCCGCCGTCCGCAACTGCCGCAGCCGGGACGGGCTGCATCTCGTCGGCGGGGACGAGAGACGTCTTCACACGCGTGAAGACGAGGCCCTGGGCGGCGGAGAAGACCGTGGAGATGAGGAAGGGCAGCCAGGCGAACAGCCCGTAGAAGAAGCCCGACAGGGGCCGCGCGATAAGCTGGACGGCCGCATCCCTCCCCTGGTTCGCGGCCTGCGCCTTGACGAAATCCCCGCCCGACATGATCGATCGAAGAGCGGCGTTTGTCGCCTCACCGAAGAAGCCGTGGACGAGCGCAAGGACGCTCATGAGGATGGTGAAGGCGAGGTAGGTGAGATTTCCCGAGTACACGTAGAGGAAGATCCCGCCGCTGACGACGGACCCGAGGATGGCGTAGATGTAGATGAGCCGCCGGCGGTCCATGCGGTCGACGACGACGCCGCCCGGGATCGATGCCACCAGCATGAGCACGAGGATGATGGTCTGGAGTGTGCCCGCGGACGCCTCGGAGGCCGTGAGGTCGAAGACGACGAAGCTGACGATGAGGAGCGAGAACACGCGCCCGATCATTCCGGTCGTATCCCCCGCCAGCCACCACACGTAATCACGGTTCGACCAGATCGAGGCGGAGCCATGTTTCGTTTCCATGGCACGACGGTAGACGCTCGCTCACAATAGTTCAAGACTTTTGCGCAAATTGCTTTGCGCAATTTATTCAGTGCAGTTCTATCGGACGATGACGGGCTCTCCGTCCCTTCCCTTGACCGCCTCTGCGAGGATGCGCTCGAACACGAGGTGGTCGCGTCGCTCCCCCGCGATTTCCATGTAGGAGCGCGCCGTGCCGCAGAGGGCGAATCCGTTGCGGCGCAGGACGGTGATCGACGGCTCATTCTCCGGGAGCGTTGCGGCCTGGATCCGGCACAGACCCAGCTCGTGCCACGCGTAGTCGAGCACCTCCGAGACTGCCCTTGTCGCTATGCCGCGGCCGCAGTGGTCCTGGGCGACCCAGTAGCCGATGTCGGCGCTCTGGAGGGGCCCGAACTCGATCCTGTCGAGTGTGAGCTGGCCGACGATCATTCCATCATGAAGGATGAGGAAGGGAACTTCGGAGCCTGATTCGTGGGCCGCGAGCTTGGCTGTGATGAGCTTGCGCTGATATTCGGCCGAGAAATAAGAATCCTCGCGCCGCGGTTCGAACGGCGCGAGGTATTCTCGCGATCGCACCAGGAGGTCAGCGAGTTCATCGACATCCGCAGTGGTGACAATCTTCAGGGTTTCCATGGCCCTAGATTAGGCGAGAGGAGCTTCCTCATCGACAGGGCGTGCCGAGACGATGGAGACAGGCGGGAGGCTCTTCGCGGGCAATGTGGCCGGCTTGAACGACTGTCTCGACTTCTCGAACTCGGTGATGGCGGCTTCTTGGCGGAGCGTCAGGCCGATGTCGTCGAGGCCCTCCATGAGCCGCCAGCGCGTGTAGTCGTCGATCTCGAACGTGGTCGAGAAGCCGCCCGCGGTCACGGTCCGTTCGACGAGATCGACTGTCACCTCCGTGCCCGGTTCCGTTTCGAGAATCTTCCACAGCTGTTCGCAATCGTCCTGGGTGATGATTCCCGCGACGAGACCTTGTTTCGCGGAGTTGCCGCGGAAGATATCGGCGAAGCGGGGCGCCAGGACAACGCGGAACCCGTAGTCCTTCAGAGCCCATACGGCGTGTTCGCGCGAGGATCCCGTGCCGAAGTCCTCCCCTGCCACGAGGACGGACCCTGCCTTGTATTCGTCCTGGTTGAGGACGAAGTCGGGATCGTTGCGCCACGCAGCGAAGAGAGCATCCTCGAAGCCGGTCCGCGTCACCCTCTTGAGGTAGACGGCGGGGATGATCTGGTCCGTGTCGACGTTCGAGCGGTGGAGCGGGACGCCGATGCCGGTGTGTGTGCTGAACTTTTCCATGATCAATCCTTACAGGTCCGACGGGGTGGAGATAGTGCCGCGAATAGCGGTGGCGGCTGCGACGAGCGGGGACACGAGGTGGGTACGCCCACCCTTTCCTTGGCGCCCTTCGAAGTTGCGGTTCGACGTGGAGGCGGCGCGTTCGCCCGGCTGCAGCTGGTCCGGGTTCATGCCGAGGCACATCGAGCATCCCGCGTTCCGCCATTCGGCGCCGAACTCGGTGAAGACACGATCAAGGCCCTCAGCCTCGGCCTGGAGGCGGACGCGTGCCGATCCCGGCACGACCATGACACGCACGTTCGGATCCTTCTTCTGTCCCTTGATCACCTCGGCAATGTTCCGCAGGTCTTCGATGCGGCCGTTGGTGCACGAGCCCATGAAGACGGTGTCGACGCGAATGTCCTTGATCTTCGTTCCCGGCTCCAGACCCATGTAGTCGAGGGCGCGCTGGGCTGCGTGGCGCTGGCTCTCGTCGGCGAAATCCTCGGGATCGGGGATCGAGGCCGAGATCGGCAGGCCCTGCCCTGGGTTGGTCCCCCAGGTGACGAACGGTTCGAGGTCATCGGCATCGAGGTCGACTTCCGCATCGAATGTCGCATCGTCGTCGGTGCGGAGCGAACGCCAGTATTCGACGGCACGATCCCACTCCTCGCCCTCGGGGGCGTGCGGGCGGCCTTTGAGATAGTCGAAGGTTGTCTCGTCGGGTGCGATCATGCCTGCGCGGGCACCCGCTTCGATCGACATGTTGCAGATGGTCATGCGCGCCTCCATCGACAAGGCCTCGATCGCTTCCCCGCGGTATTCGAGGACGTAGCCAGCGCCGCCGCCCGTGCCGATCTTCGCGATGATCGCGAGAATGATGTCTTTCGCGGTCGTGCCCGGACGGAGGGTTCCGTTGACGTTGATCGCCATGGTCTTGAACGGCTGGAGTGGCAGAGTCTGCGTCGCCAGGACGTGCTCGACCTCGGAGGTGCCGATGCCCATGGCGAGAGATCCGAACGCACCGTGCGTCGATGTGTGGGAGTCGCCGCACACGACGGTCAAGCCGGGCTGGGTGAGACCGAGCTGAGGCCCGACCACGTGGACGATGCCCTGCTCGGAGTCTCCGAGAGAGTGGAGGCGGATCCCGAAGTCTTCGGCATTCTTGCGCAGCGTGTCGATCTGTTTCGCGGAGATGCGGTCAGCGATCGGCAGATCGATGTTGAGGGTCGGAACGTTGTGGTCTTCGGTTGCGATCGTGAGATCGGGCCTGCGGACCGGGCGCCCCGCCAAGCGCAATCCTTCGAAAGCCTGCGGGCTGGTGACCTCGTGGACGAGATGAAGATCGATATACAGGAGATCCGGAGCGCCGTCTTCGCCGCGTGAGACGATGTGCGACTTCCAAACCTTCTCGGCCAGGGTCGTCCCCATGACTTTCTCCTTTGTTTCGTTGGTAATGTAAGAATCTGCCTTTCCCAACTGTAGCGCACTTGCGTATCAATGGGCGAGATGACAATATCAGCACATGGACACTTCACAGGGATCAGGCGTCGGCGTTCTCGACAAGGCCGCATCGGTTCTCGGCGCTCTCGAGTCGGGCCCGCACACTCTCGCCCAGCTGGTCAGCGCCACTCATCTCGCGAGACCAACAGCACACCGTCTCGCCGTCGCCCTGGAGTATCACCGCTTCGTGACGAGAGACATGCAGGGGAGGTTCATCCTCGGCCCGCGCATGGAGGAGCTCGCAAGCGCGGCAGGCGGCGATCCCCTTCTCGCCGCCGCGAAACCCGTCCTCATCGCACTGCGTGACCACACGGGCGAGTCCGCTCAACTCTTCCGCCGCCAGGGCGACGTCAGGATCTGCGTCGCGGCCGCTGAGCGCAATCTCGGCGGACTGCGGGACTCGATCCCGGTCGGGGCGGCCCTGTCGATGCTGGCAGGATCGGCAGCTCAGGTGCTCCTCGCATGGGAGGAGCCCGATCGCCTGCACCGCGGCCTCCATGGCGCGAACTTCACGGCGACAACGCTCTCTGCCGTTCGCCGCCGCCGGTGGGCCCAGTCCGTGGCCGAGCGGGAAGCCGGCGTCGCCTCGATCTCTGCCCCCGTGTGGGGACCGAGCGGGCGTGTTGTCGCCGCCGTCTCGATCTCCGGCCCGATCGAACGCATGGGACGCCAGCCCGGCCGGCAGCATTCCGTCTCGGTCGTGGCCGCAGCCAACCGGCTCACCGAGGTTCTGAAGCGCTCCGAGGACTACTGATCTGACAAGATAGAGGAATGCAGCGCACCCTCCTCGTCACGAATGATTTTCCCCCGCGCGCGGGTGGCATCCAGACCTATCTGGAAGGCTTCGTCGGTCATCTCGATCCCGACAAGCTCGTCGTCTATGCCTCCACTCCGCCTGATGGCGGAGCCGCGGAATATGACGCCAGCGTGCCCTACGAGGTCATTCGATACCCGGGGACGATGATGCTTCCCACCCCTGCCGTGCGGAAGACGATGGAGGGGATCATCGCCGAACGTGGGGTGAAGAACGTGTGGTTCGGTGCCTCGACTCCGCTCGGCATCATGGCCTCGGCGGCGAAGCGCGCAGGAGCCACCCAGACGATCGCGACGACCCACGGCCACGAGATCGGCTGGTCGATGATCCCGGGAGCCCGCCAGGTGCTGGCTGCCATCTTCCGTGACAACGACGTGGTGACCTACCTGACGAAGGCCACGAAGGATCGACTGTCCCCTCTTCTGGGTGATACCGAGACGCTGCGCCTGCCCGGCGGGATCAACCCCGAGGCGTTCGCCTTCGATGAGGGGGTACGCCGCAGCCTGCGAGACCGGTACGGAATAGCGCAGGACGCGCCGGTTGTCGTCTGCATCTCCCGCCTTGTCGAGAGGAAGGGCCAGGATCTCCTCATCGCGACCTGGCATCGGATCGCGGCCGCATTCCCCCAGGCCCGGCTCGTCATCGTCGGCAAAGGCCCCTACCGGGGCAAGCTCGATGCCCTCCATGCAATGTCCCCCGCGCGTGACTCGATCATCTTCACCGGGCAGGTCTCCTACGCTGAACTCGCGGGCCATTATTCTCTCGGCGACGTGTATGCGATGCCGTGCAGGACGCGGGGCGGGGGCCTCGACATCGAGGGCCTCGGAATCGTCTATCTCGAAGCATATGCGGCAGGCCTGCCGGTGATTGCCGGGGATTCTGGGGGCGCCCCGGAGGCTGTCATCCCCGGGGAGACAGGGCTCGTCGTCAACGGGCGGTCGGGCAATGCGCTGGTATCGGCCCTCACGTATCTTCTCGAGGATCCCGATCGCGCGCGGGCCATGGGAGCTCGGGGCCGTCAGTGGGTCGAGGATGAATGGCGCTGGGAGCACCTCATCAAACCCCTCCAGGCGATCCTCTAGCGGAGGCGGTGCTCTCGCCGGCCACCACTGTCAGTGCCCTGCCGCTGCAACACGACACGCACGTCGCGTTGCGGCGTGGTCTTCGCGCTTAGGATCGAGGAATGAATCCCTGGTCCCTGTACGACGATCTCATCTCACCCATCCCGCCCGATATCACGGTGCGCGACTATAGCGTCGGGCACGTGTGGACTTGGCTCGAGTCCGATGAGGGGACGATGGGAGTGGCCATGACAACCAACGTCAGGTCCCGTCCCAGCATCGCCATGGACGACGTGGCGGGAGCTCCCCTGCGGGAGGTTGCCGAGCTGGCAAAATCCTGGAATCTCATCGATGCCAGCATCGGCGTCGCGGCGATCAACGCGTGGCACAACCACTCCGGCAGGGTGGACAAGGCTGGCCTTCGGACGGCGACGGGCGGGGCCTTCGACACGTATGCGGATCTCGTCAAAGGGAAGAGGGTCGCAACGATCGGGCATTTTCCCGCGATCGAGGAGCGGCTGTCGGACGCCGCCGCCTTGACGATCCTTGAACGCAGCCCCCGCCCGGGGGATTTCATCGACACCGCCGCGGAATATGTCCTGCCTGACCAGGACGTTGTGTTCGTGACAGGCTCGACGATGGTGAACAAGACACTGCCGCGACTCCTCGAACTGGCGAAGCAGGCCACCGTCATCGTCACGGGCCCGAGCACACCCCTCTCCCCCGTCCTCTTTGATCATGGGGCGAGCGGACTGTCTGGACTCATCGTCACGGACGCTGCCGGGCTGACGAGATCACTGCGCGGTGCCGGCAGAGGCAGGCCCGGACATTTCGGGCACATGATGGATCTCGCTCGAGGCTAGGGCATCACGGTGCCAGGCGGTCAATCCTCCACGAGTCGGCATCCCTGCGATAGCGGAAGCGATCGTGGAGCCGACTCGGCCGGCCCTGCCAGAACTCGACCTCGTCGGGGACGACGAGGTAGCCGCCCCAGTGCGCTGGGCGCGTCAGCTCGATCTCCCCGGATTCCACGCCGGCAGTCAGGGCGGTGATCCGAGCAGCGAGCTCATCCTTCGTGATGACGGAAGACTGCGGAGAGGCGGTCGATCCGATCCGCGAGAGCGGATGGCGGGAGTCGAAATACGCGTCCGATTCTTCTTCGCTGACTCGTGCGGCTCGACCCTCGATGCGGACGACGCGATCGAGCTCTCGCCAGTGGAAGAGAAGGGACACGCGGGGGTTCTGGGCGATCTCTCGGCCCTTGCGGGATTCGTAGTTCGTGTAGAACACGATCCCCCTCTCATCCGCGCCTCTCGCAAGCACGACCCGGCTCGACGGGATGCCGCGATCGTCAACGGTCGAGATCACCATGGCGTTCGGATCACGAAGACCATGATCGAAAGCCTCGGATAGCCAGGACTCGAACAGGACACGCGGAGAGGCTGGCAGGTCGCTCTCCCCCAGGGTGCCGCTGTCATAGTCGCGCTGATCGTAGATCTTGCCATTCTCCAGAGCCATGGCCCCATTATCGGCCACGGCAGGGTTCTTGACCATCCCCACCCGAGCAGACCGCCGCAGCGCCGTGACCTTTCTTACGAACAGAGGTCCACGGTGTGGGATCTCTTGGATCTCGAAAGAAGATCTGCCTACCATTTCGTAACTTACCGATTCGTAACTTCGAAAGGCGGCTCGTGTCTTCACCTGCTATCACCGCTGGCGTCCTCTCTGATCACCTTCCCGTGTCCCGTCTGCGCGACGTCACGCTCGTCCTCACAGGCACCCTCTTCGTCGCTCTGGCCTCCCAACTCATCATCCCGCTCTGGTTCACGCCGGTGCCTCTCTCCATGGCAACATTCGCCGTCATGCTGACGGGCGCCTCCCTCGGCCCCGCCAAGGGAGCGCTGTCCCTGGCCCTCTATATGCTCCTCGGCATCGCCGGCGCGCCGGTCTTCGCCGATGGTGCATCAGGTTGGGGCGGAGCATCCTTCGGATATGTCATCGGCTACGTCCTTGCCGCTGCTGCCGCGGGCGCGCTCGCGGAGCGCGGATTCGACCGCACGCTCGGAAAGACCGCACTCCTTGTCATCGTCTCCTCCGCCCTCGTGTACGCCATCGGCCTGCCGTGGCTCATGGTGTCGACGGGAGCGGGACTCGGTGCGGGACTGCAGATGGGAGTGCTGCCGTTCCTTATCGGCGATGCGATCAAGGGACTTGCCGCCGTTGCGCTGCTGCCCTCTGTGTGGCGCTTGATCAAGTAGCACGTGAAGAGTTCAGGGCCCCCGGTCGTCACCGCCGGGGGCCCTGCGCACACCATCCACGCTGTGAGACCGGGGCCACATGAGAGACGGTGTTGAGTACTCTGTGGCGTACCGGATCCACCAACGAAGGAGGACCTCGTGACGCACTGGCGCATCCGAGATTTCCAGCCCACCGACCTCGATGGGTTCCTGCGGCTGTGGGAGCAGTACGTCAGCCAGGTCGAGGTTCCGGTCTACGCCCTCAACGAAGTCATCGCATCCACGCGGGCTGACACGGCGGTCGTCGCGACTGTCGGGGACGACGTCGTCGGCGTGACGGTGGCCCGGGCGGCGCACGACCAGGCATGGATCGTGTTCTTCGCCGTCGACGAGAGCTGGCAGCGCCGCGGCATGTCGCGCGCCATGCTCAGCGCGATCGAGCAGCGCCTGGCCACGCAGGGAATCCATCACATGTCGATCCTTGTTCCCGATAATGTCGAGCCGAGCGCCGCACTGACCCGGGCAGGATTCGCCGATCAGAGACACCTGCGCTATTTCGAGCGCACGATACCGATCCGGCAGGAGGAGATCCTGCTCCTGCGCGAACTCGGCGGGCGCATGGTGGGCCGCGACAGGTGGGATTCGATCGGCGGCATGACGGTCGAGAAGTCTCTCCTGGAGCGACGCCTGGTTCTGCCGCTCTCCAATCCGGAGAAAGCCGCACAGTTCGGGGTGGTGCCACCTCGCGCGATTGTCCTTTTCGGCCCGCCAGGCACCGGCAAGACGACGTTCGCGAAAGCGGTCGCGTCGCGGCTCGAGTGGCCCTTTGTGGAAGTGTTCCCATCCAGGCTCGCTTCTTCCCCGCGTGGCCTGGCAGGCGAACTCAGGGAGGCGTTCGAGCGGATCGAGGGCCTCGACCATGCTGTCGTCTTCATCGACGAGGTTGAAGAAATCGCGTCCCGACGCGGCGGGGAGCCGCCCTCTCCCACGCAGGCCGTGACGAACGAACTGCTCAAGGTCATTCCGGCGTTCAGGGAGAAGCCCGGCAGGCTCCTGATCTGTGCAACGAACTTTATCCGGGCAATCGACCCCGCGTTCCTCCGGCATGGCCGATTCGACTATGTCATCCCCATCGGGCTTCCCGATGAGGAGGCCCGGCGCGCGATCTGGCTCATGTTCGTTCCCCCGACTGCGAGAGTCGATATCGACGCCCTCGTGGAGGCCACCGACGGCTTCTCGCCGGCCGACATCGAATATGCTGCTCGCCGAGCTTCACAGGAGGCATTCGAGCGTGCCATCGGATCATCGTCGACGGGAACCGATGATGGTCCGAGCGTCGAGGACTACCTGTCGGCGATCTCGCATACAAAGGTGACCGTGTCATCGGAGACTGCGCGGGAGTTCGAGGACGACATCGCTGCCCTGGCAAGGATCTAGCAGTATCCACGATTGTTGGCAAAGGAAAAAGGTCTGAGCATTGCTCAGACCTTAGCCTTGTACCCCGTACCGGATTTGAACCGGTGTTACCGCCGTGAGAGGGCGACGTCCTAGGCCGCTAGACGAACGGGGCCTACCGACAGTTCGCACTGCCGTGCCGACAGCTTGCACTGTCATAGTAGCTTGCGCTACCTGTACCCCGTACCGGATTTGAACCGGTGTTACCGCCGTGAGAGGGCGACGTCCTGGGCCGCTAGACGAACGGGGCCTCGGCTTCCGAAGAAACCTTGCTGGGGTACCAGGACTCGAACCTAGACTAAATGAACCAGAATCACTCGTGCTGCCAATTACACCATACCCCAATTGCTCACAACCTCGGTTGCGCGCAGAACTAGACTCTACCGGGTCGGCATTTTGATCGCAAAACGGTGGAGGGTGAAGGTGATCACTGCACCGCCGTGCACCGCCCGGAAAGGCGTGGCCCCGGAGGAAACCCCGGGGCCACTGTTCACTCAGCCGAGATGATCGGCAAGCTTCTGCAGCCGGGCGAGCGTCTCAGCCTTTCCGAGGATCTCCATCGAGTCGAAGACGGGAAGGGACACGTTGGTGCCCGTCACGGCCACAAACAGGGGCGCAAAGGCGATCCGAGGCTTGATGCCGAGTCCGTCGATGACAGCGACCGACATCCTGTCCTTGATCTCGGACGCCGCGAACTCTTCGAGCGCCGCCAGGTGCTCGATCGCGGCCTGGAGAACCAGGGGCGCCTGGTCGCGGAGCTTGCCGAGAGCCTTCTCGTCGTAGACGATATCGGCCGCGTCCTTGAACAGGAATCCCATCATGGGGCCGGCTTCTGAGAGGACCTGGATGCGGGTCTGGGCGAGCGGGACAGCTCGGTCGATGATGCTGCGCTCAGCGTCCGTCAGGTCGTCGTAGGACCCGGAGGAGACGGCGTCGCCGAGGAAGGGGACGATGCGGCGGGCAAGGTCATCGGTGTCGAGGCGGCGAATGTGCTCGGCGTTGATGGCGATGGCCTTCTTCTCGTCGAAGCGCGCCGGGTTCGGATTGACGTCCTCGATATCGAACGCCTCGATCAGTTCGCTGACGGTAAAGATGTCGCGGTCCGGGGCGATCGACCATCCGAGCAGGGCCAGGTAGTTGACGAGACCTTCCGGGATCATGCCGTGCTGGCGGTGCAGGAAGAGATTCGATTCTGGATCGCGCTTGGAGAGCTTCTTGTTCCCCTCCCCCATGACATACGGCAGGTGCCCGAAGATCGGGACCTGGGTGGAGATGCCGAGCTCGACGAGGGCGCGATGAAGGACGACCTGGCGGGGAGTCGATGACAAGAGGTCTTCTCCGCGCAGGACATGCGTGATGTTCATGAGAGCATCATCGACCGGGTTGGTGAGCGTGTAGAGCGGCTGCCCGTTGCCTCGCACGATGACGTAGTCGGGGACGCTGCCCGGTGAGAACGTGATCTCCCCGCGCACGGCATCGACGAACGACACATCCTCGTCTGGCATGCGGATCCGCAGCACGGGCTCGCGCCCCTCGGCACGGAACGCCGCCTTCTGCTCCTCTGTCAGATCACGGTCGTATCCGTCATAGCCGAGTTTCGGGTCACGCCCGGCTGCGCGATGACGGGCCTCGACCTCCTCGGGCGTGGAGAACGACTCGTAGGCATATCCGGCCTCGAGGAGTTTCGCGGCAACATCCGCATAGAGCTCCATTCGCTCCGACTGGCGGTAGGGACCATCCGGACCGCCGACTTCCACCCCTTCATCCCAGTCCATTCCGAGCCATCTCATGGCATCCAGGAGCTGGTGGTAGGACTCCTCCGAGTCACGCTGAGCATCCGTGTCTTCGATGCGGAAGACGAACGTGCCTCCCGTGTGCCGAGCATAGGCCCAGTTGAAGAGAGCTGTGCGGATGAGGCCGACGTGGGGGGTTCCCGTCGGCGAAGGGCAAAAACGAACGCGAACATCAGTCATAGTGCAAGACTACCGCGCTCAGGGTTCCCGCTGTTTCGCCAAAGAGCTTTAGAGTAGTCACATGTTTGAGAACGTCACCCCCGAAACTCTGCGCGCCACGGGCTCGCTCAAATGGACTGCTTTTCCGGACTGCCTCGGTATGTGGGTGGCGGAAATGGACTTCGGGGTGCCGCCCGCCGTCTCGCAGTGCTTGCGCCAGCGCGCCGACAGCGGCGCTCTCGGGTATCTCCCCTCACATCTCGCCGAGGAGCTGAGGAGTGCGACCGCCGATCTTCTAGCCCGCGACTACTCGTGGACTGTCGATCCTTCAGGCGTGCTCCTCTTTCCCGACGTGTTGACGGGCCTGCGGGCAACCCTCACTCACGTTGTCCCGGACGGCCCGGTCGTCGTTCCCACCCCTGCCTACATGCCGTTCCTCACGATCCCCGGTGAAGAGGATCGGGAACTCATCGAAGTTCCCAGCATCGTCGAGGACGGACGCTGGATACTCGATTATGAAAGGCTTGATCGTGCTCTCGCGGGCGGCGGTCTCCTGATCCTGTGCAACCCGTGGAATCCGGTCGGTCGTGTCCTCGACCGGGAGGAGCTGGCCGCGGTGAGCGAGATCGTGTCCCGGCGCGACGCCATCGTGTTCTCCGATGAGATCCACGCACCCCACGTGTTCGAGGGAACGCATGTGCCCTACGCGAGCCTCTCGGAGCAGACAGCGGCCCACACTGTCACGGCCACATCCACCTCGAAGGGATGGAACACGCCGGGCCTGAAGAGCGCGCAGGTCATTGTCAGCGAACCGATCCGTGCGCTCTTGGCAGCACCGGCCTCGATCATCGAACGCCAGATCAACACGGTCGGCGTGGAGGCCGCGATCGCGGTCTATCGTGACTCGACGGACTGGCTCGATGCGGTGAAGGACGAGTTAGAGAGGAATCGGCACCGTCTGACGGACGTCATCAACACCCTCCCCGGCCTCTCCACGGCCCGCCCCGAGGGCACCTATATCGCGTGGATCGATGCAAGCGGGCTCGCGGCCACCGTGGGGTCCCCGGTCGAGTTCTTCAGGCGCCACGGGGTTGCCCTCACGGACGGTGCACTGTGCGGCACAGGTTACGACTCGTATCTGCGTCTAGTCTTCGGAACGACGGGCACCATTCTCGACGAGGCGCTGGACCGCATGGCTGCAGCGGTGGCTGAGGCCACCGGGTAGCGCAGGCCCGCCCGCGACTCGCCTCGCTTTAGTTCGTCCGCACCTCGTTGGACAGCACTCCGAGACCCTCGATCTCGATCTCGACCACATCACCGGATTGCAGGGTTCCGACTCCCTCTGGCGTGCCCGTGAGGATCACGTCGCCGGGCAGGAGCGAGAACGAGTGGGAGATGTAGGAGACAAGCTCAGTCACGCCGCGGATCATGAGGGACGTGCGGCTGTCCTGCCTCAGTTCTCCGTTGACCCTGGATTGGATGGAGACGTCGGTCGGATCGAAGTCAAGATCGATGACGGGGCCGAGGGGGCACGATGTGTCGAACCCTTTCGCTCTCGACCACTGGGGCTCCTCGCGCTGGATGTCTCGGGCAGTCACATCGTTCGCGATCGTGTAGCCGTAGATGACCTCGGGGACGCGCGCCGGCGGCACATCCTTGCAGGGGCGTCCGATGACGATTGCGAGCTCAGCCTCATAGGCGATCTCCTGGGACCACGACGGCTGGATGATGAAGTCATCGGGGCCGATGACAGACGTGTTGGGCTTGAAGAACAGGAGGGGCGTCGCAGGTTCCTCCGACCCCATCTCTTCGATGTGGGCGGCATAGTTCCGTCCGACAGCGACGACCTTCGAGCGCGGAATAACAGGTGATAGGACGCGGGTTCCCTTCCGCGGCACACGCTGGCCCGTCGTGTCGAGACCTTGGAAGATCGGGTCGCCGGCGAGGACGACATATTCGTCGCTGTCGTGATCGACGATGGCGTAGCGGGGTCCGGATTCGAGTGAGATACGAGCAATCTGCATAGCCCTAGCCTAGCGTGGCAAACTGGGAGCGATGACTATTCTTTCCCCCGACCTGTGGTGGTCTCTGCACACAGACCACGTCGAGAAGGCCCGGCAGCGCTCGGCTGGACACGAGGCGAGACGGCGCAGCGCCGAGAAGCATGCGATCGAGGACTTTCTGTGGGAGTATTACCCGCTCCGCCCCGGCCTCCTCGCACGCTGGCATCCCGGCGCGGGCGTGGGGCTTCTGAGGCCTCCCTCGAATCATGTCGGGGCGGAGGAATACGAGAAGCGTCTCGCGTGGCGGTGGCATCGGGAGGTCGATGGTGTTCTCAGACTTGACCTCGACGACTATCTTGCCGCCCGGGGCCGGGGCGTTCGCTTCGTCCACGATCTGACCCGCAGCGTTCTCGATCGGACACCGACATTCGCGTGTTTCGGCTGGCACGAATGGTGCATGGTGTATGGCGGGGAGAAGCGGCACGACATTCCCCTTCGTCTTGGCCAGGCAGGCACTGACCGTGCTGTCGACAGTGCGCACGTCAGGTGCTCCCACTATGACGCTTTCCGTTTCTTCACAGAGCCCGCCATGCCGCACAATACGGTCCATCCCACACGGGAGAGGGTGCTCGACATGGAGCAGGGCGGCTGCCTCCACACCAACATGGATCTTCTCAAGTGGTGCCTTCAGCTGGGGCCCGCGATTCCCGGGGACCTCCTCCTTGACGTCTTCGACCTTGCGCGAGAGATCCGGTGGATGGACATGGCGGCCGCGCCCTACGATCTGTCTGGTCTCGGTCTTGAGCCCATCCCGATCGAGACGACGGAGGGACGAGTGGCCTATGTGTCTCGCCAGAAGGAGTTCGCCGGCCGCGCACATCCCCTGCGGCAGCGTCTCCACGCGATCACGGTCCGCCTCGCGGCTGTGCCAAAACCTGGCGGGAACGCCAGCGATGAGAAGGCGATCTAGGCCCTATTGCGACGTGGTCGTCCCGACTGCCACACGTAGGCCGCGAGAAGGGATAGTCCGAGGCCGAACCAGACGGCCCACCACGGGAAGCCTGGAATATCGGGGGCTGCTCCCACATTCGCCATGTCGCTGAGCGGTGTGGGGGTGATGCGGTCACCGGTGACGAGGATGCGATGCGTGTTGACACCCAGCGGTGTACACGTGACGAGGGTGACCATGTCACGGCCCGACTGGGCGTAGAGGGATTCCGTCTCATGGGGCTGGACGACCTTCGTCTCGGACACGCGATAGGTGAGAACCTCTCCGAACACTTCGATGGTGAACGTGTCGCCGATGTCGAGCTGGTCGAGATTGTTGAACATGGTGGCGGACGCGAGCCCGCGGTGGGCGGTGAGGACGGAATGGGTGTCGATGCCGCCGACTGGCAGCGATGTTCCTTCGAGGTGTCCGACGCCCTCGAGGAGGGTTTGGTCGGAGGTGCCGTGATAGACGGGGAGATCGAGGTCGATGGTCGGGATCTTCAAGCGTGCCATGACGTCGACGCCGCGAGCGCTCAGCATGTCTCGATAGGAGAGCCTCTCGTTGACGGTCGCCCCGTCGCCGGTGGGCACTCGCTCGTTGACGCCGAGAAAGGCGCCGGCCTGCAGGCTTGCGTTGTATTCGTGCGCGAGTGCGAGCTGCTCTGTTGCGGTGGGGTGAAGATCGGAATCGACGACGACCGAGTATTGTCCGATGATCTGCGACTGGTTGTACTGGGATACCCAGGCGGCTGTCGTCGGGTAGAGGAGCATGACCATGCCGACGAGTGCGATGACGGTGACGACGGCGGGCACGAGACGCAGCCGCCATCTCTCGCGCTCAGTCTTCTCACGCTCTGCTACGAGTGTTGCCATGACCAACTCCCATGGGTCGGCGGGGAGGAGAACCTCCCCGCCGTCCTGCTAGATGACTATCGGATTGTCTTGCGTCGGTGGTTGACGAGTGCTGTGCCACCGGCGATGGAGAGGAGGCCAGCTCCGCCCAGGGTGAGGAGGAGGACGCCGCTCGCGCCCGTCAGGGGCAGGTCCACGGAGGGCTTCTGCACGTTCTCCACCTCGACGAGGACTGCCTGCTCGAGGGAGCCAGCCGTCACTGTGACCGCGATGGGTCCCGCGTCGCCGGTCGTGTAGCCGACGGGGGGCTGGGTCTCGACGAGCCAGTAGTCGCCGGCCCTGAGGCCGCTGAGGATGATCTCGCCATCGGCATCCGTGCTGAAGGTCGACGTGCCCGAGATGCTGACTGGGTTCGTCAGCGCGTTCGCGTCGGCGAGAGTGGAGAAGACCTGGAACTGTGCTCCCTGGAGGTAGTCGGTCTCTTCCCCATTCATCGCGTACTTGAGGATCTGGACGGCACCCCAGTCGGTGACCGCGTCCGCGGTGCCCTCGAATTCGTTGATGAAGAAGGTTGCTTCGTTCTCGATCGTGCCGTCGCCGATCGACAGGACGGTGGTTCCGACCTCGACCGTGAGTGTTCCGCCCTGCGCGCCGGCAAGCTTGGCAAGGCCACCGGTGGTGAACGTGAGGGAGATGAGCCCGCTCGAGCCGACAGGCGGCAGGACGAGGTCGAAGTCTGTCGCGAGTAGCGCGACCGTCGCATCCGTTGCATCCGTCAGGGTGAGGGATGCTGTGGCGAATCCCAGCCTGGAATCGAGAGTATCGGTGATGGAGAAGAGGTCGAAAGTATCTCCTTCGGCGAGGTAGGGAACCTCTGACGTGATGGTCCAGTCGACGACATCGCCGAGGCCGAGGGCAGCAGCATCATCAACGACCTTGTCGATGGTCGTCACCGCGTTCTTCGGGTAGACGTTGACGTCGTAGATCCACTGGTTGTCTCCCGTGGGAAGGGGGACGCTGACGAGGAACGGCTGTGCCTTGATCGCGATGGGATTGTCGCCGACATTCGTTTCCGTCACGAGGTAGAGACCCACGGGAAGGTCGGCGAATGTTGCGGTTCCCGCTGCCTCTGCACCGGCGCCGGTCACGCCCGTATCTGCCTCGCCAAGCGGGTAGGTGACGGGGTCGGCCATGACCGCGGCAGCCGTGAGGCCCTCTGTCATGTCCCACCCCTGGTAGGTGGTGAGATCGATCGAGGTCACCTGTTGCACCGTGAACTCCACGCCGTTCAACGGGGTGTATCCCGTCATGTCCTGCGCCGTGCCATCGTTGGGAAGGCCGGTCGCCTCGGCAGGCTCTTCGTACTTGTGCACGATGATCGAGCCCGAATCTCCATCCAGGTTCGGCCCGTCGATCAGGGCAGCGGATGCTGCCATGCCGCCCCCGAGGGCCCCTATCAGTCCGAGGGTGATGGCCCCGAACCCTGCCGCGATGCGCCGCGACAATGACTTCCGTTGTGTCTGCATGAGTTCATCTTTCGTGTGCTGCCGCGTAACGCGGGATGGGTTGAATCGTCGTTGAATCGAGTGATGGGACATTTAGGCCGCCTTATCCATGCGGTTGCGATGCCGCCATGCCACCAGGAGTGCTGCACCGAGCAGTCCCCCGCCGAAGGAGAGATAGACCCCCGCCCCGGTACCGCCTGTGATGGGGATATCGATGGGAGGGATGGGTTCGTTGACGAAGCGATAGATCTCGGACGCTCCCGCGTCCACCTGGATATCGGCGGTCGTCACATCGACCCAATGCGCACTGTTCGTGTGATCCGGATTCTCAGGAGTGTCACCGATGTAGCGCTGAATGCCCCGCTGGATGAAGGCGAGTTCATTCGTGCCCGTGGTCTCTTCAGACACGGTGTAGGTGTGTGCGGGACGGACCCAGACTGTGTTCGCCGCCGCGGGATCCTCCGATCCCGTCACGGGGGCGGGGCTCGCCAGTCCGGGGACCACCGGGCTGTCGGAGGCTGCCGCCGTCAACTGCCATGAGTCGGGCCCTTGGGCCGATATCCCTTGGGGATCGTCCACGAACTTCAGGAGTGTGAGCTGGGAGGTCTCGTTCGCGATCTCGCAGTCGACCGTTCCGCCGAGCGGAACGCTGACAGCACCGTCGACGGGGGTCACTGTCTCCCCGGAGGCTTCCTCCGTGCAGACCCAGCCATCATCGGTCGGGACGTAGATCGCCGAGTATGCTCCTGCGCTCGGCCCCGCGGCATTGTCTGCCTCGGCGAGAACGTAGGGCGTGTCCGCATCGACCTCCCCTGTCACGGTGCCAGCACCGGATATCGGTGCCCCCTCCAGCGGAGTCCCCGACACTGTCCAGTCGGCGGGGACTGCCGGGCCGTTGCTCACGGTCTTCGTGAGGACGAGCGTCTGGACGCAGTCGACCGTGTTCGTGATCGTGTAGGTGTTGTCCCCCGCAGCGAGGGTGGCAAGGTAAGCCAGCGAGGCGGGTTCGATGAGAGTCTCGCCGTTGACCGCGGTCACAGCCGCCGAGACGGTACAGGCTTGGGGAATACCCGAGGTGGTCTCGTTGATTGTGACGGTGTCGCCCTCCGTGTACCCGGTCCGTGTCACTCCCCATCCCTGGTTCGTTGCGGCTGCCCCCTCGGGGCCGGTGAGCGTCAGCTGGGCGTTCCAGCCTGCCGGCTGGTCACCATTGGCCACGCTCTCGCCTTCGATGATCCACTCCTTGTCAACCGTGACAGAGGCATCGACGGGCAGAATCCTGTTCTGCACGAGGCAGCTGACGATGCCCTGCGCGGACACATTGACCGTGAATCCGAGCTCGCCCGAGTTCGTGACTGGCACCTGCTGCCCGTTGACGAAGCAGCTCGCATTCGCGGACTGTCCGTTGAAGACTTGCGGAACGATCTCGTAGCCATCCTGCTGGGTCTCGACGAACGTGACAGGCCTGATCGCTGTCGGTTGCGCATCGAAGTTCACGCCGACGTTGAAGTTGCCGTCCGGCTCGGTCGTCTCGACGATGAGCTGGTTGACGAGGGTTCCCGTGCCGGGTGTCTCCAGGTAGCTGCCGGCGGTCGATGCGGTGAACTCCCAGCCCGCCGCAGTGGGGTCGATGATCTCGTTGTTCTCGTCAACGGTCTGCTTCGTCACGGTCACCGTTCCGCCGCAGTTCTCTGTCGCGAAATCTCGAAGATTCTGCTCGAGATCTTCGAAGTTGGAGCGGACGAAGTCGACGCCCTCGTTGGGTCCCGAGATCGAGCTGAGCCTGTTCGTTGCCGCCTGTGTGAAGGCGGCGCCGCCGATACCGACGGCAATGATCGCCGGTTGGCCTGGCATCGCCTTGACGGCGTTTGCCGAGTGGATGGCCTCGTTCACTTCCGCGATCGACGTCGAGTTGCCAGTGCCCTGCTGGTTGCGATGGAATGTCGGCGCGCCGTCCGTCAAGAACATGACGATGTCATAGCTCACGCCGGACTCGGCGACCTGGTGGAATCCGCGATCCCAGTTCGTTCCGCCTTGAATGTTCTCCGGGGTATCTCCCCAGGCATTGATCCGCGCCGTGATCGGCGCCGCGCTCTCGGGAGAGCTCACCGACGTCAACGGCAACCCGACGTTGTTCGCGCCGTTGGCGGGCGCGTTCGTCGCGAACGTGTAGAGGCCGATTCTCGATGGCGTGCCGGTCAGGGCAGTGACGAAGCCGTTGGCCGACTGCTTGTACTGAGCCAGGAGCGCCGCGTCGTCCGTCACCGAATTGGAGAGGTCCATGACGAGCGCGATGTCGATGCCGCATTGGTCAGGCAGCGGGTTGTTTGCACGGACATTGGCCCAGCGGGGAGTCGTCACCGTCGAGTTGAACTGTCGGGGAATCGTCACGGTGCGAGCCGCAGCCGACGCAGTCGTGGAAATGAGCCCGGAACTGAAGCGGTAGTTGTTCGCCACCTCGGTGAAGGAGGTCGGCGCCGTCCATCCCGCCGGCACGCCGGTCGGGACAGCATAGAAGGAGCGGCTCTGCGACCCTGTCGTCGAGGGTGCAATGTCGACGATAATCCCGCACTCGCCGTTGGCGTCCGTCGTGCACTCGCCCGCGAGAGTACCTCCCGCGATCGTGCTTGTCGTTGTGCGATAGAACTGGTAGGTCACGCCCGGCAGGGGGCTGACCGTCTGGGTCGCGTTTCCGGCGCCAGTTCGGGAGCCGCCCGCCCGGACGATGAGTTTCGTCTGCCTCTCACCCGGGTCCCCCAGTGGAACACCGACCGCAAGGGCCACGATGTCGCGGGAGGCCTCCATCCCTTCGTCGTTCGCTAGTTCGCTCGGATCTGCGGGCGGGGCAAGGATGTCGAACTCGGGATCCTCCGCGGGCGGTGCCTCGACGGGTTCCTCGACCGGGGCAGGCTCCCCTTCGTCGACTGGCTCGACGATCGGTTCGACTGTCGGCTCAGTTTCCGCTGGGGGCGAGACGGGCTCCTCTTCGGCGGTCGGGTCTTCTGTCGGGTCTTGTGTCGGCTCCTCGACCACGGGCTCCTGCTGGAAGACAAACATGTCGCTGTCCACCGGCTGCTCGTCGGAGGCAGATGCGAGAATAGCTCCCGATCCGAGGGTCATGGAGGCGACGAGCAGTCCCGCGAATGTGGCACTGAACGTGGCTCTGGTCAGGCGCCATCGATTCGATAGGTCAGCCGGCTTCGATGAGGGCTGTGGTTCTCTGAGTGGTCCATCGGTATACACAATTGCTCCCTTGTCAGGAGTGCTAGCAGTGATCACGAGGCATGCCATCAAGGCAAGCCGGGAAGAGCGTGCTGGCATCAGCGCCAGTGCCCCGCGTCGACACCCGCGATCGGGCACCGAAGTAGTGGTGATGTGAAACACTACGCATTGCTGAGAATATTCAAACCCCCAGGGCGCAAAGTGTGACGTAATTCACAGATTTATCGCTAGACTAATTGCGCTTAGTTATGTATATGCCAAATGTCCGCTTTATCCGGTTCCCGACAACACACGTACGATCTTCCCAGAAGAGATAAAACAACATAAGAATCTAAATTGACCTTATGTAGCATCATCGGGACCCGATATGCACAGTACACAAAAGGCAATTCTCAGTCTTTGTACTGCACAAATGGTCTAATCTGACGATGTAAACACTGTCAACAGGCATTTACTAGCACCTTTGTACTATCCAAGCTCTTGGATCACCGTTCGGTTAAAAAGCGCGACCATGGTCAGCATGTTTAGCAAAATCGAGCCGGAGACGATCACCGACTGGACATGCAGCTGCCCTAGGCATGCGAATACTTATGCACAGTCTCTGTATAGCAGGTGGGGTTGATATAGAGTCACCTCTCGGCCGGGACCAGCTCCGACAGCATCGTCCACACGGGCGGCCCCGACGGCGTCGTGCGCTCCGCGACGATACGGAACCCGTGGCGCTCGTAGAGGCGGACGTTTCGCGGGTCGGACGTGTCCAGCACGATCTTCCCGGCGCCGCGTCTCGCCATCCCGTCCAGCGCGAAAGCGAGAAGCTCGCTGCCGCGACCATGGCCGCGCGACAAGGGGTGCACACCGATCGCTTCGATCGTCCAAGCGTCGTCGCACACCATCCCACCGCCCAGGCGATCAACCCTGTCGCCGTGGAGAGCGATGATCTCGTCGACAGCTGCCGGCTCTGGGGCTCGAGGCGCCAGCACGGCAACAGCACCATCGTCCGCCGCTGCCACAAACCCGTGCCGATGGGCGTGGCCCAAATAGTGCGCATACAAACCGCGCAGCCGCTCGTCGTAGTCCTCCTCCGGGACGACATAGCGGGTCCATGGATAGTCACGGAAAGCGACAGCGAGGAGCTGGGCAGCTCCCGCAAGATCGGATGCATCAGCATATCGGACAGATGTCACCGAACCTCCTGGGCGACGATGTCCCGACCGCGAGTACGGGACAGCATGGCGGTGCGAGAGTGGAGACGCGAATCGGGGCGTCTCCGTGGAGATGCCCCGAATGGTGCGCGAGGCGGGACTTGAACCCGCACGTCCGAGGACACTGGAACCTAAATCCAGCGCGTCTGCCAATTCCGCCACTCGCGCGCGACTACCAGAATAGAGTACGCGCGCCGACTACACCCACACGGTTCAACCGATAATGTTCTTTGTCACGCGCGCCACATGGCCGGTCGCCTTGACGTTGTAGAGCGCGTCGACGATCGTTCCGTCCTTGTCGATGACGAACGTCGAACGGATGACGCCGACGACGACGCGGCCGTAGTTCTTCTTCTCTCCCCACGCCCCGTAGGCCTCCATCACCTCGTGGTCAGGGTCTGAGCCGAGAGGGAAGGTCATCGATTCGGCCTGCGTGAAGCGCTCGAGAGCCTCGACAGGATCCGGTGAGATGCCGATGACCGAGTATCCTGCGTCCGAGAGGTTGGCGTCCCGGAAGTCACAGGCCTCCGTCGTACATCCCGGCGTCATCGCCTTCGGGTAGAAGTAGACGATGACGCCCTTGTCCGATTGGTCAAGGAGATCGCGGAGGCTCAGCGGGCCCTCCGCCGTGTCGACGGTGAACTCGGGTGCGCGGTCGCCTGTCTGTAGCTGTGTCATGCCACCACTCTAACGAAAACGTTCCGCGGTGGCCGATAATCCGCCCGTGGCTGACTACGATCGTGGTGTGACCGCACAACACCTGCCCGCAGATGTCCCGTTCTTCGCCCAGTGGGCGCAGCGGGGATCGAAGCCGCGCACGCTCGACTCCGCCATTGCCCTCATGACGCTCCTCGACTTCTCTCCCCCGCCGTCACTAGCGGTCGTCGGGTCGAAGGGCAAAGGCACAGCGGCCGCCGCCGCATCGACCTCCCTCTCCGCCTCTGGGCTGACGACGGTTGCGGTCACCTCCCCAGCATTTCGCAGCAACCGCGAGCGCATTCGTCTCGATGGTCGCGCAATCTCGGACGCCGACTACCGTCTCATCTCCTCCCGCCTCTCCGAGGTTCTCGGCTCGCTGCCGTCTGAGCATTACCTCTCTCCCTCGGGAGCGTTCACGATCATGGGAGCGTGGTGGGCGTCGATGATCGGCGCAGACGTTCTCGTCCTCGAGGAAGGCATGGGCGGGAAGACGGATGAAGTCTCCCTCTTCTCCCACCGTGCGATGGCCGTGACACCGATCTTCGAGGAGCATATCGGCATCATCGGGGACGATCTCCGCAGCGTTGCCGAGAACCTGCTCGGAGCGGGTTCGGACACGATCGAGTTCGTCGGAACCGCGCGCCAGTCACCGGTCGTGAATGCTCTCATCGAACAGAACGTGTCGGACTGGGGCGCGGATGTGGTTCCGTCCTCCCCTATCGCCCACGCCAATCCACTGATCGGGGAGAATCTCGGGCTCGGTCACGCCATTGGAGCGGCACTGAGCGAAGCACTGGGCCGAGAGGCTCAGCCCGTTCCCTCCCTCCATCTCCCCGGCCGCACCTCGATCCACCATGGCCCGCGCGGCACCTGGTGCGTGGATGCGGCGATCTCCCCGGCGGGGGTCCGTGCCGCACTCGCCGCAGCTCCCCTCACCAACCCCACAATCGTGGCGTCGTGGCCTCTCTCGAAGGACGTCGCGGCTTGCCGCGAGATCCTGCCCGGCGCGATCCACGTGTCCGTCCCTGGCCTGCCCTACCCGGATCTGCCCCGCTTCGCCGAGGTGGTCGAGGGCCTGGAGGGGGACGTTCTTGCTCTCGGCACGATTTCCTTCATCGCTGAGGTTCTCGAATACCTGAAAGTCCCGACCGACTTGTGGTAGGACACAATCCCTAGGTGCCCTCATTTTCACCGGATAGCCTTAAGGCGTCAGTATCTTTATTGAAGGGATTACCTGTGCGTATTGGTGTACCGGCTGAACCGGGCCAAACCCTCGTCGCCGCAACTCCCGACACCGTCATCCAGCTCATCAAACTCGGTTTCGACGTTGCCGTCGAGGCTGGTGCCGGGGCGCAAGCCCAGTTCCCGGATGAACAGTATGTCGCTGCGGGTGCCAGGATTGTCGGAAGCGAAGAGGCCTGGTCGTGCGACATCGTGACGAGCCTCCGCCCACCGGCCGATCTGACGCAGATTCGGCGTGGCAGCGTTCTCATCTCGAAGCTGTCCCCCGGCGCGAACCCTGGACTCGTCGAGGCTCTCGCGGATCAGGGTGTGACGGCGATGGCGATGGATGCCATCCCCCGAATCTCTCGCGCCCAGTCGATGGACGTGCTGTCGAGCCAGGCCAATATCGCAGGATATCGGGCTGTTGTCGAGGCCGCTCACGCGTTCGGCAGGCTCTTCACGGGCCAGGTGACAGCCGCGGGCAAGGTTCCCCCTGCCACGATCTACGTCATCGGTGCCGGTGTCGCCGGTCTCGCGGCGATCGGCACGGCCGGCTCGATGGGTGCCATCGTGCGAGCCACCGATATTCGCTCCGAGGTGGGCGAGCAGGTGGAGTCGATGGGCGCCGAGTTCGTCGCGATTCCCGCTCCCGCCCAGGAATCATCGGATGGCTACGCGAAGGAGATGACGGACGCCCAGGCTCAGGCCGCGGCGGCGCTCTACGCCGACCAGAGTGCCCGTGCCGATATCGTCATCACGACGGCCTCGATCCCGGGCCGACGCTCCCCCGTTCTCTTGACGCGCGAGATGGTGGACGGAATGAAGCCCGGTTCCGTCATCGTCGACATGGCCGCCGCTGGTGGCGGCAACTGTGAGCTGACAGAACCCGGCCGCATGATCGTCACGGATAACGGCGTCACCATCATCGGTATCGAAGATCTCGCCGCACGCCTGCCTGCCCAGTCGTCCCAGCTGTATGCGCAGAACATCGTCAACTATCTCAAGCTCTTGACGCCGGAGAAGAACGGCAAGGCTGCCATCAACTTCGATGACGTCATCATCCGCGCCGTCACGGTTGCGGATGCTGGGCAGGTGATGTGGCCGCCGCCGCCGATCCAGGTCTCTGCCGCCCCGGCGCCCGCCAAGCCTGCCGCGCCCGAACCGGTCGAGGATGCTCCCCAGCGGGTCAAGAAGTCGACGATCTGGCTGGCTCTCGCCACGGTTCTCGCCGCGGCCCTCGTCCTCGTCACCCCCATCGAGATGACAGGGCACTACATTGTTCTCGCTCTCGCGATCATCGTCGGGTTCTACGTCATCACGAACGTCACCCATGCGCTCCACACGCCCCTCATGAGCGTGACGAACGCGATCTCCGGCATCATCATCGTCGGCGCCATCCTTCTTATCGGCAGCGGCAACTGGTTCGTGACGATCTTCAGCTTTATCGCGATCGTCATCTCGTCCATCAACATTTTCGGTGGTTTCGCCGTCACACATCGCATGCTCGGCATGTTCAGGAGGGCATAAACATGGATACGCAGAACTTTGTCGCCTTGGCCTATATCGCCGCGGCGCTCTTCTTCATCAACGCGCTCCGCAACCTGTCTCGGCACGATACGGCACAGGCAGGCAACACGTCCGGTGCGATCGGTATGGGCATTGCTCTCGTGGCAACAGTGTGGCTCGCCATCGATTCCGATCCGGAGCGCGGCGTCGCCGCCACTCTTATCCTCATCCTTCTCGCTCTCGCAATCGGAGCCGTTGTCGGCCTGCGGATGGCGAAGAAGGTCGGCATGACGGAGATGCCGCAGCTTATTGCGCTCCTGCACTCGTTCGTGGGTCTCGCCGCGGTCCTCGTCGGCTACAACACGTTCCTCACGAGTGCCTCCGAGGCCGGCCCGTCCCACGCTTTCCACATGGGAGAGATCTTCCTCGGAGTCTTCATCGGAGCCGTCACCTTCACGGGCTCGATCATCGCCTACCTCAAGCTCGCTGCGAAGATGAAATCATCGGCGCTGACGCTCCCCGGACGGAATCTCCTCAACATCGGAGCGATGATCCTGACCGTCGCCCTCATGGTGTGGTTCATGAACACGGACTCGACCGGTTCCGGCCTTCTTCCCCTGCTCCTCATGACCGTCATCGCACTCGCACTCGGCCTTCACCTCGTTGCCGCGATCGGCGGCGGCGACATGCCGGTCGTGGTCTCCATGCTCAACTCGTATTCGGGATGGGCGGCGGCAGCGGCGGGCTTCATGCTGCAGAACGACCTCCTGATCATCACGGGAGCTCTCGTCGGATCCTCGGGCGCCTTCCTCTCCTACATCATGTGCAAGGCCATGAACCGCTCCTTCGTCTCCGTCATCCTCGGCGGATTCGGCCAGCCCACGGCGAGCGCTGAGGCACGCGACTACGGATCCCATACGGAGACAAGCGCGGACGAGGTAGCCCAGCTCCTCTCCACCGCACGCAAGGTCGTCATCACCCCCGGCTACGGCATGGCTGTCGCCCAGGCACAGTACCCCGTTGCGGAGATGACGAAGCGTCTGCGCGACATGGGTGTCGACGTATCGTTCGGCATCCATCCCGTCGCCGGCCGCCTGCCGGGCCACATGAACGTGCTGCTTGCCGAGGCGAAAGTTCCCTACGACATCGTGTACGAGCTCGACGAGGTCAACGACGAGTTCAGCGACGTCGATGTCGTCCTCGTCATCGGCGCCAACGACACCGTGAACCCGGCCGCCGAGGAGCCCGGCTCACCGATTGAGGGCATGCCCGTCCTCACCGTGTGGGAAGCGAAGAACGTCATCGTGTTCAAACGGTCGATGGGCAACGCAGGCTACGCCGGTGTCGAGAACCCGCTGTTCTTCAACGACAACACCCGCATGCTCCTCGGGGATGCGAAGGCCTCGGTCGACGCGATCAACGTCGAACTGGCCGTTCCCGCGAACCAGTAGAAGCCGAGGTGTGGGTGGAGGGGGAGGTTGTCGCCCCCTCCACCCATATCTTCAGCTCCCCGCTTCTCTCCCCGCTGTGTCGGTGACCTGGTCGGCGGCAGTGCGGTCCGCGGGCAGTCCCGCGGCGGGTCAGTCCTGGCTGGGCCGGATCCGGCCGGACCTCCAGTGCATCCACGAGACGATGAGGACGGCGAGAAGCGACACGACCATGGGGATGATCCCCCACACGGTGGGGGTGATGAAGCCCGTGATGAGGACGCCCGCGCCCCACCATGCCATATCCTCTCGCCGCGCACCGTGCACGGCGATCGCGGCGCCGATGAGCGAGAAGAGGCAGGCGACGACGAGCCCTGGCGCGAAACCGACGGTTGCCGAAATGACGAATCCAGAGATCGAGTAGAGAGCGGCTGTGCCTGCCCCGATCCAGTAGGCGCGACGTATTTTCTCCATACGCTGAGAATCTCATAGATTGCTGGGAAGCCTGGCACAATCGTGTTGTGAGCGATATTGCATCAGGAGACATGGGCCCGTGGCTGTCACCGGAGGACCTCGAGTTCGTCCGCAGGAAAGTGCCGATGGTGTACGTCGACGTCGTCCCCATCAGAACCGACGAGGTGGGCAGGGTCGAATCTATCGGCCTGCTCCTCGAAGCACAGAACGACGGGATCTCTCGCGCTCTCGTGACCGGCAGAGTCCTCTATCACGAGTCGATTCGCGAGGCTATTGCTCGCCACCTCGAGAAGGATCTGGGGCCGATGTCGCTCCCGCAGCTGCCTCCGAGCATCGCGCCGTTCACGGTGGCCGAGTACTTCCCCACCCCGGGTGCCGACAAGTTCGACGAACGCCAGCATGCTGTCTCGCTCTGCTATATCGTTCCCATGCTCGGCGAATGCGATCCTGCCGCTGACACGCTCGAGGTCACATGGTTCACGCCCGGGGAGGTTCGCACTCCCGAACTGCAGGCTGAGATGAGCGAGTCGCACGCCCAGATCCTCCGCCAAGCGCTCGGCCATATGGGATGTGCATAGTGAGAGCATTCATTCTTGATCTTGCCCTGACAGCAGTCTTCGTCGCCATCGGCATGTCCTCCCACGGCTCGTCGCCCGCGGACTATCCGATGACGGCCCTGCCGTTCATCATCGCGCTCCTCGCGGCCTGGCTGGTCCCAGCCGTCCGCCGCGCACCATCTTCCCTTCCGTCCGGGGCGATCGTGTGGGTCGTGACAGCAGGCGGCGGGCTCGGACTGCGAGCGGTCTTCGGTGACGGAGTCTCGGGGGCGTTCCCCATCGTGACGGCGGTCGTCCTCGCGTTCTTCTTCTTCGGTTGGAGGCTTGTCTCCTCCCGTCTGCACGGGCGGTCTCACCAGACTAGATAACGGGGACCGGAGCCCGTCATCGGTTCCGCCTTCTCGTAGAGTTCCCGGGAGGAGGCCCCATGACTATGACAACGTATCTCGCCCAACTCGGCAACCGCCGCGATCCCCAGACCGGTGCGATCAGCATGCCGATCCATCTGTCGACAACCTTCGAGCATCCCGAACTGGGACGTTCGACGGGCTTCGACTACACGCGGACCAAGAACCCGACGCGCCAGGTGCTCGAAGAGGGCCTGGCGGAACTCGAGGGCGGGACGCACGCCGTCGCGACCAGCTCCGGCATGTCCGCCATCCAACTCGTCTTCGGGCTCTATCCCGTGGGCTCGCACTTCCTCGTGACGCGGGATGTCTACGGCGGCTCCTACCGATATTTCGCGCACCTGGAGAGCACGGGACAGGCCACGTTCGACTATGTCGATTCTTGTGAGGAGCTCGAGTCGATGATCACCGATCGCGTGACGGCCGTCTTTCTCGAGACTCCCACCAATCCCCTCATGAGGGAGATCAGCATTGCCGAGGTGTCCACGATAGCGTCCTCCGTCGGCGCACATGTCATCGTCGACAACACGTTCCTCACACCGTTGAGGCAGCGTCCGCTCGACGAAGGAGCCACGATTTCGCTCCACTCGGGCACGAAGTATCTCACCGGTCATAACGATCTGCTTGCCGGGGCAGTCATCACCAACGATCCTGGCCTTGGCGAGAAGCTGCAGTGGCTCGCGAACACGACAGGACCCACGCTCTCCCCATTCGATTCGTGGCTGTTCGTACGCTCCCTCAAGACTCTGCCGATTCGTCTGGACCGGCAGGAGGCAACAGCCCGTGCCGTGGCGGACGCGTTGGCAGAGCATGAAGCCGTCACGGAGGTGTTCTATCCGGGCCGGGGCGCCATGATCTCGATCAAGGTGACGGGTTCGATCGCCACGATCCTCTCTCGGCTCAACCTCTTCACGTATGCGGAGAGCCTCGGCGGCGTCGAGAGCCTCATCACTCATCCAGTCACCCAGACCCATGCCGACATCCCGGTCGAGATCAGGGAAAGCTATGGGCTGACAGATGATCTGCTGCGTCTCTCGATCGGACTGGAAGACCCCGAGTGTCTCATCGCTGACCTCACGCAGGCTCTTCGCTGACAGCTGCGGCTGATCGGGTGGGCGCCTGCGCCCCCCCGATCAGCTGAGGCCCAGTCTCTCCAGCTCGAGCGCAAGCGCACGGAACGCCTGGCCGCGATGGGAGATGAGATTCTTCTCCGTTGCCGACAGTTCAGCCGCTGAACGGTCGTAGCCGTCGGGCACGAAGATCGGGTCGTAGCCGAAGCCTCCAGCACCACGAGGCTCCGTCAGGAGGGTTCCCGTCATGGTTCCCGTCGCGATGATCTCCCGACCACCCGGCTGGACGAACACTGCAGCGCAGACGAACTTCGCGCCGCGATGCTCTGGCCTCACATCCGCGAGCTGGGCGAGAAGCAGATCGAGGTTCTCCTGGTCCGCTCCATGGCGTCCGCACCAGCGCGCAGAGAAGACGCCAGGCGCCCCTCCCAGGACGTCGACGCAGATGCCCGAATCGTCGGCGAGTACCGCCTCGCCTGTTCGCTCTGCGACGTAGCGGGCCTTGATGAGGGCGTTACCCGCGAAGGTCACGTCGTCTTCGACGGGTTCGCCAAGCCCCTGCGGCGACAGCTGGATGTCGTCGCGGCCGAGAATGTGACACACCTCGGCAAGCTTGTGGGCGTTTCCGGAGGCGAGAATCATGCGAGTGCTTCCTTCTGGAACTCGGTGAGCCGGGCTGTTCCCGCGAGGGCGAGATCGAGGAGTGCGTTGAGCTCGTCTCGATCGAACGTGCCGTCTTCCGCCGTTCCCTGGATCTCGACGAAGCTGCCCGATCCTGTGACGACGACATTCATGTCGGTCTCCGCACGAACGTCCTCTTCGTAGGGCAGGTCGAGCATGGGGGTGCCGTCGACGATGCCGACCGACACGGCCGCCACAGAATCCGTCAACGGGGACTCGGTGAGGATCTTGTTGTCCAGTGCCCATTCGACAGCAAGGGCGAGTGCGACATAGGCTCCCGTGATCGAGGCCGTCCGGGTCCCACCATCGGCCTGGAGAACGTCGCAGTCGAGGACGATCGAATTCTCGCCCAGCTTGCTCATGTCGACGACAGCGCGAAGGGAGCGTCCGATAAGACGCGAGATCTCGTGGGTTCGTCCACCGATCTTGCCTTTGACGGACTCTCGAGCACTGCGGGAATCGGTGGCCCGGGGAAGCATCGCATATTCCGCTGTCACCCAGCCCTCACCGGAGCCCGATTTCCATCGGGGCACACCCTCGGTGAAGGACGCCGTGCACAGCACCTTCGTCCTGCCGAACTCGATCAGGCAGTTGCCTTCCCCAGCATCCTGCCAGTTGGGTGTTATTCGAATGTCTCGCAGGTCGTCAACGGATCGGGAATCGTGTCGTGTCATGACTCCAGTGTAGTGGGGTACGTGACGTGGAACGTACCGCCCGGGATCGCGACAGCGATAGGGCCGGAGTATTCATCACGGGCTTCTGCACACACCGTGTCGGGGTTCGTCCAGGGCTGCAGGTGGGTGAGGACAAGATTGTGCACGCCGGCCTCTGCCGCGATACGCCCTGCCCGGCCGCCCGTCAGATGGATGTCCCGGACCGTATCCCGGCTCGACTCGAAGGCCGCCTCGCACAGGTACAGGTCCGCGCCTTGCGCCGCCTCGACCTGACCGGTGCAGTAATCGGTGTCACCCGAATACGTGAGGACTCCGCCTCGAGGACCGGTGATCCGCATGGCGACAGCGGGGACGGGGTGGACGGCGTCGAAGAACTCCACGCTCAGGTTCCCAACCTCGATGACGTCGCCTGCGACGACTGTTTGGAAAGCGAACTCTCCGCCATAGTTCTCGTCCGGACCATCCCCACCGATTTGACGGGTGCGATGGAGACCATCGCCGGGGCTGTAGACGGGTACCGGTCCGAGCGGGCCGGACGGGAGCCACCGGCGATACACCTGCATGCCGATGATGTCCGCGCAATGGTCTGTGTGCAGGTGGGAGAGGAAGATCGCATCAATCTCGGCCGGATCGACATAGTTCATGAGCTGGCCCATGCTTCCGGGCCCCAGGTCGAGGACGATCGTCGTCGTCTCGGTTTGGACGAGGTAGCACGATGCGGCTCCCTTGGGGCCTGACATCGACCCGGTGCAGCCGACAACGGTAAGTTTCACGAGACCTCCACGCGGTCAACGGAGCCCACTTCGGGCCCCAAGAATCGGCGTGCGAGTGCCTGGAAGGCTCTCGCATCGCCTGTTGATAGGAAACGGTGCTCTGGTGGGGACTGCTCTGTCCTCATGAGCCCGCCGGCCACAAGTGCCCGATAGGTATCTTTCGCTGTCTCCTCAGCGGACGACACGAGCATGACAGAATCTCCCATGACGTAGGAGATCACGCCGGTGAGAAGCGGATAGTGGGTGCAGCCGAGGACGAGAGTGTCGACGTCGGCGGCCTTGATCGGTTCGAGATATTCCGCGGCCACGTCGATGAGTTCGGCGCCGCTTGTCTGGCCGGACTCGACGAACGCGACGAACCGCGGCGCCGCCGCCATCGTCACCCGCAACGAGGGTGCTGCTGCGAAAGCATCCGAGTAGGCGCCGGAGTTGATCGTCGCCTGGGTTCCGATGACACCGATCCTGCCCGAACGCGTCGCGGACGCGGCGCGCCTAACTGCGGGTTGGATGACCTCGATCACGGGTATCCCCATACCCACCTGGTAGCGCTCCCGGGCGTCATGGAGGGCCGCCGCGGAAGCGGAGTTGCAGGCGAGAACGATCATCTTGACGCCGGAGTCGACGAGAGCATCGAGGACCGACAGGGATAGTTCACGCACTTCCGCTATCGGCCGGGGGCCGTACGGGGTGTGCGCCGTGTCCCCGACGTAGGTGATGGACTCGCCGGGAAGCTGGTCGAGGATGGCGCGCGCGACTGTCAGTCCCCCGACACCGGAGTCGAAGATCCCAATAGGCGCGTCGCTCATGAGCTGACTTTATCCGCGCGGGCGGCCAAACCGCACCGCGTCGAGGAGTGAATCCTGCCACCAGCTCATCATGGAATAGACGAGCATGAGCTGGTTCTCGACCTCTTCGTCCTCCGTCAGCGCAGCGTCGCTATACTCCCCGTCGGCTATCTTCCCTGCCTTGACCGCCACATCGTCGGCGCGCTCAGCATCATCGATGTCGAGTCGCGTGCCGAGCACGAGGCGCAGGTCGTTGAGCGCGGAGAGCCACGCGGGAATATCGGCTTCAGGGACGAAGACTTCGCCTGCCGAGTTCGCGAGCGTGCGATAGACGAGGGTGAGGTCGGAAACTTTTGTCGATCGGATACCAGATTCGGTGAGTTCACGCAGCTCGCGCGCTTCCTCCGGGTCCTCGCTCATGTCCGGCAGCAGACGATCGAGGACAGGATCGAAGGACGGTTCGGCGATCGGCGCGAGCTCCTTCTCGAGCGCGGCCAGGGGATCATCGGACATGTCGACCACGGCCACATCATCGCCCAGGATCGAGACGACGTCCCTCATGAGGGACGCGATGAGTTCGAGTTCGAACAGTTCCCCGCCGGACCTGACGCCGCCTCGCACACGCTTGAAACTAAACATCAGTGCTCTTCCTCAAGGGTGGCATGCAGCCCGAACGTGTGCATGGCCTGGACGTCGGTCTCCATCGCCTCGCGAGACCCCGAAGAGACGACGGCGCGCCCGCGGGAATGGACTTCCATCATGAGCCGGTTCGCTGTTCTCGCGTCGAAACCGAAATATGACTGGAACACCCAGGCGACATAGCTCTGGAGGTTGATCGGATCATCGTGCACGACAGTGCGCCACGAAGGGGCAGCGGTCTGCTCTTCGGTTGGAGTCGGGGAAGGTACTGGCTGTGTCATTACCGTCCATTCTACGCATCCCGGGACGTTTTGCCGTGTGAGGTTCCTCCGGCACATTAGGGTTGTCGTATGCATAAGTCCACCGCACTGCTCACCGACATGTACGAGCTCACCATGCTCGAATCAACACTGAAGTCAGGGGCCGCGAATCGCGCCTCCGTCTTCGAGGTGTTCTGCCGCCGCCTGCCTTCGGGACGCCGCTACGGGGTCGTTGCCGGGACCGGCCGCATCCTCGAAGATCTTCTCGATTTCCGGTTCACCGATGAGGAGCTCGACTATCTCCGACAGTCCCGCATCGTCTCGGAGGAGACCATCGACTGGCTGGCGGACTATCGCTTCACGGGCGATATCTACGGTTATCGCGAAGGGGAGTGCTTCTTCCCCAACTCCCCCATTCTGACCGTCACGGGAACATTCGCCGAGGCCGTCCTCCTCGAAACCCTCATCCTCTCCATCCTCAACCACGATGCTGCGGTCGCCGCAGCCGCCTCCCGTATGACGATCGCGGCACACGGCCGTCCCTGTCTGGAGATGGGAGCGAGACGGACCCACGAACGGGCGGCCGTCTCGGCAGCCCGCGCGGCTGTCGTCGGCGGTTTCGCCGGGACCTCCGTTCTCGAGGCTGGGCGCACGTATGGAGTTCGGGCTATCGGTACGGCGGCGCACTCGTTCACTCTCGTCCACGACACGGAAGAGGATGCGTTCGCGGCGCAGATCGAGACGATGGGACCGGGAACGACACTGCTCGTCGACACGTTCGATGTCGAGCAGGGCGTGGTCCGAGCAGTCGCCGCGGCACGTGCAGCGGGCGGGGAACTCGGTGCAGTGCGCCTCGATTCGGGCGATCTCGTCGCCCAGGCCTTCACCGTGCGCAAGCAGCTGGACGACCTCGGTGCGACGTCCACGAAGATCACGGTCACGTCCGATCTGGACGAATATGCTATTGCGGCGCTCGGCGCGGCCCCCGTCGATTCCTACGGAGTGGGAACGAAACTCGTCACGGGCTCGGGTTTCCCCACGGCCGAGCTCGTCTACAAGCTCGTTGCGCGCGAAGACTCAGAAGGCGCGATCAAAGAGGTTGCCAAGCGGTCGAAGTCGAAAGCCTCCCACGGTGGCCTCAAGGTTGCCGGCCGAGTGCTCGACGAGACGGGCGTGGCCCGCGAAGAGCTCATCGTCTCCTGTCAATCCTGGGAGCAGGGACGCGCCGCGCTTGAGGAGAGGGGAGCGCGCCCTCTCCAGGTCCCGCTCGTCCTCGGCGGCGAGATCCAGGCCCACGACAGCGTGCAAGAGGCTGCGCAGCATCACGTGGCCTCCCGCAACGAGCTCCCCTATCAGGCGTGGCGATTGTCAGACGGCGAACCCGCCATCCCCTCCACCATGATCGACATCTTCCCCGGGGACGATCGCGTCTACGACGGCACGTAACGAACAACGGTCCGGCGCTGGATAGCACCAGTGCCGGACCGTCGAGGCGATGATCTAGGAGTTCTCGCCCCCGCCCTTCATCTGCGCATAGATCTTCTTGCACTCGGGGCAGACGGGAAACGCTTCCGGGTTGCGCACCGGGATCCAGACCTTGCCGCAGAGGGCGATGACGGCCTTGCCGGTCACATTCGACTCGGTGAGCTTGTTCTTGCGCACGTAGTGCGCGTAGCGCTCCGTGTCGCCAGGTGCGATCTTGTGTTCTTCGCGGGTCTTTGTCGCCGCATCGCCCGCGGGGCTCAGTTCACTCATGCTGAAAACTATAGTGCTGGCCCCCCGCGGGGGGCCAGCACTATCGATCACACGCGTGGAACTACTTGGTGACGGCCTTCTTGAGAGCCGAACCTGCGGAGAGCTTGACTCCGTAGCCTGCGGGGATCTCGATCTCTTCGCCCGTGCGGGGGTTGCGGCCCTTGCGAGCTGCGCGCTCGGTGCGCTCGATCGACATGAGGCCCGTGATCTTGACTGCCTCACCAGCAGAGAGGGACTCGACGAGAACCTCCTGGAGTGCGGAGATCGCGGCATCGGCATCGGTCTTGGTCAGGTTGGCGCGCTCAGCGATTTTGGCGATGAGCTCGGTACGGTTCAGGGACATAGTGCCCACCTCTCCTCGGTTGATGTACTGGACCCGGTTGGGTCACTAGGACGAATGTAGCGGAAACTCGGGGAAACCGCGCGGAACACGTGGCAGATTCACGGAATTCTCAGGTTCCTCACACCTTGCACCCACCACGATAACCGCCCTTTAGATAATGTTTCATTCATTTTGATGGAATTCCGCCACAGTTTCGCGGGTGGTCTCAAGCCGAGGGCGAAATGTCGACATCAGACCGACACGATGACATTGACGAGCAGGATCTTCACGATGATGCAGAGGGCAAAGAGGGCTGCATAGCCCGACTCGATCCGTTCATCGTCCCGTCGTCCCGTCGCATAGGAAAGGATGGCGGGCTGGCCGACCATTCCTGCCACAACGCCGGCCGTGCGCGGGGCCGACAGGCCCGACAGCCTGCCCGCGAGCGCGAGGCCGCCTGCCGAGGCGATGACGACGACAGCGGCGATCAGGACGGAGAGGAGGCCCTGCGCGGTGAAGGCGGTATCCATGAAGGCTGGGCCTGCCGTGATCCCGACGGCCGCGAGGAAGATGAGGAGGCCGAGCTGGCGGACCGTGAGGTTCGCCGCCTGGGGCACCTGCCAGATGATGGGGCCGGTTCGGTGCAGGGCGCCGAGAATCATGCCGACGACGAGGGGACCTGCCGCGGAGCCGAGGGAGAAGCTCATCTCGCCGGGGAGAGAGATCTCGACCATGCCGACAAGGAGGCCGAGCGCCATCCCCACACCCACGGACAGCGCGGAGAAGGTCGAGACTCCTCTGACGGAGTCACCGAAGAACGATGCGACATCGTCGAAGGATTCGCGGGGCACGACGACGAGGGCACGGTCACCGAGTTCGAGGATGAGGTCGTCTCTGGCGAGCATCTCCAGATCGCCGCGGTTGACCCTCGTTACCACACCGCCGAAGCGTGCGGCAAGGTTGAGTTCGGCGATGTTCCTGCCCGCAAGCTTGTCGTTGGAGACGACGAAGTGGCGGAAATCGACTTGCGCGCGATCATGTGCCAGATGTTCTGGGATCCGCTCCCCCACCTGGTCGACGGCCTCGGCGACGATGGGGCCGTTGCCGACGAACAGCACCTCGTCACCCGCCATGAGCTCCTCCCCGGGAGAGATGACCCGGGTTCTGCCGTTGCGGCGCAGATAGCTCATGCGCAGCTCCTGATCCGCGAATCCGACGACGGAGCGGACCGCCATCGGCGTCTTGACGAGAACCGAGACTGCCACGATGTCCTGCCCGGACAGGGAGCCGGTGTCTTTCGCACCAGGCCAGTCCTTGCCCACGATCCAGGCGACGATGAGGATGGCAAGAATGACGCCGACCGGGTAGCCGATCGCGTAGCCGACCGAGGGCAGTCCCGATGCTGTTGCATCGTTCGCCGCGGCCAAGGCCGGTGTGGAGGTGAGGGAACCGGCGAAGATTCCGGCGACCATATCGCCCTCGAGTCCCACGAGGCGCCCGAGGAGGATTGCCGCTCCCGCTGTGAGCGCGAGTATCAGCCCCGCCCATCCCATGATGGGGGCCTGCCGTTTGAGGTCGGAGAAGAACGTCTGCCCTGCCGAGAGCCCGACCATGTAGACGAAGAGGGCAAGGCCGAGGGATTGCAGGAGACCAAGATTCGCACCGACATCGGGAACGATCGCACCGATGAGGAGACCGACGAAGAGGGCTCCCGCGGCGCCGAGCCGGAGCGGGCCGAAGGGAATGGAACCGAGCGCGGCTCCGAGGGCGACAACGATGAAGATGGTGAGGAGGGGCGATGTTGACAACAGGTCAGCCACGAGTCCGGCTCTCTTCCCGTGGCAGGCTGCCACTGTGGCGTGCGGATGTGATCTGTTCCATTATCTCTCGATCCCGTATATGCGGAGCTTCTTCTTCGCCGCTTTCGTTCCCTCTTCCTGCAGCTGGAGGAGCTGGGCGTAGATGCCGCCGGATTCGGCGAGTTCCGCGGGCGTGCCGATCTCGTCGACGCGGCCGTCCTTGAGCGTGACGATCCTGTCGACGGTCGAGATGGTCGAGAGGCGGTGGGCGATGATGAGGGAGGTCCGGTTCTCCATGAGGGACTCGAGGCCAGCCTGGACGAGTCGCTCCGATCGTGTGTCGAGCGCAGATGTCGCTTCGTCGAGGACGAGAATGGCGGGGTCTTTGAGTATCGCGCGCGCAACGGATATGCGCTGCTTCTGCCCTCCGGACAGTTTGAGTCCGCGCTCGCCGATCACGGAGTCGAGACCATCTGAGAACTTCTGGATGAAGTCCCACGCATTCGCCTTCTGCGCGGCGGCAATGATCTCCTCGTCCGTCGCCGACTCGTCGGCGTATCCGATGTTCTCTCGGATCGTTCCCGAGAACAGGCTCGACTCCTGGAAGACGACGCCGATCTGGGAGCGCAGCTCCAGGAGCGACATGGTTGAGACGTCTCGCCCGGCAACCGTGATGGACCCGGCTCGCAGGTCGTACATGCCGAGGAGGAGGTTGATAAGGGTCGTCTTGCCTCCCCCGGACTCTCCGACGAAGGCGACGCGCTCACCCGCGTTGACGGAGAATGTCACCCCGTTGAGAACGTCCTCGTCCTGGTCGTAGCCGAAGGTGACGTTGTCGAATGTCAATGCGGGGCCGTCGATCGTGCGGAGGTCCAGGCGTTCGATTCCCCCCGGACGCCTGGCCTGTTCGATCAGGGCGGGTTCCTTCTCGATCTCGATGGCCATGACATCGAAATAGTCTCGGGACCCTGCGATGGCGCGCTGGCCGGAGTCGACGATGTAGGACATCATCGTGACGGGCTGGCGCGCCATGGCGACGAGCTGAACAAGGAGAACCATGTCGCCGACGGTGAAGGCACCGCGGACGGTGTAGGTGAAGATGATGGCGTAGATGCCGAAGAAGATCAGCGCCATGACGCCGCGGCGTATCGCGTCCATGCCGTGCCAGTGCGCAGACTGGGACGTGGTTGTGCGGATCGTGTTTTCGTAGCGTCTCGTGAAGACGGTCAGTTCGCGGAGCTCTGCGACGAAGGACTTGACGACCTTGATCTGGCCGATGACCTCGGTGAAGCGTCCGCCAGCCGTATCGACGTCCTCGTTCTTGACCGCCTCGTAACGCTGCCATCTCGTCGATGTCAATGCCGTCAGCCAGAGGTAGATCGGGAAGATGATGAGGAGGAGCAGAGCGAGCGGCCACGCATACCATGCGGCGATGACGAGTACGGCGACCGTCGTCATCAGCATCGTGAAGAAGCTGTTCGAGAACGCCTTCGCGAAGTTTGTCACTTCCGTGATCGACCTGTTGAGGCGGGACACGATCGTCCCCGTCAACTCATTGTCGAAATAGCTCTGCGGAAGGGAGAGGAGCTTGCGATAGTAGCGAGTGGACAGGATCGTCCGCATTCTCGCACTCATCACATCGCCCACGTAGCCCCCGATGGCAGATATGAAGGTCGAGAAGACCTCGATCGCCAAGAAGGCGCCTGCCAGCCAGAGAACGGCGGTGATAGCAGAGGATTCAGTCCGTGCACCCGACAGAGCATCGACAACAACATCCGTTGCCGCCCCGATGATAAAAGGCACCGCGAGCGCGGCGATGGCGGTGAGGATGGAGGCGGCGACAATGGCGATATAGTAGCCGCGCAGCTCCTTCGTAAACGTAAGAATTCTGAACAGTGAGCGCACGTGACCTCCATAGTGACAACATCACCTGGAACGCGCGCGCGGCGCGGCTTAGTCCGAGAGGTCGCTCATAGTCCCAATGCTCCGCCGTGCTCCTCCCAGCGGTTGCGATCTCGATCACACAGAGTAACGTGTCCCCCGAGAGGAGCACTCATGATCCGACACAGTATCTACCTCACGTTCCCGGGCAATGCCGCCCAAGCATTCACCTACTATCAGTCCGTCTTCGGCGGCGAACTCACCATGCAGACCTATGGCGAGCTCGACACCAGCGATTTTCCGTTCGACCCTGACCCGTCGTGGATAGCCCACGGGGAGCTTCGCGGTCCGGTCTCGCTCTCGGGAGGCGATGGTGGGGACCAGCCGCTCGGCTCCCCCGTCTACTCGATGCTTCTCTATGGCACGGACGTCGAGGAGGGACGAGCTCTGCTCGCTCGACTCGCAGAAGACGGCGGGGAGAGCATCATGCCCTTCGAGCAGGCTCCCTGGGGAGACTTCTATGGCCAGACACGCGACCGTTTCGGCATCACCTGGGCGGTCGCAACCAGAGACTAGGCTGCGCACGAGATGCAGGTAGGGGCCCGACCTCACGGTCGGGCCCCTACCTGCTGTCGTCAGCGAGTTCCGACGAGTTCTCGTTCTTCCGCTCCGGCAGCATCCGCGCGCGAGGAATCATCCTTCGCGAGCTTGGACGGCCACCAGATCGCCTTGCCGATGTCGAGGCTGAGTGCCGGCACCAGGAGCGTGCGGACGATAAAGGTATCGAGCAGCACGCCGAAGGCGACGATGAAGGCAAGCTGGAAGAGGAAGAGGATCGGGATGACGGCCAGAGCCGCGAAGGTGGCTGCGAGGACCACACCGGCCGAGGTGATGACTGTTCCGGTGATGGCGAGGCCGCGGACGACCCCTTCGTGGGTGCCGTACTTGATCGTCTCTTCCCGGACGCGGGTCATGAGGAAGATGTTGTAGTCGATGCCGAGTGCGACAAGGAAGACGAAGGAGTAGAGCGGCACCGATGGATCGGCTCCGGGGAAGTCGAGGATGTTGTTGAACACGACGGCGGCCACACCCATGGCTGTGCCGAACGACAGGATGGTCGTGAGGATCAGCAGGATCGGTGCGACGACAGCGCGCAGCAGCATCATGAGGATCAGCAGGATGACGACGAGGATGATCGGGATAATGAGGTTCCTATCCGCAATCGATGTGGTGATCGTGTCGAGGTTCGTGGCTGTGGTGCCGCCGATGAGAGTATCCGGCGCAGCATCGACCATCGTCTCGCGCAGCTCCTCGATCGTCGAGAACGCGTCGGTGGAATCCGCGGGGTCCGTCAGGGTTGCCTGGAGAAGGACACGTCCATCGACGACTGGCGGCTCAGGCGCAGGCGTTCCTGGGGGGCCGACTGCTGTGATGCCATCGGTGGTGATGGGGGCCTGGCCGCTAGGCGCGTCGCTGGCGAAGATGGTGACCGAATCGATTCCGTCGTTCTCGTAGAGAGCTGCCACGACAGCATCGATGTCAGATTCGTTGACGAGAACGGAGGCGGGGCTGCCGGAGCCTGCAGGGAAGTGCTCGGAGAGCTTCTCCTGACCATCGCGGGCCTCGGAGGCCGTGAGGACGAAATCGGTTTGGGCGACACCGTCGGCCTTGAGGGAGAAGGCGCCGAATGCTCCGATGGCGAGAGCCACGGTCGTGAGGATCCAGATGATGCGGGAACGGCGTTCGACGAAGCGGACGGTCCTGCCCCAGACGCCATCGAAGTTGATGTGCTCGTGGCCCTCGGAGCCCTCATCGAACTTCGGTACGCGGGGCCAGAACGCCTTCCGGCCGGCAAGTCCGAGCATCGCGGGGAGCAGTGTCAGTGCCGACAGCATCGCGAAGATGATGCCGACCGAGGCGACAGGTCCGAGGACGCTGTTGGATTCCAGGTTCGACAGGAGAAGGCAGAGCAGGCCGGCGATCACGGTGCCGCCAGAGGCGAGAACGGGCTCGATCGTGCCGCGCCACGCCTTCCGCGTCGCAACCCACTTGTCTTCGTGCTGGAGCAGTTCTTCGCGGTAGCGCGACACGTAGAGGAGAGAGTAGTCGGTCGCGGCGCCGATGACGAGGATGAAGAGGATGCCCTGGGTTTGACCGTTGAGAAGGAAGATATCCCAGTTCGCCAGGTTCCAGATCACGAGGATGGAGGCGCTGAGCGCCAGGAGGCTTGTTGTCAGCACAGCGGCCGGCAGCACGAATGATCGGTAGACGACGAGGAGGATGAGGAGAACAGCAAGGAAGGCGACGCCGAGGAGCAGGCCGTCGATTCCGCCGAAAGCCTCGCTGAGATCCGCTGTCAAGCCCGCGGGGCCCGTCACGAAGGCCGTCAGCGAGTCCGGCAGTTCGTCAGCAAGAGTTGCACGGACCTGCTCGACGCTTTCCGTGATCTCCCCGCTCGAGTCGAGCGGCACGAAGATCTGCACCGCTTCCCCGTCCTCTGAGGGAATGGGGGGAGAGATATCGCCGACACCCTCGAGGCCCGCAACCGCTTCGGTCGCGGATGCGATGGCGTCGAGGTCCGAATCGACGAGGGCTCCGTTGTCGGACACGACGACGACAACTCCGGGGATATCGTCGGAGTCGTAGAAATCTGACACGAGGCCTGCCACTTCTGCGGACTCGGAGTCTTGCGGGAGATAAGCATTCTGATCATTCGAGGAGACTTCTTCGATTCGGCCGAAGAGGGGGCCGCCGAGCCCCGCCATCGTCAACCAGGTGAGGATGATCAGGGCAGGGAGCAGAACTCTCGCCCACCATCGTCCGCCTCGCCCCTCACGGGAGCCCGTTGAGTGTTTCCCACGGGCAGTCTGTTGACTTTTCACCGCGTCACTTCCTTCGAATAGATCACTGAAATATTTAGTTCGCCTGGCATATTGTTCGCCTGGTGTAGTAATATCGTGATCATGGTAGACAGCACCCCGCCTCCAGCGCAAGCCGGAAAAATGGAGATGTACGGAATACGAGAGAACGACCCCTCGGGCGAACTCGTCGACTTCGACGGTCTCACCGATGAGGACATCGCCCAGATCACCCGGCTCATGCGAGCTCTCGGCGAACTGCGGGAGGTGGAACGAGAGGTGAGCGAGGCATCCGCGAAATACATGGAGCTCAACGAGACCGACATGAGGGCCCTGCACTACCTCATGGTGTGCGAGAACCAGAAGGACATTGCCACGCCCAGCAAGATCACGAAGCACCTCAACATCTCTCCCGCATCGACCACGAAGCTGCTGGACAGGCTGGAGATGGCCGAGCACATCACACGCAGCCAACATCCCTCCGACCGCCGCGCGCTCCAGATCAGGGTGAATCCTGCGACTCGGAAGGCAGCCTACGAAACGGTCGGACGCCTTCAGTCACGCCGTTTCTACGCGGCAGCGCACCTTAGCCCCCACGAGCGAGAAATCGTGATCCAATTCCTCCAAGACATGGCTGAAAGAATTGATATGAAGAACGTTGATTGGGCAAAACATGACTGATCATTCATTTGTCGCCGAGGCCTCCACTCCTGCACTTGTCGACATGGCACACCGGAGGAACGTCACCGATCTCCTCGTCGACCGGGTCGCAATCGCCCCCGAGCATCATGCGTTCCGAATCGAGAAACAGGGTGCTCTCGTCGACGTGACGACGCAAGAGTTCTACGATCTCGTGACGGCAACGGCTCGAGGCCTGATCGCGCATGGCGTTCGCGCCGGTGACAGGCTCGCGATCCATGGAGCAACCGGATATCCGTGGGCAGTCGCCGACATGGCGTCGTTCTGGGTCGGTGCTATCGTCATCCCTGTCTTCGACTCGTCCTCCCCGGAGCAGGTCCGGCAGATGATGATCGACGCGGAAGTCCAGTGGGCATTCGCCGACAGCGAGGCGAAGCGGCGCACGATCATCGACAGCGGTCTCGACACGGAACGCCAGGTCACGGCATGGGATCTCAGCGATGATGGCATCGCGGAGGTCGGAGAAGCTGGCGCGAGCATCGACAGCGCGACCGTCGAGGAGCGAAGGCTCTCTGCCGGTCTCGATGACACCGCCACCATGGTCTACACATCCGGCACGGAGGGATCACCGAAGGGCGTTGTCATTACCCACCGCAACCTCATGGGGCAGGTCCTGAACATCGGGGCAGACTATTCGGAGGTCGTCCACGACCGCGGATCGACCCTCATCTTCCTTCCCCTCGCGCACGTTCTCGCCCGCGGTCTTCAGCTCATCTGCATCGCAGCAGGGATGACGATCAGCTACGAGCCCGATCCGAAACAGGCCATAGCCGCACTCAGCGACATTCGCCCCACCTTCCTCGTTGTTGTCCCCCGGATCCTCGAAAAGGTTCGCGAACGGCTTGCCGCGAGGGCCGAGGAGAAGAAGATGGGCTGGCTGTGGCGCGACGCTGAACGAACCGGGATCGCCTGGGGCTCTCATCTCGAACGCCTCCAGCACGAACCCGACGCCGCTCCCCCGCGCATGCTATCCCTCAAGAAGCGTCTCTACGACAAGCTCTTCTACTCGAAGGTTCGGGCGCTCATGGGTGGGAACATCGAGTATCTCCTGTGCGGTGCGGCGCCCCTCAACGCCTCAATCAATCGCCTGTTCCGTGGCATGGGCCTCGAGGTCATCGAAGGCTACGGCCTCACCGAGACAACGGCACCACTGACCGGCAACCGTCCCGGACACAACTACGCCGGCACCGTCGGCCAACCAGGCCCCGGACATACCGTCCGCATCTCACCCGAGGGCGAGATCCTTGCCAGCGGCATCGGCGTCTCCCCCGGCTACTACCGCGACCACCACAACGAGGGTGCTTTCGTCGACGGGTTCCTGAAAACCGGAGACCTTGGCCACCTCGACGACGAAGGCCGACTCACCATCACCGGCCGAATCCGTGACACCGTCGTGACGGCGGGAGGGAAGACGATCGCGCCGCAGGGTTGGCAGGCCAGAGTCGAGGAGAACCCCCTCGTGGCGCACGCCGTCGTCGTGGGAGAGTCCCGCCCCTACCCTGCCGCCCTGATCTTCCTCGACCCGGAGGAGGCGGCGAAGCAGGGAATCTCCTCCCCCGATGAGGCGACTGAGACGTCTCAGGTCACCCGCGAAGATCTCATTGCCCGCATCCTCCCCTCGATCCGTCTCGCCAACCTCAGCGTGTCCGCGCCCGAACAGATCAAGCGCTTCAAGGTGCTCCTGTCAGACCTCAACCCGGGCGGAGACTTCGTCACCCCGACGATGAAGCTTCGGCGCTCGCGCGTCATCCAGGCCCTCTCGAACGTCATCGACGACCTGTACAAGAACGGCTCGAGCGTATGAGAGTGAAAAGGTGGCTGCTCAGCTGGCTGATCGTCATGATCGTGTTCGCAGTCGTCGACATCGCGTGGATCACGATGGTCGTCCTCCCCATGTACGAGGACCAGCTCGGATCCGCCATGTCAGAATCACTCGATCCTGTCGCCGCGCTCGCCTTCTACACGATCTTCACGGCAGGAATCACCCACTACGGCGTGGCTCCAGGATCAGATCGAGGCATGGGGGGACGAGCCGTGCGCGGCGGTCTCTACGGCTTCTTCACCTACTCGACCTATGCCCTCACGCTCAAGGTCATCCTCGACACGTCATGGGCACTCGCATTGTCTGATATTGCATGGGGTGCTGTCGTGTGTGCGCTCACAGCAGCGATCACCTCCCTTATCCTCCGCAACCTCCCTTCAACAACGGAAGCAGAATGAAACAGAATCTCAAGCCGTTGATCGCGATCGCGATCACCATCCTTCTCGGCGCACTCGTCGCCTGGGCCGGCTCCTACAACGGCGCCAACGTGGGCTCGCTCCCGCTCTTCGCGGTCGTCGTCGCCGCCGCCTTCATCATCCAGTGGCTCGTGTACATCCACGCACAGCTGAAGATGACAGAACAGTACTTCGACCTGGTCGGCAGCATGACATATACGTCGATCTCCCTCATCATCCTCCTGACCGTCCCCGATCTCAGCACACGGTCGCTCGTCCTGGGCCTCATGGTCATGCTGTGGGCACTGCGCCTCGGCCCCTTCCTCTATCTCCGTATCAAGAAGGATGGGCGGGACAGCCGTTTCGACGAGATCAAGAAAGTTCCGCTCCGTTTCTTCAACGTGTGGAACATTCAGGGCCTGTGGGTCACCTTCACAGCTTCCGCCGCATGGATTGCGATGACGTCCGCCGCCCAGGTCGATGTCGACTGGCTCTTCTTCGTCGGCGTCGCCCTATGGATCGTCGGCCTCGTCATCGAGGTGACAGCCGATGTCCAGAAGAGAATGTGGCGGAGCAAGCCCGAGAACAAGGGGCGCTTCATCACGACAGGTCTATGGGCCTGGTCGCGCCACCCCAACTATTTCGGTGAGATCACCCTGTGGCTCGGTGTCGCTCTCGTTGCGCTTCCCAACCTGTCCGGCTGGCAGTATGTGGGCCTGCTCTCCCCCGTCTTCGTCACGATCCTCCTCACCAAGGTCAGCGGCATCCCGCTCCTTCAGAAGCAGGGCGAGGAACGCTGGGGCAACGAGCCTGAATACCGCGACTACATCGAGCGCACGTCATTGCTCGTGCCGCTCCCGCCACGCACCAAGTAGTGAACAAGGGGCCGGCTTCGGTCGGCCCCTCCGTCGAAGGAAACATCCATGCGCATATGGTCACTCCACCCCCGCTACCTCGACCGCCAGGGCCTGCTGGCCGGCTGGCGTGAGGGCCTGCTCGCACAGGCAGTCCTTGCCGGACAGACAAAGGGCTACACGAATCATCCTCAGCTCATCCGGTTCCGCGAATCTGTGGACCCGCAGGGAACGATCGGCACCTATCTCGGCTGCATCGCAGACGAGGCCACAGCCCGGCGATACAAGTTCGATGCCACGAAGATCCTCCTCCGTGCAGAACCAGACGTTCGACTGACCGTCACAGAAGGACAGCTCGACTACGAGCGCCTTCACCTCCTGGCAAAAGTGCAGACGCGTCATCCCGACGACGCGGAGAGAATCGCCTCCCTCATGGTGCCTGTCGACCCGCACCCGCTTTTCGAGGTTGTGCCCGGCGATATCGAATCGTGGGAGCGCTTCACAACCAGATAGGGACATGTCGGCGTCCAGCCGTCTAGTCTTGACGCATGGTAAAAGCGAAAAGCCACGTACGCACGGCCGCCGGTCTCGCCCAGAGCAGATGGTTCCAGATCGTGGCACGTGCCGGATATGTCACGACAGGACTCGTCCATGCCATGATCGGCTGGATCTGCCTCCGGCTGGGACTGTGGCGGGACGCCGACCAATCAGCGGATCAATCCGGGGCGCTCGCATCCTTCGCAGAAGCCCCGGCAGGGGCTGCGCTTCTGCTCGCGGGCGCTGTTGCGACTGCGATGCTCGCGGCGGTTCACGTCCTCGCTTCCGTCGGCGATCTCAAGAACGATCTCCCATCGGCAGTGAAGGCGGCAGGCAAGGCCGTCCTCTACGGGGGCCTTGCCGTAACCGCATGGAGCATCGGTTCGGGCCAGTCATCGGACTCAGGAGACACAGCGGAAAGCGCAACAGCCCCCTTGCTCGCCAGCGGGCTGGGTCGCGCCCTCGTCATTCTCGCTGGCGCTGCCATCATCGCTGTCGGCGTCTACCACGTCTATAAGGGCACAACGAGAAAGTTCCGAAACGATCTCTCCCCATCGGGCGATGACAAGATCAGCTCTGTCATCGACATGTCGGGACTCGTCGGTTACGTCGCGAAAGGCCTCGCCCTCGTCGGCGTCGGAGGAATGGTCATGTGGGCCGCCATCAGCGTCGACCCCGACAAGGCCCGGGGGCTCGATGCCGCATTCACGGAGGTGCTATCGTTCCCCGCTGGCGGCTATCTCCTGGCGGGCATGGGAATCGGTTTCGTCCTCTTCGGCGTCTATTCGGTCCTGAGAGCGAAATATCAGCAGATGCCGACATCCTAGAGCCCCGGATCCGGGATCGAGCAGATGGATATGCGAGACGACATGATTGATACAACCATTCCGATGGGCACAGCGATAGCAGAGACTCCCTGTGTAGCACTGGACTCACACGCTGACCCGCTGCGACAACATGTCTCCGCAACCCCTTCGCGAAACGGTGGAGACGCTTGGTTCGATCGAGTCGAGCGGCTGCGAGAGAGTCGCAGAGGTATCAACTGGTTGGTGGCGGCTCCGAGAAGGGTGCCATGCCCACTCAGCGGCTAGAATCCCATGCTGGCCCGCTGCGCCGATGGCTCTGTCCTGATCAACGCCATGGAGGTAGGCCACGCACTTTGGTCGAAGAACCACTCATGGTCAGCCTGCGCCAGTGATGACAGCGCGCACCTTGGAACATGTGCAAGGTGCTTCGTCTGTCTGAACGCAGGACGGGAGAGCGATCTCAGGCCAGGACCGAGACGGTGCCTACCGAGAAACCAGAGAACCCCTCGGGTTACGCGCTTGACTAGGCAAAACACGTAACCCGAGGGGTTCTCGCTGTACTCGTATCTTTGTCTCCAAAGCTGAGTACACATGGTGGAGGCGCCGGGAATTGAACCCGGGTCCAACGATGTTGACCAATGGCTTCTCCGGGTGCAGTCTACCTATCGTAGTTTTCAGCCCCAGCGCTTATACAGACATAACGCTGACAGACATAGCACGCTAAGTGTTCCTCTTACCCCACGTACAAAGGTAAGAGGCAGTGGCTCTTAATACGACGTCAGGTTGCGCAGCAAGAGCTGGCTACGCAGTGACGGATTTCGAGGCTCGCTTAGGCAGCGAGGGCGAAATCGGTGCGCTTAGAGTTGGCACCTATTGGTTTGCACAGAATCGTTAACGAGATGACTGTGCATCCTCGACCCGCTTCACATCAATCGCGACCGTTGTCGAAACCGATCGCCCCCTATTCTGTTATTCAACAGCTCTACCCACGAGGGGTAGACAACTACTATAACCGATGATGGGCGGCTTTTATTCCTAGCGGCCTTTTCGGAAGTCCGACATCGCGCGACGGGCCTCGCGATCGTCCTGCTTGCGACGCAGGGTTTCCCGCTTATCCCACTCCTGCTTGCCCCGGGCGAGAGCGATCTCGACCTTGACACGACCCTTGGTGAAATACAGCTCGAGGGGAACGATCGTATGTCCCTTCTCCCGCGACTTCTGGGACAGCCTGAGGATCTGGTCCCCGTGCAGCAGGAGCTTCCGTTTCCTCGTAGGCGCATGGTTCGTCCACGTACCCGCAACATAGACGGGAATCGTGGCGTTCTGAAGCCACGCTTCGCCGCGCCTATCGATCTCGATCCAGGCTTCCGTGAGAGAAGCCCTTCCCATTCTCAGCGATTTCACCTCGGTGCCCGTCAAGACGAGGCCTGCCTCGTACGTCTCATCGATGAAGTACTCGTGGCGGGCCTTCTTGTTCCGCGCGATGATCTGCTTCGCGTCGGTAAGATCCTTCTTCTTTCGCGCCTGGGATTCGGCGCCTGCTTTGGCCATCATTCCTCCTCAGACACTGGCGAACACACTATTGTAGCGTAACCGCAAGCTGTTGCTCGTGGCCGCTAGTTGCGGCGGGTGAAGCCGGCCTGCGACATCGGGTCGATAACCGACCCGTCCTTCCAGATCTCGAAGTGGACGTGGCAGCCCGTGACCTGGCCGGTCTGACCCGTGTAGCCGATGACCTGGCCCTGGGACACGCTCTGGCCCGGCGACACTGCGAACCCTCCGAGATGGTTGTAGACCGAGACATAGGACGAGCCGTTGATGATGCCGTGGTTGACGAAGACCTGGTTGCCGTGGGTTCCGTTGCCTGCGGCGGGCCGCGTCGCGGTGACGACACCCGCCGCGGTCGCGACCTGGCCTTCGCCGCAGACGGACCGCAGGTCGACTCCGTTGTGCATCCAGTACCCGCCCGTGATCGGATACCACCTCATCCCGAACGGTGAGGTGACATAGACCGGGGCCGGCACTGGAGGCACAAAGGTGGTTCCGGAGGAGGATGGCGGTGACGGTGCTGTCGTGGGCGCATTCGGCGATGGAGCGGGCGCAACGTTCTGCCGCGCCTCTTCCTCGGCTTGAGCACGGCGGTCGTCTTCCGCCTGCTCCCGAGCCAGGCGGGCCGCCTCTTCTGCGCGCCGAGCGTTCTCCGCATCGATCTCTGCGATGCGGGAGGCAGTCGATTCTTGGGCGGCCTCGACATTCGCCATCGATGCCTGGAAGTCTGCACGTCGGTCTTCCAACTCGGCCGCGTACTGGACCTCGTCCTCTTCGAGGCTGGCGAGCGTCGCTGTGCGTGCTTGCGCGTCAGCTTCCTTGGCTTCGAGATCGGCGACGATCGCATCGGCCTCGCGCTGGAGGTCCGCGATATCCTCCTCGACCGCGACCTGGCGGACAAGCCTGTTCTCGTTCATCGCGACCTGTGTCTGGGCTTCCCTGATGAGGGCGGATTCGGTGCGAGCAATCGAATTCGTTGCGGCGAAAACCCCGAGAAAATCGTCTGTGGAGCTGGTCGTGAACCACATGTCGACCTGGCTGCCGACCGTATCGCCACGGTAGGCGGAACGTGCCAGCTCGTTGAGCGAGACTTGGGTGTCCTGCGAGAGTTCGCTGTCGATCCGGATCTCGTCTTCGATCGTGTCGAGTTCGGCGCGCGCAGCATCGAGCTGCCCAGCGATCCGCTGCTGCTCACGTTGGGCCGCCGACAACTCGGACTGGGCGCGAGCCAGTTCGTTCTGGGCAATCGGGATCTCGTTGCGGATCTGCTCGAGGTTGAGATAGGCGGCCTGAAGGTCGACGTCCACTCCTTCGAGGGACGACTGGAGCTCCTCGAGTTTCAGTTCGTTTGTCTGTTGCTGCTCGAGGAGGCGCTCTTTCTCGTCGTCGTCATCGGCGAAAGCCGCCGATCCGGACAGAACGAGAAGAAAGACGCTGGTCGCGGCAGCGATGGCAACACGTAAACTCATCGATCAGACCTTTGTGTAGCGGCGCAGGGCGATATAGGAGGCGAGAGCTGTCACGACAAGCGCTCCACCGACGAGCCAGGGTGCCAGGTTGATGACGTCGCCGGAGTCGATGAGCTTGACGAAGCGGACTGTTTCCTCGGAGGCCGGGTTGTCGAGGAAGTAGCGGACGGCACCGTAGAGGGTACCAACCGAGAGCAGCGAACCCAGGAGTGCGGCGAAGACACCTTCGAGGACGAATGGCGTCTGGATGATGCCGTTCGACGCGCCCACCATCCTCATGATGCCGGTGTCCTTCTGACGGAACATGGCCGACAGTCTCACCATGGTGACGATAAGGAGGAGTGCCGTGAGGATCATGGTGCCCGCGAGAACGGCCGCGATAACGGTGGCGCCGTTCAGGACGGAGAAGATCGATTCGAGTTGTTCCCGCTGGTCGATGACATACTCGACGCCGGGTTGCCCGCGCAGCTCATCGGCGACGATCTGGAACTCTTCCGGGTTGACGAGCTTGACGCGGAACGACACCTGCATACCATCCTCGTCGATTGCGTCAACCCAGGTCGTGCCCTCCATGATTTCGCGGAAGTTCTCGAGAGCGTCGGCCTTCGATTCGATATAGACCTCGTCGACATAGGGCGCCATCGTGTCAGAATTGAGGAACGCCTCGACGGCATCGATCTGGTCTTGGGTTGCCTCGCCGCCCGCGCACTGCGCGGTCGTCGGATTGAGGGGACACATGAATGCTGTGACTTCGACCTTGTCGTACCACTCGTTCTTCATGTTCCCGACCTGCGTCTGGAGAAGTGATGCTGCGCCGAGGAACATGAGTGACACAAAGGTGACGAGAGCGAGCGATGCGACGACGACGCGGTTGGACCGAATGCCCTTGAACGTCTGAGAGAGGATAAAGCCGATTCTCATGCCTGCCCTCCCCTGCCGTAGATGCCGCGCTCCTGGTCGGAGATGATGATGCCGTTGTCGAGCGTGACGACGCGCTTGCGCATCTCGTTGACAATGTCGTAGGCGTGCGTCGCCATCACCACGGTCGTGCCCTTGCGGTTGATCCGATCGAGGAGCGACATGATGCCGCCGGCCGTCTTGCGGTCAAGGTTTCCCGTCGGCTCGTCAGCCAGCAACAGTTTGGGTCGATTCACCATCGCCCGGGCAATGGCCACGCGCTGTAGCTCCCCGCCGGAGAGCTCGTTCATCTTTCGCTTCTCTTTCCCTTCGAGGCCCACCATCTCGAGGGCCTCCGGGACGGCTGACTTGATGTGGTGTCGAGGGCGGCCGATCACCTGCATGGCCAGCGCCACATTGTCGAACACATTCTTATCTTCGAGGAGGCGGAAGTCCTGGAACACGCGGCCCACCTGCCGTCGCAGCTTCGGGGTGCGCCGCGGTGAGAGCTCCGCGAGATTCTTCCCCAGAACATGGATCGTGCCGGAGGTTGCCTGCTCCTCGAGCAGACACAGCCGGAGGAGCGTCGATTTGCCGGAACCGGATGGTCCGACGAGGAAGACGAACTCTCCGCGTTGGATGTCCAGGCTCACGTCATCGAGCGCCGGGTGGGCGCCCTTCTGGTAAATCTTCGTCACGTTCTGAAAAGTAATCATGCGTCGCCATATCCGAGGGACAAGAATCAGACTTCAAGCTACCGTAAGGACTCTCGCCCGCAGCGAGGCACGCCGTTACCTATTCGTCATCTTCTGAGTGTTGGCCGACCCGCCAGCGAATGCCAGCATCGATGAACTCGTCGATCTCGCCGTCGAAAACGTTGTCGGGATTGCCCGACTCGTAGCCGGTGCGGAGATCCTTGACCATCTGGTAGGGGTGGGTCACATAGGACCTCATCTGGTCACCCCACGACGCCTTCACATCGCCCGCAAGTGCCTTCTTCTCGGCGGCTTCCTCCTCCTGACGGAGGACGAGCAGGCGCGCCTGGAGGACGCGCAGCGCGGCTGCGCGGTTCTGGATCTGCGATTTCTCGTTCTGCATGGAGACGACGATCCCGGTGGGGAGGTGCGTCATGCGAACAGCGGAGTCGGTCGTGTTGACTGACTGCCCGCCGGGGCCAGATGACCGGAAGACGTCCACCTTGATATCGGCTTCGGGGATGTCGATGTGGTCGGTGTGCTCCGTCACGGGGATCACTTCGACTGCCGCGAAAGACGTTTGGCGTCGGCCCTGATTATCGAAGGGCGAAATGCGGACGAGCCGGTGGGTGCCCGCCTCGACCGACAGTGTGCCGTACGCGTAGGGAGCGTTGATCTCGAGCGTTGCGGACTTGATGCCGGCCTCTTCCGCGTAGGACGTGTCGAGGATCTTGACGGGATAACCATGTCGCTCCGCCCACCTGGAGTACATGCGGAGGAGCATTTCGGCGAAGTCTGCGGCATCGACGCCACCGGCTCCAGCCCTGATGGTGATCACGGCCTCGCGGGAATCGTACTCGCCCGACAGGAGGGTCTTGATCTCAAGGTCGTCGAGGTCCTTGTGGATCTTCTTGAGGTCACGATCGACCTCTGCATACAGCTCAGCACCGCTTGCCTCGTCGACGAGGGCTTCCTCTTCCGCCATCTCCACCATCGTCGAGAGATCCTCGATGCGCGCCCCCATCGCTTCCAGACGGTTGAGCTCCGCCTGGGCGTGGGAAAGCTTGGATGTGACGGACTGTGCCTTGTCCTGGTCATCCCACAGGTCAGGTGCGGAGGATTGCTCGGTGAGTTCGGCGATCCTGGCTCTCAGCCCATCAGGGTTCGTGACGAGCCGGATCTGCTCGTACGTCGAGCGCAGGTCAGCGATTTCGGAGGAATAGTCAGTAGCCACGTCCTCCAGGCTACGGCAAAATGCTCGTGTCGGCGTAGCCACACTCACGGAGTGTGATCTGGCAGGTACTCACGCTTTCGCATAAGTTGATCATGTGACCCACACTGCCCTATACCTCGCGGCCATTGCCGTCTCCGCACTGGAGGATGTCGAGATCGTTGCGACACGCCCCCCGTTCGAGACCACTCCCGACTTTCTCACCGGGGGCGTTCTCGATTCCCAGGGGCGCCATTGGGTCGTGAAGTATCCTCGCCACCAGCTGGCAGGCACGTCGCTCGAAGCGGAGGCTTCCCTCGCGGACGGCCTTATCTCCGCAGTCGACCAGGGCAGGCTTCCCTTCGACGTCGTCCGACCCAAAGCATTCACGACCGTCAAGGACGGCGGGCGAGCAATGGTCTTCCGCGAACCGTACGGGAAGAGCATGGCTCTCGACACGCTGACGAAAGCGGGAGCACAGTCCATTGGCCGCGCCCTTGGCTCCCTCCACGAACTCGATCCGCAGGTGTATGTCGCGGGAGGGGTACCTGTCTATGACTCGGAGGGTCTGCGCCGCCGCCTCCAGACAGAGCTCGAAGATGTTGCCCTGACGAGGATGGCCCCGAGCAGTCTCCTGGGCCGCTGGGATGAGTGGATTGCCGACGATTCGTTGTGGCAGATCAAGACGGTCCCTGTCCATGGGGACATGGATGAGGACAATGTCCTCTGGGCAAACGGCCAGGTCAGCGCAATCACGTCCTTCGGGGATGCCCACGTCGGTGACCCGGCGGAGGACTTCGTCTGGCTGTCGAACTCGCTCGACGACGACCTGTTCGACGTCGTGACAGAGTCCTATGCGATGACACGCGGCCAAGGCGGAGACGCACACCTCCTCGAACGGGTCCTCCTCCATTCAGAGTTCGCCCTCGCGCGGTGGCTGCTCCACGGAACCCGGATCAGCTCTGACGAGATCATTGCGGATGCTCGGGCGATGCTCATCGAACTCGACGAGACAATCGCCGCGGACCCCGATGATTTCACGGGACCCCGATGGCAGATGGATGTGACGGAGACGGTGCGCTCCGCCACATCCCCCGACTAAACCGTCAACACCTCCTCCAGGAGCGCGGCGACGCGCGCCTCAAGCTCGGCCACTTCCATAGAGGGAACATCGTGGATGCGTTTCGCGGGATCCTTCTCGCCGAGATAAGCGAACGAGGCTCGAATATGCGACGGATCTGTACCCGTCACCTTCGACCATGCGTAGCGGTAGAGATGGAGCTGCAGTTCTCGCGCCTCGAGATCTTTATCGCCAGGCCGGCGGCCGGTCTTCCAGTCGACAATCCGAACCCGCTTCTCGCCCGACGCCGGGTCGATGCCGTCCTCGAAGACGGCATCGATGGTGCCGCGAAGCGGCATGCCCGCAATGGTGACGTCGACAGGTGACTCGATCGCGACCGGACGCACGCCGTCCCGCACGAAGTCGAGACCCTCGAACGCTTCGATCAGTGGCACGACGGCGGGATCAGTGAGATCCAGCCCTAGAACCTGTTCGACATCTCCCGATACGTCGAGCAGATCGCCCGCGCGAGGAGCCGAATACTGGAGTGCGATGTACTCGTGGACCTGCTGGCCGAGCCGGGCTGCCAATGCCGGCTCTGTCGGGATCGGGCGACGCAGATTCTTCCGGTATTCCGACGCGTCGTTCGCCATGGCGACGACTCCGTTTGCCGTCACGTGTCCGATCTCGAGCGTATTCGCCTCCTCGACATTCAACAGGGCTATGAGATCGGCGAGAGAGTCGCGCAGCCAAGCCGACCGTTCCTGTGCTGCCCGTGTTGCGTCGTCGATCGTCAGCGGCTGCGCCGCTGCGACGCGATCGGCCGCGTTCCTCATCGCCGGAGTTGCACCTCGGTTCGCATCGGCCAGCCAATGAGCACTGACCACAGCTTCCTCGTCTTGGCCGTGGACCTCGGGGAACTGCGTGAGGCTGACGCCCCGCACCGGAACCTCAAGCTTGTCGAGGAGCCGAGAAGGTCCCTTCGTCACCTCTTTGCCCTGACGGAAACCTTCGACCTCCTTTGCTCCGCGAGCTGCGTCCAGATACCAGTAGCCAGCGAGAAGCAGTCGGGAACGCGGCCTCGTCATGGCAACATACGCGAGCCGGCGGACTTCGCGGTTCTCGTGATCGGCCATCTCCTCCAAGTCCCATGTGTTGAAGGACGTCTTGAGGTCTTCCTTGTCGAGGGCGGCCTTCCACCGCCACTCGGGAAGGGATGCGGCGTCGGCGCGCAGCCACAGGGGGATCTTGCCGGCTACGGCGATCCAGGGGTCTCGTGGCACTGACGTCAGCAGGTCGAATCCTCCCCTTCGCATGTCGGGGATGGCGACGTAGTCCCATTCAAGGCCTTTCGCGCCATGGATCGTCATGATCGTCACGCTGTGCGGGTCCTCGAGTTCGTCATCTGTCACGTCTCCGGACTGGAGCGCAAGATCAGCGAGCGGCATGTCCCCACCGTCGGAACCGCGTTCGTACTCTTCGACCATGTCGAGCCAGGTGAGGAAGGCTTCGATCGTCGCTCCCTCGACAGCATCCGAATACCCCGCAGCCATGCGCTGCAAGATCGAGAGGCTGGCGCGGCCGATACCGCCGCGAACCGACCGCGATGCAACCTCTGTCTCGAGGCCTGTGATGCGGATGGCGAGACCGATGAGGTCTTCTAGCCGCGAATAGCGTGCGTCAGTCAACACTTTGATCCACGCAGCCAGCGTCGCTATCCGCGTCCGTCCCGTCGGCGAGAGGTTCGCGCGGTCCGCGCGGGCGAGCACTTCAACGATACTGATGTCGCTGCCGAGCTCTCGGGACGTCGAGCGACGCAATGTGTTGAGCGCCTCGATGTCGGCTGGTGCGATGTTGAGATAGGCGACAGGCCGGAGAAGCTCGTCGCCTCGTGCCGGATTGACCACTGCCCGCAGCAGGCCCCGCACTGTTCTCACCTCGGGTTGTGTGATGGCGGACTGGTTGCCGTGCTCGATGAAAGGGATATCGAGAGCCGCGAGAGCATCCGCCATGGGCTTGAAGGACTGCCGAGCTCTGCACAGGACGGCGATCGAGGGTCCCCTCCCGCCGTTCTCGGCGGCGTGGTCAGCACGGAATCGTGCGATGTCCTCGGCGATCGTGCGATACGAGTCCTCTTTGAGCACGTCGAAGGAGATATCGACCTGTCCACCGCTTTTCGTGAAGGCTTCGAGCGGTGGGACAGTGAGACCGATGGCCTTGGAATGGTCACGGAGCGGTTCCGCGACAGCGTTGGCCACGGCAAGGATTTCGCCCTTGTTCCGGAATGCCATTGACAGTGAATACTCCGCTACCGGCTTGTCTGGGCGTCGGAAGTTCGTTTTGAAAGCCGTGAGAGCATCCGCAGAAGCGCCCCGCCATCCGTAGATCGCCTGGTTCGGGTCTCCAACCGCGGTGACATCCTGGCCGCGGAAGAGCTCCGCAAGGAAGCGGGCCTGGTTGACTGAGGTGTCTTGGTATTCGTCGAGGAGAACAAGACGATGCTGACGCCTGAACTCGTCGATGAGCTGGGGACGCGCCAAGAGCACGCGGTGCGCAACCGACACCTGATCGGCGAACTCGGTCAGCCTGTTGACCCGCTTGTACTCAAGGTAGGCGTCGACCATATCGAGCACCATGAGCCGCGTCTCGTGGACGTCAATGTGTTTGAAGAGCCGCCCTGCAGCGTTCTTCTTCAGATCGCGGTAGTGAAGACTCTCGAGATGATCGTCGAACTCTGCCATCGCTTCGCGCACCTGATCTGTCGTCAGCTGATTGTCGAGGATCTCAGCAGACAGGGAGAGTACCTGTTTCACCAGCGTCGACAGCGCACCGTTGACCTGTGTCTGTGGGCCGTTCCATGCTCGTACAAGATCGTTGACGATCTGGAATCGTTCCGCGTCGGTGATGAGGCGCGATGATGGATCGACCCCGACGAGGAGCCCATGTTCGCTCGCGATCGAGGAGGCAAAAGAGTTGTAGGTTGACACGCGTGGCCGGGAGAGGATCGCGGTCTCCTCATCCAAGGCTGTGGTTCCCAAGCGGGCTGCTTTCCGAAGCATGGCGGCAATGCGGAAGCTCAACTCGTTGGCGGCCTTCTTCGTGAACGTCAACCCGAGAGCCTCGCCTGGTGCAACGTGGCCTGCGGCCACGTGATAGACGACGCGCAGCGCCATCGTCTTCGTCTTTCCAGCCCCTGCACCGGCGATGACAAGTGCAGGCTCACCACCTCCCATAATGACTTTGAGCTGGTCCGGCGTGGGCGCGAAGCCGTCGAGCTGCTTGAGGAATGCGGATGCTCCGTCTGGCGTGTCGAGGTTCATGAGAACAACGCTCCTTCTTCGTAGAGTGGGCACACAGTCTTCACCCGGCATTTTTGGCAATTCTTGTTGGCTCGTGCCTCGAGGTCGTGGCCGCTGAGGTCGTCCTTGACCTGCCGGAGGAGGCTAGCCACGGCCTCCCTGTCCGCGTCCGTCAGCGGACCCTGTTCCCTGATGGTCGGGCCGCCTTTCGCCAGAGCCTTCCCTGTGTATACGAGCCGCGCACCAGCCGTCGGAAGGCCCGACGACCTCTCGTAGGCCCATTGATAAACTTTGAGCTGCGGATTAGCCTCTGCATCGGCCTTCGACGCAATGCTTGATCCCGTCTTGAAGTCGACGATGATGGGGCCTTCCGCGCCGTGCTCGATCCTGTCGATGCGGCCGCTGACGGTGAATGCGTCAGTTTCCACGAGAACCTTCTGCTCCACATCGGCCGGCGGGCTCGCTGACAGGTAGGTTGCGAGAGTCTCCACCATCGCAAGAGCCTTCTGCCGTGCCATGACACGCTCCAGCCCCTCCTCCATCGTCTCCGCAAGTGCCGGCCAACGCTCCTCGAATGCGGCCATGAGCTCATCGCGTCTGCCCTGCGGAAAGTCCTCCGCGAGACCGTGGATGAGATTTCCGACATCGAGGTGCCGAGTGTCGTCCGTGTCGCTGAAACCGCGCGAGTCCACGAACCACTTGAGAGGGCACTGCAATACATTTTCGGCGGCCGAGGGAGAGAGGCGCAGATTCGAGCTCCACGACGCATCGGTACTGGGCGGGAGGATCGGAACCCACGTGTCTGGGTCGACGCCCGTAATTTTCTGGCCAGTCCATGTGGGAAGCGAGGCAAGGAGCGTGGCCGCCGCGTCCTGGTCCTCTTCGTTCACACCCAGTTCCGGGTCAGACAGGACGGAGCGCAGCCTTCCCACGACTCCGGGCACCGACATGGAGAGCTCGCTCGATTCGACTCTCTCGATCTGCTGCTCTGGCACCATGAGATCGATGAAGCGAGAGTGTGAGGTCTCTTCGGAATCGACCGAAGTGACGACAACCGCGCGCGTTGCCCTCCCGAGTGCCGACACGAACATGCGCAGCTCGTCGTCGAGCACGGACCTGATGCCCGACACTCCATCCGTCAGCCTGTCGAGATAGAGCTCTGCAAGTTTCCCCGCACCGAACAGACCATCTCTCATTCTCAGGTTCGGCCACACATCATCGTTGGTATCGGCAATGATGACGAGCTCAAACTCCTGTCCCACTGCCATCGCCGGGGTCAGCAGGTGGACGCCATGCTCCATCCCCATCCGCGCGATCGAGTCTTCCGCGATCTCCTGAGCATCGAGTTCGTGGACAAGTTCCATGGAGGACGTGCGACCATCTCGGTCCACCATCCGCTGAGCAACCCGGAACATACGCATCACCGCGTCGAGCATGGCGTTGGCCGCCCGGCCTGCCGGCCCTCCCGCCAGGGCAAGGTCGCGCCACTCCTCGGCCCGGCCCGCTGCCTGCCACGCCGTCCACAACACGGCCTCCGCATTATCGCCCCTCGCGACAGCCTCTGCCGTCTTCGACAGGATCCGTGACAGGGCGCGCAGGGGGGCGGCCCATGCCTGCGCAGGGCAGTCGGAGAGGAGTGCACGAACCGGATGGTCAGCTTCATGATCGACGGACCATTGGGTCATGCGCCGCCTAACGTCCCTCATCTGGACCGGTTCGAGCCCGACGAGTGGAGATGCGAGAACGGAGAGGAGCACACCGTCGTCGAGCTCATACCCATGTGCTTCGCGCAGCACGTCCATGAGCGCTCGAACGACCGGATAGAAACGCAGCGGTCGATCGCGTGCCGCCGGACGCACGTGGACGCAGGCCTCGACAAGAACGCGTTCCACATCCGTGTGGGCGCTGCGCGATCGGGTGATAATGGCGACGTCATCGTAGGGCAGGCCACGTCTCACGTGTTCGTGGCGAATGATCCTCGCGATCCCGGAAAGCTGCTGGTCCGAGGACGGGAATGACCTGACGACAAGGCTATCGGCCACCTCACCGGGCTCAGGACGCCGATGGGAACCGAGTCCAGCCACACCGATACGCGAGGTCAGAATGTCTTGCGCCTTCGCCAGGTTCTCACCGCCGCGATGCCGCTCGCTGAGCGTCGCAACCTGCGCCCGGAGCCCCAGGCCGGGGCGGTCTCCCCGCGCTAGTCCTGGGAGATGTGCGATACCGCCGCGAAAACCTTCGACAGCGGTATCGGGATCTGCCGTCAGGATGAGATTCGTTCCCGAATCGTGCACGGCTGTGAGCAGACCGGCCGCCGCCAGGGTCGCATTCTGGTAGTCGTCGACGAGGATCCAATCCCAGCGCGGCATCTCCCCATTCCATGACTCCGGGGTTCTCAGCAGCCGGGCCGCCTGATGGACGAGCCGGGCATGGTCGAAACGATCGGCTCCGCCTCCGCCCGGCGCGGTCGCATCCTCGAGCGCAAGAGAGCTCTCGTACAGGCCTAGCAGGCGACCCGCGGCCACCCACATGCCTTCCTGCATCTCCTCCCCCAAAAGCTGCAATTCGGGCCCGTGCAGGCCGAGCTCAGCGGCGCGCGTCATCAAGTCTCGAAGCTCTGCGCGGAAACCTGGCAGTTCCACCACCTCTGACGTGATCTCGTCCGGCCATCCCACCGTGTCGCCGAGTTCCATGAGGAGCTCGGAGATGATCGCATCCTGCGTTGGGCCGGTGATGAGTTCCGGGGTCTGCCGCTCACGGTCCGCGGCGTAGGCCTGAAGGATCGTAAACGCCCAGGCCTGCACCGTCCGGACTGCCACATTCTGCGGTAGCTGGCCGAACTCGACGGTCAGACGTGTCCGAAGCATGTCGGCAGCACGCCTGCCGGCCGCCAGGACGACAAGAGACTCCCCCGCCGCCATGAGGCGCGTCGCGGCCTCTTGCAGCACCGTTGTCTTGCCCGTGCCGGAGGCCCCTGCGATGACTGTTGCCGATGAGGTGAGCGCGAGCTCCAATGCGCGACGCTGCGACTCGTCCAAGGAGATGTCCATGCCGACACGATACGTGAGAGCAATGGCGAAAACTCCCAGCTTTTCGGCTGGTGACGAATCGACACCAGCCTTCGTGCCGGAGTTTCGTACCATGGTGGTCATGGAACTTCATATCGGTATTCAGAACATTGCCCGCGAACTCACCTACGACGTCGACAAGACACCGGATGAGATCGAGCAGGCACTCGCCTCCGCGATCGCCGACAACGGGATCTTCTCCGTCGAGGACACGAAGGGGCGCCGCGCATTCATTCCCGTCACGACCCTGGCATATGTTTCGCTCGGCGAAGATGAGCCGCGTCGCGTCGGTTTTGGTCACGCGTAACACACATGCCGCTAGTCCAGCACGCGTGGACTAGAATGGTCGACGAAGGTTGACCGGTCGTGCCGTTGACATCATCAATTCCTGCCGGATCCCCGGCACAGCTTCTCTACGATCGGCTACCAGCGCATGAAAGCGCTCTCCAATCGTTCAAAAGCAAAGGTTTCGCATGACTTCAACCAGTGGAAAAATTGATACCGGCCAGGCGGCCGTCCCCGCGCTCAATGAGCCCGCGGCCGACATCGACGCGTCTGTCGATGAGCTTGATCTTGAGCAGAAGTCCTTCGCGGACTTCGGTGTCAGCCAGCCGATCGTCGATGCGCTGAACGCGAAGGGCATCACCTATCCGTTCCCGATTCAGGCCCTGACACTCCCGATCGCGCTCACGCGTCAGGACATCATCGGCCAGGCCAAGACCGGCACCGGCAAGACTCTCGGCTTCGGAATCCCCATGATCGAAGCGGTCGTGGGCCCGAAGGACGAGGGATTCGACGCCCTTGCCAAGCCCGGGGCACCTCAGGCGCTCGCCATCGCCCCGACGCGCGAGCTTGCCGTCCAGGTTGCGGGCGACCTTGTCGCCGCTGCCGCGAATCGCAACATCCGCATTGTCGAGGTGTACGGCGGACGGGCCTATGAGCCCCAGGTTGATGCTCTCAAGCGCGGCGCCGAGATCGTCGTCGGCACGCCGGGACGCCTCATCGACCTTCTCAAGCAGAAGGTCCTCGACCTTTCCCAGGTCAAGACACTCGTCTTGGACGAGGCGGATGAGATGCTGGATCTCGGCTTCCTCGAGGATGTGGAGACGATCATGTCCGCGACTCCTCCAACCAGGCACACGATGCTGTTCTCGGCTACGATGCCGGGCGCCGTCGTGGCCATGGCACGGAGATTCATGTCCCGCCCCACGCATATTCGTGCACAGGATCCGACGGATGATCATCAGACTGTGAAGGAGACGACTCAGGTCGTCTACCGGGCCCACCAGCTCAACAAGATCGAGGTCCTTGCCCGCATTCTCCAGGCGAAGGATCGCGATCTCGCGATCGTGTTCACGCGGACCAAGCGTCAGGCGGCTCGGGTTGCCGAGGAACTGGAGGAGCGCGGATTCGCGACGGGCTCCCTGCACGGCGATCTCGGCCAGGGAGCCCGTGAACGCGCCCTGCGGGCCTTCCGCTCAGGCAAGGTTGATGTTCTCGTCGCAACCGATGTGGCGGCACGCGGCATCGACGTCGACAACGTCACGCACGTCATCAACTACCAGTGCCCCGAAGATGACAAGACCTACGTCCACAGGATCGGCCGCACGGGCCGCGCCGGGCACAAGGGAACCGCGGTCACCTTCGTCGACTGGGAGGACACTCCCCGCTGGTCCGTCATCAACAATGCCCTGAACCTCGGCAGCCCCGAACCCGTGGAGACCTACCACACGTCGGAGCACCTCTTCGCCGATCTCGATATCGATCCGAAGGTGACCGGACGTCTGCCGCGAGCGCAGCGCACGCGTGCGGGACTCGAGGCGGAAGAAGTTGAGGACCTGGGTGAGACGGGCGGGAAGAACTCGCGCCGCGGGACCGGCCGTGGCGGCAGCGGCCGCGGCGGAAATAGTCGCGACCGCCACGAGTCCAATGCGGCTCCCGCACGCCGTCAGCGTCAACGCCGCCGCACCAAGAACGGCGAACAGCAAGACAAGAGCTAGAAGGTGAAGTGTGGAGGGGACGGATCAATGATCCGTCCCCTCCACCGTCTCTGCCCGAGCGGTGCTATATCTGCTCGATCACTCCGAGGATTCCGTTCACCATGAGCTGGGTGGCAATCGCTGCGAGGAGCATGCCGGAGAGTTTCGTCAGGAGGGTGGTGCCGCCCTCTCCGAGGAAACGGTGGATGACGACGGAGAAGCGCAGCGCGGACCAGGACACGATGTGCACGGCGATGAATGCGGCGATGACGGCGGTGATGAGGGAGAACTCGGATCCGGCTTCGCCGACGGACAGCATGAAGGCCACAATGGTACCGGGGCCCGCGATAAGGGGCGTCCCAATCGGCACGAGGGCGACGTTCGTCTTGCCCGCGGGCTTACCCGGATCGCTTTCTTCACCCGTCAGGAGTTGAAGCGCCACGAGGAGGAGAAGAAGTCCGCCGGATATCTGCATCGCCTGGACGGAAATGTGCAGGAAGCCGAGAATGTAGGTACCGAACAGTCCGAAGGTTGCGAGAACGGAGGCTGATACGGCGTTCGCCTGCCATGCCGCGCGGGCACGCTCCTTCGGTGTCATCTTCGAGGTCAGCCCGAGGAAGATGGGAACGTTTCCAGCGGGGTCCATGATGACGAAGAGTGTGAAAAACGTTGACGCGAACAGCGTGAGATCCATGATGTTGTTCACGGATAGATGACCTCCATTGTTGCCTTGTGGGCAATTCTCTCGAGCATGTTCGGGGAGGTGGTGTTCTCACCGAGGCGGTTGACCTTGCCGGAGCCATGGTAGTCGCTGGATCCTGTTTGGACGAGCCGGTGCTCTGTCACAATGTCGGCAAGCAGACGCCGATCGGGCATCGGGTTGTCGCGATGATCGACCTCGAGACCATCGATGCCCAGCTCCACGCCGGTCATGATGGCTTCCCACGAGTGCGCTGCGCCGCGGTTCGAGGCGCGCGGATGAGCCCACACGGCGACGCCTCCAGCATTGTGGACGAGGTCGATCGCCTCCCCGAGGCCGGGCGCCCAATAGGGACGGTAGTACGGCGATGAGGCCGATAGGAATTCAGAGAAAGCCTCGTCACGGCTTGAGACGGCGCCGCGTGCGACGAGAGCATCGGCGACATGCGGGCGACCAAGGGTTGCGCCCTCCCCCGCCACTGCCATGACTTCGTCCCACGTGACGAGGCCGTCTCTCGCCATTGCCGCAACCATGCTCTCAAGACGGTCGACTCGAGCCCGGCGCAGCCTTTCGCAGTGCTCGCGGATGCCCTGCTCGGGGTCGACGAGATAGCCGAGCAGATGGACTGAGCGACCATGGTGACGGGCACTGATCTCGATACCGCGAACGAGGGCAACACCCGTCGTCTGGACGGCTGCTGTCGCCTCGGCATAGCCGGCTACGGTGTCATGGTCGGTCAGGCCGATGACGGTCACCCCGCGCGATGCTGCTTCCGTCATGAGCTCGGCCGGGCTCTGGGTCCCGTCGGAATGGAGGGAATGGGTATGGAGATCGATCACTGATCAAGGCTATGGGTTTTCGCGAGGATTTGGCACCGAATCGAATGCGCCGTCGGGGAGTGACAGAATAGGGCCATGAGCAATCAGACTGAAGATCGCGGTTCAAACCGTTCCCAAAGGCCCGACAATCGGGAGTTCCGTACATTCATCGGCGAGGATTGGGGCGAGCGCCCGCCCGGTCCCGCCCGTTCGGAAGTGGCTGACTTCACGCAGTCGCGCCGCCACAAGCTCGGTGCGCAGTTCCCCGGCCAGCGCCTCGTCATTCCCGCGGGCGAGCTGCGCGTCCGCTCCAATGACACCGACTACCGCTTCCGGGCCCACTCAGCCTTCGCACATCTCACCGGCCTCGGCGGCGAGCTGGAGCCCAACGCGGTGCTCGTCCTCCACCCGGTCGAGGGTGAGCAGACCCACGAGGCCGTCCTCTACTTCCATCCGCGCACTCCGCGCACCTCGGAAGAGTTCTGGGCCGATTCCCGCTACGGCGAGTTCTGGGTCGGTGCGCGGCCCTCCCTCGAGGAGATGTCGACCATGACTGGCATCCGCACCGATCACATCGAGAACCTTCCGGACGCTCTTGCGAAGGATCTCGGCCAGGTCCACATCGCCGCGATCACCGAGGCCGACACGAAGATCGATGCCCAGATCCGCGAACTGCGCCAGCGGGAGAATCTGACGGAGGGCCAGGTACTCGACGAGAAGCTGCGCGAAGCCACGAGCGAGCTCCGTCTGCGCAAGGATGCATGGGAGATCGCTGAGATCCAGAAAGCAGTCGACATCACGGCGCAGGGTTTCGAGGACATGATCGCGGCACTGCCGCGCGCCGTCGAGCACTGGCGCGGCGAGCGGGTCCTCGAAGGCGCTTTCGCGGCACGTGCCAGGGAGGAGGGGAACGGTCTCGGCTATGACACGATCGCGGCTGCCGGCAACCACGCCAACACCCTGCACTGGATCGTCAACGACGGTCAGGTGAAAGACGGAGAACTGGTTCTCATCGATGCCGGCGCAGAGGTCGACTCGCTCTATACGGCAGACATCACCCGCACGCTCCCGGTGAACGGCACGTTCTCCCCCGAGCAGGCGACCGTCTACAACGCCGTCCTCGAGGCCTGCGAGGCCTCGCTTGCTAAGGCGAACGAGCCCAGAGCGAAGTTCCGTGAACTCCACGAGGCTGCGATGGTCGTGATCGCACGCTACCTTGAGGAATGGGGATGTCTCCCCGGCACTGCGGAAGAATCTCTCGCCCCGGACGGCCAGTATCATCGCCGCTGGATGCCGCACGGCACCTCCCATCATCTCGGCCTCGATGTTCACGACTGCGCCCAGGCGCGCCGCGACATGTATCTTGATGCCGTGCTCGAACCCGGTATGGTCTTCACGATCGAGCCCGGCCTGTACTTCCGTGAGGACGATGAGAAGATCCCGGCGTGGCTCCGCGGTATCGGTGTCCGGATCGAGGACGATATCCTCGTGACGGAAGATGGGGCACGCCGCCTCTCCGAGTCGATCCCCCGCACGATCCCCGCTGTCGAGGAGTGGATGAAAGCCGCGACGCACCGAAGGAGCTAGATATGCAGTCCCGTACCCGCGTGTTCGTCGGTCGGCTCGCCGGCACCGGCGTCTTCGACCCGATCGGCGACCGGGTCGGGAAGGTCCACGACGTCGTCGTCCTGTTCAGGCTCGTCGGACCGCCGCTCGCCGTAGGTCTCGTCATCGAGGTGACCGGGAAGAAGCGTGTCTTCCTGCCGCTGTCCCGCGTCACTTCGATCGCCAACGGCCAGGTCATCACGACGGGTCTCGTCAACATCAGGCGATTCTCCCAACGATCGACAGAGACGCTCGTCATCAGCGAGATACTCGACCGGCGCGTCACCTTCAAGGATGGTTCTGGCGGCGCGACCGTCATCGACCTGTCGATCGAGGAGTATCGCCGGGCCGACTGGCGTATCCGGGACGTCTACGTGCGTGCCGACAAGAATGGTCCGCATTCGGGTGAAACGATGATCGTCCCCGTCGGCGAGCTGACGGGCCTGGCTACCGGGAAGGAAGGGCAGGCGGCTACTGCCCTCCTGGCCCGAATCGCCCACCTCAAGCCCGCCGACGTGGCTGACGTCATTCGTGAGCTGCCGGGAGATCGTCGGCTTGCGGTGGCGATGGCGCTGAACGATGAGCGGCTCGCCGACGTGTTATCCGAGCTGAGCGACGATGAACAGGTCGCGATCATGTCGGATCTCGATCTTGATCGTGCCGCAGATGTTCTCGACGTCATGCAGCCGGATGATGCCGCGGACCTCGTGGCTGAGCTGCCCGCCGGGCAGGCGGCGCTCCTTCTCGAACGCATGGATCCTGAGGAAGCGGAGGACGTGCGCCGGCTCTTGGCGTACGACGAGAGAACGGCCGGTGGTCTCATGACGACCGAGCCCATCGTCCTCGGCCCCGACGCCACGGTCGCCCATGCTCTAGCATCAGCTCGCCGCACTGACGTGACGCCCGCTTTGGCTGCCACCATCTTTGTCACCCGCCCGCCGCTCGAGACGCCGACGGGCCGTTATCTCGGGGTCGTGCACCTGCAGCGTGCGTTGAGGGAGCCGCCTTCGACCCTGTTGGGGCAGATCATCGACACCGATATCGAGCCCCTTGAGCCGGAGGCGAGCATGGGCTCCGTTGCCCGGCGCCTCGCAACCTACAACCTGACGGCACTGCCGGTCGTCGACGAATCTCGGCTTCTCTTGGGTGCTGTCTCGATCGATGACGTGCTCGACCATCTGCTGCCCGATGATTGGCGGACCACCGATGATGACGAATCTGACATGAGAGTGGAGCGTGGACATGGCTGATCATTTCAGCGAACCGCTGGAGGGCCGCGAGCGGCGCCTGCGCCGGTTCCGGGCGAGCAAGAACTCCGACCGTGTCGGTCAGATCTCTGAGGGAATCGCCCGTTTCACGGGCACACCGCAGTTCCTCATCTACCTGTCGATCTTCGTCGTGCTGTGGCTGGGCTGGAACTCGTTCGCGCCAGAGAATCTGCGTTTCGATAGTGCGGCACTGGGCTTCACCGCCCTCACCCTCATGCTGTCCCTCCAAGCCTCCTATTCCGCTCCCCTCATCCTCTTGGCCCAGAACAGGCAGGACGATCGTGACAGGGTGGCGAACGAGCAGGACCGGCAGCGTGCGGAGCGCAACCTGTCCGATACCGAGTATCTGACGAGAGAGATTGCGGGCCTGAGGATGACGCTCGGGGACATGGCGACCCGTGACTTCGTTCGTTCCGAGCTGCGGGACATGATCGATGAGCTTGACCGGGAAAGGACCGATCGCCTGCGGGAGCGGGAGGAGCGGATCGCACAGCTGCAGGCCGAGATCGAGCAGCTCAGGGCGTCAGAGTCGTCCTGATCGTCTCGGCGTAGATCTTCGCGCCCTCCCGGCCCGGATGAACGGCATCGCCCGCGAGGAGGTCGGTGTGGTCCGCGATCGCCGTGTACCAGTCGGCGACGAGGACCCTGTCCGGATGGCGTTGCGCAGCCGATGCGATCGCGCGATTCGAATCGGGGATCCAGGAGGCTCGCGGTGGGCCGAAAGCGGTCACGAACACGACCTTGCGCTCTGGCCCAACCGCGTCGAGCACGGCGTCAACATTCCCATCAGAGATCGCTCCGTTCGTGGCCAGGGAGACGACCACAAAATTGCCGAGAGTGCCATTGGCCGCGTGTTGGGCGATGATCGTGGGTGCAGCCTGGATGCTCCGGGATTCCGCCGCGTCGATCACGACACCTGGCATGGCCTCAGACAGAGAGTACTGGGACGCGAGAACAATAGAGTCCCCGATGATGGTGACCTCGTCCCAGGTCGCGGGACCGACGAAGGCGGGTGTGGGCTCCGGGGTCGGCTCCGGCGCCTCGGGAGTGGGCGGCGTCGTCGATTGGGCGCCCCCTCCGGGAATCGGCGATATGGTCTCCGGGTTCGCGTCAGGAGTGCCCTCGGGCGCATGGATGTCAGGGTCCGCTTTCCCTCCATCCTCGACAGCCTGCTGAGCGGACGACACGGCCGGGGCGGTGATGATCGCCGCACCGGCGAGAGACAGAACGAGCAGCGGGGCCGTCACGCTCGCGATCGCGCCAGCCGGGTTGAGACGAGAGATGCGGTCACGGATGCTCGCAAGCCACGGGCGTAGCCCCATCCTGCGAATCGGGTCCTCGATGTACGTGAAGGACAGGTGGGCGGCAATCACCGACAGTACAGCGACCGCCGCGGCGACGATCATCGGGTCCAGGAGCGGAAGACGATAGTAGAAGATGACGAAAAGCGGCCAATGCCATAGATAGATTCCGTAGCTTCGGACACCGATCCAGCTCAGAATTCTGCTCCCGAGCACCGCCCTCAGAGCTGAAGATTCAGCGGACTGCACATCGGGCAGCAGTGCGCGGATGACGAGGACGGTGAGTGCGCTGGCCGCCACCATCGCCCACGGGTACATGGCGAGGGAGTCGGGGATGGTCATGCCCGCCGCCATGATGGCGAGGATTCCCACCCATCCGGCTCTACCCCATTGAGCGGAACGGGGGCTCGCGGCGAGCTCGTGTCGACCCACAACGGTTCGCGACATGGCGAAGGCAAGGCATGCACCGAACATGAGGCCCCACAGATGCGTGTCCGTCCCCATGTAGGACCGTGTGACATCCTCTCCGAGGAGAACGATGTGGAGGGCGATGGAACCCGTCGCGATTGCCAACGATACGGCGATGCGCCACCGGGTTCGGCGGCGGAGGAGAAGGACGACGATGATGGGCCAGAAGAGATAGAACTGCTGCTCGACTGCGAGAGACCACATGTTTGTGAAGAGGAGCGGGCTTGCCTGCTCGAAGTACGATGAGCCGCTCGCGATCTCGACCCAGTTGTAGGTCGCGGTCAGCGACCCCAGCACCTGCCGCCCGAGGGCGACACGGGCGTCTGCGCCCGCGAACACTGCGAGAGCGGATGCTCCGATCGTGGCGACGAACACCGCTGGGAACAGCCTGCGGAAGCGCCTGCGCCAAAAATCTGCGAGGCGAGGCCCCCCATGATTCGCGGAGGACACGATGAGGAGGCTCGTGATGAGGAATCCGGATAGGACGAAGAAGATATCGACACCGATATAGCCGATCCCCGCCCATCCCGGTATCAGGTGGAAGACAAGAACGAGGCCTGTCGCGATAGCTCGAAGTCCGTCGAGACCGACGATGCGCCGCATCGAGATGCGAACCGTGGAGTTTACCCTGTCCGGGGCTGACATATTATTCATGACGCTCGTTCCGAGACCTCCTCCCTAGCCACCGATCAATGGTAAGTCAGTGGTGCCTGTGGACGCTCGTCAAACGTGATGCTTCCTACTGGTGACCTTCATCCTGGAATACTCACGGCGCTATCACTAGAATAAAGAACATGACAGTACCCAGCGAGGAAGCCGTACGGGAAGCTCTCAGCACCGTTCTCGATCCTGAAATCCGCCGTCCAATCACCGACCTCGACATGGTTCGCAGCGTCGATATCGCCGACGGCAGCGTGACCGTCGGCATTGACCTGACCACGCAGGGGTGCCCCCTCCGCGACACCATCTCGACCGACATCGAGAACGCCGTCGCGAAAGTCGAAGGGACAACAGCCGTCTCCGTGGCCTTCGGTGTCATGACCGAAGAGCAGCGGAAGAACCTCCAGACGAAGCTTCGCGGCGGAGTCCCCGAGGCCGTGATCCCCTTCTCCCAGCCCGGATCCCTCACCCGCGTCTACGCGATCACCTCCGGCAAGGGCGGTGTCGGCAAGTCGTCCATGACCGCGAACCTCGCGGTTGCCATGGCGAAATCGGGTCTGCGTGTCGGCATCGTCGACGCTGACATCTACGGTCACTCGATTCCCGCGATGCTGGGCGTCACACAGCCGCCGACCCGGGTTGAAGACATGATCATGCCTCCCGTTGCCCAGGGCGTGAAGGTGATCTCCATCGGCATGTTCACCGACGGCAACACCCCGGTGGTGTGGCGTGGGCCGATGATGCACAGGGCCCTTCAGCAGTTCCTCGCGGACGTCTACTGGGGCGACCTGGATGCGCTGCTCCTCGATCTGCCGCCCGGCACCGGCGATGTGGCGATCTCTGTCGCACAGCTCCTGCCGAATTCGGAGATCGTCGTCGTCACGACCCCGCAGCAGGCTGCGGCTCAGGTGGCCGAGCGCGCGGGTGCGATGGCAGCCCAGACGAACCAGAAGGTTATCGGCGTCATCGAGAACATGTCGTACCTCGAGCTTCCGGACGGGACGAAGATGGATCTCTTCGGCACCGGCGGCGGCGAGCAGGTCGCCTCCGAGCTCACACGAATCCTCGGCTACGAGATCCCCGTCCTCGCAGAGATTCCTCTCGAGCAGGATCTTCGCGAGAAGGGTGACAACGGTACTCCGATTGCCGGAACAGACTCAGAGTCCCCTGCAGCGGTTGCCCTTCGCACGATTGCCGATCGGCTCTCTCATCGGGCACGCGGCCTTGCAGGCCGATCTCTCGGCCTGAGTCCGATCAACAACTAAAGCCTCTGCCCCCGACATGTCGGGGGCAGAGCTGTCTGTAGATGGGTCCGATCAGGTCGCCTCATCATCGAACGGCACGGTTTCGCGACGCTGCTCCGCCGGTGCGGACGCGGCTGTCTCTGAGAGGGACGGTGCGGACGCGGCTGCGGCCGGTGTCGTCCGTGGGGTTGAGACTGGACGAGAGGTGCGGGAAGGCACGCGTGCCGGCGGGTCATCCTTGAGCGCGTCGCGCACGATCCTGCGCGGATCGTATTGACGCGGGTCGAGGTTCTTCAACTCGTCGAAGTCGGGGCCCAGTTCTTCCTGGACGCGAGCCTTCGCTCCCGTCGCGATAGCTTTGACTTCGCGGATGAGTCTGCCGAGCTGGGATGCGAGCTCGGGTAGCTTATCGGGCCCAACGATGAGGATGAGGATGAGCGCGATAACGATGACCTCAGTCGAGTTGATTCCCATGCCAGCTATCTTAGCGTGCCGGTTCGGGCCGAGCATGGTACGGAGGGACCAGCCGCCGGGCGTCGTACGCCACATGCGCCGCCACGTCATTGTGACAGGGGACCTGCCGAGGCACATGGAGGCCGCTTTTTCCGCGTACCATTGACGGGAAAGAAGGAGTACCGATATGTCGAGTGACAAGACACTGTCCTGGGCCTTTGCCGAGGAGCAAATGGTCGAAAACGATCTCGTGGCGCAGGCACGGTCGACAGCCGAAGACCTTGGAATATCGGCCGTCTCACCCGCGACAGGCTCTCTCCTTCGAATACTGTCCTCCGTGTCGGGTGCGCGCACCGCCGTCGAAGTGGGAACAGGGACGGGCGTATCGGGCCTCTACCTGCTCCAGGGCAGCGACAGCCTGACACTCACAACGATTGATGTCGAGGCGGAAGCACAGCGTGCCGCTCGCGAGGTCTTCGCTCGTGCCGGGATTCGAGCTTCCCGGACGCGTCTCATCAAGGGACGATCAGCCGATATTCTTCCGCGCCTCGCGGACCACTCCTATGATCTTGTCCTGATCGACGGGGATCCCGAGGAAGCTCCGGGGGATGCGGAGGAGGCTCTGCGGATCCTCCGCCCAGGTGGTCTCCTCATCGTCGCCCGGGCGCTCCTCGACGGGAAAGTAGCCGATCCGGCCAGGCGCGAGCCTGAGACTGTCGCTATCCGCGGCCTCGTCAAGGACGTCCTCGAACAGAGTCCGCTATGCGCGCTCGTGCCCATCGGTTCGGGGCTTCTCCTCGCACAGGCGACTCAGACGCCGTGACCTGACTGTGCCCGGCGAAAGTGCCGGGCACATGACTTCCATAGCTGACTTCTAGCTGACGACCGCGTGAAGCGCGGCTCCCAGCTCTGTTGCCTCCTCGGCGTTCAACTCGATGACGAGTCGGCCACCACCATCGACCGGGATCCTCATGATGATTCCGCGGCCTTCCTTCGCCACTTCAATCGGTCCATCGCCCGAACGGGGTTTCTGAGCTGCCATGGTATATCTCCTTAACTGAAGGTCACCAATAGTTTACGCGAAACTGTGACACGGCGGGAGAAGTAGGTCACGTTCCGTTGGCGTGGCGGGCTTCAGCGATGGCGTGGAGGCCCTTCTCGAGCGCCTCCATCACTTCGTCGACCGTATCGACGACGGTGACGAGGTTCTCGTCGCCGGGTGAGATCATGCCCTCGGCGAGCTGGGTGTTGACCATCCAATCGAGAAGACCCTGCCAATAGTCGCGTCCGACGAGGATGACGGGGAAGGATTCGACCTTGGATGTTTGGACGAGCGTCAGGGCTTCGAACAGCTCATCCAGCGTGCCATATCCTCCGGGGAGGACGATGAAGCCGAGAGAGTACTTGACGAACATCGTCTTCCGGATGAAGAAGTAGCGGAAGTGAATACCGAGATCGACATAGTCGTTCATGCCCTGCTCGAACGGAAGCTCGATGCCGAGGCCGACAGAGATCCCGCCCGCCTCGGAGGCACCCTTGTTCGCCGCCTCCATGACGCCCGGTCCCCCGCCGGTGATGACAGCGAACTCGGCTTCGACCAGTCGGGCGGCGATGTCCCGAGCAAGTTCGTAGTGCGGGCTGCCCGGCTTTGTGCGTGCCGAGCCGAAGACCGATATTGCGGGACCGAGATCGGCCAGGGCGCCGAAGCCTTCGACGAACTCCGCCTGGATCCGCATGACACGCCAAGGATCGGCATGGAGCCAGTCCGAGTCCTGGTCGGGCGCGAGCAGGCGAGCATCCGTCGTCTTCTCCGGTATCTGATGGCCCCGCAAAAGCACTGGACCGCGGCGATAGGATCTCATCGTTCCTCCCTTTCCTTCGGCGTCCACTCTATCCGCGTTCCCTACGGCCGCCGCTCAAGCGCCCGGCGAATTTGCTCCGAGTGAACAGAGGTGCGCAACTGACGCGCTGCTTCCGTGATCGAGCCGGAGAGGGAGGGATAGACGGTGAACACGGATGCCATCTCGTCCGCCGTCATCCTGCTCGAAACTGCGAGCGCAATGGGGAGGATGAACTCAGACGCCCCCGGCGCCACGACAACACCGCCGATGATGACGCGGTTGGCGCTATCGGCGATGAGCTTGACGAAGCCCTCCGTCATCCCCTGCATCTTCGCACGCGGATTGCGAGTCAGCGGGACGACCGTGACGACGGCGTCGAGCCCCTCGTCGACCTCCTGCTGGGACACTCCCACGCTGGCGATCTCCGGTGCTGTGAAAATGTTCGAGGCCACGCCCGCCAGGTCGAGCGGCTCGACATAGTCGCCGAGTGCATGGTTCATCGCTATTCTGCCCTGCATGGCGGCCACCGAGGCGAGGGGAAGGGAGCCCGTGACATCGCCGGCTGCGTACACCCGGAAAGCTGTCGTCCGGGATACCTTGTCGACCATGATGTGGCCGGATTCTTTGAGTGACACGCCCGCTTCCTGCAGGCCGAGATGCGACGTGTTGGGAGTTGAGCCGACCGCCATGAGGCAGTGGGATGCCTCGATCTCGCTGCCATCGTCCAGGGTGACGATCACTCCGTCCTCGACGCGGCGGGCCGCCATGGCGCGCCGGCGCGAGACGATCGTCATGCCGCGCCGAGCGAAGACGCTCTCGATCACTGCCGCACCATCGGCGTCCTCGTTGGGCAGGACACGGTCACGGGAGGACACGAGAGACACGGGGACGCCGAGCGCATTGTAGGCTCCGGCGAACTCCGCACCTGTGACGCCGGACCCGACGACGACGAGATGGCGGGGCAGCTCGCCGAGACCATACATCTGTGTCCAGTTGAGGATCCTCTCCCCGTCAGGCTTCGCATCGGGCAGCTCTCTCGGTGTTGCGCCGGTTGCGATGAGGATGATCTCCGCCTCGAGGTCTCGGACTGTGCCGTCCGCAAGCTCGGCGCGGACGAATCGCGTCCCATCAGCTCCCAGCGCGGACGAGATCGCCGCGCGCCCCGCAAGAACATCAACTCCTTCGGTGATGAGCCTGTTCTTGATGTCGGCGGACTGATGGGCCGCAAGGTCCCTGATTCGTGCGTTGATCGCCGAGAAGGAGGCACGGAACGGTTCCCCCGTGGCGACGATGCCGAGCTGGTCGGCGGACTCAACCGAATGCAGCCACTCTGCCGATGCGATGAGGGTCTTGGACGGGACGACGTCCGTGAGAACCGCGCTCCCCCCGACGCCCTTGTCTTCGACGAGCGTGACGCGGGCTCCGAGTTGTACGGCCGTCAGGGCCGCCTCGTAGCCTCCCGGCCCCCCGCCGATGATGACGACCCGTGATCCTTCGCGCACTCGTGAAGCTCCGGGCAGAGCCGCCTTCGGCGCCCCCGATGCTGTTGGTCCTGTCGGTGTTACCTTCGCTGTGTCCACCCAAGCATTATGTCAATGAAAGGGAATATCGGGGCATGATTCGATTTTTGCGGAGAAAAGTGGGCGAAGAATGTACCGTGGATTCATGACAACTGATCCATATGAACTTGCCTCGGAGGCGGCCGACGCGATCCGTCGCGCCTCCGGTATCGACACTATCGACATTGCCCTCGTGTTGGGCTCCGGGTGGCGCGATGCTGAGGAACAGCTTGGGGAAGCCGTCGTCAGCATACCCGCGGGCGACGTTCCCGGTTTCTCGGTCTCCGGAGTCGCGGGCCACGGCGGCACGCTGACGATCAGGGCGCTGCGCTCCGGAGGGCACGCCCTCATTCTCGGAGCCAGAACCCACCTCTACGAGGGCCGAGGGGTCGACCCTGTCGCCCACGGAGTGCGCACCGCGGCGAAACTCGGCGCAACCACTCTGATCCTGACCAATGGCTGCGGCTCGACCGTCCCCGAGTGGGGCCCCGGCACGGCCGTCCTGCTGCGTGACCACATCAACCTGACCGGCACGTCCCCGATTCGGGGCGCGAACTTCGTCGACCTGACCGATGCGTACAGTCCCCGCCTGCGCGACCTGGCCCGCACGATCGACCCGGACCTGCCCGAGGGCGTCTATGCCCAGTTCCCCGGCCCTCATTACGAAACCCCCGCCGAAGTGAAGATGGCGCGCCTTCTCGGTGCCGATCTCGTCGGCATGTCGACCGCTCTGGAGACGATCGCCGCACGCGAAGCAGGTCTTGAAGTGCTCGGCATTTCCCTCGTCACCAACCAGGCCGCAGGCTTCGCGCCCGCTCCCCTCTCACATGCTGAGGTCCTCCAGGCCGGTGCAGAGGCGGCGCCCCGTCTCGCGAAGCTCCTCTCCGACATCGTCAACGAAGTGAAGGCATCATGATCGATATCGATTCGTGGATCGAACACGACCCCGACGAAGTTACCCGCCAGGAACTGATCGCACTGAAGCAGAAGGCCGAGGGCGGGGACGCCGACGCCCAGGCAGAGATCGCTGATCGTTTCTCGGGTCCGCTCGAGTTCGGCACGGCCGGGCTACGCGGCGCGATGGGAGGGGGCCCGTTCCGGATGAACAGGGCGGTCGTCCGCAAGGCCGCCGCCGGGCTCGTCGAATTCCTCCAAGACAAGGTGGGCCGTGACGCGCTGATCGTCATCGGTTACGACGCTCGTCACAACTCGCGAGACTTCGCTCTCGACACGGCTGCCGTCGCGACAGCTGCGGGCGCCCGCGCCCTTATCTACCCCCGGTACCTGCCGACCCCTCTGCTCGCCTGGGCGGTCCGCTACCTCGATGCTGACGCTGGCGTCATGGTCACCGCATCCCACAATCCGCCGAAGGACAACGGATACAAGGTTTATCTCGGCGGCCGTGTCGTTGACGAGGACGGTCGCGGCGTGCAGATCGTGCCGCCTCACGATTCCGAGATCGCGGAGAAGATCGCGGCAACGCCGCCTGCCGATGAGATTCCGGTCGCCTCGACCGGGTGGAGCCTGATCGACGAGTCAGTCGTCGAGGCCTACCTGGAGCGCACCAGGTCGCTGATTCCTCCCGAGCATTCGTCAGATATCAAGATCGTCCACACGTCGATGCACGGCGTGGGCGGAGAGACGATGATGAAAGTTCTCAAAGACGCCGGCTTCACCAACGTTCACGAGGTCGAGGAACAGGCACAGCCCGATCCCGACTTCCCCACCGTCAGCTTCCCCAACCCGGAAGAGCCGGGTGCGCTCGATCTGGCGATTGAGAAGGCGAAGAAGGTTGGCGCGGACCTCGTGATCGCGAACGATCCCGATGCTGATCGCTGCTCGATCGCTATTCCGACCAGCACGGGCTGGCGTCAGCTCAACGGTGACGAGATCGGTTCCGTTCTCGGTGAGCAGATCGCCAAGATCGGTGCGATCACCGGCGGCACCTTCGCGTCCTCCGTCGTCTCCTCGCGCCTCCTCAAGGAGATCGCGGGCCGTCACGGCATCGCCCACGCCACCACCCTCACCGGCTTCAAGTGGATCGCTCGGGCCCCGCAGATCATCTTCGGCTACGAGGAGGCCATCGGCTTCTGTGTCGACCCGGAAGGGGTGAAGGACAAGGACGGTATCACTGCCGGGCTTCTCTTCGCCTACATCGCGGCCCAGTTGAAGACTCGTGGGCAGACCGTCGAGGACCAACTGGATCACCTCGCGCAAACCCACGGCGTGTACTTGACCGCTCCCGTCACGATCAGGGTGAGCGATCTGTCGCTCATGCCGGCGACAATGGCTCACCTCCGTGCGCACTCCCCCGAGACTCTCGCGGGTTCGGCCGTGACAAGCGTGTCGGATCTTTCTGAGGGCACACCGGACCTGCCACCGACGGATGCGATCATTCTTCTCAACGAACTCGGTGATCGCGCCGTCGTCCGCCCCTCCGGCACCGAACCGAAGGTCAAGTGCTACCTCGAGGTTATCGAGCCCGTCGCGACGACGGTGCAGGCAGCCCGCGAGGCCGCCTCGAAGAGGATGTCGCAGCTTCAGAAGGACATGTCGGCGGCGCTTGCTCTGCCGTCAGATAGCTGAATGAGGATATGAGAATGGGGGCGCGGTCGAGACCGCGCCCCCATTCCTTCGTCAGTGCTTCTTCGGACGGGGCAGGATGGCCCAGACGATGTGGGTCCAGCCTCCGAGGGCCGGATGAGGGCCGGTACGTGCGAATAGGTCCGTCAGGGGGACTTCATGGAGCAGTCCGGAGGATGGCTCGTAGATGAGCAGGGAGGCTTCTGACACCGGCTCGGCTGGAGGGACGGCCAGGACGACGTGCCGCGGCACTGCCCGGGACAGGCCCTCTCTCAGGTTCCCACCCGTATAGAGCGGGACGGGGATTCCGCGTCTGTTCGCGTGCCATACGGCGTTGAGGATTGCCCGACCATGCTCTGACGCATCATCGACTGCTCGAGCCTCATAGTCGACGCCAGGGTAGCGTGCTTCGCGGGCGAGAGACCAGGGCGGGCTCCCGTATGCGCGCGGCCACGAAAGGGGCCCGAGAGCACCGCGGCAGACGTCGGCGTGAATCTCTCTCTGGTAGGAGTCGATCATTCCCGGATTCGCGTCGAGTTCGGCTGCGAGAGTCTCATCGCCTGATGCTCGAAGCATGAGAAGGACGGCGGCCCCGCAGGTTGTGCCGTCGACCTGAGTGACGCGAGTCCCTCCGAGAGTGACAGGTACCGGGTCGCGTGGTGTGGGGGCCGCACCTGTCACGGGCCTCGATGTGAGGGGGCGCTGCCATGCGGCAACGATCCGTCCCAGGTGCAGCCCCGACATGACTATCCGATGCGATCGAGCAGCACTGATTCGCGGGTGGGTGCGACCGTGCTGATCGTGATCCCGCCTTCGAGTGCTTCACGTGCGCGCTCGAAACGGTAGTCGTCGTCAGTGTGCAGGGTGAGGATCGGCTCGCCGGCCTTCACCTGCTCACCGAGATGTGCGTGGATGGTGATTCCCGCGCCTGCTTGGACGGGGTCTTCCTTGCGTGCGCGGCCAGCGCCGAGACGCCAGGAGGCGACACCAACCTTCAGGGCATCCATTTCCGACACGACGCCATCGGTCTCTGCCACGACGGTCTCGGTGTGCTTCGCGGCCGGCATCGGAGCGTCGGGATCGCCGTCCTGTGCACGGATCATGTCCCGCCAGCAGTCCATGGCCTTGCCGTTGGCAAGGTTCTCTGCCGGGTCCACATCGACTCCTGCGGCGAGGAGCATCTCCCGTGCGAGAGCGACCGTGAGTTCGACGACGTCTGCGGGACCGCCGCCGGCGAGCACCTCGACGGACTCTTCGACCTCGAGTCCGTTGCCGATCTTGCGACCGAGGGGAACCGACATGTCAGTCAGAAGAGCCACGGTGGCTGTACCAGCGTTCTTGCCGATACGGACCATGGTCTCGGCGAGTTCGCGGGCCTGGTCGATGTCCTTCATGAAGGCGCCCGACCCGACCTTGACGTCGAGAACGAGTGACCCTGTGCCTTCCGCGATCTTCTTCGACATGATCGAGGAGGCGATGAGGGGGATCGCCTCGACCGTGGAGGTGATGTCGCGCAGGGCGTACAGCTTCTTGTCTGCGGGGGCGAGGCCGCTTCCAGCCGCGCAGATCACGGCGCCGACAGTCTCGAGCTGATGCATGATCTCCTCATTGCTGAGGTTCGCCCGCCATCCCGGAATCGCCTCGAGCTTGTCAAGAGTTCCGCCCGTGTGGCCGAGACCCCTGCCAGAGAGCTGGGGTACGGCGACGCCGAAGGAGGCGACGAGAGGAGCAAGCGGGAGCGTGATCTTGTCTCCCACTCCCCCAGTCGAATGCTTGTCCGCAGTGGGCCTCGAAAGGGACGAGAAGTCCATCGTCTCGCCCGAGTTGATCATGGCCTGCGTCCATGTCGAGATCTCGTCCTGGTTCATGCCGTTGAGGAAGATCGCCATCGCCAAAGCAGACATCTGCTCCTCGGCAACCACACCGCGAGTGTAGGCGTCGATCACCCAGTCGATCTGCTCGGTGGACAGGACCTGGCGGTCCCTCTTCGTCCGGATAATATCGACGGCGTCAAAACGTTCAGACATCTTTTTTCCTATCTACACGGCTCAGGTCTTCCGGTCCGAACCCGTACGGGAGGACCTCGGAGAAGGGCATGACGCCCGCTGGCATCTCAATCTCCATATCCGGCCCGCCATGCTCCCACAGGAGCTGTCGGCATCGGCCACAGGGCACGGTCAGCTCCCCGTTGCCGTTCACGCAGAGGAAGGCGACAAGCTTCCCTCCTCCTGAACGGACGAGGTCCGAGATCATGCCGCATTCGGCGCAGAGTGTGACGCCGTAGCCGGCGTTCTCGACGTTGCATCCAGAGAAGATGCGTCCGTCTTCGGAGAGGCCTGCTGCACCAACGGGGAACCCCGAGTAGGGCACGTAGGCCATGGTCATTGCTTCTATCGCTGCATCGCGCAGCTCATTCCAGTTGATCATGATTTGATGTACGGGATATTCTCCGCGGCAGGTGCGCGGGACTTGCCGACGAAGCCAGCGACCGCGAGGATCGTGACGACGTACGGGATCATGGCGAGCAGGTTCGGGTTGATCGGGTTCGTGGCGACGAGGGGCAGGAAGTCGACGATTGCGGATGCGAAGCCGAACATGAGCGCCGCTCCCATCGCACCGACAGGATGCCACTTGCCGAGGATCATGGCCGCGAGGGCGATGTATCCGTTACCCGCGGAGATGTTCTCCGTGAACACGGCGTTGGAGCCGATGGTGAAGGCCGCGCCGCCCAGGCCCGCGAGTGCGGATCCGAGCATGGTGTTGAGGAAACGCGTCCGGTTGACGTTGATGCCGACCGTGTCGGCGGCCTTCGGGTGTTCGCCGACCGAGCGCAGGCGCAGGCCCCAGCGCGACCTGAAGAGCATGATCGTCAGGGCGATGATGAGGAAGTAGAGGATGTACATGAGGATCGTGTGGCGGAAGAAGACCGGCCCGATAAAGGGGATCTTCGACAGGCCCGGGATCTCGTAGACGGGCAGGCTGTAGGCGATCGAGTTCCAGGACGGGTTGTTCTTGACAACCGTGCCGAGGAGGAACGACGTGATGCCGAGACAGAGCACGTTGAGCACAACACCGACGATGATCTGGTCGACCGCATAGCGCACCGAGAAGAATGCCAGCAGGGTACCGATGAGGGCACCGGCAATCGGCGCACCGATGAGCCCGATCCACGGGTTGCCGAAAGCGGAGGCGAAGACAACACCGGAGAAGGCGCCAACGAGGAGCTGGCCCTCGATCGCAATGTTGACGACGCCCACGCGCTCACAGACGACACCGGCGAGGGAGCCGTAGATGAGAGGCGTTGCGGCGGTCAGCGTCGCGGAGAACAGGAACGCCAGGGTGATGAACCTGCCCGAGCCTCCGCCCTGGAAGGTGAGGAAGGACAGGATGAGCGGCATGAGGACGATGAGTCCCAGCCACAGCGGCTGGGTGTGCCGCTTGATCGCCCTGAAGTACGAGAAGGCTGTTGCACCGGCAACGACGATGGCGAGGATCCAGCACGCCTGGTCCGCATAGACGAGCAGGTTGTTGCCGTCCCGTGTCGGACGGATGTCCTTCCACACGAACTCTGCGATGCCGTCGGCGTTGAGAGCGAAATAGATAGCGAGAAGCGTTGCCAGGCTGTAGATAACCGGGAGCTTCCACGAGATCGGGGCGAGGACTTCGTCCTCGGGAGCTACGACCTCTTCACGTTCGACGACGGTGGTCACTTTGCCTCCTGATGAAGAGTGATGTACTCGCGGTAGCCGACGCCGTCAGGCTTCGGGAAACGGAACATCCAGCGGATCAGCGGCGGGGCCGCGATGAGCAGCACGATAACGGACTGGAGAATGAGGATCATGTCGACGGGGACACCCGCGCCCTGCATGAGGGGCGAGCCGGCGGAGAACGCGCCGAACAGGAGGCCTGCGCCGAAGATCCCGATGGGCCGGTTGCGGCCGAGGAGTGCCACGGTGATGGCATCGAAGCCGATGCTTCCCATGGCGCCCTGCGTGAGGCTGCCGAACGTTCCGAGGATCTGGTTCGCACCCGCGAGGCCGCACAGGCCCGCAGAGATCATCATCGTCAAGGTGATGACCTTCGAGGTGGACATGCCAGCGGTCTCGGAGGCGTGCGCATTCGCGCCGACGGCTCGCAGTTCGAAGCCGAACTTCGACCGCTCCAGGAGCCACCAGACGAACACGGTCGCGATGATCGCGAGAATGATGCCCGCATGGAGATCGAACGGGCTGGGCAGGAGCTCGGGAAGGCGCGCTTCGGAAGCGACGGGCTGAGACTTCGGCTGGTTGTTGCCCGCACCGAGGAAGACTTCCTTGCCGAGAACATACAGAAGGAGGAATCCGGCGATCGAGTTGAGCATGATCGTCACGATCACCTCATTCGCGCCTGTCTTCGCCTTGAGGAAACCGGCGATGCCGCCCCACAGGCCGCCGACGATGGCGGCGCCGATGAGGGCGACGAGCAGGTGGGCGAAGTAGGGCAGGTTCAGGGTGAAGCCCAGGTAGGTCGCTGCGATAGCGCCAAGGATCATCTGTCCCTGTCCACCGATGTTGAACAGGCCCGCACGGAAGCCGAGACCGAGACCGAGACCACCGAGAATCAGCGGAGCGGCGTTCTTGAACGTTTCCGTCAGCGGCTTGATCTGCTGCTGCCACGTGTCGCGATCAGGGTTGAAGATCGCGCCCTTGAAGAGACGCCAATACGTGTCGAGGATCGACGCATCCGCGATCCAGATGAAGAATGCGCCGACGATAAAGGCGATGACGACCGCGACAAGCGAGATGATCCAGTTGGAGCGCGTGGCGACGTGCAGCGCTGCCTTCGCCTTGAGCGAGAGCGGGGCTGACCCGCGTTCGGTGTCAGTTGTCGTGCTCATCGGTCCTCCTTCTGCATGGCTTCCTCCATGGGTACTCCAGCCATCATCAGTCCGAGAACTGAGTTGGGTGTGTGTGCGGGAACGATGCCGACGATGCGGCCTCGATACATGACCGCGATGCGGTCGGACAGTGACTGGATCTCATCCAGTTCGGAGGAGACGAGGATGACGGCAGTGCCGGTGTCCCGCTCCTGGACGATGCGGTTGTGAATGAACTCGATCGAGCCGACGTCGACGCCGCGCGTCGGCTGGCTGGCGACCAGCATTTTCAGCTTCCGGGACATCTCCCGGGCCACGATCACCTTCTGCTGGTTGCCGCCCGACAGTGTCGTGATCGGGTTCGTGACATCGGTGAGTCGAATATCGAACTCATCGCGCAGCTTCTCCGCGTTCTCCTGGATCGCGCGCAGCTTGAGCGACGGACCTCGGGAGAACTTCTCCGACCTGTACTGGTTGAGGACGAGGTTCTCGGCGACCGAGAACGGCTGCACCATCCCGTCGCGCATGCGATCCTCGGGGACGAAGCCAAGACCCTGATCGACGCGATCTCGAACCGAGTGCTTGACGATCGACTCCCCATCGAGCTTGATATCGCCCAGGGTGGGGTGCTTGAGGCCGAGCAGGAGCTCAGTGAGTTCTGTTTGACCGTTGCCCTGGACTCCGGCGATTCCGAGGATCTCCCCGGCCTGCACGTCGAGGTTGACATGGTCGAGGACCGTGACGCGGTCCTCGTTCACGTAGGAGAGATCCTGGATCGAGACGACGACAGGTGCTGGCTTCGGCTCTTCCTTGTCGACCTTGAGCATGACAGAGCGGCCCACCATGAGCGTGGCGAGCTCCTCCTCGGATGAATCCGGGGTGGCCTCGCCGACGACCTTGCCGCGCCGGATGACAGTGATCTTGTCCGCAACGGCGCGGACTTCGCGAAGCTTGTGGGTGATGAAGACGATCGAGGTTCCCGCGGCCGCGAGTTCCTTCATGATCGCCATCAGCTCATCTGTCTCGGCGGGCGTGAGCACGGCGGTGGGCTCGTCGAGGATGAGGACCTCGGCCTTGCGCGACAGTGCTTTGACGATCTCGACGCGCTGCTGCGCGCCGACTGGCAGATCATCGATCTTCGCTTTCGGATCAAGATCGAAACCGAAGCGCTTGGAGACGTCTTCGACGATCCTGTTCGCTTCCTTCATATTGATCATCCCCAGCGCGGGATGAGTCGGCTCATAGCCGAGTGCGACGGATTCGGCGACGGTGAAGACTGGCACGAGCATGAAATGCTGGTGGACCATGCCGATGCCGGCGGCCACAGCATCGCCCGGACCGTTAAACGTCACGGGCTTGCCATCAAGTCGAATTTCACCCTCGTCTGGGTCGTACAGCCCATACAAGACATTCATAAGTGTTGATTTGCCAGCGCCATTCTCTCCGAGAAGAGCATGGATCTGGCCCGGTTCGACCTCGAGGTCGATGTGATCATTGGCGATCAGGGATCCGAACTTCTTTGTTATCCCGACAAGCTCAAGCTTCACCTTGGCTGCTGCCTTTCTATCTCTACCATTTCTCCACCACATCGATGTGGCGTGAAATGAGATAGGTAGGCGGGCCCAGAACCATGCTCGGCATGGTCCCGGGCCCGCCCTCCCGTCAGTGGTTACGGAGCGTTGGGGGTCTCGATAACGAGCTCACCCGAAATGATCTGCTCGCGCAGTGCGTCAACCTCGGCAACGAGTTCCGCAGGAACATCGGCCTCGAAGTCGTGGAACGGAGCGATGTCGACGCCGCCGTTTTCGAGCGTGCCGATGTAGGGCTCGCTGGAGAACTCACCGGTCGCAACATCGGCGATCGTGTCGAGCACGGAAACGTCGATGTCCTTGAGGACGGAGGTGAGGATGATGGACGAGAACTCAGAAGCGGACTCGTACCAGTCGGAGTCAACACCGATGATCCAGACGTCGCCTGCGCTCTGAGCGGCGGCGGCGGCACCGAGGCCGACCGGGCCGGCTACCGGCATGATGATGTCTGCACCCTGGTTGATGAAGCCGTTGGCGAGCTGCTGGCCCTGGGCCTGATCGTCGAAGGAGTTGGAGAAGGAGCCGGTCTGGGCATCCTTGTCCCAGCCGAGGACCTCAACATCGGCACCGTTGGCCTCGTTGTAGGCCATGACGCCGTCGTAGAAGCCGTCCATGAAGATCTGGACGGACGGAATCGGGAGGCCGCCGAAGGTGGCGACGACGCCGGTCTCGGTCATGCCACCGGCAACGTAGCCGGCGAGGAACGCTGCCTCAGCGGTGTTGAAGAGCAGGGGACGAGCGTTGTCGGACTCGGTGGTGAATCCCGAGTCGACGAGAGCGAACGACACGTCGGGGTTCTCGAGAGCCGCACTACCGGTTGCTTCTTCGAGGAGGAAGCCAACACCGATGACGAGGTCACAGCCCTCGGCAACCATGGCGTTGACGTTCGGGCCGAAGTCGCCATCCGAGGAGGACTCTGCGGTCTGGGCGTTGACACCCATGAGTTCAACTGCCTCCTGGAGGCCGTTGAATGCGGATTCGTTGAAGGACTTGTCGTCCCAGCCGCCGGCGTCGGAGACGAGGCAGGCGGTGTAGTCAGAAGCATCGATCGAGGCGTAGTCGCGGCCAGCAGGCTCCTCGGAATCGTCACCCTCATCGGTGGTGTCTTCCTCGGTGGGCTCTTCAGACTCGGTCGCCTCTGGCGTCGTGACGTCCTCGGTGGCCTCATTGTCGGCGTCGTCCGCACAGGCGGAGAGAACGAGAGCAGTGGCACCCAACAGTGCCATGAATGACGTGGATTTCTTCACGTGTACTCCTACATTTAAGCCCGTGCCGGGTCGGCACGGATTTCTCAATTAGCTTAGCCGTTAATCAGGTGTTTACGTGCACTGTTTGGGTGCCCAGAGAATTAAAGTTTCATAACGGTTCGCAATAACATATTAGCTCGAATGACATAGGTCTCGTCCAAAACCTACCGAAGATGCTGAATATCTCCCGGCAGAGCCGATACGACGCCCCCGAGACCAGATGAAGCCTCCTTTCTTGTTAGAAGAATCACATCTCCAGTATCGACCACGACGGCTCCGGGGATACCGTGGATGACGATCGGCCTGTCGTGGACGTAGACGACCGAGTCCGGCGCGTCGCTGAGGACGATGGACTGGGCGGTTCCTCCGGCGGAGATTCCGCCGGACGGATCATCGAGATGCTCCGACAATGCCAGGTAGCCACCGATATCGGACCAGCCCATGGAGGCGGGTACCGTCGCGACCCCGCCTTCCGCGGCAAGCGGCTCTGCGATGACACGGTCGATCACACTGTCCTTCAGTCCGTCCCAGAGTCCCAGGGCGCTGTCTCTGCCGGGGCCGTCCCACGAGCGGGCGATAGCGCGCAGATCGGAGGCGAGATCCGGCTCGAAACGTGCCAAAGCATCGAGGAGGACACGAGTCTTGGCGATAAACATGCCCGCGTTCCACAGGTACTCCCCCGATTCCACGTATCTGGACGCGGTCTCGAGGTCGGGCTTCTCCATGAACTCGCTCACGCTGGACACGCCGTCCACCTCGGTGGCGGCTCCCTGGTGGATATAGCCGAATCCAGTATCGGGCGAGGTGGGGGTGATGCCGATGGTGACGACGAGATCTCGCTCCGCGGCGGCAATCGCACGGCGGACCGCCTCGCCGAATGCGTTCGTGTCTGAGATGAGATGGTCAGCGGCGAAGGATCCAACAATCGCATCTCCCCCATATCGCTGTTCGACGATCGCTGCCACGAGGCCGATCGCCGGCATCGTCCCTCGAGGTGCCGGCTCGACGACGAGCGACCTTTCATCCAGGTCGAGCTGGTCGGCAACCGCGGCCGCATGGGCGGCGCCGGTGACGACGATGAGATCATCGGCGAGGCCAGCGAGACGATCAGCCGTGGCCTGGATGAGAGTCCTGCCCGCCCCCGTCATGTCGATAAGAAACTTCGGGTGGGAGCGCCGCGACAGCGGCCACAGACGCGTGCCGGCACCTCCCGCGGGAACGATGGCGACGAACGTCATGACGCATCCTCTTCCTGATCAATCCGGTATCTCATCTTTTCTCGATCGAGCTCGAGTTCCATTTCCTTGATCCTTTCCAGCCGTGCCCGGCCCTCCGCAGTGTCCCACTCCGGCAGGTCATGCTTCTGCCTGGAGGAGAACTCGGGATCGTTCGTGAGGTCGGGGACGATCACGCCCGTGAATGGTTCGTATGCCCACGACGTCGTCTCCGGTACAGAGAGCGTCACATAGTTCGGGGTGCTGTGCGCGTGAATCGCCTCAGGAACGGTGATCTTCGGGGGCGCGGGCGGGTTCGCCGTGAATGCGGCTGCGATGAGGACGATGCGGGAGACGAAGTTGACCCACAGGAGGAGCGTTGCGACCGCAACAAAAGGCGCCAGGACAGGATTATCGGAGACCGATCCGATGACGGATGTGCCGAGGAACCGAACGACCGATGTTCCGAGCGCACCGAGTGAAGCACCGAGGATGAGATCCCTGCGCGGGGGTCGGGCGCCCGCCGTGTACCGGAACAGGAGGGCGATGACGACGAAGTCGACAAGGAAGGCGACCGCGAGAGACGTGATCCTCAGGAACCATTGCCCGATCGCACCGTCGACGCCGAGGAACTCGAGCACCATGTCGCCGAGTGCGCCCGCCGCGGACGTGAGGACGGAGCTGACCAGGACGCCGATCGCCAAGCCGAGGAATGCGACAAGATCGCGCGCCTTGAGAACGATGAACGTTTCGGGAAGCCGGACGATGCCGAACATGGCACGGAGCGACATCTTGAGCGCATTCATGACCGACAGCGCCGTCCACAGCAGCAGACCGGCGGCGATGATAGAAGCAGGGTTGAGGGCCGTGTCGAGGATCAACGATTCGGGCCTGATAAGGCCGCTCGGGTCGTCGGCCGTCTTGAGGATGCCGGGCATGGCCTCGTTGACGCCGTCGAATACCGTCTTTCTCAGGGTCTCGTTTCGGCCGAGGAAGGCCATGAATGCCGTGATCGCTATCGTGAGGGCGGCCGCGATCGAGAAGATTCCCGAGTAGGCGATACCGCCGGACAGCATGGCGCCTTTAGCTGAGCCGTAGCGCTGGAACGCGCGCACGATCCGCAGGTTCATGACCTTGTGAACCAAAGGCTCCTGCTGAATCGTCACGGCCTGGGTTGAGGGGACGGTGCTCGGAGCGTCGTAAAATATCTCATCTGCCACGCGCCCTAGCCTAGCCAACGTCGATCGTTTCGGGTGACTCGGGAGCAAAGTTCGTCCACAACAGTAGCTGACGACGCGGTCGGGGGCGTATCGCCAGGAGGCTCAAGCCACGACACGCCCCCGTCGCGTCCTAGGACAGGTCGTAGTCGATGGTGAGCGGGGCGTGGTCCGACCATCGCGATGCATAGTCGGCGGCACGGCCGACGCTTGCCGACACAGCTGTCGCCGCGAGGGCACGACTCGCCATCTGGTAGTCGATCCGCCACCCGGCATCGTTGTCGAATGCCTTGCCGCGCTGCGACCACCAGGTGTAGGGACCCTGGATGTCGCCCACGAGTGCACGGTGAACGTCCACGTAGGTGGAGAACCACTGCGTCAGGTAGGCGATCTCGCGGTCGAGAACACCAGAGGTCTTGTTGTGGTTCGGTTTGAAGTTCTTGATATCGGCGGGGCTTCGAACAATGTTGAAGTCCCCCGCCATCAAAAACTCGCCCTCGATGTCGGCCAGGCGGGATGTCACCATGTCGAGGTGACGGTATTTCGCCGCCATCTTCTCCGCGTCGGTTGCGACGCCCGAATGAAGGTAGGCGGAGATGACGGTGAGTGCCGTGCCGTCGACAGTGATGTCTGCTTCCACCCACCGTCCCGAGTCGACATCCGTATCCCCGTCGAGTCCGAGCCGGGCGGCCGTGACGTCGATATGGGGACGCACGGCGATGGCAACGCCCGCGCGCCCCTTGAGGCGCGAGGACTGTTGGATGACATTCCACTCCCCTGGCAGGAGGTCGGCGACCAGGTCCTCTGGCGCCCGCACTTCCTGAAGCAGCAGAACATCAGGATTGTTCTCCGTCACCCATTCCTGCATGCCCTTGCGGACGGCGGCGCGAATACCGTTGACGTTGACAGTCGTTACCCTCACAGCGTCCTCTCCGCCATCGTGACAACATTCTCGAGGAGCATCGCTCTCGTCATGGGGCCGACCCCGCCCGGGTTGGGCGACAGCCAGGAGGCAACCTCGGCTACCTCGGGTGCCACATCGCCGACGATCCGGCCCTTGCCCGTGCTGTCGACGACGCGAGACACGCCCACGTCGAGGACGATCGCTCCCGGTTTGACCCACGAAGCCTGGACAAGGCCCGGGGATCCTGCCGCCGCGACGACAACATCGGCTGCAGCCACCTTCTCCGCCATGCCCACCGTTCCGGTGTGCATGAGGGTGACGGTCGCGTTGATGTCGCGCCGTGTCATGAGCAAGCCGATCGATCGCCCGACGGTGGTGCCCCTGCCGATCACGGCAACATCTTTGCCGTTGAGATCGAGGCCGTGCCGCGACAGCAGCTCGAGCACCGCCGTCGGTGTGCATGGCAGCGGGGATGTGATGGGTTCGCTGACGCGCAGGGCGAGCCTGCCCAGGTTGGTGGGATGAAGACCATCCGCATCCTTGCCCGGATCGACGGCCTCGAGGATCGCGTTCGTGTCGACACCGCGGGGAAGCGGCAGCTGAACGATATAACCCGTGCACGCATCGTCGTCGTTCAGGCGCCGAATCGCGGCAAGAATCTCCTCCTCGCTCGCATCCCCCGGCAGGTCTTCCCTGATGGAGACGATGCCGACCTCTTCGCAGTCCCGGTGTTTACCGGCCACATACTTCTGGGAACCCGGATCGTCTCCGACGAGAACGGTTCCGAGACCGGGGATGATGCCGCGCGCCGCCAGTTCCGACACTCGGTGCGCCAGTTCGGCCTTGATCGTGGCGGCCGTAGCCTTGCCGTCAAGTACTCGTGCGGTCACGTCAGTTGAGCCCCTCGTAGAGCGGGAAGCGGTCTGTGAGAGCGCCAACGCGAGCAGAGAGAGCAGCAATGTCGGCGGAGTGCCCTGCAACGAGCGTCTCCGCGATGATGTCGGCGACCTCTTCGAACTCGTTCCGGCCGAAACCGCGCGTGGCAAGCGCGGGTGTACCGATGCGGAGGCCGGATGTCACGCGCGGCGGGCGCGGATCGAACGGCACGGCGTTGCGGTTGACCGTGATGCCGACGGAGTGGAGGAGGTCTTCAGCGGCCTGTCCGTCGAGCGGGCAGTCACGCAGGTCGACGAGGACGAGGTGAACATCGGTTCCGCCCGAGACGAGGCTGATGCCAGCATCGGCGACATCTTTCTCGAGGAGACGGTCCGCGAGGATGCGGGCGCCTTCGAGCGTGCGCTCCTGGCGCTCCTTGAACTCTTCCGACTGCGCGATCTTCATCGCGACGGCCTTGGCCGCGATGACGTGCATGAGGGGGCCGCCCTGCTGTCCCGGGAACACGGCCGAGTTCAGCTTCTTCGCGAGCTCGTCGGTCTTGGCCAGGATCATGCCGGATCGTGGGCCGCCGATCGTCTTGTGGATCGTGGTCGTCACGACGTCCGCGTACGGGAGCGGGCTGGGATGGAGGCCCGCGGCGACGAGGCCTGCGAAGTGCGCCATGTCGACCCACAGGTAGGCGCCCACTTCGTCAGCGATGTCGCGGAAAGCCTGGAAGTCGAGATGACGGGGGTAGGCGGACCAGCCGGCGACGATCATCTTCGGCTTCTCCTCGAGTGCGACAGCCCGCACCTCCGCCATGTCGATGACGCCGGTCTCCTTGTCCACCCCGTAGGAGACGATGCGATAGTTCTTGCCGGAGAAGTTGATCTTCATGCCGTGCGTGAGGTGTCCGCCGTGGGCGAGTTCGAGTCCCATGACCGTGTCGCCGGGTGAGACGAGTGCGTGGTAGATGGCGGCGTTCGCCTGGGCCCCCGAGTGCGGCTGGACGTTGACGTAGTCGCAGTCGAAGACGGCCTTGGCGCGTTCGATGGCAAGGTTCTCGGCCACGTCAACGTGTTCGCAACCGCCGTAGTACCGTCGGCCGGGATAACCTTCCGCGTACTTGTTGGTGAGGACCGAACCCTGCGCTTCGAGGACGGCGCGCGGAACGAAGTTCTCGGACGCGATCATTTCGAGCGTGTCGCGCTGACGGCCGAGTTCGTTCTCGAGTACGGCAGCGATTTCCGGGTCGACCTCTGCGATCGAACTGTTGAGCAGATCCATATTTCCTCCACGTGGGGCTGGCCAGTTGACACCATCGTATATGCCCGGTCGGCATAGTCACTGTCCATGCTTCGAATCATCCACCGTCTGGAAGGCATAACGGTCTAGCCTTACCATCATGCCTTCAATTGTGCTCTCACTCTCTTGCCCTGACCGTCCCGGCATCGTCCACGGAATGACCGGCCTTCTCGTTGCTCACGGGGGGAACATCACGGAGTCCCAGCAGTATGGGGATCCTGACACCGGACGGTTCTTCCTGCGCATCGAAGCCGATATTCCGGGAGACATCGGGGCCCTGCAGGGCCCTGTCGACGAGCTGGCGCGCCAGTTCGATGGCCACATCGATCTGACAGAGGCCAACCGTCCCATCAAGACCGTCATCATGGGGTCCACGACATCCCACTGCCTCACCGATCTGCTGTATCTGCAGCGGATGGGCCGCCTGCCGATCGAGGTGACCCGTGTCGTGTCGAACCATGACAGGCTGCGTCCGATCGCCGACTTCTACGGCGCCCCCTACACCCACATCCCCTTTTCGAAGGACCGGCGGGCGGAGGCAGAGGCGGAGCTCATGGGGATCGTCGAGGACACTGGTGCGGAGCTGATCGTCCTGGCTCGCTACATGCAGGTGCTCTCACCCGAGCTGTGCCATCGCATGGCGGGATCGATCATCAACATCCATCATTCGTTCCTGCCGTCCTTCAAGGGCGCACGCCCCTATCAGCAGGCTCATGACCGTGGAGTCAAGATCATCGGCGCCACCGCTCACTACGTGAGTGAGGATCTCGACGAGGGGCCGATCATCGAGCAGGACGTGGAGAGAGTCTCCCACGCGCTGTCAGCGGCCGATCTTCAGGCGATCGGCGAGAATGTCGAACGGCGTGTTCTCGCTCGGGCCGTCAAATGGCATGCGGAAGGCCGCGTGCTCCGCAACGGGGAGCGGACAGTCGTCTTCCCCTGATTCCCGACATAAAGAGTGTGCCCGGCGCGAGCCGGGCACACTGTCGTTTCAGGATCGTTTTTAGAGGATGCCGAGTTCCTTGACTGCGTCGATCTCTTCCTGAGCGGCCTTGATGTTGTGGTCGATGCCGGCCCGGGTCGATTCCGAGATCTCAAGATCGGACACGATCTGCCATTCGCCTCCGACGGAGATCGTCGGGAAGCCGAAGATGAGGCCCTCGGGAACGCCGTACTCGCCGTGTGAGGCGACGCCGGCCGTGGTCCATGAGCCCTCAGCGGTTCCATTGACCCAGTCGTAGACGTGGTCGATGGCAGCGGATGCTGCCGAGGCGGCGGACGATGCTCCACGTGCCTCGATGATCGCGGCGCCGCGCTTGGCAACGGTCGGAACGAAGTAGGACGAGAGCCACTCGGCGTCGAGCTGGTCGATGGCGGGCTTGCCTGAGAGGGTTGCGTAGGAGACGTCCGGGTACTGGTCTGCGGAGTGGTTGCCCCACACGACGACCTTCTCGATCTCGGAGATCGGGGTGCCCGTCTTTTCCTTGAGCTGGCTCATGGCACGGTTGTGGTCGAGCCTCATCATCGCGTTGAAGCGGTCGGCCGGAACGTCGGGGGCCGATGCGGCAGCGATATAGGCGTTCGTGTTGGCGGGGTTGCCGACAACGAGGACCTTGACATCGTCAGCGGCATGGTCGTTGATGGCCTTGCCCTGGGGGCCGAAGATCCCGCCGTTTGCTGCGAGGAGATCAGCGCGTTCCATGCCCTTCGTGCGGGGGCGGGCGCCGACGAGGAGGCCGACATTCGTGCCTTCGAAGGCCTGGTTGACGTCATCGTAGATGTTGACGGATTCCAGAAGCGGGAATGCGGAGTCGTTGAGCTCCATCGCCGTTCCCTCAGCGGCCTTGACAGCCTGGGGGATCTCCAACAGGTTGAGTCGCACCGGGACGTCCGGTCCGAGCAGGGCACCGGAAGCGATGCGGAAAAGCAGCGCATAGCCAATATTGCCGGCGGCGCCGGTCACGGTAACGGTAACTGGAGACTTAGCCATCTGATACAACTCCTATGTCGAAATGGACCCTTGTTCGGGCAGCCATGACCAGTCTACTGACTGTCTAGGCTTCGTGGACGGGTCTTGCGTCCCGATGACGGTGGTAATAGGCGATGAGTGCACGCGTGGACGGATCCTGGCCAGCAAGCGACTCATCGTCTCCTGCGATCGCGGGCGCGAGTTCGTTCGCCATCTGCTTGCCGAGCTCAACGCCCCACTGGTCGAACGAGTCGACCCCCCAGACGACGCCCTGGACGAAGGTGACGTGCTCATAGAGTGCGATGAGCTGGCCGAGAACGGATGGGCTCAGGTAGGGCGCCATGATGGAGGAGGTGGGCTTGTTGCCGGTGAAGACCCGAGCCGGAACGATCGCTTCGTCGGTTCCCTCTGCGCGTACCTCGTCCGCCGTCTTGCCGAAGGCAAGCGCCTTCGTCTGTGCGAAGAAGTTCCCGAGGAAGAGCTCGTGCTGATCCTGACCCTCGGTCTCGAAGGGGTAAGTGGGATTTGCAAACGCAATGAAGTCGGCCGGGATGAGCTGGGTGCCCTGGTGCAGGAGCTGGTAGAACGCATGCTGTCCGTTCGTACCCGGTTCGCCCCAGAAGACCTCTCCCGTGCCGGTCGTGACCGGGCTGCCGTCCCAGCGCACGGATTTGCCGTTCGATTCCATCGTCAGCTGTTGCAGGTAGGCGGCGAAGCGGTGAAGGTATTGCGAATAGGGCAGGACCGCGTGGGAGGTGGCCCCCATGTGGTTGGTGTAGAACACGTTGAGGAGTCCCATGAGCAGGGGAACATTCTCGTGCGCTGGCGCGGTGGCGAAATGTTCGTCCATGGCGCGATGTCCCGCCAGGAAGTCGGCGAAATTGTCCGGGCCGATCGCGATCGCGAGGCTCGTGCCGACAGCGGAGCAGACAGAGTAGCGCCCGCCCACCCAGGACCAGAAGCCGAACGCGTTATCGGGGTCGATCCCGAAGTCCGCAACCTTGTCCAGAGCCGTCGAGACCGCGACGAAATGCTTCGCGACCGCGTCCTCTCCCCCGCCGCCGGGAAGATTATCGAGCAGCCACGCCCGCGCCACCTTCGCGTTCGTCAGAGTCTCCAGCGTCGTGAAGGTTTTCGATACGACGATGAACAGCGTTGTCTCAGGATTGAGGCCAGCCAGTTTCTCCCCAGCATCCGTCGGGTCGATGTTCGACACGAATCGGACCTCCAAGTCTTCCTGGAGGTAGGGCTTGAGCGCCTCGTAGGCCATGACCGGGCCGAGGTCCGAGCCTCCGATGCCGATGTTGACGATCGTCTCGATCGGTTTGCCGGTGACACCGACCCATTCACCCGAACGCACCTTGGCCGCGAACTCGTACATCCGGTCGAGGACCTCGTGCACGTTCTCGACAACGTTCTCGCCATCGACCACGATCTCGCTTCCGCGCGGTGCACGGAGCGCCGTGTGCAGCACGGCACGATCCTCGGTCACGTTGATCCGTTCACCGCTCAGCATCGCATCCCTGCGTTCCTCCACTCTCGTCTCGCGGGCGAGTTCGAGAAGAGCGGCCATGATGTCCTCGGTGAGGAAGGTCTTCGACAGGTCGACATGCAGGTCACCCGCGACGAAAGAGAACGTCTCTGCCCTGTGCGGGTCCTCCGCGAACCAGGTGCGGAAGTCCGGCGAGAAGCTCTGTGCGATCTCTGTCAGCGTCGTCCAGGCGCGGGTACTCGTCGGGTCGATGGGAGATACGGGCATGGCTGTCCTTCTTCGAAGCGGGTGGCGTGACTCAATTCTCACACACGCGGGCGAATGCTGGGCGTCCCAGCACTGACTGAGACGATTCTCTGCCCGGTGGGTCTGCCAGGCAACCGCGTCCCGCCGGGGAGGACCCGGGACCGATCGATACCGCGAGATCATGTCGACGGGAAACCGCTGGGGAGACGCGGGACCGCGTGGTGCGCGTCAAAGGTGCATGTCGAAGCACAACCTTTCTCATTCCCGCGTTTTGTCCACTATTGGCACACGTGAACGACCGGAATCGGGTCCGGGAGAGGCGTCCTTCCGATCGAGATGTCGATGAACGGAGAACGATCAGCGACAATAGAGATATGGAATCAGTGAAGATTGGCGTTTTGACTTCGGGTGGAGACGCCCAGGGGATGAATGCTATTGTCCGTGCCGTTGTCCGCACCGCTCTCCACGAAGGAGCCCGGCCGTTCGCGATCCGTGAGGGCTGGAAGGGCGCCGTCGAGGGCGGCGATCTGATCCAAGAGATGTCATGGAGCGATGTCTCCGACATTCTGCACCGCGGCGGGACCATCATCGGCACGGCCCGTTCCGACCGTTTCCGCGAGCGCGAGGGCATGCGCGAGGCCGTGAAGAATCTTGTCTCTCTCGGTATCGACCGCCTCATCTCTATCGGCGGTGACGGCACGCTGACGGGCACGGACGAACTGAGGGCAGAGTGGCCATCGCTCCTGGCCGAGCTCGTGGAAATGGGCGAGATCGAGCAGGACACCGCAGACCGGCACCCCCTCCTCCATATTGCAGGCGTGGTCGGTTCGATCGACAACGACCTCGTCGGAACTGATATGACGGTGGGTGCGGATTCCGCGCTCCACCGCATCATCGATGCGATTGACGCGATCTCGTCGACTGCGGAGTCTCACCGGCGCTCGTTCGTCATCGAGGTGATGGGCCGCCACTGCGGGTATCTCGCTCTCATGAGTGCGATTGCCGGCGGCTGTGACTACGTCTTCGTTCCGGAGCGGCCCCCGGCAGACGGCTGGGAGACTGACATGTGTCGCGTTCTCAAGGAAGGTCGGGACGCCGGCCGGCGCGATTCGATCATCATCGTCGCGGAGGGCGCCACTGACCGGAACGGCGTGGCGATTACGTCCGAGCGGGTGAAGGCCGTCCTTGAGGAGGGTCTCGGAGAGAGCGCACGCGTCACGATGCTGGGCCACGTTCAGCGCGGCGGATCGCCCTCGGCCTATGACCGGTGGATGCCGACGCTGCTCGGCTATTCGGCTGCTCTTGAGCTGTTGCAGAGCGACGGGGATCCGGTCATCATCGGCACTCGCCGCAACAGGCTCGTCCGCCTGCCCCTCATGTCGTCTGTTGAGAATACGCGTGCGGTCAAGAAGTACACGGCAGCCGGGGATTTCGAGGCTGCTGTTGCCGCCCGCGGATCGTCCTATACGGAAATGCTCGACGTGTTCACGACTCTGGCGTCTCCCGTGCCGACGAAGAAGAACGGCGGCCCCCGCGGGCGTATCGCCATCGTCCACGTCGGCGGACTCGCACCGGGCATGAATGTTGCGGCCAGGGCGGCCGTCCGCTTCGGCATCGATCGCGGGTACGAGATGGTCGGCATCGAGGGCGGCCTTCCGGGGCTCGTCCACGGAGATCTCGTGCCGCTCTCGTGGTCCGATGTGGAAGCCTGGTCCGGGTTGGGAGGTGCACAGCTCGGCACGCGTCGGACGATCCCGTCCGTCGACGAGTTCTATGACATGGGGCGCGTCCTCGAGGACAACCGCATCGATGGCCTGCTCATCATCGGCGGGCTCAAGGGCTATGAGGCTGCGGAGCGGATGAGGGAGGAGCGCCAGCGCTTCTCGGCCTTCCGTATCCCGATCATGTGCGTGCCTGCCTCGATCGATAACAATCTGCCGGCCTCGGAGCTGTCGATCGGCACGGACACTGCCCTCAACACGAATGTCGAGGTTCTCAACAGGATCAAGCAGTCCGCTTCAGCGTCGCGCAGGTGCTTCGTCAGTGAGACGATGGGCCGCAACTGCGGCTACCTCGCACTCATGTCAGGCATTGCCTCCGGCGCGGAACAGATCTATCTCTCGGAAACGGGGATCACGCTCAACCAGTTGGCGAAAGATACGGATGTCATGGTGGACGCGTTCAAGAACGGACGCAGTCTCTACCTTGTCGTCCGCAACGAGTATGCATCTGAGAACTACACGACCGATTTCCTTGCCCGCATCTTCGAAGAGGAGGGCGGCGGCCTGTTCGATGTCCGCCAGGCGGTGATCGGACATCAGCAGCAGGGTGGGAACCCGTCGCCGTTCGACCGGCTGCTTGCGGTGCGTCTCGTCAACGCGGCGATGAGGACTCTCGACGAGACGATGTCGAACGGCAGGGATGACTGCTCCTACGTGGGCATGGCGAAGGGAAGCATCGAGTGCCATCCGCTCTCCCATCTGGAAGAGCACTGGGATCCGGCGACTCGCCTGCCCTACAACCAGTGGTGGCTCGGACTGCAGGACGTTGCCTACATCGTGTCCAACCCGCACCATCACGGCCCAGCCCACGTCCTCCCCATCCTCGAGGATGTGTGAGGGGGCGGCTACACGATCCGTCGTGCGGCCGCCCACCTGGCCAGCTCGTGGCGGTTGGACAGCTGAAGCTTCCGCAAGACCGCGGAGACGTGCGTCTCGACCGTCTTGATTGAGATGTAGAGCTCGCTGGCGACCTCTTTGTAGGCCATGCCACGCGCGATAAGACGCATGACCTCCTGTTCGCGTGCCGTCAACCGATCCAGTTCGTCGTCATGGTCGGCCACATCGCCAGCGCCCGCACCGAAGGCATCGAGCACGAAACCCGCCAGGCGGGCCGAGAACGCCGCATCCCCATCATCCACGCGCCGCAGAGCATCAGCCAATCTCTCCCCGGTGACGTCTTTGGTGACATAGCCTCGAGCTCCTGCACGTACGACGGCGACAACATCACGGGCGGCGTCCGAGACGGAGATCGCGAGAAACTTGGTGCCTGGGTAGAGGTCGGCGCATGCGCGAACAACCTCCGCTCCCCCGCCGCCATTCCCGCCCGGCATGTGCACGTCGAGCAGGACGACGTCGGGCTGAAGGCGCCGTATGGTGGCAATGGCGGAGTCGACATCGTGCGCTTGGCCGACGATGTCGAAGCCGCCGACGCGGGTCAGTTCCCCGACCATTCCGGCTCGTGCTAAAGGATGATCGTCGACGATGATGATTCTCAATGGTGACCTCGTGGCATTCTGATGTGGACTTCGGTTCCGGGATGTCGTGCTGTCACGGCCGCTTCTCCCCCGTGGCGCACTACCCTCCCGAGGATGGATTCACGGACCCCGTGACGGTCGTCGGGGATCTCTGCGATGTCGAAGCCCGCACCATGGTCGCGGACGTACACATCGGTGGCGGCGGCAGTGAACTCCGTATAGACGGATACCGGCTCCGCACCGTGGCGGATCGCGTTGACGATTGCTTCGCGGCTGGCCGCCAGCAGGGCCCGGCTATGCTCATCTCGGTCACCTTCCCCCACGGACACGAACTCAACGGCTGTTCCGTACAGATCCTCAAGATCTGCCATCATGGCTCGGAAAGCTTCCGGGAGCGACGTCTCGTCGCGGTTCGTGCCATACAGCCACGTGCGGAGCTGGCGCTCCTGCACGCGGGCAAGGCGAGTCACCGTGTCCGGGTCTCCTGCTGAGTTGCGGATAAGAGTGAGGGTTTGGAGGACGGAGTCGTGGAGGTGAGCAGCAATATCAGCCCGAGCGGCCTCAGCCGCACTCTCCCTGCGGGCCTGATCCAGCTCCTTCAACATGCGGGACACTGCCGGCCACATGGCGAGAGCGGCAACACCGAGGACAATGAGGGTGATGACAACAGACGTGGCCATGGTGCGGGGGTCCTCGTCACGCACAGCGAAGATGAGCACCCCGATCACGAGGAGCGCGATGCCGGAGGAGAGCCTCACGAGCTGGACTCGGACCGATGAGCCGCCGATGTTCGTCCACGCGAGGGCAGCGCCAGCCACCACGCACGCCAGGGACACGACGATCCCGGCCGAGATGTCGATCGCGGATTGGAACACGATAAGGCCGAGTGCGCCCGTGAGGGCAAGGCCTGCCAGGAACAGGAGCCTGGTCCTCGCCGTTGGCGAATAGCGCGGGCCCGCCCGGTCCGGCACGTCGTCGGAGGCTGGAATGGCGATCGCGAGCCACGTGTAGAGGAGGATGCCGACGAACCCAAATGCGACGAGCCCGCCGACGATTCCTCTGACGAGCCACACATTGATACCGAGATGGTCGGCGATTCCCTGGCACACGCCGGCAACGATCCGGCCCGACTGGGGCCTCACGAGCGGGTAGCGTTCCATGGATCGATCTTCCCACGTCCAGCACCCCCCATGGGGATTCCGATCCCTATCTCAGGGTTCAATCAGGGATTCCCCCACTACCGCGCATGACCATCCGGGGAGACGATAGAGGCATGACTGGAGATAGCTTTTTCGATTCGGTGAGATCCCTCGGGATCCGGCGGCCTGACAATACTCCCCTCGCGGGTGTCTGTGCGGGCTTGGCGCGAAGGTGGGGTGTAGATCCTGTGCTCGTGCGCGCCGCGGTCGTGGCCCTCGGGTTCTTCGGGGGTGCCGGGATCACGCTCTACGCTCTGGGATGGCTCTTCCTGCCCGACGAATCGGACCGGATCCACGCCCAAGAACCCTTCTATGGCACCGTGTCATCCAGTTTCGTGTTCGCGATCATTCTCGTCTTCCTGCCCACCTCCGGATGGGGATTCCGGGACGTCTTCTTCGTCGGCCCCTTCGGCTTCATCATCACGGTCGTCATCACGGTCCTTGTCGTCCTCGCGCTCAGAGACTCCAGAGTCGAAACCCGTTGGCAGGCCGAGAAGGTCGCGCCCGAAAGGGATAGCCCGCCGGGACCGGACCGCCGCCACCTGTACAGCCCGGACGCCGCCGTCCAGGTCACCCCTCCCGCGGCAGGCGGGAGGCTCGTCCTCTTCGCCATCGCCGTCCTCCTCATCATCGCAGCCGGCGTCGCCTACGCGATTGATCGAGGAAGCTCATCGTTGTCGGACTCCGCCCTCGTACTTGCCGCCTGCGCGGCAGCATCGATCCTTCTCGGCCTGACCGTCACGGTGTATGGGATCGTGGGCCGGCGCGGCGGCGGACTGTCGACTCTCGCGATCCTTGCCGCCCTCCTCTGCCTCCCCATCGCCGCGACCACGTCGATACCCTCGGCCGAGCACTCGGTCATCATGGGTGAACGTGTGTGGGCACCAACATCGGCATCGGACGCTGACGGCGGGTTCTCTGTTCTTCTGGGCTCCGGCGAGATCGATGTGACCGGGCTCGATGAAGCCGAGATCGATGTGACGGGCAGGCTCGGTGAGGTGACGATCGTGATCGGCGATGAGCAGCGCGTCGCTGTCGTTGCCGACTATGTCATGTCGGATCTTTCCGGCGTGGACGAGCGCTCCCAGCGCAACAGCGGGGTTGCGGGAGACGCAACCATCCTCAACGGCGACATCGATTCGATCGACGATGCCGACATCATCATCCGCCTCAACCTTGTCGCAGCGGATTTCACCCTTGAGAGGCAGTCATGAGACAACCCGTCGTCGGAACGATCATCATCGGCGTTCTTGTCACAATCCAGGGCCTGTGGGCCTTAGCGCTCGCCCTTGACAGTTCGATCTTTCGCCGCAGCGAACCAATCCACCTTCTGATCGCCAGCCTTCTCGGCTTCGCGATCATCCTCCTCGTGGCGGCCGTATGGCCGCGCTCGAAGACCCCCGAACCCATCAGCTTCACACCCGTCACGGTGGACCAGGCGCGACTCGGTATCGCCACGGAGCGTGAGATGATCGCCGACCTGCGCTGGATCGACTCCCCCGATGCTGTTGTCGTGCCGCTCACGACGACAGAGTCCGCGACGATTATCGTCAATCCCGACTATGTCGTGCTCCGCACGTCCGCACCCCTCCTCAACCCCGAATGCGGGATGTCGAGGTGGGGAGCCGATGGGAACCGGACCGTCTACGTGGGCTCTGGAGTGACCGATCCGTCCCAGGCGCTTCTCACGGTCGATCTGACAGCCCGCTCGGTCACGTTGAGATCACACGCACTCCCGACGCCCTGAGAAGGAAGGGGTGCGGCGCTCCCGCCGCGCCCCTTCCAGCCTAGATCAGGACGCCCTTGAGAAGTGACGTGTGGTTTCCGAACCTGTGGTTCGTTGCGGAAATGGCCTGCTCCTGGACGTAGGGCAGCAGCTCCACTCGACCGGCTGGCGTGATCGGGTCTGCGTAGATGCCGACATCGACAGAGCCGTCAATCGCGGCGGCAAGAGCTGACGCGTCTTCGCCGAGAACGCGGAACCGGACGCCGTCCGCAGAGACGGACATGCCTTTCGCCCTCCTCTGCCACTGCTCGGTCGATTCGACGGTGACGAGCACCTCGTGATCCGCCATGAACTGGGCAACCGCTGCGGCGAGCGTCCCTGCGGACGATACCTCGACATTGGCTCCCAATGACACGGCTCCGGCTACGGAGGCGAGGAGATCTCCGACGGGTGCGTCCGCGCCGAGGCGGACGACGACGCGCGGGAAGCCCACGTAGCGGAGAATGTTGATCTCGACGCCGAGCTGAGACGGATCGTGTTCACCATGGAACTCCTCCGCCAGCGCCCTGTCCATGCCGGACAGGATTTCCTGCGTCCTCTCAGCATCCTCGAGGGATTCCGCAACCGTCTTCGCCTTGCGCAGGATCGGGTCGTTCAGCGTCTGAGCATACATTCCCGTGAACGCGGGCGTGACGTGGCCGAGGCCGTAGAGATAGTTCGGGCCGCCCGCCTTCGTGCCGGTGCCGACGGAGGATCTCTTCCAGCCGCCGAAGGGCTGACGCTGCACGATGGCGCCGGTGATGCCTCGGTTGACGTAGGCGTTGCCGGCGTGGACGTGGTCGAGCCAGTAGGCGATTTCCGCAGCATCGAGAGAATGGATGCCAGCAGTGAGGCCGAACTCGACAGCGTTCTGCCATTCGACAGCCTCGACGAGGCTATCCGCTCTCATCACGCCCAGGATCGGGCCGAAGTACTCGGTCAGATGGTATTCGCTGCCCGGCTGCACACCGGAACGCACGCCCGGCGTCCAGAGGTTGTCGCTGAGCTTGCGTGGCTTCACCACCCACGACTGGCCCGGTTCGAGCTTCGTGAGGCCACGCAGCAGCTTCCCGGAGGGAACTTCTGTCAGCGGCCCCATCTCTGTCGACAGGTCAGCGGGATATCCGACGTTGAGGGACTTCACCGCATCGACCAGCTGATCGTGGAACCGTCGGGAGAAGCCCACCGAGCCGACCAGGATCACGAGGGATGCGGCAGAACACTTCTGTCCAGCATGCCCGAAGGCAGAGTAGACGACATCCTTCACAGCCAGGTCGATATCGGCATGAGGGGTGACGATGATGGCGTTCTTGCCGGACGTTTCGGCAAAGACTCGAAGGTCGGGACGCCATGACCGGAATCTGCGTGCCGTCTCGATCGATCCTGTCAGAATCACCTGGTCGACGCGCTCGACCAGGTATTGGCCGAGATTGCGGTCGGAGCCGTCGAGGTTGACGAGCTGCAGAACGTCGCGGGGCACACCGGCCTCCCACATGAGGTCGGCGACGAGCGAGCCGATGCGGCGGGTGAGACGAGCAGGTTTGAAGAGGACTCCCGAACCGGTGGCCAGCGCGGCAAGCACTCCGCCCGCCGGGATCGCGATGGGGAAGTTCCAGGGCGGGGTGATGAGCGTGGTCTCGACGGGAGTGAATCTCGCACCCTCGAGGTTGTCGAGGGCTGGCGCGAGAGAAGCATAGTAGCGTGCGAAGTCGATTGCCTCCGACACCTCGACATCCGCCTGGTCGATTGTCTTGCCGGCCTCCGAACCGGCAACCTCGATGAGTCGTCCCCTGTTCGCTTCGAACACGTGGGCAACCTTGAGAAGGATGTCTGCCCTCTCTCCGGCTGGCTTGGCCGACCATGCCTTACCTGCCGCGACCGCGGTCGACAGTGCCTCATCCAGTTCCGCGATTGTCGTCTGGGTGTGGGCGCGAACAATGTCCGAGCCGAGCTCCGACGTGGGGATCCTTGCGGCGATCCCTTTCGCCCAGGCAATGTTGGCGGGCAGAGACGGGTCAGTATCCGGCGTGTTGGAGAACTCGCGCGGGAACGCCTCGGGAGCCTCGTTGCGGTCCTGGATGCGGCGCGGGCCGTGGTCGATGCCGGACTGGGCAAGCTCGTACGCGGTCGAGAAGCGCTCAGCCTCGAGGCCGAAGACAGAGCTGTCCTCGAGCGCGAACACGTTCGACATGAAGTTCTCGGGCGTAGCGTTCTCTTCGAGGCGCCGCACAAGATAGGAGATCGCGACATCGTACTCTTCGGGCTTCACAACCGGCACGTAATAGAGGAGGGAGCCGATGTCGTCGCGCACGGCGTGAGCCTGCGGCGTCGCCATGCCGGCCAGCATCTCCACGTCCACCTCGGTGCCGATCGCGAGGCCGCGGTCGCGGCACAGCAGCACGCCATAGGCGAGCGTGAAAAGATTCTGTCCGGCAATGCCGATGTGGACGGCGTCGATGTTCTCCTTCGTCAGTGCATGGTCGAGCATGACGAGATAGTTTGCGTCCGTGGCCTCCTTCGAGGGCTGCACGGCAAGCTCCCAGCCGTGCATGACAGCATCGACCCTCTCCATCGACAAGTTGGCGCCCTTGACGATGCGGACTTTGATGGGGGCTCCTCCGCGGGCGCGGCGCGCCTTCGCCCATTCCGTGAGGTCAGCGAGAGCCGCCTCCCCATCGGGCAGGTAGGACTGGAGGACGATACCGGAACGGTAGTCGGTGAACTCGGGGTCGTCGAGGATCGTCTTGAACACGGCAATGGTCAAGTGCAGATCCTTGTACTCCTCCATGTCCAAGTTGATGAAAGTCTTGGAATCGCGGGCAACCCGGAAGACGGGAAGGAGCTGGGCGACCGCGTGATCGACTGCCTCGTCGAAGCCGTAGGGTGCGTGCGGGCCGATCACGGAAGATACCTTGAGGGACACGTAGTCGACATCATCGCGGCGAATCAGTTCGGTGGTGGCGGCAAGCCGACGCTCGGCCTCACCGTCACCCAGGACTGCTTCACCGAGGAGGTTGAGGTTGAGGCGGGAGCCGTCCGCCCGGAGCTTGCTGATCGCGGGGCCGAGTTTCGACGGTGTCACGTCGACGACGAGATCACCGACGAGAGCTGCGAAGATCTTCTCCGCAACCTCTGTCGCCACGCCGGGAAGAAGCGGCGCAAGCTTGCCGCCGCCCTTCGCGAGGATGCCGAGATAGGGCGGAAGGAATGAGGCATCCTTCTGGGATATGGCAGAGAGATTGTCTGCGACGACGTGAGAATCCTCTGGCCGAATGACGCCGTCGACGAAGTTCACGGTGTAGTCGAGGCCGCCGGGATGGTCGAGCACCTGGGATAGCAGTCGCGAAGCGTAGGGAGTCGAGTACGCTCGCGCGTTGTCCGACCACTCTTGAGCCTTGGCAATAGCCCGTGTCACGATATCCATGTCTAACTTCCTCCTAGGCCACGTTGGTGGCGTTTCCCCAATCGGCAAGAGCCAGCAGGGCTATCCCACAAAGCATGAGCGTGGCAGTGTCCAGTGCCCGCCCTCGAACGTCAGGAACGGTGCCGGTCGGCAAGACCAGCCGCGCAATCGCATATCCCACCATGCTGATCCCCAGGGACCGGATCGCGAACACGGGTCCCGCAGTCAATGCGAAAACGGCGATCATGACAACCCAGAGGGTCGTCAGCCACAGCAGTGCAGATGCAGGAACCCGCTTTTCTCCCATACGATCAACTCTATATCTTGGAGGACCTTTTGATCACCATTTGTGGAACTGGCTTGGCGGGCTTGCGCGTCGCAGCCGAACTGCGGGAAGCCGGATACGACGGCCCGATGAGGGCTATCGACCGGGAGGGAGTCCCGCCGTATGACAGGCCGCCCCTGTCGAAGAATCTGTTCGGCGATTATCGTCGCCCTCTGTCGGCCGATGGTCTTGGACACATCGCCGAGCTGTGCGATGAGATCGTCACCGGTTCAGTCGATTCTCTCGACGGCTCGGATGTCATCGTCGATGGCATCCGCTACGCCTCGGACACGACTGTCCTGGCTCTGGGAGCAGATCCCCGGGAAACCTACCCCGGCGCCCTGCATCTGCGAACGCGAGAAGACGCCGAGAGGCTCCGTGCCGTCACGGGACCCGTGACGATCATCGGCGGCGGCTGGATCGGATGCGAACTCGCCTCATCCTTCGCCGCGGCCGGACGTCCCGTCACGCTCGTCGAGATAGCGGAACACATTCTGCCCGCGATAGGCCCCGCTCATACCGCGATCGAGAGCGCTCTGAATAGCATGGGGGTCGATATTGTCTCCACGATCCCTCAGGATCCGGGCACGATCATCGAGGCGACCGGGGCCGTGCCGCACACTCTCGGACTCGACTTGAGGACGGACGGATGGGGGCGGACCTCCTATCCCGGTGTCTATGCTGTCGGTGATTGCGCGACGATCGGGATCGGGCCGAGCGGCGGGCACTGGAACACTGCCCTGCACCAAGCCGCTCGGGTTGCCCACGCGATCATGACCAACCCGGCAGACGATCCCCTCCCTCTCGTTCCGGATGTATTCTCGACGATCGCAGGACTGGAGATCCTCGTCATCGGTCACCCTGTCGGGACGCCCGTCACGATCGATGACGGTTCGAGGATCCTCTGGGTGACAGAGGATCGCCTCACGGGTGGTGTCACAGTCGACCGTCCCGCGGACGCGGTTGCCCTGCGGAGAAACATCGGCAGCCGCATCACTCTCGAGGCAGCGGCAGACCCTCGTCCGCTCAAGAAGATCCTGCGCGAACTCTAGAACTGGGGGGATGTCCGGCATCCCCCAGCGTCTCAGTGCGCGAAGTGCCGCGTGCCGGTGAAGTACATGGGTATCTCAGCCTCGTTCGCGGCGGCGATGACGTCCGCGTCGCGTATCGATCCGCCCGGCTGGATCACAGCCCTGATCCCCGCGTCGGCGAGCACCTGGAAACCATCCGCGAACGGGAAGAAGGCATCGGACGCGGCAACCGCGCCCCTGGCACGTTCCGCGCTCGACGAGGATCCGGCCTGAGCACCGCCCGCACTCTCGACGTCAGATTCGACGGCAACACCAAGGGTGTTGGCTCGTTCGATGGCGAGCCGACACGAATCCACCCGGTTCACCTGGCCCATGCCGACCCCCACGGAGGCACCATCGCGTGCAAGAAGGACAGCATTGGATCGCACGGAGCGAACCGACCGCCACGCGAACTCGAGATCGGCAAGCGTCTGCTCGTCGGCTTCCGGGCCCGCCACGTGCGACCATCCGCTCCTCACATCGCTCGGAGCATCGACACGGTCACGATCCTGGATGAGGAAACCGCCCGATATCTGGGTGATGTCACGTTCCGTTCTCCCCGGCGTGACAACAAGGATCCGGAGGTTTCTCTTCGATCGCAAGAGTTCGAGAGCATCCGCGTCGTAGCCCGGCGCTGCGATGACCTCGGTGAAGACGGGCTTCACCTGCTCGGCCATTGCCAACGTCACGGACCGGTTCGCCGCAATGACTCCGCCATAGGCAGAGACCGGGTCGCAGGCGTGGGCCCGTGCGTGGGCCTCCGCAATGTCATCTGCTGCCGCGATGCCGCACGGGTTGGTGTGCTTGATGATGGCGACCGCGGGGCGGACGTGATCGTAGGCTGCCCGAACGGCCGCATCCGTGTCGCGATAGTTGTTGTAGCTCATCTCCTTGCCGCCAAGCTGCACAGCGTTGGCGACTCCGTCAGTGCCGTCTGCCGCGAGCCACGCCCACTGGTGGGGGTTCTCTCCGTAGCGGAGAGTGCTCGTGCGCTCCAGTGCGATCCCAGCAAATGATGGCTGCTCCTCGACCAGGCCTGTCATCCAGTTCGCGACCGCCGCGTCATAGGCCGCGGTGTGGGCGAAAGCCTTCGCGGCGAGAACTCGACGTTCAGACTCGCTGAAACCTCCGCGGAGGACGGCAGCGATTGCATCCTCGTACTGGTCGGGAGAAGTCAGAACCGCGACGGAGGCATGGTTCTTTGCGGAGGCGCGAACCATGGCGGGTCCGCCGATGTCGATCTGTTCGATGATGTCGCCCACCTGCGCCCCTGAGGCGAGAGTGTCCGCGAACGGGTAGAGGTTGACGACGACGATGTCGAACGGTTCGATACCGAGCTCACCGAGCTGGGCAACGTGCTCGGCTTTGCGCCTGTCGGCGAGAAGCCCGCCGTGGATGAGTGGGTGAAGCGTTTTGACGCGACCGTCGAAACACTCCGGGAACCCGGTCACGTCCTCGACCGCGGTGACGGCGATGCCGGCGTCTCGCAGTGCGTGAGCGGTTCCACCGGATGACACGATATCGATGCCAGCATCGACGAAAGCCTGGGCGAGTGGAAGAATTCCTGTTTTGTCGTAAACGGATATGAGTGCGCGAGTCATAGCTCTCCTCGGAGACGATCCGCTGCTATGCCCAGGCGTGCGACGCGACGGTGTCGGCCGCTCCCCGATGGTCATCCATCTCGTGCGCCAGTCGCGGCCGAGAACGATTCTAGCGGATGCGGCGCAGCCTTGCCGAGAGGATGAGACCGAAACCGCTCACGATGAGAACGAACGCTCCTGCTGCGAGATAGCCCGTCTCTGCACCCGTCCATGCCAGCTCATCTCGGTCGATCTCGACGAGTTCAAGACCATCGGCGATGACGCGGCTCGCTCCGATCGCGGACGAGCCCGGCATGTTCGCGCGGCCCGTGATGATGACGTCGCGTGCGCCCTCGGCGAAGTTGTCCTCCGAATCGAAGGCAAGGAAGACGATTCGATACGTGCACGGGTAGCCGTTCGGGCATTCTTTCTCGTCGAACCATCCTCCCCAGTCGGAGATGACCGGAATCAGTCCCCGATCGACGTCGTCGACGACCCGCACGCCCGCCACGATATCGTCCTCTGTGACATCGCTGCGAGTCTCGGCAACGATCGGCTCGATTGCCGAGAAAACAGGAGCCCGGCTCGCGGGCGGCACCCCGTCCTCAGGGAACACCACGGTCGGTTCTTCGGTGGGCTCCTCCGTCGGCTCCTCCGTGGGCTCCTCCGTGGGCTCCTCCGTCGGTTCTTCGGTGGGTTCTTCGGTGGGCTCCTCCGTCGGCTCTTCGGTGGGTTCCTCCGTGGGTTCTTCCGTCGGCTGGTCTGTGGGATCCACGTCGTCGGAGGGCTCATCCGTGGGGATGGCAGTCGCTTCCGCAAGCGAGCCGACAACCCGCAGATCCACGACGGGATCGAACGGCGGTGCGAGTTGATCGTCGATTGTCGATGCGAAGGCTGTGCTCCCGAGGAAGAGCCCCGAAACGACGAGGATGAGACCCGTCGTCGTTCCTCTGACAGACTGCCGCATTCGAACTCCATCTTTCAACCGCGCGTGCACAAGACATTTAACCACGTCAACGCCCTGTTCTGCGCTTCCGGACTCTGGCGGCTATGGGCGTGCGTTGAGGAAGGCCCGTCGGCCTTCGACCCGCCATCCGTCCCTCATCATCGACCCCACCGTGCGCACGAGCTGGGCGCGTTCCGCAGCCTTGATCCGCTCGAGCAGGACTTCTTCCGTGTCGTCCTCGAGAACCTCGACGGCGCACTGCGCGAGGATCTGCCCCGTGTCCATCCCCTCATCGACGACGAACAGTGTGGCACCGGCGATCTTGACGCCATAGTCCAAAGCATCGCGGGGACCGTGAATACCGGGAAAGGATGGGAGAAGCGAGTTGTGGGTATTGACGATGAGACCGGGGAATGCAGAGAGCACAGCGGACCCGAGGATCTTGAGGAAACCGGCCGAGACGACGAGATCGGGTGACGACTCCGTCAGTCGTGAAGCGAGGGCCTGATCCCATTCTTCTCTGCTCGGGAAGTCCGTCACAGCAAGAACCGCGGTGTCGATTCCTGCCTCGGCGGCGTGATCGATGCCGGCGCAGCCGTGCCGGTCGGCGATGACAAGGACAACCTCACATCCGTACTCCGGGTCTTCACATGCGTCGAGGAGGGCTCGAAGATTCGAGCCCCCGCCAGAGATCAGTACTGCGAGGCGGCCTGTCATGAGCCATCCTTTCCGGATTCGGGAGCGGTCTGTGCTGTCACTGCGGTTGTTGCGTGCGGATCGTCGGGAAGCTCAGGCTCTGGTTCGACAACCTGCAGATGACTATCGGCTTCCGAGGATGTGTGAGCAGCGGTCGTATCTTCCTGGGGGATATCGCTGTTCCGCAGGTTTTTCACGGCCGCGACGCCACGTTTGGCCCAATCTCGATAGGCTGCTATCGATGTTCGGTGGCCGAGAATCATTCCCGCGAGGAAGGGAATCCCAAGGATCACAATCGTCATGGCCATCATTCGAAGCATGTCTGGGCCTGTTGCCGCCATGCGGTCAGGTCCGATGGAGCCCTGGGACAGGAAGGCGAGAAGGGCTCCTGCCGCGCCGAGCACAGCGAGATGGATGCCACCCGTGACAAGGACTTCTTTCAGGTCGGGGAAGGCTCGAGCCTGACGGATGCCGGCAAGGAGGAGAACAAGCGCCACCACTGCGAGAAGCCACGGATATCCCGGCCCGGGTTGTGGCAGCGCGCCGAGGAGCGGGATTGCCGGCAGCGGCGCAGATGCCACACCGAGCGCGGAGAACACGGTTCCCGAGCCGACCGCGAAACCGGCGCCGAGAACAAAAGCGAACCCCCACAGGACAAGGACTGGCAGGTAGGCGAGCTGGAAGAGCCACATCATGAGGTTCGAATGCCAGGCCACGATGTAGTAGCCGTTGATCTTGACGATCTCGGACCAGCCGAGCACGGTCGCCGTCACGAAGACAAGGATGCCGATGATGAGTCCGATGGTGAGCGCGCGGCGCGCCAGGATCATTCCGTCATAGATCGCACGCCCCGCAACGGACGCGAAGAAGCCTCGACCAAACCAATCGGTGCGATTCTTCGATGTCGCGACAGCGAGGAGCACGACGGCCGCGGTGCCGATACTGGCCGGCCACGATACGCTCCCCGCGGGTGACGCAAGGCCGAGGAGCGCCGTCACGGCAGCTGCACTGCCCGTGAGGACACACACGTCGATCCAGTCTTTCACCGGCAGCCTACGCACGAGTCCGAGCGTTGCCGCATAGGTGAGCAGGGTGATGAGGAGGGGCGGAAGGGAGATTCCCACTCCGTCGAAGTGGAGGGTTCCTCCGAATGCGGTCAACCACCAGCCGGTTGTCACGGATGCCACATCCTGCCAGGAGGTGGTGCCGAGAGCGGGAGAGTCCGCCATGAGAGTGTAGGCGAAGATACCGAGCACCACAGCGATCGCCCATCCGAAGACGATGGGCTGTGCTGCCGCGAGGATTAGGCGAAGCGGGTGGGTTCGTGTGGTGCTCATCGAGTCCATGTTCCCAGCCCTTGCCCCTGTCTGCGGGGAGCAACTCACCGTTGATGAAAGGACTCTCATTTTGCTCTCCCCCGATCATCATCTTCATCGGCTTGAATGGGGAGAGGTTACGAAAGGAGCGTCATGTCTCGCAAACTGTGGGTAGCGGCCGGATCTCTCGGCGCACTCGGCGTCGCCATCGGCACGGGCATGGCGGCAGCGGATTCACCGGATGTCGTCATTCCCGTCATCTCTGAGGGCCCCCGCGAGACGGCATCCCCGTCGAACGAGAATCCGTCCGGCCAGATCACGGCGACGACAGCTCCCTCGACCGAACCCTCACAGACTCAGGATCCCACCGTCGCGCCGTCCCCCGCGCCGTCCGTCTCACGTCCGACAGGCACGCCCACGGTCCAGCTGCCGAGCCAGGTCTCCCCCGCGTCTGCTGTCTCGATCGCCTCGGCGCCCTCAGCGCCCTCCGCCGACGAGTAGTCGCGATGGCATGTGGGAGGGGGCCGTCATGGCCCCCTCCCACATGCGAGTCCTAACCTTGGAGGATCTGGCGTGCCAGATTCGCGGTCTCTGTCGGTGTCTTCCCGACTCGGACTCCCACTGCTTCGAGTGCTTCCTTCTTCGCCTGTGCGGTCCCTGCGGAGCCGGACACGATAGCCCCGGCATGCCCCATGGTCTTCCCCTCGGGCGCGGTAAATCCTGCAACGTAGCCGACGACAGGCTTCGTCACGTGCTCCTTGATGAAGTCAGCGGCACGCTCTTCGGCATCGCCGCCGATCTCGCCGATCATGACGATCAGGTCCGTGTCCGGGTCATCTTGGAATGCTCGGAGGGCATCGATATGGGTCGTTCCGACGATCGGGTCGCCTCCGATGCCGATGCAGGTGGAGAAGCCCAGGTCGGACAGCTCGTACATCATCTGGTACGTCAGCGTCCCCGACTTGGAGACAAGGCCGACACGGCCGGGACCGGTGATATCGGGCGGGGTGATCCCCACGTTGGACTGTCCGGGTGTGATGATGCCGGGGCAGTTCGGGCCGATCAGCTGGACGCCCTTCTTCTCTGCATAGGAGCGGAAGACTGCGGTGTCTGCGACCGGGACGCCCTCCGTGATGATGACGACGAGCCGGAGCCCGGCATCGATCGCTTCCATGACTGCGGCCTTCGTGAACGCCGGCGGGACGAAGATGACGGACACATCTGCGCCCGTTGCCTCTTTCGCGTCCTTGACGGTTCCGAACACGGGCACGTCCACGGTGCCTGCTGTGGCCTGGCCGGGACCTGCGGGGACGACATCGAATGTGACGGTTTCGCCCGCCTTCTTCGGGTTGGTGCCGCCAACGATCTTTGTGCCGGCACCCAGCATCCGAGCCGTATGCTTGCGGCCCTCAGAGCCCGTCATGCCCTGGACGATGACCTTGGAGTTACTGTCGAGAAAAATAGACATGTCTTAAATCCTTATGCCGCAATCTCGGCAGCCTTGGCTGCCGCGCCGTCCATCGTGTCCATGATCGTCACGAGTGGGTGGGCTGCTTCCGTGAGGATGCGCCGCCCCTCGTCCACGTTGTTGCCGTCGAGGCGCACCACGATCGGCTTCGTCGCCGCATCCCCGAGGATGGCGAGTGCCTGCACGATGCCGTTGGCAACCTCATCGCAGGCGGTGATTCCGCCGAACACGTTGACGAAGACAGAGCGCACCTCCGGGTCGCCGAGAATGACATCGAGGCCGTTCGCCATGACTTCGGCCGAGGCGCCGCCGCCGATATCGAGGAAGTTCGCGGGCCCGACGCCGTACTGTTCGCCCGCGTAGGCCACGACATCGAGCGTGGACATGACAAGACCCGCGCCGTTGCCGATGATGCCGACCTGGCCGCCCTCGAGCTTGACGTAGTTGAGGCCCTTCTCCTTGGCTTTCGCCTCGAGCGGGTTCTCGGCCGTCTTGTCTTCGAGATCGGCGTGGGCGGGATGACGGAAGGAGGCGTTGTCGTCGATGCTGACCTTGCCATCGAGGGCGAGAATCGTGCCGTCCGCAGTCTTGACGAGCGGATTGACCTCGACGAGCGTGGCGTCTTCCTTGACGTACACCTCCCAGAGACCCAGGATCACGTCCGCAACCGCGTCAGCATCCGCCTCCGGGAAGCCTGCCTCGGAGACGATGTGCCGTGCCATCTCCTCATCGATTCCCTGACCGGGGTCGATGGCGATGCGGGCGAGCGCCTCCGGGCGCTCCACGGCAAGCTGCTCAATCTCCATGCCGCCTTCCACGGAGCATAGGGCGAGATAGCGGCGCTCCGAACGATCGAGGAGGACAGAGAAATAGTATTCTTCGGCGATATCCGCGCCTTCTGCGATCATGATCCGGTGCACGGTGTGCCCCTTGATGTCCATCCCCAAGATCTGCGACGCTGCATCTTCCACCTCCTCGGGCGACCGAGCGAGCTTGACGCCGCCGGCTTTGCCGCGCCCGCCGGTCTTCACCTGCGCCTTCACAACGAAAAGCTTGCTGCCTAATTGCTCTGCTGCTGCGCGCGCTTCTGACGGAGTGGTGGCCACGATGCCTGCCAGCACGGGGACACCGTGCTTGGCGAACAGGTCGCGAGCCTGGTACTCGAAGAGGTCCACGGAGGAGATCCTTCCCATAACGACTCGATGTCTCGACTTCGAGACACCACTATCAGGGTATCAAGTGGGAGAGTGATCCGTGCCCTAAAACGGACGGTTAGGATGCAAGTGTTTCAAAAGCGGTCCGCACCGTCTCCGCAAAAAGGTACATTCCACCGATATCGGGATGCGTCTGGTCCGCTTGGAGGAGATGCGGCTGAGCGCTGATGGCAGCATGCCAGTCCGCCACGGCCACGTTGGGATAGTCGGCGGCAATGTCGCGGATCGTCTCGTTCGCGCTTTCGATGAATGTGGACTGGCCGTAGATCGTCACGAGCACGATCATGCGATCGGGGCCCAGGAGTTCGATCGTGTCGCGGACGATCTGCGGGTCCGGGATACCGGCGTTGGTCCCGAAGTCGAGAATGACGGCGCGGCGTATCGTGCCGTCACGCAGGCCCGCCTCGACAAGTGCCGGAGCCTCGTGCCATTGCCGGTTGGACTTGGCGATGAAGTTGAGGCCGGGGAACTCGACTTCGAGCCCGTCGGCGGAGGTCACGATCAGGGAGTCTCCGATAGCGGTGATGTCCTCTCCCCCCGGCATCGCAAATCCCTGCGGCGAACTCTCGGTCGGCGCCGCGCTAGCATCCGGCTCGGGGCTGTCAGCGCCCTCACTGGGCTGGGGAGTCGGATCGGCCGGCGTCGTCTCGAACCGTTCCTCGTTCTCTTCGATCTCGAGCTGAACCGAGGACTTCTCGGGTGCGAGGGCAACGGCTGCGCCTGTCCCCACCAGCATGATCGCGGCCGCTGCGACGATCGCGAGGTAGCGGGGCTGGCGGGTCGAGACACGGGAGGAGGCGGCGGCCAGGGTTGCCCTGAAGCCATTCGTGCGGATCGGTGTTTCGATGACGCGGTACGAGAACTCGCAGATGATGCCGGTGAGGAGAACCGCGACAGCGGACCTGATCCAGAAGGCTGTGGATCCCGGTGCCGCGGGGGCGAGGAGGCCGACCATGACGAGGACGGGCCAATGCCACAGGTAGAGGGCGTAGGAGCGGGTGCCGATCCAGTGGAAGATCGGATTCTCGGCTGCTCGCGCGATCGGGGAGGCGGGCGCGATCATGGCCGCGATGATGGTGAGCGTGAGGAGCGATGCCAGGAGGATTCCACCGCGATAGGTGAAAAGGGACTGATCATCGAGCGATGCCATGAGGAGCAGGAGGCCGCCGAGCGCGGCGAGTCCTGCGACCTGGCTCCACGCCGACCACCGCCCCGCCAGCCATGTGCCGGACGCCGGGGCCCAGGAGAATGCGAGGGCGATGCCGAGTGCGAGGCCGAACAGATGGGTGTCCGTGCCGTAGTAGACGCGGGTGAGATTCTCCGGGTCTGCCATGACACCCATGAGCACCGCGGAGAGGAGTGCGAGCCCGACCGCCATACCCACCCGTACCCGCCACGATCGCACGAGCATGATGACAAGGAGGAAGAGCGGGGGCCACACCAGATAGAACTGCTCTTCGACCGCGAGTGACCAGAAGTTCTTGAACAAGAGCGGCGACGTCTGGTCGAAGTAGGATGAGCCGTTGGCGATCTCGAGCCAGTTCGAGGAGAAGGTCAGCGCACCCAGCACCTGGCGCCCGATTCCGACGAGAAGATCCCTGTTGATGATGCCGGCGATGGGGACGACGATGATGACGAGGAAGACAAGAGCGGGCACGAGCCTGCGTGCGCGTCTCCTCCAGAAGCCGATGAAGTCGATCTTCTTCGTCTTGCGGACCTCGCGCAGGAGCAGTGTGGTGATGAGGAATCCCGAGACGACGAAGAACACGTCGACTCCGAGGAAACCACCCGGCAGTGCCCCCGGGGTGATGTGGTAGATGACGACCGAGGCGACGGCGAGTGCTCGAAGACCATCGAGCCCGCCGATGTATCCGCCTGGGTCGGCCATGCGATGACGACGGACGCGCGTCGTCTCAGCTGCTGTCATCCTTCACTCTCCTCCCCGATGAGGCCACTGTAATGCTGACAGCCCGCCGATACGATGGAGCGGCCCGGCGTTTCGCCAGGTTACTCGGGGAGGCTGAGGGGAGCCATGGCGAGCATGAGCCTCTTCGGCTTCTTGCCCTCGAACTCGATCTTGACGACCATGTTCGCGCCGCTCCCCTCGACTGCCAGCACCGTGCCGGGTCCGAAGGTGCGATGGACGAGGGTATCGCCGGCGGTGACGGATGCGAGGGGGCCCAGCTTCTCGGCCTCCAAGCGAGCTGCTTCCGCGCGCTTGCGCCGCGTCTCCTCCGCTGCCGCTTCGCGTTCCGCCGCGAGAGCGGCCTCTGCCGCAGCCAGCTTCTCAGCATCCTCGGGACTCAGGGTTGGCTTTGCCGAGGGCTGGCGCTTCGCCATGCCGCCGTCGAGCCTGCCCGGCTTGACCTTCGTGCCCGGCCGCACGCCGGAGTCCGAGCGGGATCCGCCAAAATCTGGCCTGGAATAGCTCGATGCGCTGGAGCGGCGGAGGACGTCGGAGGCGGAGTGTGCACGGCGCCAATCGACGAGGTCGTCGGGGATCTCGTCGAGGAATCGTGAGGGGGGAAGCTCCTGGGGGGCACCCCACTGGCTCCGCACCGAGGCTCGTGTGATGTAGAGGTTCTCCCGCGCCCGGGTGAGTGCGACATAGGCGAGCCGGCGTTCCTCCGCGAGCTCGACGGGATCGGCAAGCGACCTCATGTGCGGGAATGTGCCGTCCTCGAAGCCTGTCACGAAGACGACAGGGAACTCCAAGCCCTTGGCGGTGTGGACGGTCATGAGCGTCACCTCGCCCTCGTCCACGCCATCGTCCGGCAGCTGATCCGAGTCGGAGACGAGAGCGACGTGCTCGAGGAAGTCGCCGAGAGAGGCATCCGGGTTCTTCTTCTTGAAGTCCGCTGCGACGGCATGCAGCTCGGCTAGGTTCTCGACCCGTGCCTCGTCCTGCGGATCGTCGGACCGGCGCAGCTCTTCCGTGTACCCGGTGGCGGCCATGACCTCGTCGAGGATGTCTGCCGGGGCTCCTCCGTTCTCGCTCTTTGCTCGTGCGTTCTCGAGGATCGTCCGGAAATCGATGATCGTGTTCTCTGCCCGCGCCATGAGCCCCATGACGCGGCCACGCGTCGATGCGTCGTTTCCGACGTCCTCGAGCGCGCCGCCGAAAGACAGCCCGTAGCGCTGCGCGTGCAGGGCGAGAGCGTCCTCCGCCTTCGCCCCCAGCCCGCGGCGGGGCGTGTTGAAGATCCGCCTGAGGGCGACCGTGTCGTCAGGGTTGGCGATGACTTGGAGGTAGGCGAGGGCGTCCTTGATCTCCTTGCGCTCATAGAAGCGCGTCCCGCCGATGACTTTGTAGGGGATGCCGGCCCTCATGAGCATCTCTTCAAGAGCCCGTGACTGCGCATTCGTCCGATAGAACACGGCAACATCCGACCAGGAGCGCTTGCCGTGGATGGCCTGGAGCTCTTCGACGAGGAAGCGTGCCTCATCATGCTCGGAATCCGCGACATAGCCGATGACCTTGTCGCCCGCACCTGACGCTGTCCACAGCTTCTTGGCCCGCCGATTCGGGTTGTTCGCGATCACGGCGTTTGCGGCCGTGAGAATGTTCTGGGTCGACCGGTAGTTCTGCTCGAGAAGGATGGAGGCCGCGTTCGGGTAATCGTCTTCGAAGGACTCGATGTTGCGGATCGTGGCGCCGCGGAAGGCGTAGATGGACTGGTCGGCGTCACCGACGACAGTCAGCTCCCCCATGCTCTCCCCGGTCCCTGTCAGGGCTCGCACCAGAACGTATTGGGCATGGTTCGTGTCCTGGTACTCGTCGACGAGGATGTGGCGGAATCGCCGCTGATAGTGCTCGAGGATCGCAGGATGGGACTGCAGGAGGTTGACGGTCGTCATGATGATGTCATCGAAGTCGAGCGCGTTCGCGGCGTGCAGGCGATTCTGGTAGCCGCGATATGCGGTGGCGACATTGACGTCCGCCTCATCGTTCAGCGTGCGCGCAAAGTCCTCGGGATCGATGAGTTCGTTCTTGAGGTCGGAGATGCGGCGGAGAAGGCCCTTGGGCGTTGCCACCCGCGAATCGATACCCTCTTCGCGGCAGACCTGGTTCATGAGCCGCAGCGAGTCCGCCGAGTCATAGATCGTGAATGTCGACCGCATGCCGAGTGCTTCGTGTTCGGCTCGGAGGATGCGGACGCAGGCCGAGTGGAAGGTTGAGATCCACATGCGGTGGGCGACGGGGCCGAGGAGCGCCTCGAGTCGTTCCCTCATCTCTCGCGCGGCCTTGTTGGTGAACGTGATCGCAAGGATCTCGCCGGGGCGGGCCCTGCCTGTTTCGACCAGGTGGGCGATCCTGTGGGTCAGCACGCGTGTCTTGCCGGAACCCGCACCTGCGATGACGAGGAGCGGCTGGCCGCCGTGGATGACGGCGGCACGCTGCTGGGGGTTGAGACCATCGAGCAGCCTGCTCTCCCCGCCCTCAGCACCATCGGGCGCTGGGTGCGACGCCATCGGGGGCGGCGCGGCCGACTGGGTGGCCGCGGACTGTGCGGCTACTCGTTGACGGAGGCGATCAAGGGCGGAGAGAGGAGGCTGAGAAGTCATAGGTCTACCAGGATACTCCTCAGACGAGGACGGCGATCGCGACGTTCGCGGCTACGAGGCCGGCAAGAAGTCCGAAGTAGCCCGGCTTGAGCTCATCCTTGCGGCCTCCCCAGAAGGCAAGGCCCGTCACCGCGAGGGCGACGAGGAGCTTGATGCCGATCTTCATGTGATTGACGTCGCCGTCTCCCATTTCTTTGAGGACGACGAGGATGAGGCCCGTGAGGAGTGCGCCGATGGCGCCGTGGAGCAGACCCTTGGGCATGGCGCGCTGCTTCATGCCGGTGAAGGACAAGCCGAACACGATGGCCCAGCAGAGGAGATGAAGAACAATGATGACTGAATACATGTCTTTCACACTATCCGCTTCCGTGGGCGCACTGAACCTAGGACCTTCGACTCAGGGTGAGAACCCTGCCACACGAACGTCGCCATCTCCTGGGAACGCAAAACGCGCGGCCGAAGCCGCGCGTTTCGTGCTGTGAGTCTTAGACCGAGTCGTTGCGACGGTCGGCGGTCACGAAGGTCGCGCCGACGAGGAGCATCCACACGCCAACGCCGACTGCCATGAGGGCAACGCCGTAGGAGAGGACGGAGGTGAAGAGCGAGGAGCGAAGGAACGAGGCGTTCATCATCGTCGTGCGCTGCTGGGTGTACTGCGCGGCGAGGTCCTCATCGCCGGCCTCTTCGGCCTGGCTGGCCAGTGTGCCGAGAGTGGCGTAGGTCTCGCCGTTGGAGATGTTGAGGGCGTGCTTCTGGATGACCTGCGCCTGTGCGAAGGCGGAGATGGGGCCGGCAACCTGGTTGCCCGCTGCGAAGTCCGCATCCTCAGCGACCGTGATGTTCTCGGCCTTGAGCTGGTCGGTGACGACGAACCACGCGGCGCCGCCAGCACCGACGAAAAGGATGCCGAAGATCAGGGTGACGATACCGGTGATCTTGCCAAGCTTGCTGTTCATTACTTCCTCCTGCGGATAACGAACTCGCTACCCATTCAACGTTTACGAGCCAGCCATTGCTTGCTCTGTGCACCAAATCTAAAGTCTGTGCGGTACCTGAACAAGTATACATTGAATACCGAAAGCCCAGCGTTGCGTAAATCCGCGAAAAAACGGTAACAAAACGATACTTCCCGTGACCGTCATCACTTTTTCGCCAACGTCGGCTCTAATAATTATTCTCCACAAATGGACAATACGGGCACTTATTTGAATGAAATTTGCATATATACGCCCATTGCCGGGCCGACTAAAGTCCCATGTTTTTCACAGTTCCCGCACGACTGCAGTGTTTGGTCCGTATCCATAGGCTGTGATCCTCGTTGCACATGAGAGGGGGCCTGCGTCAGCAGGCCCCCTCACCGTGTCACTCCCACTCAATGGTGCCCGGCGGCTTTGACGTCACGTCGACGACGACGCGGTTGACCTCCGGCACGGAGTTGGTGATCCGGCGGGAAATGGTTGCCAGCACGTCGTAGGGCACCCGAGACCAGTCGGCCGTCATCGCATCTTCCGAAGAGACGGGGCGAAGCACGATCGGATGGCCGTAGGTGCGCTGATCACCCTGGACGCCGACCGAGCGAACATCGGCCAGCAGGACGACGGGGCACTGCCAGATATCTTGGTCGAGGCCAGCCGCGGTGAGCTCTTCGCGGACGATGAGATCGGCGCGGCGCAGCACGTCCAGCCGCTCGCGCGTCACTTCTCCGATGATGCGGATTCCAAGGCCCGGGCCCGGGAAGGGCTGACGTCCGACGATGGCTTCCGGGATCCCGAGTTCGCGGCCGACGGCCCTCACTTCGTCCTTGAAGAGTTCGCGCAGCGGTTCGCACAGCTCGAACTGGAGATCATCGGGCAGTCCGCCAACGTTGTGGTGGGACTTGATGTTGGCTGCTCCCTCACCCCCGCCTGATTCGACGACGTCCGGGTAGAGGGTGCCTTGGACGAGGAACTTGACGCTGCCCTCCTCCTCGGAGACGAGACGCGCTGCGCGTTCGAAGGAACGGATGAACTCGCGTCCTATCGTCTTCCGCTTCTCCTCGGGCTCGGTGATCCCGATAAGAGCGTCGAGGAACACGGCAGAATCGTCGACGGTGACGAGCTTGACGCCGGTGGCGGCCACGAAGTCGCGTTCGACCTGCTCCCGCTCGCCCGCACGAAGTAGCCCGTGGTCGACGAAGACGCACGTCAGCTGGTCACCGACAGCCTTCTGGACGAGGGCGGCCGCAACAGCCGAGTCAACCCCTCCAGAGAGGCCGCAGATCACCTTGCTGTCGCCGATCTGGGCTCTGATCCGAGCGACCTGCTCTTCGATGATGCTGCCCGTCGACCAGTTCGACGTCAGGCCCGCACCCTCGTGGAGGAAACGCTCGAGGAGGGCCTGCCCGCCCGGCGTGTGACGCACTTCGGGATGCCACTGGACGCCGTAGAGGCGCCGCTCGGCATCTTCGAAAGCCGCGACGGGGGCGCCCTTCGATGTCGCCGTGACGGTGAAGCCCTCGGGCGCGACCGAGACGGCATCGCCATGGCTCATCCACACGCTGGCACTATCGGGAGTACCGAGGATGCCGCCGGTGATCTCGACGTCCGTATGGCCGAACTCCCGCTCCCCCGTCTTGTCGACGGTCCCGCCCAGGGCGGCCGCCATGGACTGGAAGCCGTAGCAGATGCCGAGAACGGGCACTCCTGCGGTCAGGAGGTTCGGATCAACCTGGGGTGCACCATCTTCGTACACGGAGGAGGGACCGCCGGAGAGGATGAGTGCTGCCGGGCGGCGTTCGAGAAGGTCGTCGGTCGCGATCGAATGCGGGACGATCTCGGAATAGAAGCCCGCTTCGCGGACCCTGCGGGCGATGAGCTGTGCGTATTGTGCGCCGTTGTCGACGACATAGACAGTCTGCTGATCCATGTTCTCCTACCTTTCGCGCTCGGTCTTGAGACGCGAGATCTGGGCGCGGCGCAGCGCTCTGCTCTCCACCGCATCGAGGACTCCGGGAAGGTCTTCCCGGAACCACGTTTCTGCTTTCCGTTCGAGGACGAACGAGAGGACGGGGACAACCCCGGCAATAACAAGGTAAACCATGCGGCCGAAGCTCCACCGCATGAGCGACCAGAGATTGAAGACGGAGAGGACGTACACGACATAGATCATGCCGTGGGCGATCGCGATCCAGGTGCCGAGAACGGGAGCATGATCACCATTGATGTCGACCACATATTTGAGGACCATCTCGACGACGAGGAGTAGGAGCCAGGCACCTGTCACATAGGCCATGACTCGGTAGAAGCCGAAGGCGAGAGACGCCTTCCGCGCCGTGTTGTCTCGCACGAGACCAGCGTGTTCTCTCTCATCGGCTGTCGGTTCGGGCAGTCCAGTGGGCACGTCATCTATCCTTCACTCACGCCAGTATTCTGCGACCATTCTACGGGGGAAAACTGCAATGGCCGACATGTCGGCGCCTGGACTATGCTGACCAAGTGTTTTCCTTCCCCCGAGTTGTCGATAAACCCCTGCCGTTAAACCGGCCACGGGCTATAATGACCAATTTCTATACCTCCTCAGGCCGGGAGATGACGGTTGCCGTCATCTCGCGCTCCATCCAGGAGGTTCTTGGCGCACTGACTCCCGTCGTGCTCGGTATCGCCCTCGACTCGGGCCTCGAACGCGGCGCAACGTCGTCGGTGTGGATCATCGCGGGCTGGCTGACCATACTCGCCCTTGTGCAGGCGATCACCATGGCCTTCGGACACGGCGTCGAAATCGTTCTCTGGATGAGGACCGCACTGCGGTCCATCAACCAGGTGCACAACCATGTCACACGGTCCGGGCCTGCGATCCTGCGCCAGCGCTCGACTGGCGAAGTTGTCGCCACGACGATGAGCGACTCGGAACATGTGGGGAATCTTGTCGAGGTCACGCCTCGACTCATCGGCTCCCTCATGGCGTTCATGACGGTGGCTATCGTTCTCCTCCTCCAGCACACCGCACTCGGTCTCGTCGTCCTCATCGGCGTCCCCGTCATCACTGCCCTGGCGGCGCTTCTCATCAAGCCGCTGCAGAGCCGCCAGCAGGTACAGCGCGATGAGCAGGGCAAACTCACGTCCCTGGGCACCGACACTGTTGCTGGGCTGCGCGTCCTGCGCGGCATCGGCGGAGAAGCTCAGTTCGCTGCACGCTATGCGGAGCAGTCCCAGAAAGTGCGCCTGGCAGGCAACGAGGTGGCCAGGCTCCAATCCTGGATCGATGGCCTCCAAATCCTCATCCCCGGAGTCTTCACAGCTTTCGTCATGTGGCAGGGCGCGCTGCTGACCATGGCGGGTGAGCTCACGATCGGCCAGTTCACGGCATTGTTCGGCCTCACGATCTATCTGGTGCGCCCGCTGCAGATCGTCATGATGGTGATCACCCAGTTCGGCCGCGCCCGCGTCGGCGCTCGGAAGATCTTCAACGTGGTCCGTATCGACCCGATCGCAGGCACCCTCGACGAACGCCTCGCGGCGGAGGATGGTCTGCCCGTGTGGGACGAGTCGGACGAGAACCCGTTCGATGGGCCGCTTTTTGATGCGCAGACAGGCATCCTCATCCAGCCCGGTCTGACGACGGCGATCGTGTCGAGTAAGCCGGAGGATTCCGCGGCACTCGCTGAGCGCCTTGCCCGGATCGACGATGATGAGGCGAACGTGCTCGTCTCAGGCCGCGACATTCGCTCCCTGCCGATCTCCTTCGTCCGCGACAACGTCATGCTGACACGGGCCACCCCTGAACTGTTCGGCGGCCAGCTCCGTGCCGTCATCGACGCCAAGCATCCGTACGAGATCGTCGACGCTCCCCTGATCGCGGCCCGCGAGAAGGTGTACGGGCCTGAAGCGGTCGCCCCCTTCCATGCTGACGAGGATAGAGACAACGAACTCCTTGATGCTTTGACCGCGACTGATGGTCACGACGTCCTGTCGTCGCTCGATAACTCGCTGTCCGGTGAGGTGACAGAGAAAGCTCGGTCGCTCTCGGGCGGCCAGCGTCAGCGCGTTGCCCTCGCGCGCTCCCTCGTCGACGCGCCGAAGGTCCTCATTCTCGTCGAGCCGACGTCCGCGGTCGACTCGCACACGGAGGACAGGATCGCGGACCGGTTGCGGGCCAGACGCTCCGGCAAGACGACCGTCCTTGTCACAAGTTCCCCCCTCATGCTGGATCGCGTCGACGATGTCGTTCTCTTGGAGGACGGACGCGAAACCATTCGCGGTTCACACTCGGAGCTGCTGCGACGAGCCCATGCCGGCGATCCGGCAGCCCAGCGATATGAGCGGGTTATCACCCGCCAGACAGGTGCAGACGCATGAACCAGGTTCTTCCCATCGCAGGCAATCGCGAGGTTGTCGACTACGCGAAGGAACTGATTTCACGGCACAGGTGGCGGTTCTTCGTCATCGTCGTCCTCCATGCCGCGGCCTCCGTGAGCGCACTCGCGGTGCCCTATATCGTCGGCCGGATCATCGATGCGGTTGTCGACGGCACGACGCGCGGCTACATCAACGGCGCTGCTCTCATCGTCGTCCTCTCCTACCTGTTCTATGCGTTCCTGACTCGGGCAGTGCAGCTGCGCACCCGCGTCCTCGGCGAACAGGTCTTCGCGGAAGTCCGCGAGGAGTTCCTCTCGACGGTGACGACGCTTCCCCTCTCGACCGTCGAGTCAGCCGGTACGGGAGACCTTCTGTCGCGCACGACGAACGACGTCGATCGCATCCAGTGGGTCATCCGCTTCGGCCTGCCCGCGATCATCACCTCCGCGATCACGATCATGGTGACGATCATGATGGCGATCGTCGCGTCACCGCTCGTCTCTCTCGCACTCCTCCTCGGAGTGCCCTTCATCGTCATCGCCGCATGGCGGTACCTGTCGCGCGCACGCGCCACCTACCTGTGGGAATCGCAGGCGTGGGCGACCCTCAACTCTGTCGTTGCCGAATCGGTCGACTTCGTCGGCACGATCGACGCGATGAACTTGGGAACGGCCCGCCGCACCCGCATGAAGTCCGTGATCGCGGCCGATACGTGGGATGCGAATGTTCGGGCCGCGAAGCTGAGGATGGAGCTGTTCTTCTTCCTCATCTTCGGCTGCGCGCTTCCCACCGCCGCGGCGGTCGTGTGGGGCGCCCACCTCGTCGGGACCGGCGCGGCCTCTGTCGGCATGGTGACAACCGTGGCCCTCTACACTTCTCAGCTGCGCAACCCCCTGACCGAGTTCCTCATGTGGCTCGACGAGCTGCAGGTCGCCTCCGTCTCCCTCGCCCGTATCGTCGGCGTTCGCCTCGTCGAGAACGATCGTCAACCCTCCGGAGCTCAGCCCGCGAGCGATCGCATCGTCGCCACCGATGTTCGCTACGCCTATCGTGCGGGCAAGAATGTTCTCCACGGCATCGACCTCGAACTGAGGCCCGGGGAGCGCCTCGCGATCGTCGGACCATCCGGGGCGGGCAAGTCCACCTTCGGCCGGATGCTTGCCGGCATTCATCCTCCGACCGCCGGATCCGTCACCGTGGGGGGCGTCCCCCTCGTTGACCTGACGGAGGATGAGCTCCGCAGCCAGGTCGCTCTCGTCACCCAGGAGCACCACATCTTCGTGGGCACGATTGCGGACAATCTGCGCCTTGCGAAGTCGGGCGCCAGCGACGACGAGATCCGAGCCGCATTGGCATCCGTCAACGCCCTCGACTGGGTGTCGGACCTTCCGGACGGGATCCTGACCGAGGTCGGTTCGGGCGCGAAGATCCTCAACCCTGCCCAGGCTCAGCAGCTTGCACTGGCGCGTCTTGTCCTTCTCGACCCGCACACGGTCGTGCTCGACGAGGCGACATCCCTCATCGATCCGCGTTCGGCGCGATCTCTCGAGGCGAGTCTGTCTGCTGTCCTTGACGGCAGGACTGTTGTCGCCATCGCCCACCGGCTGTACACGGCCCATGATGCTGATCGTGTTGCCGTCATCGAGGATGGTCGCATCCAGGAACTCGGCCCACATGACGAGCTGGTCGCCAACGGCGGGCCATACGCCAAGCTGTGGGAAGCCTGGCATCGCGAGAAGTGAGAGAACGCCCCTGCGATTATCGCAGGGGCGTTGCTTCACCGTCCGAGCGGACTCGCGTCCTCGAACTCTTTCGACCATTCCTCGAGGAGCTCGTCCTCTCGGCTTCGCGTGACTCTCGCGCGCAGCACGCGGAACCAGATGAAGAGCGCGAAGCCGGCGAAGATCACCCATTCCACCGCGTACGCGGCGTTCTGCAGGTTGAAGCCACCTTCTTCGACGGGCCGCGGGGGCGGCACATGCGCCACGCCATCGTCCGCCGGCGGACTGGCGGTGTCTGCGCCCTCGTTCATCCCGTACTCGACGAGATAGCCGGAGAGGATGGGGCCGCCCCATTCGTTGACGAGTTCGGCCGGTGAGATGGAGAGGGCTGTCTCGGAGGTCAAGCCGCCGATCGAATCCTCGGGGTCCGCGAGGTAGCCGAACACCGTGACCTCCCCCGCGGGGACCTGAGGGAGGTCCTCGCCCGCGCGAACCCAGCCGCGGACGATGGGAACGTTCCCGCCAGCCTCCGGGCCTTCGGTGATGATGAGGCGGGCCAGGACGAGGTCGGCGTCCTGGCCGTCGATGGCACGGTCGAGGACACGCAGCTGTTCGGGAGCGAATGTGCCCGTCACATAGACCGGCTGAGCATATTCCTCGGCCGTCATCGTTGTCTGGAGTGGCAGCACGTCGGCAAGCGACAGGGCGGGGGATGTGAGCCGTTCCTCGTGCTCGGCGGCGATGCGCTCGGCCCCGCGCGACGTGGCCCTCTCCATCTGCCAGTATCCGAGCCGGATGCAGACGCCGGCCGCGATGAGAAGAATGATCAGCAGGCCGATCATCCGCGGTGCCGTCGCTTCTCGTATCCACACGTTCGTTCGCCTGCCCATGGATAGATGGTATGTCACATTTGGCTCTAGACCTCAAAACATTGGGACTTATGGCCGATAATGGGGGTATACATTTCGATCGTGCGGAAGGAACAACGCTGTGACTGACTCTCTCTATCTCGCTTCAACGGAACGGATTACGGGAGGGATCGAGATCGCCCGTGAGATCGTTGCGATCCTGCGCGAAAACTATGCTTCTGTCGGGGTTTTCCGGCCCTACATCAATGGTGCGCCGGAGGAGGATCCGATCGTGTCCGGCCTGGGCGCCTGGCACGGCACGCAGCGTGACCACTACTTCGAGGACGAAGCGTCGGCGATGAATGCCATTATTCGCGCCTACCGCAAGCAGGCACTCGACTATGACGCGGTTCTCATCGTGGGCCACACCGAGGGCGACCCCGTCAATCCGGGTCTCATCGGCCGTTCTGGTCGCACCGCGGCGAACCTCGGCTCGAAGATCGGCCTCGTCGTGGACGGCTCCCGCCGCAGCGCGGACCGTCTCGCCGGCTACGTCGATCTGGCGGCTGCCGAGATGTCTGGCTCGAAGGTCACAGTCAACGCCGTCTTCGTCATCAACCCTCCCGATGGCATCGAGGCCGAGATCGCGGAGGATCACCCGGGGGTGCCCGTCTTCACGGGCCGCGTCACGGACGATGTCCTCAAGGCGTTCAGGGAGAAGCCTGCCGTGCGCACCCCGCTCATGTTCCAGACAGAGCTGATGGAGCGCGCACGCACGGATCGACGGACGATCGTGCTTCCCGAGGCGGATGACGATCGCGTCCTCCAGGCCGTCTCTATTATCTTGTCGAACGACGTCGCAGACATTGCTTTCATCGGCAACCGGGAGGAGATCCTGGCACGTGCGGCCGAGCGCGGCTATGACGTGGCCGCCGCCACGGTCGTCGATCCGACTGACCCCGCCTATCTCGACCGTTTCGCCACCGAGCTGGCTCGCCTGCGGGCGAAGAAGGGCATGACGGAAGCCCAGGCCCGGGAGACGCTGCGCGACCCCAACTATTTCGCCACGATGATGGTGCACATGGGTGATGCCGATGGCATGGTCTCTGGCGCGAACCACACGACGGCGGAGACCATCATCCCCTCGTTCCAGATCATCAAGACGAAGCCCGAGACGTCGATCGTATCGTCCGTGTTCCTCATGCTCATGGCCGATCAGGTCCTCGTGTACGGGGATTGCGCTGTCAACACGAACCCGACACCCGAGCAGCTCGCCGATATCACGATCTCGTCCGCACAGACCGCCATCCAGTTCGGTGTGGAGCCGCGAATCGCGCTCCTGTCCTACTCGACGGGCGATTCCGGCACCGGCGCGGATGTGGAGGCTGTTGTGGAAGCGACCCGGCTTGCACGGGAGAAGAATCCTGATCTTCTCATCGAGGGCCCCATCCAATACGACGCGGCTGTCGACCCTGCGGTTGCAAGGAAGAAGATGCCGAACTCCCCCGTTGCCGGCAAGGCAAATGTTTTCATCTTCCCGTCGCTCAATGCCGGAAATATCGGCTACAAGGCCGTCCAGCGGTCTTCGGGTGTCGTCGCTGTCGGCCCCATCCTCCAGGGCCTCAACAAGCCCGTCAATGATCTCTCCCGCGGCGCCCTCGTCGACGACATCGTCAACACGATCGCCATCACCGCCGTCCAGGCACAGAACTAGAAAGGCACCCTATGACAGTCCTCGTCATCAACTCCGGTTCATCCTCCATCAAATACCAGCTCGTTGACCCGGAGTCCGGTGAGGCCATTGCCGTGGGGCTCGTCGAGCAGATCGGTGAGTCGTCCAGCCACATCAAGCACACGTATGAAGGCGTGAAGCACGAGTTCGATGAGACCCTCTCCGATCACGGGGAAGGCTTGCGCTTCGTCCTTCACCTGTTCGACACGATCGGCCCGAAGCTCTCCGAGGCCGGCATCGTCGCCGTCGGCCACCGCGTCGTCCAGGGCGGCCGTCACTTCGATGGTCCCGCCCTTATCACCCAGGAGGTGCGCGACCTCGTCGCGGAACTGGCGCCCCTCGCTCCCCTGCACAATCCGGCAAACCTCCGCGGCATCGATGTTGCCCGTGACCTGCTCGATGTTCCCCACGTCGTCGTCTTCGACACGGCATTCTTCCAGACGCTCCCCGAGGAGGCTGCCCGGTACGCCCTCGACCGCGAGATCGCAGACACGTACGCGGTCCGCCGCTACGGTGCGCACGGCACGTCCCACCAGTACGTATCCCGCAAGGCGGCCGAGTATGTGGGCCGTGAGGATCTCAAGCAGATCGTCCTTCATCTCGGCAACGGAGCATCAGTCTCAGCCGTCGTCAACGGCGAAGCAGTCGACACATCGATGGGGCTGACTCCGCTCGAGGGACTTGTCATGGGAACCCGTACCGGAGACATCGATCCGGCCGTGATCTTCCACCTGCACCGCGTCGCTGGCATGAGCATCGATGAGCTCGATGATCTCGTGAACAAGCGGTCCGGGCTCAAGGGTCTCGTCGGAGAGAACGACATGAGGGCCGTCTGGGACATGGCGAACGGCGGGGATGCGAATGCTCGAGAGGCTCTCGACATCTACGTCCATCGGATCGTCAAATACATCGGTTCGTACGCTGCGGTCATGGGCGGTCTCGATGTCCTCACGTTCACCGCCGGCATCGGCGAGAACGATGATCTGCTTCGTGCCGAGGTGATCGCCCGTCTCGCCCCATTCGGCGTCACGCTCAACGCCGAGACGAACGCGATTCGCGGGGATGAGATCCGAAAGATCTCGACCGACGAGTCGTCCGTGACCGTGCTCGTCATCCCGACGAACGAGGAGCTTGCCATTGCCCGGCAGGCCATGGACGTCGTCGCAGGCCTGTAGCATTCGGCTCTGATGGGGGGATGCAAATCGCATCCCCCCCATTCTTCTGTTCGGCTTCCGGTCTTTGCGGATCGCGGCCCTGGCGGGCGCTAGTGTGGGAGTGTCTCGTACCCGGATGAAAGCGATGCCACGTGTCTTTCCTCAGCCCAGAACTTGTCGAACGAATCCATTCCCGTGCAGCGGACGTCGACCGGGAGAATGTGTTTCCCCGCGACGATCTTGCCGATCTGCGCGACGCCGGATACCTGACGGCCTTCGTTCCCGCCGAGTTCGGCGGGGGCGGTCTCACGGCCGAGGAGCTGTGCGCCGAGCAGACCCGTCTCGCAGAGGCCGCCCCTGCGACTGCCCTCGGCATCAACATGCACCATATTATCGTCGGCCTGGGCCGCCACCTGGTCGCCAGCGGTGTCGAGTCAGGCAGGCAGATCCTCGAGGGTGCGATGGCGGGAGAGATCTATGCTTTCGGCATCTCCGAGCCCGGCAACGACAGGGTCCTCTTCGGATCGACGTGCGCCGCCGTGCCAGACACCAGCGGCGGCTATGCGTTCAGCGGGCTGAAGGTTTTCACGTCCCTCTCCCCCGTGTGGACGAAGCTCCTCACCTACGCCCAGGACGACAGCGAGCCGGACGGACCCCTTTCCGTCTTCGCCCTCATCGACCGACATGATCCCGGAGTAAGCATCAAGGACGATTGGGACACGCTGGGGATGAGGGGGACACAATCCCAGTCCACTCTGCTCCGCGGGGCGCATGCTCCCCACCATCGAATCCTTCAGAGGGTGGCGCCCGGCCCATCGACCGAGCCCGTGGTGTTCGGCATCTTCTCCTACTTTGAAGTCTTCCTCGCGGCCACCTATCTGGGGATCGGCAATCGCGCCATCGCTGTCGCAGCGGAGAAGGTGAAGACTCGTCGGAGTGTGCTCCATGGCGATGTCTATGCCAACGACCCCGATATTCGATGGCGCCTGGCGGGGGCTGCTGTGCGCATGAACTCGGCGACCGCAGAGGTCACTCTCCTCGCACGGGATCTCGACGAAGGGCGCGACCGTGGAAACCTGTGGTATCCGCAGCTGTCGGCCGCGAAGAACGCGGCGGCTGAAGCCTCCATCTACGCAGTGGACCAGGCGATCCGTGCGACCGGCGGATCCTCGTACTCGAACTCGAACGAACTCTCCCGCCTCTACCGGGACGCGCTCGCGGGCCTCTTCCAGCCCTCGGATCAGGAATCGCTCCACGGGGCCTGGGCGAACGTCGTTCTCGGCCCGCGCACCTAGGGGCCGAGAACGACCTCGTCAACGGTCGAGGGTCTGGTCGACGATGATGACACGGAGGTTGCGCGGTCCGTGCACACCATCGACGCGGACGAGTTCGATGTCGGATGTCGCCGATGGTCCGGCGATCCATGTCGTGGGCCGCAGCGGATGCTCCTCGACGATGGCGACGGCCTCTGGCACTGTGGCCTTGATGTCGTCGGCATCGAGGACGATGACGTGAGTGTCGGGGACGAGGGAGATCGCGCGCCGCCCCTGGTCGGGCTGACCATCGAGAATGATCGTTCCGGATAGGGACACACCCACTCGGGAGGCTGTGACGACAGCATCGGTCGCGTCGAGATCGGCCTTGCTGAGCGGAGGATCGTCGATGCGAACGGCACGTCCGTGCCGTCCAGCGGCATCCCGCCACGATTCGTCCAGCCCGGGCGGAACGACAACGGTGGCGGCCTCGGACAGCATCTCGTCGATCGCATCGCCCACGCCCGCGGGAGGCACGATGGTCACGATCGCCGTGTAATCCTCAAGCGCGGCGACCATGTCCGCGATGATGTCACTGCGGGACGCCTCCGTGCCGCACAGATAGTCACGGGCGGTATCGTGGGCGGGGATCTGCCCTGCCGCTCGGATCCGGTTGAGAATCTCCTGCTTCGCGTTCACTTCGTCTCCTCATGCTCGTCGTTCCACCACGTCCGGAAGCTTGTCGCGGGAGGCGCTGGGACGTCGCGCGTCCCCGTCCATTCCTTCGCGACAGGCAGTGGGATATGTCCGATCTTCCGATCCCTACCGGCGGCAAGCCTGCCGGCCTTCATCGCGTTCCCTGCACGCTCCATCTTCTTCCCAGAGCTCATGACGCTCGACGTCCCCTTCATCGCGACATCCCAGGCGTTCGGCAGCCCGCCTCGGTTCGCCTCGGTGATGGTGTGTCGAAGGTGGACGAGGATCTCGGGGATGTTGATCTTGACGGGGCACACGTCGTAGCACGCCCCGCACAGCGTCGAGGCGAAAGGCAGCGATGTGGCGGGATCCTTCCGGTCTGTCGCATTGAGCAGCTGCGGTGTGAGGATCGCACCGATCGGGCCGGGATAGACCGAGTTGTAGGCGTGGCCTCCGGAGACCCGATAGACGGGGCAGATGTTCATGCAGGCCGCGCAGCGAATACACTTGAGGGCTTCCCTCCCGACCTCGTCTTTCATGACATTCGTGCGCCCGTTGTCGAGGAGGATGAGATGGAACTCCTGCGGACCATCACCCTCGGTCACCCCCGTCCAGAACGACGTGTACGGGTTCATCCGCTCCCCCGTGGCCGATCTCGGCAGCAGCTGGGAGAACACTTCGATGTCACGGTAGCTGGGCACGATCTTCTCGATCCCCATGACCGTGATGAGAGTCTCGGGGAGCGTGAGGCACATCCTGCCGTTTCCCTCGGATTCGTAGACGGCTAGAGTGCCGGTCTCGGCGACACCGAGATTCGCTCCCGAGATTGCAACCTTGGCGGACAGGAATTTCTTTCGCAGGTGTGCGCGTGCCGCCATGGCTAGCTCTCGCGGCTCGTTCGTGGCGAACCGGGGGCGCCCCTCCATGCGGGCCTCGAAGATCGCTTTCACTTCGGACCGGTTGCGGTGAATAGCGGGAACGACGATGTGGGATGGCATATCGTGCGACAGTTGGACGATCATCTCGGCCAGGTCCGTCTCCCAGGCTTCGATGCCGCGCTCCTCCAGGTAGGAGTTGAGGTTGATCTCCTGGGTCGCCATCGATTTCACCTTGACCACCTCATCGACACCCTTGGCGGCGATGATGCTGTAGGCGATCTCGTTCGCCTCCGCAGCATCTCGAGCCCAGTGGACGATGCCGCCGCGCTCGGTCACCTTCTGCTCGAACGTCTCGAGGAGCTCGGGGAGGTGTGCGAGGGTGTTGCGCTTGATGAGGGAGCCGGCCTCGCGCAGCTCTTCCCAATCGGGCAGCTCCTCGACGCGCGTGTTCCTCTTCGTGCGGATCTTGCCCGTCGCATATCCGAGATTGCGCCTCATCTGCGTGTTCTGCAGCGTCTCGCGGGCACCCTCGGGGAATGTCCTCCCCCACCGGAGCGGGTCATCAGGGGTCGGATGTCCGGGATACCATCCGAGCTTCTGCTCCTCGATGTCCTGTTCCGACCAGTCTGCCGGGTTGAGTCCGATCGAGGATCCAAGTTCTTTCAGCTTGTCGAGCATCATGCACCCACCTTCGTGTTCGTTGCCGGGGCGACCCAGGGCTCGTCCCGCGTTCCCGCCAGCACCTCGGCGAGATGCATGGCCCTGATTCCTGACCTGGTGCGCGACAGCCCACCGGCGATGTTCATGAGGCACGAGTAGTCTCCTGCCACGAGGATCTCGGCGCCTGTTGCTTTGATGTTTCCCATCTTGTCGCTCATCATCGCCGCCGACACATCGGCATTCTTGAGCGAGAACGTGCCTCCGAAGCCGCAGCACACGTCAGCGTCCGGAAGCGGCACGAAATCCATGCCGTCGACATGGTTGAGCAGCTGCAGCGGCTTGTCCCCCACTCGTGTGACCCGGAGGGAGTGGCAGGTGGTGTGATAGGTGACGCGGTGCGGGAAGTAGGCTCCGACATCTGCCTGCCCCAGCACGTCGATGAGCAGCTCTGGCAGGTCGACAGTCTTCGCCGCGACACGCTCGGCCCTTGTCGCGAGCTCCTCGTCGCCCTGCGTGCGGGCCACCATCGCATGCTGGGTGCGGATCGCTCCCGTGCACGAGGCGGAGGGGGCCACGATAATGTCCCATTCGCCGTCGAGGACGGGTTCGAACGTGGAGACATAGTTGCGAATCATGGGCATCGCCTCCGGGTAGTACCCGGTATTGACGTGCATCTGACCGCAGCAGGCCTGCTCGCGCGGGAACGCGACCGTGTGTCCGAGCCGTTCGAGCAGCCGCACGGTCGCTTGGGCGGCCTGCGGGAACATGACATCGTTCAGACAGGTCGAGAACAGTGCAATTTTCATCGTTGGTCCTTCCTAGACGACAAGGAATCCGAGGATTCCGTTGGACGCGAGGAATGTGATGACGCCCAACAGGATAATGAGGAGTAGTGAGTACGGGAGGGCTTTGCGGAGGAGCTCTGATTCCCTGCCTTCGACCTTGACGGCTGCCGAGGCTATGGCAAGGTTCTGGGGGCTGATGATCTTCCCGATCCCGCCGCCGATCTCGTTGACTCCCAGCAGGAGCTGGGGCGGCAGCCCGGCATTGCTGGCCGCGGTTGCCTGGAGGCTGCCGAAGAGGGCACCCGCTGACGTGGCGGAGCCGGTGACGGCCGTGCCGATCCAGCCGAGCAGCGGGGAGAGGAAGGCGAAGGCGGCCCCGGTTGCGGACATCCAGGCGCCGATGGTCACTGTCTGCCCCGAGAGGTTCATGACGTAGGCGAGAGACATGACGAGGCAGATCGTGAGGATCGAGACCCGCAGCTGGACGATGGTCTGCCCGAGTGTCTTCATTCCCATCCCGAACGAGAAGCGCTCCGGATCGGCTTTCGCGTAGACGACACACACGATCATGCCGGTGAGGAGGAGCATGGTCCCGGGGGATGCGAGCCAGGGAACGGAGAACTCGGTGGCCGAATTCGGGCTGCCATCGATGCTGAGAACACCATCGAGGCCCGGCCAGGTGAAGCTCAGGGTCGTCGAGGCAAGGAACGCGGGCACGTCCACTCCGACCGTCCAGAGCTTGGCGATGGCGAAGACGATGATGACGAGCCAGTACGGGAGCAGCCCGAGAATCATGCGGGAGGCTGGCAGCTTCTCCTCAGCAGCGGGAGATCTCATGTCGTCCGGTGTGGTGGGCGACCAGACGGTCATGAGGCCCGCGAGGAGAATAAAGGACAGGAGCGAGGCGAAGACCGCGGTGAGCTCGTAGGACAGCAGATGTGTGCCCACGAGGTGCCCGCCCGCCATGCCCACCCATGCCACGAGGGCCGCCAGCCAGCACTGCTTGACTCCGCGCACTCCGTCGAGGATGAAGAGGAGGAGGAACGGGACGAGGAGGAGCAGGAACGGGGTGATCCGTCCCATCGTCATCCCCACGACGGCCGCGTCTTCCCCGCCCAGCTTCGCGACCGTGGTGACAGGGATCGCCATCGCCCCGAAGCCGACGTTGAGCGCGTTGCCGACCATGACGGCAATAGCGGATCTGATCGGAGGCAGGCCCAGGGTCCACATCATCGCGCATGCGATCGCGACGGGCGCTCCGAAGCCTGCCAAACCCTCGAGGAGGCCGCAGAAGGCGAAGCCGATGAGAAGGCCCTGGATTCTCTTGTCACCTTTGCCGACAAGAGAGAACACCGCCTGGACATCGACCGCGCGCCCCGTTCGGTCGGTCAGGTTGTAGAGCCATACGGCCATGACGACGATATAGACGATGGGGAGGAGGCCGAAGGCTGCTCCTTCGACCGCGGACATGAGAGACATCCCGACCGGCATGCCGAAGCCCACGACAGCGACGATAAGGGCGACGATGAGGGAACCGATGGCGCACCATTGCGTCGGCAGGGAGAACACCCCGAGCGCTGTGAAGAAGAAGACGAGCGGGAGGAGGCTGACGAGTGCGGATCCGGTGAGACTGTCGACCGTCGGCTGGAAGGCTTCGAGAGGCCACGGATATGCTGCGCTGCTGAGTTCAAGCAATCTGACGTCCTTGTCATACGATATTCGCTACATATCTACTCTAAACCCTACAATCACCAAAGATCTGACCTCTGAGGTGGTGAAACGCGATCTTTCCGTGCTATGTGGCTTGCGTATTCAGCGGAGGACGCGGAGGAACGGCATCCCCTCGCGTGTCTCAGTGACACTGTCAGCCTCGAACCCATGACGACGGTAGAACGATTCGGCGCCCGCCGGAGCCCACGCGAGACAGGGCGCGGTGCCGACAGCATGGTTGAGCAGTTTCGAGCCGATGCCCCGGTTCCGGTGGGAGGCGAGAACCCCGAGAGAGGAGAGCTCGAGCATGCGGGCATGGCCGGGGCCGAGTGCCGTCGCGGACACGAAGCCGACGATCTCACCATCCCATGTCGCCACCCACGTGGTCGTGGCATCCATGACGCTGAGCGCCCGCTCATACCGATCCTCGAGGCCGGACTGGTCGATGATCTCGCCAGCGAGTCCGCTTTCACGGACGCACTGCTCGTGGACTACGGCGAGTCTTTCGGCATCAAGAACGGTCGCGGCACGTATCCCTAAAGAACCCATGTGTTCAGCCTAGCCCTCGGATACGTTCCCCTCAGCATCGATGAGTGTCACACGATCGGGAGAACCATACGTCCCGGATGTGAGCACTGCACCGGTGTCGACGATGCAGCGGGTGAGGTGCACGCCGGGCGATATTGTCACGCGGTCGAAGAGGATGGATTCGCGAACGGACGCATCCTCGCGCACAGTGCACTGAGGGCTGATCACACTCGACTCGACGACGCCCGCGATAAGAGAACCGGGTGCGATGAAGGAGCGTCCGATCGTGGCCGTTGACTCGATTCTGGCCGGCATGAGCGGGCGCTGACCGGAGAAGATCGGCCAGTCCGGATCATCGAGGGCGACGCCGGTGCCTGCCAGCAGATCCATGTGCGCCTCCCAGTAGGCGCTCAGCGTCCCCAGATCCTTCCAATAGCCGTCGAGGCGATGCTCGACGACGGTCCGGTTCTCGACGAACCAGGGTAGAAGATCATCGCCGTAATCGGAGAGCTCCCCCAGTTCCTCATGGAGGTGTTCCAGGGCGTCGAACAGCGCGCCCGCGGTGAAGCAGAAGATCTCGGCCCCGACGAGACTCGTCTGCGGCTGATCGGGCTTGTACCAGAAGTCGGTGACCCGCCCGTCCGGATCGGCGTCGATGACGCTGTAGCGGGAGGCGTCCTCGGAGACCTCCGTCGTCACCATGGTGAGGTCTGCTTCCGTCTCGAGGTGTGCCTCCACGAGGCCCCTCATGTCCATCCCATACAGGTGGTCTGCGGAGAGGACGAGGACAAGATCGGGCTCGAACTCCCGCATCCGATCCAGCTGGCGCCACAGCGAGTCGCTGTTGCCGTGCGAGAACCCGGCCTTCTCGTCGTCACCGCTGAAGGGAGGCAGGAGGACGAGGCCACCGTGTGAACGATCGAGATCCCAGGGCCTCCCGCCCGACAGGTACTGGTTGAATGAATGCGGGTCGAACTCCTCCACGATCCACACGTCCGAGATATCGGAGTTGACGAGGTTCGAGAGCGCGACGTCGATCAGACGGTACGTGCCGGCAACCCTGAGGGCGGGCTTCGCTCGCGAGGCCGTCAGTGCTCCCAGACGAGACCCGCTCCCACCCGCAAGGACGATGGCCAGGATTTTGGGATGCTTCATGATGCTCCTCGTTTGCCGGTTGGCGAGTCGCTCGACCTTCGCCAGACCGCCGCACGCGCACGGTCACGTGAAAGATACTATAGTGATCCAGACCACGCCAGCGAAGAGGGAGTCTCACATGTTTGATCACGTTCCCCATGTCTATACAGCCTTCAGGGACCGTTTCCCCGACATATCAGAGCATCAGGACCGTCTCGCATCGAGCATCGACTCGGCAGGCCCCCTCGACGAGAAGACATCCCGGCTCATCAAGCTGGGCATCGCCCTCGGTGCACAATCGGACGGCGCTGTTCGCTCGAACGTGCGCAAGGCACGTGAGGCCGGCGCAACCCGGGACGAGATCGAACACGCGATCCTCCTCGGCCTCACGACCCGGGGCTTCCCCGCCACCGTGGCCGCATGGCAGTGGATGAACGACGTCGGCGAGTAGACGACAGTGCCCCGCAGGGTCAACCTGCGGGGCACTATCAGACGCTGTTCGAGACTACTCGGTGCCGACGCGGACGCGTGCGAAACCGGTCACCGTGGCGCCGGCTGCCTTGGCAACCTGGCCGACGGACTGCTTCGGGTCGCGTGCGTAGGCCTGATCGAGCAGAACGATCTGCTTGAAGAAGCCGCCGAGACGACCCTCGACGATCTTGGCGATAGCCTGCTCCGGCTTGCCCTCGGCGCGGGTGACCTCTTCGGCGATACGACGCTCGTTCTCCACGACATCGGCCGGGACGGAGTCACGATCGAGGTAGGAGGGGTTGAGAGCGGCGATGTGGACCGCGATGTCGTGCGCGACCTCGGAGCCTGCCTTGTCGGTGGCGACGAGGACGCCGACCTGCGGGGGCAGGTCCATGGCGGTGCGGTGCATGTACGCCTCGACGTGCTCGCCTTCGACGACCGAGACCGTGCTGATCTCGATCTTCTCGCCGATAGCGGCCTGCATGGCGTTGAGCTTGTCCTGGACGGTCTCGTCGCCTGCGGACGCGGCAAGGACCTCCTCGACGGTGGACGCGCCGGCGGCGACAGCCGCGGCGAGAACCTCGTCGGCGAAGGCGATGAACTTGTCGTTCTTGGCAACGAAGTCGGTCTCCGAGTTGACCTCGATGAGGATGCCGCGGGCGGTTTCGCCCGATGCGTCAACGTTGGAGACGACGAGGCCTGCGGAAGCCGTGCGGCCTTCGCGCTTGGCGATGCCCTTGAGGCCCTTCACGCGCAGGATCTCTTCGGCCTTGGCGGGATCGCCTTCTGCCTCGGAGAGCGCGTTCTTGACGTCGAGCATGCCTGCGCCGGTCTTGTCGCGCAGAGCCTTGATATCAGCGGCGGTGTAATTTGCCATGGATGGTAACCTCTCAGGCCTTATCGGCTTCAGTTGTCTCCGCCTCGGCAGTTTCCTGCGCGGCGGGCTCGGTCTCTACAGGAGCCGGAGCAGCTGCCTCGTCGGCGGGTGCGGCCTCGTCAGCGGCAACCTGCGCGTCGTGTGCGTCAGCCTTCGCGAGCATCTCGCGCTCCCATTCGGGCATGGGCTCGTCTGCGGCCGCTTCGCCGCCGGAGCGCTGGATCTTGCCAGCGGCAACGGCGTCGGCGACAACGCGGGTCAGCAGCGAGACGGAACGGATCGCGTCGTCGTTGCCGGGGATGCGGTAGTCGACCTCGTCGGGGTCGCAGTTCGTGTCGACGATGGCGACGACGGGGATGTTGAGCTTGGTGGCCTCGGCAACCGCGAGGTGCTCCTTGTTCGTGTCGACGATCCAGATAGCGGAAGGAATCTTGTTCATGTTCCGGATACCGCCGAGGGTGCGGTCAAGCTTTTCCTTCTCACGGGACATCATGAGAAGTTCCTTCTTGGTCAGACCGGAGCCTGCGACATCGTCGAAGTCGACGAGCTCGAGCTCCTTGAGGCGCTGGAGGCGCTTGTGGACGGTCTGGAAGTTGGTGAGCATGCCGCCGAGCCAGCGCTCGGTCACGTAGGGCATGCCGACGCGGGTCGCCTGCTCGACGATCGTCTCCTGCGCCTGCTTCTTCGTGCCGACGAAGAGGATGGTGCCGCCGTGAGCGACAGTCTCCTTGACGAAGTCATAGGTGCGCTCGATGTCTTCGACGGTCTTCTGAAGGTCGATGATGTAGATGCCGTTGCGCTCGGTGAGGATGAAGCGCTTCATCTTGGGGTTCCAGCGACGGGTCTGATGCCCGAAGTGGACGCCGCTCTCGAGGAGCTGGCGCATGGTCACGACTGCCATGTGTTGCCTTTCATTGCGCGGATGCGCGGTTCCCAGTTCAATTGACGAACGCCGGTTGGCGCCGTCCCTAGTGCCCGGCGTCGAGGGACCGCGATGCGGACTGGACTCGACGGTGTATTCGGACACGCGAAGTCACCCGGATAAACCGAATGCCTCCCCATCGTATAGGACGGGGAGGCGCAATCACCATGCACCAAGGGTTCATCCCGTGTGATCCTTGTCCACAACGAGGCTGATGAGGAGTCTTCCCACCTGTACTGCCCCACATCGCCGCAGTGCGGGAGACGGCGGCAAGGTGGTGACCATGAATGTTCCCGCTCTCCTCCACGCACTGATCCTCGGGCTCGGATCGCTGGCCGGCACTGTCTCCCTGTCGAGCGAATCCGATAGCGGCTTCGACTGGCCCACCTCATCCACTACCGTCCTGCGCGCCTTCGACCATCTGGAACACAACTGGCTGCCGGGTCATCGAGGAGTCGATGTGGCGGGCTCCCCCGGTGAAACGATTCGCGCGGCGGGCCCCGGCACGGTCGTGTATGCCGGGCGGGTCGTCGACACGAATGTCGTCTCGATCGAACACAACACCGGCATACGAACCACCTATCAGCCTGTCACGGCCTCCGTCTCCGCCGGGGACACTGTCGAGACGGGCGATCCCATCGGGACGCTGGAGGACGGCCACTGCATCATCGGGGCCTGCCTCCACTGGGGTGCGAAGCGAGGCGACACGTACTACGATCCGCTGTCTCTCCTCGGCGAGATCGAGATACGACTGTTTCCTGCTCGTTGACGCAGGACAGCGCCGCACCCGGGGGTGCGGCGCTGTCACTCCTACTGCCTAGCTTCGTGCCCTTCGCATCGCGAACAGGCCGCCGCCTAGGAGAAGCAGGGCCAGGCCGGCAAGCATGCCCACACTAGCGCCCGTCCACGGCAGCGTCGAGGGGCCTGAGGGCTTCTCGACGATGTCGTACGCATTATCGAGCGTCACGGAGGCGTCTCCTGCCGTCACGACGATGGTTGCGGAGATGCCGTCACCGGTGATGGAGACCGAGTCGGAGTCGGACGACCAGGTCGCCTGCTTCCACGTCGCACCATCCGGGGCGGCGAACTCGCCTTCGGTGACTCGCAGTTCGGTGCCGAGCGGCAGGCCGTCGATGACAACCGGCTGTCCCGCCACGAGTTCCACGTCGCGTGACTGCTCGACGCCGAGGAGGTCCGTCCATTCGACCCTGACTGGGTAGGTCGTGTCTGCCGGAACGGCCGGTGCACCGGTGCCTGAGAGCTTCTTGACGAGTGTCACGTCGCCGAGTGCCTGCGTGGCGTTGTTCGTCACGGTGACAGTCGGGTTCTGTGCGGCGCCGATCGTCAGCGTGGCCGAACCGTCCTCGTGGACGACGAGGCTCTCGCTCCCCGACCACGCCGGGGTGTCCCACGTGAAGGCAGGCGCACCGGCCGTGGGAGTCTCGACGAGCGTCACGGCGGTGCCGTGCGGGAGGTCCTCGCCGAACGCGACGGGCGTCCCGTCCGTCGGGATCTCGATCTCGCGGGTGACGGTCACGAGCTGTCCGTCCGAGCTCTCGATCCATGACGCCGTGACGGTCACCGAGGCGGGGACATCAGCGTTGTCGAGAAGAACACCGGTGATGTTCTTCGCGAGGGAGAAGCTGCCCGGGGCCCAGGTGGCCTCGTTCGTGACGGTCACGAGAGTGACATCGCCCTGGAGGTCGGAGACCGTGACGGTGGCCGTGCCATCGCCCTGATCTTCGACGTCCTGTCCCCCGATGACGATCGCGTCCCACACGACCGTGTCGAAGCCGGGGCGGTCGCCCTCGGTGATCGTCACAACCGTGCCGGCGGGAAGATCCACCCCGAGCGGGGTCGGAGCGACAGAGTTGATGAAAAGCTCACGAGACTGCTCGTTGCCCTCACGATCGACCCAGGACGCCGTCACCGGGAACTCCGTCTCCGGCGATATCTCACCGGCAGCCTCTCCCGCCACAGCCTTGACGATGCTGATTCCTGCGACAGATGTCGCGGCGTGGTTCTCGACGAGAACACCTGCCTCGGCGTCACGAGACACGGTCACGACCGCGTTCTCGCCGTCGACGACGACATGATCGCCGCTCCATGCGGGCTGTGCCCAGGCGATCGATGAACCATTCTCGAGGGGAACCTCCGTCAGTGTCACCCGGGTGCCGATGAGAAGATCGACGCCGAGCGGGACAGGGGTGCCATCGGTCGGAACCTCGAGGGTCGTCTCCCCCGCAGTTCCCTCCTCGTTCCACAAGGCGAGAATCGTGACCGTTTCCGGAACAGCAGGATTATCGGCCTGCTCACCGGTGACGGTCTTCGAGATCGAGAACGTACCGACCGTGCGCTCGACCGAGTTCGTCAGAGTCACAGCCGCTGGTTCGTCCACGTTCTCAACGCCCACGACGACGCTCTCGGGGGAGAAGACGGGCTGTCCCCACGTGAGGATGTCGTCATCGACGAGAGGTGTCTCCGTGAACGTCACGGTCGCACCGATCGGAAGATCGTCGATGATGACGGGCTCGCCCGCCGTCAGCTGGATCTCACGGTCGGCCTGTGCCGGGACGTTCTCACCGAGCGCGCTCGTGTCGATGTGAGCCGTCACCGTGTACGTGCGTTCAGGATCGACTCGATCCGCGGCTCCGCCCTCGACAGCCTTCACGAGGGAGATGGAGCCGAGCTCCGCCACGTTCGTGAGCCGGACAGAGAAATCCCTACCCGGAACGTACGTGATCGTCGCGACCTGACCGTCCTCCGACACTGCGACCCCATCAGACGCTTCGAACACGGGGTGGCCGAAGTGAACACCCGAGATCTCGGGGAAGGCGGGTTCCGTGAGGACCGCTGACCATCCGGGCCCGAAATCGTTCGAGGTCGAGACGGGATCCCCATTGAGCGGGACATCGAGGTCGTACTCGGAGGAGAGGACACCCTCGGGGGTGAACTCCTGGACGTGGACGGTGAACATCGTGCCGTCCGGCACGAACCCGGCGCCTGCCGTATCAGCCAGGTCCTTGGAGAGCTGGATCGTACTCGGCGCCCAGGTGGCCTCGTTCGTGACGGTCACGAGAGTGACATCGCCCTGGAGGTCGGAGACCGTGACGGTGGCCGTGCCCTCGCCCGCGTTCTCGACCCTGTCTCCCGAGATGGTGATCTCGCCCCACTCGACCGTGTCGAAGCCGGGGCGGTCGCCCTCGGTGATCGTCACAACCGTGCCGGCGGGAAGATCCACCCCGAGCGGGGTCGGAGCGACTGAGTTGATGAGAAGGTCACGAGACTGCTCGTTGCCCTCACGATCGACCCAGGACGCCGTCACCGGGAACTGCGTCTCCGGCGATACCTCACCGGCAGCCTCTCCCGCCACAGCCTTGACAAGACCAAGGGTGGCTGTCGAGGTGTTCGCATGGTTCTCCACGGTCACCGTGGATGCGTCGTCACGATTGACCGTGACGGTGACAGCTGAGCTGTCGACGGTGACTCCGTTAGCGGACCATGTGGGAGTGCCCCAGGCGATCGATGAACCATTCTCGAGGGGAACCTCCGTCAGCGTGACCCGAGTGCCGATGAGAAGATCGACGCCGAGCGGGACAGGGGTGCCATCGGTCGGAACTTCGAGGGTCGTCTCCCCCGGAGTTCCCTCCTCGTTCCACGAGGCGAGAATCGTGACTGTCTCCGGAACAGCAGGATTATCGGCCTGCTCACCGGTGACGGTCTTCGCGATCGAGAACGTACCGACCGTGCGCGTGACGCTGTTGAGCACCTCGACTGTCACCGGGGCGGCAGGGTCTCCGACGATGACGGTGGAGGGGGAGAAGACGGGTTGTCCCCACGTGAGAGTGTTGTCGTCGACAAGTCCCGACTCCGAGAATGTCACGGTCGCACCGATCGGCAGATTGTCGATCGTGACGGGCTGGTCCGGTGTCAGGTGGACCGTGCGGTCGTCCTGTGCCGGGACGTTCTCAAGCGCACTCGTGTCGATGTGAGCCGTCACCGTGTACGTGCGTTCGGGCAGGATGATGCTCTCATCGCGCACATCCACGGCCTTGACGAGGGTGATCTCGCCGAGCCGCGTCGTGTTGGTCAGTCCGACTGCGACGTTCGTTCCCGGGTCGAGGGAGACGGTGGCGGTGGGCCCGATCTTCTCGCCGTCGACGGTGAAGGAGGGCTCCCCGAAGAGCACGCCGGGGATCGCGGGGAAGGTGGGCTCGGACAGCTCCGCCGTCCATCCCGTACCGCGAGCGTTCAGGCCGCGGACAGGATCACCGTTGAGAGGAACCTTCAGGTCGTATTCGACCTGCGTGGTTCCCGTGGGATCGATCTCTTTCACGTGAACGGTGAACATCGCGCCGTCCGGCACGAAGCCCGCGCCCGGCGCGGACTCATCGAGAGTCTTGTTGATGGTGATGGAGCCGCGGGCAACGCCGGTGCCGGTGCCCGATCCGCGGTTCGTCTGGACGACAGCCTGGGAGAAGGTCACAGAGGAGCCGACGACTTCGTTTCCGTAACGAGTATCAGGTGCGTCCATGCCGCCGCTCGTCGTGCACGTCGTATACGTGACGAGGTACTGGTATTCCTGGCTGAAGCCTGTTGCTTCTCCCCCGCCCGGCATCGCCAACGTCGGCTCGGGGATGGTGAGAACAATCTGCTCCTTGCCGTCGCCTGACTTCGCGAACTCCACCTCTGTGGAGTCTGTCAGGTTGACGGTCTGCAGGCCGCCGTTGATGATCTGGTCCCGGGCCGTCACCGCGAGGTTGAGGCGAGACTTCTCCCCGCCCGTCGGATCGCCCGGCGCACACACGGTGTGCGTGCCCTCCAGGGTGTCGGTCAGCGTGAGCGGGCCGCTCGTCTCCGCGAGCTTCTCTCCTGGAATGCGTACGGTCCAGTCGAGGGTTGTCTGCGGGGCGTATTCGATGCCGTCGATCGTGACGAACGAGCCGTTGATGGTGCCGCTCTTGCCCTGGGATCGGCCGGGGACCTTGGCGGTACCGGTTGTCGTTGTCCCTTCGACGGTCGCGGAGTTCGTGTACGCGGTCCCGCCCTGGGGCAGATCCGTCTCGGTCACGTACGTCTCGTAGGTGATGATGTAGCGGTAGTCAGAGGCCTTGAAGGAGAAATCGCTGCCGTCGGGAACCGAGAACAGCAGCTCGAACGAGTCGGTCTCCTGCGACACGACAGTCTTGTCGAGCCGATCCGTGATCTCCCTGTCGCGCTGATTGGACGGACCGTAGCGCTCGACGATCCGCAGGCCCGAGATCGTCGAGTCGCGAACCTCGTGGCCCTCCCCGAGTTTCTCGGAGAGGGTGAAGGAGTTCTTGTTGACGAGAGCATCGCCCGGGACCGTCACAGTCCATGCAATCGTCCCGTTGCGGGACGTGCTGCCGAGAACGCTGCCCGACTTCGTGATGCTGCCTTGCCACGGCTTGTTGCCGACACCGATGACGTCGGATCCTGAGTTCCAGGCCGGGATTCGCGCCTCGTTCGTGTACTCGGTCGGGTAGGAATCGATCGTCTTGTTAGGGGTGCAGGTCTGGTAGGTGACCCGGTAGACGACGTTCGGGTCGAAACCGCCCTCGGGCGCCCCGAGGACGATGCTGAACGTCCCATCGTCGCCGGGCACGATCTCCTTCGTGCCCGTGAAGGTGCCGACAGCGTCTCCCCGGACCGTCTGAACAGTCAGCCCGGAGGGCTCGCACAGCACGTGGCCTTCGCCGAGTGTGTCGACGATGGTCAGAGAGTCCTCTGTCATGCGGGCACCTGGCAGATCGATCTGCCAGGTCATCGACCAGTTGTTCGAGTTCATCCACCCGGACTTCGTCCACTCGACTGGCAGCTCGACACCATCGCCGATACCGCCGGGCGGGATCACGACAGGCGTCTCGATGCCGTTGAGGTTGAAGATGAGCTCGACTTCGACTGTCGTCAGTTCGACGGCCACCTCGAACTCGAAGGTTCCGCGCACCTCTTCCGGGTAGTCCGTGACCTGGTCGGTCAGGACGCACAGGAGCTCGCCGGTGTCGGGGTCTGAGATGCAGGCGGCCCAGGTGACGAGCTCACCGGCAGGATTGACTCCTGTCAGGTTGATGGGAAGGCTGGCCTCGAAGTTCAGCTCCGGGGGAAGACCGATGACGAAAGAATCTCCCGCTTGGGGGTCCGCCTCGGACGCATCCCAGTCGCCTGTCACCGTCACGACGTCACCGAGGATGAGCTGCCCGTCCGGGCCCGATCCCTCTCCGATGACGACATGGTCGACGACGATGGCATCGTTCGGTGCCGCGGTGGCAGCTATCGGCATTCCGATCACGCTCATCGCCGCGATCATCAACGTGGTGAAGACAGCAAGAACTCGTCGCCCGCTTCTGCTCGGCACGGCTCTACGCATGGTCTCCCCTCTCTCTTCTCTTTGCATAATCATTGACTGCAGCTACTCCTGTCCGTGACCACGACGTCTGACGCAGCTCTCCCCCGAGGGTGGGGCGAGGATCTGTGTCTCTCGGCGCTGTCTCCGTGATCACGCATGTGGGTGTGGCGACTGTGGGGCCTCATTGGTTCCCGACACCACCATCTCTCTCGCGCGACGACAGGACAGAACTCCCCGCGTCGCCTTCGTTGACTGGGCCGGGCTCGACCCGGCGCCCTTTATCATGCGAATTCTGGGAAAGAACGGCTAGCTGAGGTGTGCCTAAGCCTCGAAATATCATCAACAATTGATGACTTTGAGGGTGGGACGTCCGAAGCATACCGACAGGCTCAGCGCGGACGTGAGCCGCGACACAGAGATTCGGCCAGGAGAGCGAAAGGCGCTTCCGAGACGCGAAAACGCTCCAAAAAGTACATAATTGCACCATATGGGCAATAGTCCCCACGGTGACTTGACATGCCCTCAAAGCCGCAGATTGCTACGATGGCACCATGTCAAGCGAGTCTCTCCACCGGTTGTCGCCGACCCCCTGGTTTCTCATATCGGCACCGGAGATTCGACCGGACGCTCTTCCACGCCCCAACGTGGTCAATCTTCTCGAATCGTGCGCCCGCAGCTTCACCATCACCGTCGTCGATGCTCCTTCGGGCTTCGGGAAGACGACTGGGCTCGCCATGTGGGCGAGGGACAGGACGGCACCGACCGCGTGGGTGACCGTGGTCCGCGACCACACGACGCCACGGGAGCTCCTATCGTCCGTCGTCGCTTCCCTCTTGGAGATCTACCCACACAATTCGATCCTTGAGGAGCAGATCGTGCGCATGCAGGAGGGAGACGAGCCCCTTCACGTGCTGCTCGATTCCCTCATGGCCGCTTTGCCGGCGTCGGAGACGACGACAGTCATTCTCGATGACGCACACGAAACGACGAAGGAGGCTCTCGTCGCCGTCATCGATCCCCTCGTGCGATACAGCCGCGGCAGGCTCCGCTTCGTCGTCGCGGCCACACGGGACATGAGCACGTGGTTGGCCAAGCAGCTCGCCAACGGCACGGCTCGGCAGTTCCCCTCGGAATCGCTTCTCTTCTCGCCAGCGGAGGTTGTCAGCCTGGTGTCCTCGGATGTGCCGCGGGGGCACGCCCGGGCGACGGGACGCCGACTGTGGGAGGAGACGGGAGGTTGGCCGGTCGCTGTTCAGCTTCTCCTGCGCAGCGGCCACGGAGCACCGGTCGGTGTCGACTTCTCCGACCATGGAACCCCGACCGTACTGACCGACTACATCGAACATGACATTCTCGGGAATCTCGAACCCGGGCTCCGGCGGTTCGTTCTCGATGCAACGACCTGCGACCGATTCGACACGGCGCAAGCCGTCAGCATATCCGGCAACCAGAACGGCGCGGCCCTCCTCGCGGAGTGCCAGCGGCGGGGACTGTTCCTCGATTCGTTCCGCCGCGCCGATGGGAACGGCCACTTTCGCTGGCACACGACGTTTGCGCAGAGCTGCCGAGACATCCTCAAACGCACAGATCCAGAACGGCATGCGTTCGTCCATCGTCGCGCCGCCGAATGGCATGTGGACCGTGACCCCTCGGCAGCCATTCGCCATGCGGTGACGACGGGGGATCGAACCTTCGTCGAGAGGACCATCGAAGCCAGTTGGCTGCAGCTCATCACCGACGGAAAGGCCGCCGTCCTCGAGAGACACTGCCTCGACCTCGACTCAGAGAGCCCGGGCCTGCTCTACATGAGGGCCTGCTGCAGGGACATGGCGGGAGACTCAACCGGCTCCGCTCTCCTGCGGGCCAGGGCGGACCGTGCGGCGGACGGACTGTCCGAGGAGGAGGTGCTCCGCGTCAACGATGTCCGCCGTTTCGCTGACCTCCTGCTGTTGTCCGACTATGAGGACATCGCTGAGGCACTGACAGCGGCGGAGAACATCCTCTCGAGCCGCCCGCTCAGCAGAGGCCAGTACACGCACGGCAGCTTCCTCGCGGCATGGACGCGGCTGCGCCTGCGGTCGAACCCCCGCCGCGCCATCGACCTCCTCCACGGCGCGGCGCTCAGCGCCGAGCGCTCGGGCAATCATTCTTTTGCCCGCCGAGCATCCGCCACCAGCGCTCTCGCTCTCGCCTTTGCCGGACGCCTCACCCTTGCCCAGAAGTCTCTGGGCACGCTGCGATCCCAGGATCGGACCATGGGTTGGGATCCGTTCGATGGGAGTCTCAACTCGTGGTCCGCGATCTTCATCGCCTTCTGGCAGGGCGATCTGACGACAGTCTTGGACGAGGCCAGGCTTCTCGACAAGACGGGTGGCCCTGTCTCCTCCAACGCCGGCATGGGACGTGTCTACTTCGCCTACGCGGCAGCCCTTCTCGGAACCCATCTTGACGAAGCCGCGATCATGCTCCGCAAGGTCGCCGACGACGTGATCCATGGCCTGCCGTGGCCCTCCTACAAGTGCGTCGCGGCTGCAGGCCTGCATTGGGCATCTGGCAACCAGAGTGCCGCGATCAACACACTCGGTGAGCTCGACGAGACGAGCGGGATCACCACGACGCTGGTGATGGCGGCGGATCTATGGCGCAGGCTCGGTCATCCCGACCAGGCGCTTCGTCTGCTGGGCAGCCTCGACGAGGGATTCATGCCGAGTTTCACGACAGGTTCGGTCCTCTTCACCCACGCCGCGATCGCCTGGGAGCGGGGGCACAGCGAGCGTGCTCACGAACTCCTCGAACAGTGCCTCGACGTCATCGCTCCCGAATCGATTGCGCAGCCGTTCGTGAGGATGGACGACCACGCGCGCGAGCTTGCCACGGCCCATGCCGCGTGGGGTACCGCCCACGAACCCTTTATCGCAGCCAGGCTCGCGGCCGACGCTCTCCTCCTCGGCCCGTCCCGCGTTCCCTCCTCGCTGACCACCCGAGAACGGGAGATCCTCACGTATCTGGAGACGACGATGACGGCAGCCGAAATCGCGGAGGAGCTTCACCTGTCTCCCGCGACGGTCCGCACTCACCAGCGCTCCATCTATCGCAAGCTCGGCGTGACGACGCGGCGCGAGGCCGTCCGATCATTGCGCGGCTAGGCGCGCGGATGTGCCTGGCCGAACGCGGCACGGAGCCGATCCGGTGACACGTGGGTGTACCGCTGGGTGGTGCCGAGCGAGGCGTGGCCGAGGAACTCCTGGACCGTCCTCAGATCCGACCCGCCCTCCAGCATGTGTGTCGCGGCGGAATGCCTGAGATCGTGGGGCGCGGTGTCGGAGACGCCGGCCGCGCCGGAGAGACGATGGAGGATGCCGCGCAGGGTCCGCGGATCGAGCCGGCCCCCGCGGTCTCCGAGGAAGAGTGCATCCGTCGGAGTGACGATAAAGGTATGGCGCACGGCCAGGTACGCGTCGATGGCCTCGCGGGCGGGGACGCCGAGAGGAACGATCCGTTCCACCCCGCCCTTGCCGAAGACTCTCACCGCATCGTCCGACACGTCCGTCGTGTTGAGCCCGGTGAGTTCGCTGATCCTCAGAGCCGACGAGTAGAGCATTTCGCATGCGGCCCAGTTCCGGATCTTCGACCGATGTCCGCTCGCGGCAACGTCTCGCGCATAGTCGAGCAGCCGCCGAGCATCGTCCTCCGACAGCACGTTGGGCAGGCGCGAGTCTGCCCGTGGGCTGACGAGTCGCTCCCCCGCGTCTCGTTCGGTCACGTCTCTGTCCGCCAGCCAGGCCGTGAACGACTTGATCGCGGCGGCACGTCGAGCAAGCGATGATCGCGAGGATCCTGCCCGCTGCTGGGCGCCCAGCCAAGACCTCAAGTCTGCAAGCTCGAGATGGCTGAGATCAAGATCGGCGACCGTGACGTCGACGGGGTCGAGTCCGACGAGGGACGCCAGATAGTTGATCAGGCTCCGAGCATCGGCAACATAGGCGGCGACGGTGTGCTCCGACAGTCCTCTGCGCACTGAGAGTTCGCGCCGATAGGCATCGAGCAGGGATGACACAGCAAGAGAACTCATACGATCACCCTAATCCACCGGCCGGCGATCGATCTGGCCATGCCGATCGACCGAAGAAGCTCGAGAGAACTGACAGTTTCGGAGACGCTCAGGCCAGCCTCCCGCGCGAGGGCTGGAAGCGACCGTATTCGGCTCGTCTCCAGAGCGTTCCACACCTTCTTGTCACGCTCGTGCAAGCGATCATAGGACGTGGCATGCTCGGGCAGGATCGGGTCCGGTCCGATCGTTCCCAACAGTTCGAGCAGGTCCCCGGGCGATGTCACGCAGGTACCGAAATCCCGCAGCAGCTGGTTCGTTCCAGAACTTGCGTGGGAGGTGATCGGGCCCGGCACCGCACAGACTTCTCGGCCCAGCTCACCGGCCCACCTCGCGGTGGAGAGCGCGCCCGAACGGCGGGCCGCCTCGACGACGACCGTTGCCTGCCCGAGTGCTGCGATAAGGCGGTTGCGAGACAGAAAGCGATGCCGTGCCGGCGCCGCTCCGGGAGGCTGTTCGGAGACGATGGCACCGCCCGCCACAACGATCGTCTCGACGAGCGCGCGATGTGCCGCGGGATAGATCCTGTCGATTCCGCCGGCGGCCACGACCACGGTCCGGCCCCGCGCGGCAAGAGCGGCCCGATGAACGGCGGCATCAATGCCGTAGGCGCCGCCAGACACGAGGACGTGGGAGGAGCTCAAAGCGGTCGCGAACTCTGTCGCGACCGCCGTCCCATAGTGCGTGGCCTCCCGTGAACCGACAATGGACACGGCTGGGCGGTTCAGCACACTCGAGTCACCATCGACCCACAGGACGATCGGCGTCATGTCGCCCAGGTCGTCCAGGCGTCGGGGCCACCCCGGATCGGTCGGAATGAGGAAGGTGCCGGGCTGTATGCCGTCTTCGACGTCTGGCGGCAGTCCCTCGAGACGTGTCCGCCACCTGTCTGCATACGGCGCATAGCCCGATAAATCGCCCGATTTGAGTGCTGTGAGAGCGTCCTCTGCCCCGCTGTCCACGAGACTCCGTGCAGGATCTCCCGGTTCGCACAGATGTGACCAGATCGCGCGAGCTCGGTGCTCGCCGGTGAGTGATGTCATGGCGCCGCCTTTCCTCGACCATGATCAGCCTCCTGCGGTTCGCCCGGTCACGCAGACGGTTCGTCTTCGGAGAAAGCAGACGGCCCGTCCTCTGTGGACGGGCCGAGCACGGGTGGTGCCTACTTGTCGAGACCGAGATCTTTCATCAGGTCCGACTTGTTGAGCTCTTCGACATTGACATCCTTGAACGTGACGATGCGAACGGATTTCACGAAGCGTGTGGAACGGTAGATGTCCCACACCCAGGCATCCGTGAGAGACACATCAAAGAAGACTTCGCCGTTGCCCGACGAGCGGATCTTCACATCGACGTCGTTCGCGAGATAGAACCTGCGCTCGGTTTCGACAACGAAACGGAAGAGGTTGAGAACGTCGCGGTACTCGCGGTATAGCGCGAGCTCCATGTCCCCCTCGAAGTTTTCCAATTCACTCATGTGCTACTCCTGGAAGTTTCCACGCGGTTCGGTGATGATGATGCGGCCCGAGCAATGTCAGCGCCTCAATGTGGGACGGCGACGCATAGCCTTTGTTCGAACTCCAACTATAGCCCTCTCCCCCATCCAATCGAGACATGAGAGAGTCTCTGGCAACCTTGGCAAGGATCGATGCGGCGGCAATGACAGTGCATGTCAGGTCGCCCTTCACGACCGTCCGCACCGGCGGTGTTGCCGCGGATGAGAAGAGGTCTGCATCCGTCAGCCAATCGTGGACGCCGTCAAGAAGAACAAGGTCCGGCTGCCGGGGCAACTCGGCAAGTGCATTCATCCCAGCCTCCCGCAGGGCTGGCACGATGCCGCGGGTGTTGATCGTCTCGACCGAGCCGTAGCCGACGGCTCCGGGAGCCCACTCTCTGATCGGGTGGACGAGCTCGTCTCGACTCTTGACCGAGAGGACCTTCGAATCGGCCAGCCCCGTGGGCGGGGGCGGGCTGTCAGAGGCGATGAGGACGGCTCCGACCGCGACCGGGCCCGCAAGCGATCCTCGACCGACCTCGTCCATGCCCACCAGGCAGGCCGGGCGCCCAAGGGACTCGGCGAGCTCGGCGAGCAGCCGCTGCTCGAGCTCTCGCGTGGCGAACCGTGTCACGGCGAGGGAACATCCTCGAAGACTGCGGAGAAGTCGCCGAGTCCGCCGAAGCGCGACAGCGGATACATGATGAGGGAGACGCGCCCCTCGACATTGTCGACCGGCACGAAGCCGCCCCCGGGGGCTCCCATGTGGGCGCGTGAATCCTCCGAATTGGAACGATTATCGCCCATGACCCACAGGTGTCCGCTCGGCACGATGACATGGAAGTCCATCCCCGACGGGATGGTGCCCTCGCGGATGTAGGGTTCGTCGATGGGGACACCATTGACCAGGATCTCTCCGCCCTCGCTGCAGCACTCCACCTCGTCCCCGCCGACGCCGATGACCCGCTTGACAAGATGCTGGCCGGAATCGCGCGGCAGGAGCCCGATCGTCTCACCGATCGTGTAGAGACCGTCGACAAGAGCAGATCGATCAGGATCTGGCTGATCATCCAGCCACCCGCCCGGATCGACGAAGACGACGATGTCGCCCCGGTTGATGTCATCGACGGAATCGGCAAGCTTGTTGACGATGATCCGGTCGCCGATCTCGAGCGTGTTCGTCATCGAGGAGGACGGAATATAGAACGCTTGGAACAGGAACGTCTTGATGAGGACGGAGACCACGAGTGCGAAGGCGATGACGGTGACGAGTTCGAGGACATAGGCCTTGACGCTCGTCTTCCCGGGGGCCGCACCGTGATCCTTCGAGGGTTCGGGAGCATAGCTGGGCGGCATCTCACCCTCGGGAATACTGTCCTCAGCCATTCATCCTCCTGACCTCGATAACTCTAGCAACCATGCGCGGCGAAAAAATGCGACCCGCCGGATAATTCCAGCGGGCCGCATCATCACTACTTGTCGGTGCGCTTTTCGCGGATCTTCGCGGCCTTGCCGTGACGATCGCGCAGGTAGTACAGCTTCGCACGGCGCACGCGGCCGCGGGAGATGACCTCGATCGACTCGATCGAGGGCGAGTGCAGCGGGAAGGTACGCTCCACGCCGACACCGAACGAGACCTTGCGGACCATGAAGGTCTCGCGCAGACCATCGCCGCGGCGAGCCAGGACAACACCCTGGAAGGCCTGGACGCGGGAACGGTTGCCTTCGACGATGTTGACGTTCACGCGGACGGTGTCACCGGCGCGGAAGTCGGGAAGGTCGGACTTGAGCGACTTGGCGTCGACAATATCGAGAGTATGCATACTTTTCTTCTATTCCCGCTCATGCACGCAGGTCACAAGCGATTATCGGGGCAGGCAGGCTGCCGAAGATACGGAGGATCTCGCCGATGCGCGTCCCCCTGCGGCAGGATATGCGCACTGTGTCAGCGAGTGATCAGCGCGTTCTAGTATGTCACATCGAGAGTTCTCGCCATAACAACATCGTCGTTACTCTGCTCACCCACCATGAACGTCCGCCTGCCCACCACCTCGAAACCGAGCTTCGCGTACAGGCCCTGGGCGCGCCTGTTCCGCGCGTTCGTTCCCAGCCACACGTAGGGGCGCTCCCACGCGCGGGTTGCGGACAACAGCTCCTCGAGCGTTGCGGTCATAAGGAGCCCGCCGAGGCCGGATCCGCGCCAGTCGCGATGAAGGTAGAACTTCGAGAGTTCGATAAGCGGGCCGATCCGGTCTCCGACAGAGAGGACGGCATCAACCGGGGCGCCCTCATCCGCACCCGCCACGCCGTCACCGTCGGGGATGATCGACAGGGAGTAGGCGAGGAGATTGCCGTGCGTGTCCCGCACACCCACAACCCTCGTATCGTCTGACTGGATCGCGGCCGCGAAGAACTCTTCAGACAGGTTGGTCTCGAGGAAGGCTTCGATATCGGCCGGGCTCATGGTCGGAGGGCATGCATCCGGGAACGTGGAGCGTGCCAGGGCCGCGTACTCCGCCGCCGCGTGCCTGTTCCGCGCAATCTCAGCGGTCGGCCTGATCGGATGAGCACCGACGGCTGGATTCTTCGGCCAATACCACCCGTGTTGTCCGAGAGTCGCCCGGTCGCGCCTGTCGAGCGACGCGGCGTCGAGGCCGGCGATCATGTCGGGCCTGCGGAGTGCAGTCTTCCGCAGCGCTTCATCGCGTCGCCAACGGGCGACTCGCCCGTGGTCGCCGGAGGTGAGGATGGCCGGCACTGATAGGCCGCGCCAGTCGAGCGGTCTCGTATAGTTCGGATACTCGAGAAGACCGGCTGTGCCATGCGATTCCTCGACGAGGGATTGGGGATTGCCGATCACACCGGGGACGAGCCGCGCGACGGCCTCGACGAGTGCGAGCGCCGCGACTTCACCGCCGTTGAGAACGTAGTCTCCGAGGCTGAACTCGAAGACCTCGACGTCGTCACGATTCGCATAGTGGTCCGCGACGCGGCCGTCAATACCCTCATACCTGCCGCAGGCGATGACGATCTGGTCCGAGCCGGTGGCAAGATCGTTGCAGATCTCTTGGCTGAGCGGATATCCCGCCGGTGTCGGTATCGCGAGAATGCGGCGGGGATGGGCTATTCCGAGATCGGCATCGAATGCCGTATCGAGGGCCTTGCCCCAGATATCGGCTCTCATCACCATCCCGGCCCCGCCTCCGACGGGAGTGTCATCGACGGTCCGATGCCGATCCTCGGTCCAGTCGCGAAGGTCGTGGACGCGGACATCGATCGCCCCGCCCTCGTTCGCCTTCCCAACGAGAGAGAGTTGGAGCGAGTTGAGGTAGGAGGGGAAGACGGAGAAGATATCGAAGCGCATTCAGTCTTCTCCGTCAGCAATGATGATGTCCTCGTCCGAGAACAGTCCGGGGGGAGCATCGATGACGACACACCCGTCCTCGAGATCGACCTCGGTCACGATGTCCTGCACGAACGGGACGCGCGTGATCTTCCCATCCGGTTCCTCGACGACGAGCAGATCCTGAGCCGGCATCGTCTCCAAGTCCGTCACGGTTCCGAGGGTGTAGCCGTCCGGATCGAGAGCTTCGAGACCGACCAGCTCGTGCCGATACCAGCCCTCGTCGTCCCGCTCCTCCTCCTCATCCGTCTCGATGACGAGCGCGACCCCGCGGAGCCCCTCCGCGCCCGTGCGATCGTTGACCTCCTCGAAGGCGACAAAGAGCGAATCTTTGTAGACTCTGGATTTCTTGATCGTCAACGGGCCCGCCTCGGGCGGCTCCGTCTCCAAAACAGCCCCCACGCCGAGACGTTGCTCGGGGGAGTCCGTTCGAACGTCGAGGCGCACTTCGCCCTTGAGACCATGAGGCTGACCGATGATAGCTACCCGTAATTGCACGTTCTCAGGGTACAAGACGGGGCCGGTGCGATAAGAATCGCACCGGCCCCACGACTTGCTGTTATGCCTGGTCAGTCTCGACGACGTCGACCCTGATCGAGCCGCGCGCAACGAGCGCGGACATGACGGAGCGCAGAGCTCGAGCGGTCCGTCCGGACCGTCCGATCACGCGACCGAGATCGTCGGGGTGGACTCGTACCTCGAGGGTCTCGCCGCGCCGACCGCGCTTCGAGTCGACACGAACATCGTCGGGATTATCGACGATTCCACGCACGAGGTGCTCGAGAACATCCGCCAGCATTAGGCGTCCTCAGCCGGAGCTTCTGCCTCGGCGGACGCTTCAGCCTCAGCTTCGGCCCGAGCGGCGAGATTAGCTTCGGCCTTCTTGGCGCGCTGCTTCTCTGCCTCATCCTGGATCTTGGCAATGGCCTCGTCACGTGCCTTGGTCTTCTCGTCTTCCGAGATTTCCTTGACGGCAAGCATGCCTTCGGTGTTGCCCTTGCCGCGGAACTTGGCCCAGTCGCCGGTGATGTGGAGCTGACGACGGACGGCATCGGACGGCTGTGCGCCGACGGAGAGCCAGTACTGTGCGCGCTCGGAGTTGATCTCGATCAACGAGGGCTCCATGAGCGGGTTGTACTTGCCGATCTCCTCGATGACGCGACCATCGCGCTTCTTGCGCGAATCGACGACGACAACACGGTAAACCGGCGCATGGATCTTGCCCATGCGCTTCAAACGAATCTTAACTGCCACTTGTGTGGTCACTCCTGGTTCTGAGTTATGGAATCGGGTCTTCTTGGTGGGGCCAAGATGACCGTTCTCCGGGACACGGCATGAGTAGGCGAGAGGGTCCTGAAAACACGCCGGGTACAGCGACCAATTCTGCCAGAGAACGCCGCTCAACCCAAGTGCAACATCACACCTCGGGGGTGGCCTCACTCACGAGTGTGCCGGCCCGGATAACGGCGACCGGTCGATCGAGCACGGACATGTCGGTTCTCGGGTCCGATTCGTAGATCACGACGTCCGCGACAGTGCCCTCCTCGAGACTGCTGTAGCCGAGGCGGCTCCTGCCCTCCCACGAGGCGGCAGCAAGGACCGTGGGGGCCGGTATGCCGACGGACACGCAGGCCTGAAGCTCGCTCGGCAGCGTGCCGTAGGCGAGCGTGCTCCCCGAATCGGAGCCCATGAGCAGCGCGATCCCAGCATCCGCCATGGCCGCCATATGCTCGTAGCGGTTCTCGAACATTCTCATCATCCGCTCGGCATAGACCGGGTACTTCTGGCCCGCCTGGCGGGCGATATCGGCGAAGGTGGACACCTGGTTCGCGGTGGGCGTGACGAGGATGCCGCGCGCGGCCACCTCGGACATCTGATCCCGTGTCATTCCCGTGCCGTGCTCGATGTCATCGACACCGGCCTCGAGCAGATCGTCGATCGTGTCCGTTCCGAACGTGTGGACAGCAACACGGGCGCCGGCCTCGTGTGCGGCCTGGATCGCATCGACGAGAACGTCGCGCGGCCATAGCGGCTCAAGGTCAGAGTCCGCTCCGCGGGAGCGGTCGATCCAGTCACCGACGAGCTTGACCCACCCATCGCCGCGCTGTGCCTCCTCGACGATGACAGAGGGCAGCTCTGCCGGTTCGATGTCGCGGGAGACTCCCCGCAGGTAACGCTTGGGGCGAGCGATGTGGGTGCCGCAGTGGATGATCGTCGGCGTGGCAGGCTCACCGTCGATCCACCGCATGTCTGCCGGCACGCCGAGGTCCCGGACAAGCGTCACCCCCGTTGCGAGAACATCGCGCGCCTGCCCGAGAGCGTCCTCGCGAGAGACGACGAGATCAGCCCCGAGCCCGATGTGGCAGTGCACGTCGACCAGCCCCGGCATCGCGACACCCGCGATCGTCGTCGCGGCCGATGCACCGGCTGGCTTCGTGTAGGTGATGACGCCGTCGACGATCCATGCCTCGGATGCTTCTCCGGGGAGGATGGTGCCGGAAAGGTGGATCATCGGAGGAACTTTGCCAGCTCGTTCAGGTCTGGTGCATCATCTGAACCCTTGGCAACGCCGAAGGCTGAACCCTGGGGTGCGTTGGCGGCTTTCTTCGCGGCCTCGCGCTCCTGCTGCGCCCTCTTCGCCGGATTGCCGGAACGGCCCTTCTTGTTCGAGGACTTGGCCTTCTTCGATGCTGCTGGCTGGCGGGCCTTCGCACGCTTCCCCATGCCAGGGAGGGACCCCATGCCGGGGGCTCCCCCGCCCCGAGACATGTGCTGCATGAGAGTCTTGGCCTTCTCGAACCTGTCCATGAGGGCATTCACCTCTTGGACGGTGGTGCCCGAGCCGTTGGCGATCCGCAGGCGCCGGGATCCGTTGAGGATCTTCGGGTCAGTGCGCTCACGTGGCGTCATCGACCTGATGATCGCTTCGACGCGGTCGATCTCCCTCTCGTCGAAGTTCTCGAGCTCGTTGCGGAACTGTCCCATGCCCGGCATCATGCCGAGCATCTTCTTCATCGATCCCATCTTCTTGATCTGCTGAAGCTGGGACAGGAAGTCGTTGAGCGTGAACGTGCCCCCTGCCATCTTCTCGGCAAGGTCTTCGGCTTCCTTCTCGTCGTAGGCCTTCTGTGCCTGCTCGATGAGGGTGAGGATGTCTCCCATGTCGAGGATGCGGGAGGCCATGCGGTCCGCGTGGAAGCGCTCGAAGTCGTCAAGCTTCTCGCCGGTGGAGGCGAAGAGGACCGGTACACCGGTCACGCCCCGCACGGACAGGGCCGCGCCGCCGCGAGCATCGCCGTCGAGCTTGGAGAGGACGACGCCAGTGAAACCGACGCCGTCACGGAACGCGATCGAGGTTTGGACGGCATCCTGGCCGATCATCGCATCGAGGACGAACAGTGTTTCGTTCGGCCTCACCGCGTCGCGGATGTCCCGCGCCTGCGCCATCATCTCCTCATCGATGCCGAGACGGCCGGCCGTATCGACGATGACGATGTTGTAGTGGTTGGCTCGCGCGTGGTCGACGCCTTCGCGTGCGACTCTGACCGGATCGCCGATTCCGTTGCCGGGCTCGGGGGCCCACACGTCGACGCCGGCCTGGCCGCCGACGATCTGAAGCTGGTTGACGGCGTTGGGGCGTTGCAGGTCGGAGGCGATGAGAAGGACCTTGTTGTCGCGTTCCTTCAACCATTTGCCGAGCTTGCCCGCGAGAGTGGTCTTGCCCGCGCCCTGGAGGCCGGCGAGCATGATGACGGTGGGCGGATGTGAAGCGAAATTCAGTTCCCTCGTGTCACCGCCGAGGATTTCGATGAGTTCGTCGTTGACGATCTTGATGACCTGCTGGGCGGGGTTGAGGGCCTGCGACTGGAGGGCCGTGATGGCCTTCTCCCGCACTGCGGACGTGAACTGTCGAACGACGGGCAGTGCCACGTCTGCCTCGAGGAGGGCGCGGCGAATCTCCCGGATCGTACCGTCGACGTCCGCCTCGGACAGGCGGCCCTTGCCGCGCAGCTGCTTAAAAGAGCCGGTTATCCGATCAGAGAGTGATGCAAACACAGTCTTCCTATCCTTTGACTTCGTTCAGAGTAGTCGTTTCTGACGCCGCTCGACTACCCGATGCGACCTCCGCCCGCACATGAGTCTACCGTGCCGCGGTGGGGCGGCTGAGTCCGCCCCCGCCCATCGCCCAACCGTCAGGCGTTCTTCCACTCCTCGAACTCGTCCGCCGTCGCATACGAGTATTGCGTGCCGCGTTTGGTGACGGAGTTCGCCGCATAGAGGGAGGCCTGCTCGAGCGCCTCTGGCACGCTTAGGCCCCGCGTGATCTGTGTCGAGAAGCAGCCGATGAAGGCATCGCCCGCGCCCGTGGAGTCCACCGCATCGACCGCGTGGGCGGGCACGAGCACCTCGTCATCGCGCGTCAGCCACAGGCTGCCGCGGGAGCCGAGTGTGACGATGAGGTTCTCGAGCTCTGATCTGGCAAGGATCTCTGCCCCTGCGTCACGGATCTCGTCAAGGCTCTCCGCGTCGCGGCCGACGAGGAGGGAGAGTTCTGTCTCGTTGGGAACGAAGTATGTGCATTTGCCGACGTATGCCATGTCGAGAGCAGGGTCTGCGGGGGCCGGGTTGAGGAGAACGGGAACGCCTCGCTCCACAGCAAGGTCGATTGCGGCGTAGACGGTCTCGAGGGGGATCTCGAGTTGGAGGACGAGGAGCTGGCATTCGGCGATCGCATCCCCAGCAGCGGCGACATCCTCCGGCGTGAGCAGACCGTTGGCGCCTTTGACGATGACGATCGAGTTGTTCGAATCCTTGTCGACGAAGATGGGGGCGACTCCGGAGGGCCCTTCCGTTTCGAGGACCCATTCCGTGTCGATGCCGTTGTCGGCGAAGTTCTTGACAGTGTTGGCCGCGAAGATGTCGGTGCCGACGCGGGTGACCATGCGCACCTGCGCGCCGAGACGCGAGGCCGCGATCGCCTGGTTGGCGCCCTTGCCCCCGCATCCCATCTCGAAGTCGGGTGCCTCGAGCGTTTCCCCGAGCTTGGGCATGCGATCGATGTAGGTGATGAGATCAACGTTGTTTGATCCGACGACTGCGATATCCACAGTGTTCCTTCCTGGGACAGCGCTGTCCCGATGTGTCTGATTCTCTCGATTGAGAGTGGCGGGCGGGAGGCTTCCCCCGCCCGCCAGACGTCCCTCAGGAGAGGAGAGCGTCGACGAACCCCTCGGGGTCGAAGGGTGCCAGATCGTCGGCACCCTCCCCGAGCCCGACGAACTTGACCGGCACACCGAGGGTGCGCTGGACGTTGATGACGATCCCGCCCTTGGCGGTGCCATCGAGCTTCGTGAGGACGATGCCGGTGATGCCGACGACCTCGGAGAAGACTTTGGCTTGGGACATGGCGTTCTGGCCGGTTGTGGCATCGATGACGAGGAGGACTTCCCGCACCGGTGCCTGCTTCTCCATGACGCGCTTGATCTTGCCCAGCTCGTCCATGAGTCCAGCCTTGTTCTGCAGTCGTCCCGCCGTGTCGACGAGAACGACATCCGCCTCCCGGCGGCGCCCCTCGGCGACGGCTTCGAATGCGACGGAGGCAGGATCTGCGCCCTCGATGTCGGAACGCACCACATCGACGCCTACTCGTTCACCCCAGGTCTGGAGCTGGTCTGCGGCGGCGGCCCTGAATGTGTCAGCCGCACCGAGCACGACACTGCGCTCCTGGGCCACGAGAACGCGCCCGAGCTTGCCGATTGTCGTGGTCTTGCCCGTGCCGTTGACGCCGACGACGAGGACGGTCGCGGGATGATGGTTGCCGTCTTCACCGATGCCGGGGACGGTATCGAGCGAGCGGTCGAGCGTGGGGTCGATGAGGGCGAGCAGCTGCTCGCGGAGGATCTCGCGGACCACGCCTGGGTCTGTTGTCCCCCGAACCTTGGTCTCCGTGCGGAGCTTCTCCATGAGCTCGTCCGAGGCTTCGAGGCCGACGTCTGCCCCGAGGAGCGTCTCTTCGATCTCGTCCCAGTCATCTTCTGTCAGATCGCCGCGCGAGAGGATCGACAGGAGTGCCTTCCCCATCGTGCCCGAGCGTGCGAGACGGGCCCGTAGGCGCTCCATGCGCGATTGGACGGACTCGGGCCTCTCCAGCGTCGCGGCGGGCGCGACGAGCTCCGGATCGCCCGATTCATGATCGTGGGCGACTTCCTCTTCCGCATCCTCGAGCGCCTGTGCTTCGTCCTCGGTGAGGACGGGCGTCATGGACTCGTCGAGCCGGAACGTGTCCGACTTCTTCCTCCTCGCCCCCGCATACAGGGCCACCCCGGTAACGAGGACGATGACGAAGGCAAATATAAAGATCAGGGTTTCTGGCATGACTTCAGTTTCCCCTATCTTTCCGCCCGAGTACACCCGTGCGCGCACGGAGTGCACCGTTGATGCTGGGGGCGACGGGTTTCCGTGGGAGTGCGGTAGACGTCGGCCCTTGGATTCGCGGCGCAGCCGGTTCGTCCCGCACACCGATATCTCGGGCTAGGGTTGTTCTACACGTGACGAGGAGGATGGTATGCAGGCTCTCATCAAACCGGATCGAGGCCCCGGTTTGGCATTGACAGAGGTTCCAGAACCGGCGCCCGGGGTGGGCGAGGTGAAGATCAAGGTTCTGTATGCGGGATTGTGCGGGACGGACCTCCACATCCTGTCGTGGGATGATTTCGCGGCCGAACATGTCTCTCCCGGCCAGGTGATCGGGCACGAGTTCTTCGGAACCATTGTCGAGCTCGGCGAGGGCGTAGAACAGGATGATCGGGCTGATGTGCTCCGGGTGGGCGACCACGTGTCTGTCGAAGGCCACGTCGTCTGCGGGCGATGTCGGAACTGCCGGGGCGGGCGCCACCACATGTGTATACGGACCTCCTCGATCGGTGTCGATCGGGATGGAGCGTTCGCGACCTACGTGACTGTTCCGGCCCACAACGTGTGGGTTCAGCCAGCCGAGATCGATCCCGAACTCGGTGCCATCTTCGACCCGTTCGGCAACGCCGTCCACACGGCTTTCCAATATCCGCTGACCGGGGAGGACGTCCTCATCACGGGTGCGGGCCCGATCGGCATCATGTCGGCACTCATCGCCCGTCATGCTGGTGCACGCCACGTTGTCCTCACCGATATCTCCGATGATCGTCTCGCTCTCGCACGGACGGCCTTCGCCGGTTTCGGGGCTGTGGAACTGGTCAATACGACTCGCGATACTCTCGAGGCCGTTCAGCGGCGCCTGCGGATGAGAGAGGGCTTCGATGTGGCGTTCGAAATGTCGGGCAGCCCGGTTGCGATGGATTCGATCATCAACAACCTGACGCACGGCGGAAAGATCGCCATGCTGGGCCTGCCGGCGAGGACCTACGAGATCGATTGGAACCGGGTCATCACCCGCATGTTCACCATCAAGGGCGTCTACGGCCGGGAGATGTTCGATACGTGGTACACGGCAACAACGATCCTGCTGTCCTCGGAGCCGCTGCGAGAGGCCCTGCGGACTCTTATCACCCACAGATTTCCTGCCGAGAACTGGCGGGATGCCTTCGACGCTGCGGCGTCCGGCGCCGCCGGCAAGGTTCTTATCGATTGGAGTAACTCATGATGACATTCCGCGACCAGTTGAGGGACGAGCTCGACGCGATTGAGGCTGGTGGCCTGACGAAGCGGGAACGGCTCCTGACGTCTCCTCAGGGCCCCCACATCACCACGGCGAACGGGCCCGCCCTCAACTTCTGCGCCAACAACTATCTAGGTCTGGCGAATCATCCCGAGGTCGTTGCGGCAGCCCACGAGGGTCTCGACACGATGGGCTTCGGCACGGCCTCCGTCCGTTTCATCTGCGGCACCCACGAGGCACATCGCGAGCTGGAGAAAGAGATCGCCGCATATCTCGGCACGGAGGACGCGATCCTGTTCCCGTCCTGTTTCGATGCGAATGGCGCGCTCTTCGAGGTCTTGCTGACGGCGGAGGATGCCGTGATCTCTGACTCTCTCAACCACGCCTCGATCATCGACGGGGTTCGACTGTCGAAGGCGAAGAGGTTCCGGTACGAGAATAGGGACATGGCCGGGCTGGAGGAGTGTCTCGCTGCCGCTCAAGGTTCGCGGCGGATCCTCATCATCACCGACGGCGTGTTCTCGATGGACGGCTATTTCGCTCCCCTTGAGGAGATCTGTGACCTGGCTGAGCAATACGGGGCCGCCGTAGCCGTCGATGATTCCCACGCGACCGGCCTGATCGGCCCACGCGGGGCGGGCACCCCTGCACGGGCCGGAGTCTCGGACCGTGTCGATATTCTGACCGGGACGCTCGGGAAGGCGCTCGGCGGCGCTTCCGGAGGCTATGTGGCCGGCTCCCGGGAGGTCGTCGATCTGCTCAAGCAGCGCGGCCGCCCCTATCTCTTCTCGAACGCTGTCGCACCGTCCCTCGTTGCGGGAGCCCGAGTCGCTATCCGTCTCGCGGCGGCGGGTGATGATCGTCGTGCACAGCTGGACACGAACGCGGCCAGGTTCCGCTCTCGGATGGCAGAGGCCGGCTTCGAGCTCCTCCCCGGTTCGCATCCGATCATTGCCGTCATGTTCCCCGGCGATGATGGTGCCCGCCAGGCGGCTGCTATCGCAGAGGACATGCTCAAGCTCGGCGTCTACGTGACGGCTTTTTCTTTCCCCGTCGTCCCGAAGGGCCAGGCCCGTATCCGCGTCCAGCTGTCCGCCTCCCATTCAGAGGCCGACGTGGACGCGTGCGTCGATGCGTTCATCGCCTCACGAGACCGCGTGACCAGCTGACACCGGGCGCTATTCGTCCAGTGGAGCGTCTCAGGTTCCTAGTGTGATGACGAGGTCTGCGTTCTCCCGGGTTGACCTGACCAGGTCAGCATTGGCCTGGTCAGGGCCCAGCGTCCATTCCCGCGCAGCATCCGCCGTCTTTCCCGACTCGACGTGCCGGGCGATCAACCTGTCGATCCGGGTATGGTCTGGGATCTCGACGAACCAGGTCTCGTCGAGGAGCGGGCGGACTCCCTTCCACGGCCCGTCGTCGAGGAGGAGATAGTTCCCCTCCGTGATGATGAGTGACGTATCTGCTGGGACGCGGATCGCTCCGGCGATGGAGTGTCCGATGCCGCGCTGGTAGGCGGGCGCGTACACGTCGATCGACTCGTTCTTGAGCCGGTGGAGGAGGGCGATGTAGCCGTGAACATCGAAGGTATCGGGAGCGCCCTTGCGGTCCCGTCGTCCCAGGCGGACGAGTTCGTCGTTCGTGAGGTGGAAGCCGTCCATGCCCACGACGACAGACCTGTCGAGAGCCTCGACGAGTGCCTGGCTGAGCGTGGATTTGCCTGCCCCCGGCGCACCCGCGATCCCGAGAACAGCTCTGCCCTGCATGAGCGCTTTCGCGCGTTCGAGGAGCCTATCGTGTCCGTCGCCGTCGGAGAGGCTGATCATGTCCGGCATCGCTGTCCTTTCGCTGATCGAACCATTATCTCCCATTCCCAGAGATGATCGGGCACGGTTATGGCGCCCGATCATCTTCCCGCTAGGACGTCGGGGATGCGACTCCCGCGTCGAAAAGACCCGCAAGGCCCTCGACCCCTTGGGGTTCGTCGATCATGACGGGAGTATGGACGACGATGCTCGTGGTGCCTGCAACGAGGTGTCCGAGCACGTCGGCCTGTGCGGCGGCCCTGGCCTGGAGGAAGGGGGACGTCGTGCCGGTCGCAAGAAGTGACTGGTTGACGACCCACGCCCACGGCGTGATCCCCGCCCGTTCGAGATCCCGCCCGAGTTCCTGTGCTTCGAGAACGGGTGTCGTCTCCGGCAGCGTCACGAGGATGGGCTTCGCGACGTCAGCATCCTGGAGCACGCTCAACGCCGTCTGGGGAACACTCTCCCCCGACTGCCTCATGAGCTCACGGTGATAGGAGCCAGTCGCGTCGAGCAGGAGCAGCGTGTGGCCCGTGGGTGCCGTATCGAGGACGACCCAATGGTCTTTCACATCGTCGATGACACGGGAGAAGGCACGGAAGACCGCGACCTCCTCAGTGCAGGGGCTCCGCAGGTCTTCCTCCAGCTGAGCATATCCGTCGCTGTCGAGCGCGCCGCCCTTCGTCGCGAGCACTTCGTCCCGGTAGGCGGCCGTGACGGCCTCCGGATCGATCGTCGAGATTCTGAGGTTCGGCATGTCTCGTCCGAGATCGAGGTCGAGATGTGCGGCAGGGTCGGTCGTCGAAAGGTGGACGGGCTTGCCCTGCTTGGCGAGTTCCACCGCGAGCGCCTGCGCGATCGTGGTCTTGCCGACGCCGCCTTTGCCCATGCACAGGACAACCTTCGGCCTCCCGCCGGTGAGTTCGTTGACAAGTGGCGCGAGTCCGACGGGAACGTCGGTCTCACGAGTGTCCCCCTGGTGGGTGTCGTGGCTTTCGCTCGGGAGGCCGAGTGTCAGCAGTCCCGCAACCCCCATGACCGGGTGTGCCTTGAGTTCGAGAGTTGACACCTGTGCGTCCCGCAGAGTCGGGAAGCGCGTTCCTTCCCTCAGGTCGCTCAGGAGTGCCTGTTCGCGCTCGTAGATCCTGGTCGACAGCGGGTCGCTGGCGGCAGCTTCTGGCAGTAGGCCGTTGAGGATGAGATGGGAGGTGGGTATCCCGATCTCGTTGAGTTCGCGGGCGCTCCGCTCGGCTTCCCCGATTGAGCTGTCCTGTCCGCGTGCGACGAGCACCATCGTTGTCGACTGTGTGTCGGACAGTGCGTCGACAGCGTCCGCATACGTCTGCTTGTGCTTGTCGAGTCCAGACATGGGTCCGAGGCAGGAGGCGTCACCCGCACCGTTGTCGATGAAAGTCGACCAGTCGCCGGGCAGCGAGAGGAGGCGCAGGGTGTGGCCGGTCGGTGCGGTGTCGAAGATGATCCGGTCGTAGTTGTCCTGGTGTTCGGGTGATGTCAAGAAGTCGGTGAATCTGTTGAAGCTGGCCACCTCGACTGTGCATGATCCGCTCAGCGATTCCTCCGTCGTTGCGAGGACCTCGGGCGGGAGGAGTCCGCGGACGGGACCGAGAATGGATTCGCGGTAGGCCTCGGCTTCGGCCTCCGGGTCGATTTCGATCGCGTCGAGAACGATGGCGTCATTCGCAGGGATGAGGTCTCCGAGCGCCGTGATCGCGCCACCGATCTCGCGTCCGAAGACCTGGCCGATATTGGAGGCGGGATCGGTGGAGATGAGGAGGACTCGTTGCCCTGCCTGCGCGTATTGCGCGGCGAGTGAGCAGGCGACGGTGGTCTTGCCGACCCCTCCCTTGCCGGTGAAGAAGAGGTGCTTTCCTGTCAGGGTGGGAAGTGGCATCAGCAGCAGCCGCCCTGGTCGCCGCAGCACGATGATGCCATGGGCAGAGTCTGCTTCGCTTCCACGCCGGCAAAGGTCCTCAGAGCGGCGATGTCGGGATAGGAGCCGGACATCGCGATGACATCGTCGACGACGATCGCGGGGAGGGCGTCCGCTCCGGAGATCTCGAGGAATCTGCGCACTGCTTCCGACTGTGCGAAGTCGAGCGGATCGGTTGCCAGGTTATGGCGCGTGACCTCGATGCCCTCGGTCTTCGCCTGGTGGAGCACCGCTGAGAAGTCGACCAGGTTCTGGTCGACATCGGCCCCGCAGACACCGGAGGAACAGCATAGTGCCGGGTCGTACACGTGGATGGATCGCATCAAGACTCCTCAGTCATATCGATAAATGTCGTTACGTCTTAAGTGAAACAGTCGTATCGACATGTGTCAATGCGTTCTCTATGATCTGTCCTATGACGTGTGAACCGGGAGCCAGCTGCTCCATCCCCGCCGTGGCCGACGACGCCGCCGTGAAGCCCCTTGCCGACGTCTTCAAGGCTCTCGGAGATACGACAAGGTTGCAGCTCGCTCTGTTCGTCCACCGCTCCGCACCATCCCCCGTGTGCGCCTGTTCGTTCCCCGAAGCCTTCGGGATCGGACAGTCCACCGTGTCTCACCACCTCACGAAGCTCGTCACGGCCGGGGTGCTGACCCGCGTGAAGAAGGGCAAGTGGAGCTACTATTCGGTGGCCGACACGTTCGACAAGACTCTGCTCGACCTCGCGAATGCGATGGTGGGACACGACCATGAGGAGCAGACGGTGTCTGACCAGCCGATCACCATCCTGTTCGCGTGCCGCAAGAATGCTGGCCGCTCACAGATCGCAGCCGCGATCGCGCAGTCTCTCGCGCCGGAGAATGTCACGATCCTCTCGGCCGGCACCGAGCCGGCGGACGAGGCACATCCTGAGGCGGTCGCGGTCCTGGCGGAGATCGGTCTCGCCCCGACGTCTGCCCCATCGAAGCTCGATCCCGCGGAGGTCAAGGCCGCGGATTGGGTGGTGACCATGGGATGCGGGGAGAGTTGCCCGATCTTCCCCGGGACACGCTACGAGGACTGGCCGATCGACGATCCCGCAGACCAGCCCATCGAGATCGTGCGCACCATCCGCGACGAGATCAAAACGCGCATCGAGGATCTCCTCTCGCGGGCACGGTCGTCCGTTTGACAGCAGTTGCCCCCGCCGTGGCGGGGGCAACATGTCACTGGCGGGAGTTCTCCGGGACGAAGAACTCCCCGAGTGAAACATCATTGATTGAATCCTCGAGGCTGCCGAGTTCCTTGTTGCGGAGCGCAGCATAGGATTCCTGGACGAAACCACGAGTCTCCTCCCACGTCTGGGAGGCATCGGGATCACGCCGCACGAGCATAGCGACGGCGACGATAAGACCTACGAGGCCGAGAGCAGCGATAATCATTCCAAAAGTCACGCTTTCAGTATGACCGGCTAAAACAAGCAAGGCGACCGCTGACACGCCTTCGTGACACAACTGTCACCAACCCTACCTGCGCATCTGAGCCAACCGCTGCGAGATGACAGTCGACACGCCCTGCTCTCTCATCGCCACACCATAGATAGTGTCCGCGATCTCCATGGTCCGCTTCTGGTGGGTGATGACGATGAGCTGGGATGAATCCTGAAGCTCCTTGAACATTGTCAGCATCCGGCCCAGATTCGTATCGTCAAGGGCAGCCTCGACTTCGTCGAGGACATAGAACGGCGATGGTCTGGCCTTGAAGATGGCGACGAGGAACGCGAGCGCGGTCAGGGACCGTTCCCCTCCCGACAGGAGGGAGAGCCGCTTGACGCGCTTCCCTGGCGGACGCGCCTCGATCTCGATGCCAGCCGTCAACGGGTCGTCCCCGGTGAGGACGAGCCTGCCGTCACCACCGGGGAACAGGGTCGTGAAGACATGGACAAACGCTTCCTGAACGTCGGCGTAGGCGGTCGAGAGGACCGATTCGACCCGCTCATCGATATCGGCGACGATCTGGATGAGATCCACTTTCGACTTGCGCAAGTCCTCCAACTGGTCCGACAGGTAAGTATGGCGCTCCTCAAGAGCCGCGTGTTCCTCGAGGGCGAGCGGGTTGATCTTGCCGAGCCGGGCAAGCTTCTTCTGCGCCTGGGCGAGCCGGGTCTCCTGCTCGGCACGCACGTATGCACTCTCGCCCTCCTCGGTCGGCACGGGCACGTGAGGCCCGTACTCGTTGAGGAGTTCCTCCCCATCCATGCTGAGTTCGTGACGGGCGCGCTCTTCGAGCTGGTCGAGGATGATGCGCTGCTCGGCCTTGGCGATATCTCGCCTGTTCGTCGCATCATCGACCTCTGAGACCTGCTCCGACACGTCGTCGAGGCGGCGCCGAGCGGCGATGAGTGCCACGTCGCGGTCGGCCCGGCCCCGCTCCGCCTCCTGACGCAGACGCGCAGCCGTGTCACGGGCACTCTCCACACGCGCCAACGCGTCGGAAGCAAGACGCGCCACCTGCTGGGCGATATGGGCGTGGTGTGCGCGCCGCCGGGCACGGCGCTCCTCCTCCACGCGGCGCGCTTCTTCGCTCCGAGCATGCCGCTCCAGGGACTCGGCCTTGCCGGAGATCACGGAGACCCGTTCCTGGGCGATACGCAGGGCAAGGCGGGCTTCCGTCTCCTCCGACCGCGCGGCCACCGTTTCTGCGTGGCGGGCGGACTTGGCCTCGTGCGCGGCCGACAGTCGGTCCTCCAACTCGGTCGGATCGGTATCCTGGGCGCGCTGGTCGGCTTCGAGGACGGCGACTTCGTCGCGGCGTTGGCTGAGCTCGGACGATATCTTGTCCAACCGGGCCGTGTTCCGTGCCACCTCGGCTCGCGCCGCGCTCAGAGACTGTCGGAGCACGCCGAGTTCCGCGGTCGCGGCAGCGAGCTGAGAGTCACGCGCATGGAGCTCTGCACTGGCCGCAGCATAACGTCCCTCAATGTCATCGAGACGATCCTGCGCGGTCCGGACCGACACACCCGCCCTCTCGAGATCACGAGCGGCCCGTTCCGCCTCGATCGTCGCCGCGCGGGCGGCAGCCTGGCGGGCAAGAATCGATGCTTCAGCCTTCGCACCGCCGCTCGCGGCATCGGGTCCGATCGAGTCGCCGTCGCGCGTGACGACGCGCGGGGCTCCCGCCGCGACGAGACGACCCGCCAGCGTCAGATCGGTTGCGAGCACGGTCCCCGCCAGCACAGCATCGAGGCCGTCCCAGCCGGTCACGACATCGGCAGCCAGCACTGCGTCGCCGCCCGCGGCCACCGCATCCACCGCTGCCCTGGCACGTTCCTGTTTCGACTCGGAGCGCTCGCGCTGCGCGGAGAGCGCGAGAACAACCCGGCCGCTGTCGCTGTCACGAACGTGGCGGATGGCGGAGATGGCGGAGTCGACGTCCTCCGCTGTCAGTGCCTTCGCGAGGTCGCCGAGCGCAGCCTCGGAGGCAGCCTCCCAGCCGCTTTCCACCTCGAGGGATTCACGCAGCCAGCCCGTGATACCCGGAACGTTCTCAAGAACCCCCGCCGCACCATCCTCGGGTTCGAGCGAGAGGGTCAGCGTCTCTGCACGGGTGTGGGAGATATCCCGTCGACCTCGGGCTTCAGACAGATCATCGTGTGCCTTCGCGAGGGCCGCCTTCGCGGCCGCCAACTCTTCGGAGAGGAGCTCATGAGACCGGGACAGGTCATCATTGCCACCATCGTGGGCAACAATAGCCTCCTCCGCGGCAGCAACCTTTGCCTGGGCGTCGCTCTCCCTCTCCATCGCAGCCCCTCGTGCCGATTCGACGCGCTCCGCCTCCTCCACGAGCGACTGGACGCGCGAGGTGGCTGTCACGATCCGTCCCGACAGTCTCGCCGCGTCCTCGCGCCGATCCGCGATCGCACGGGACAGTGCCGAGATCTCCCGGTCGAGTTCCCGCTCCTTCGCCTCCGCAGCTTCACGTCGTTCGATTGCCCCCTGGAGGGCCCGCTCGGCCTTCTCCCGTGCGTGGACGAGATCCGTCTCTTCGGCTCGTACAGTCGCGGCCCGTGCACGGAGCTCGTCGGGCGAGTCGCGCCGTTGAACGTCGGGTTGGACGGAGAGCGAGCGTGCACGCTCCCCCGCGAGGGACACGAGGGACGAGAACCGTTCCGCCTGGGTCGATAGCCGCTGCCATGATTCCGTGAGGTCGGCGATGACAGGATTGGCTCGCGCCCGTTCCTCCTCGAGGAGGGCAACCTCGTCCCGCACCGCGTTGCGAGCGGTGATGAGCTCGGCGCGGCGTGCTCGCAGCCGAGATTCGTCTTCCGCCGCGGCACTGAGCCTGGCCTGGACCTGGGCGATATCGTCGGCAAGGAGCCTTGCCTGAGCATCGCGCACATCGGCCTGGATGATTTGTGCGCTGCGAGCCGCCTGCGCCTGGCGCGCGAGAGGGCCCAGCTGGCGTCTCAGTTCCGCCGTCAGATCGGAGAGCCGGTTGAGATTTCCTGCCATGGAGTCGAGCTTGCGGAGAGCCTTCTCCTTGCGCCGGCGATGCTTGAGAACACCCGCGGCCTCTTCGATGAAGGAGCGGCGCTCCTCGGGGGTGGCCTGCAGGACAGCATCGAGCCTGCCCTGCCCCACGATGACGTGCATCTCCTTCCCCATCCCCGTATCGGACAGGAGCTCTTGGATATCGAGGAGACGGACGGGAGAGCCATTGATGGCGTACTCGGATCCACCGGAGCGGAAGAGCGTCCGGGAGATCGTCACTTCCGTGTAGGAGATCGGCAGGGCACCATCGGAATTGTCGATCGTCAGGGACACCTCGGCGCGGCCGAGCGCGGGACGAGAGGCGGTACCCGCGAAGATCACATCCGCCATCGACCCGCCGCGCAGAGTCTTCGCGCCCTGCTCCCCCATGACCCAGGAGAGGGCGTCGACAACATTGGACTTACCGGAGCCGTTGGGGCCGACGACGCAGTTGATGCCGGGCTCGAACGTCAACGTCGTCGCGGTCGCAAAAGACTTGAAACCGCGAAGAGTGAGCTGTTTGAGATGCACGGGTTCAGGATATGCCAGAACGAGCCCGGAACAGGGCAAGGGGAGGAGGAACGGGTTCCCCGCACCTCACTCCCCTTGATCGCCTAGTCCAGGCCGGCGTTGATGGCGTCCGCGATACGGTCGACTCCGCTCCAGCACTTCGCATCATGCGTCGACACGATGACGGTCGTGCCCTTCGTGATGCCGAGAGCCATGATCGACATGATCGAATCGGCAGGGGTGTCGTTGATGAGGATCTCACCATCGTATTCGCCCGCCAGGGCCGCGATCTGGGCCGCGGGACGAGCATGGAGGCCCGCCTCGTCGATGACGGTCGCTTCCCGCTTGAACATGCCGTTCGCGTCTTCGCTCCCCGACACGGGCTTGGGTTCCGTATCGAGCTTCTCGGCATAGACGACGGCAGCGGCAGCCGCCGCACCCGCCGCCTCCCACAGGTCGCTCCCCTGCTGGGCGGAGACTGCTGCCGCGATCGCGCCCTCCACGAAGGGAGCATCCTCGAAGACGACCTCACGGTCGTCCGCGGCCTCCAGGACGGCTTCCACCGTCATCGTGGCCGACCCGATATCCGTGAGGACGAGAACGGAAAGGCCGCGCGAGCGGAGCTCGCGAATAGCGGACTCGATCTTGTCGTAGGACGTGCCGATCCCGCCATCGTCCATGCCTCCCGCGGGAATGATCGACACATCTGCCGCCATCTGTCCTGCCAGCTCGGCAAGGCCCTGCGCGAGCCTGTCCGAGTGGGAGACGAGGACGAGGCCGACTGTGACGGTCACTTCTCTGCCGCCTGAGCCGCCGCTTCCAGGAAGTAGGCGCTCGAGGTGGCACCCGGGTCACGGTGACCGATCGAACGCTCCCCCAGATAGGAGGCGCGTCCCTTCGTCGCCTTGAGGGGGCCCGTGGCCACCGCACCTGCCTGAGCGGCATCGGCCGCCGCTCGGAGGACCGCTTGGGGAGCCAGACCATCGGAGGCGGCCTTCTCGGCGGCACGGACGGCAGGGGCCCACGCATCGACCATCGTCTTCTCACCCTCATCGGCCTTGCCGCGGGCCTGAATCCCTGCGAGACCGGCTTCGAGCATGGCGACGATGTCGCGCGGGCCGAGGTTCTCCGCGGTCACCTCTTTCGAGGCGCGGAGGAAAGCGGTGCCGAGGAGGGGGCCGGAGGCTCCGCCCACGGTCGACATGAGGGTCGTGGCGACAAGCTTGAGAACGTCACCGGCGTTCGAGGGCTGAGCGTCTGCCAGCTTCGTCTTGACGGCAGAGAATCCACGATCCAGGTTCTCGCCGTGGTCGCCGTCCCCGATGGCGCGATCGAGCTCGATGAGCTCGACCCGATGCTCGGAGGCCATCTCGATGCAGCCGTCGATCCAAGCGATAGCCCAGTCTTTGCCGAGAGTCATACTCACATTCCCTTTCGGTAGGCGACCGTGTTGGCGGGCGCGTCATACAGGTCGATCATCTCGTCGTCTGCCTTGAGGATCGTCACGGAGCATCCCTGCATCTCCAAGCTCGTGATGTAGGACCCGACGAGAGAACGGGTCACCTCCACGCCGAGCTCCTCGAGGCGCTTCACCACACGGGCGTAGACGATGTACAGCTCGGTGAGCGGCGTCCCTCCCATGCCGTTGACGAAGACGATCGTCTTCTGGCCGGCCGCAAGATCGAGATCCTTGAGGATGGGATCGACCAGCTGATCGGTGATCTCATCGGCGGGAGCCATGGGGATGCGATGACGGCCCGGCTCACCGTGGATGCCGATGCCGATCTCGACCTCATCCTCTGCCAGCTCGAAGGAGGGCTTGCCCGCGTGCGGGACAGTACAGGCTGAGAGCGCAACGCCCATGGACCTGACGTTGTCGATGACGCGCTGAGCAACCTCCGTGACGCCCTCGAGATCGTCGCCGCGCTCCGCCGCGGCACCCGCAATCTTCTCCACGAGCATCGTGCCCGCAACGCCTCGGCGTCCGGCCGTGTAGAGCGAGTCCTCGACGGCAACATCGTCGTTGACGATGACGGACGTGACCTTGATATCTTCAGCATCGGCAAGTTCGGCGGCGGTCTCGAAGTTGAGGACGTCACCCGTGTAGTTCTTGACGATGTGGAGCACTCCCGCACCGCGGTCGACGGCCTGCGTGGCTGCCAGGATCGGGTCCGGCGTGGGCGAGGTGAAGACCGCACCGGGAACGGCGGCGTCGAGCATGCCGTATCCGACGAAGCCGGCGTGGAGGGGTTCGTGGCCGGAGCCGCCGCCTGAGACGAGAGCGATCAGGCCGTCGCCCTTCTTCTCGGCCCGCTCAACAAACATGGGATCCTCGTGGACCACAACATGGTCGGGGTGGGCAAGAGCAAAACCTCGAACAGATTCGAGAACAACGTTGTGCGGATCGTTGATGAGCTTCTTCACTGGGACTCCTTCGGCCAGATCAATGGTGTTCAAGTCCACACTATACGCGTACGGGAGGGGCTCGGAGGCATGAATGTCTGCCCGTCAGTCCAGGGCTGAATCAGCTGGTCTATCCCCTGCGCGGAAGCGTCCAGACCGCCAGTGCACGTTCAGCCTGCCCGTGGCGAGAATCCCCGCGGACATGGTTCTGTCCCCCTCGAGAGGGGGACAGAACCGTAGACGACTAGAACCAGAGCGCGATTTCTCGTGCGGCAGATTCGGGTGAGTCTGAGGAGTGGACGATGTTCTCGATCTGTCCCGTCCCCCAGTCGCGGCCGAGATCCCCGCGGATCGTTCCCGGCGCGGCCAGGGTCGGCTCGGTCGAGCCCGACAGGGAGCGGACTCCTTCGACGACGCGAGCGCCCTCGACGATAGCGGCGACGATCGGCCCGGAGGTCATGTACTCGACGAGATCGGGGAAGAACGCCTTCTCGCGATGTTCGACGTAGTGCTCGCCGAGGAGCTCCTCTGTCGCTGTCACCATCTTGAGGTCGACGATGGTGTATCCCTTGCGTTCGATCCTGGCAAGGACCTCACCTGTCAGACCGCGTGTGACGCCGTCCGGTTTGATTAGAAGCAGTGTCTTTTCCATACGGTTAAGCCTAACGATGTTTGTCGATGCAGTTTGGCCCTTTAGCCCCGATCAGTGCGAAATCGGGCCATCATCGTGGGCGGCTTCCCAGGCGGCCTGTTCGGCCCGGCGCTGGTCACGTTCCCGATCGAGCTTAATACCCCAATAGATGGAGGCCACCCACAGGGCCAGGAAGGAGGCGCCCACGACGACTGCCGCCGGCATCCAGACACCGAGGATGATGACGATGACCTGGGCGATTGAGCCCAGGATGAGTCCAACGCGGGGGGATCGGCGCAGGACGATCGCGGCGAGCAGGAAGACCACCATGCCGATCCCCGTCAGCGTCCACACGGTCGCGGCACTCGCGAGCCTCAATCCGAAGGCCGTGACGCCCGCGAAGAGGACCACGAAGATCTCGAGGATCAGCATGACCATCGTGAACTGGAGGAGCGCCGACCCCTTGGGCACGGGAGCGGTGAGGGGGTTGCGTGCCATCACAGGCTCCTTGTCGCTTTGCCGAAGAGCTCGCGCACGCGGCTGGCCAGTTCGATCGACCCGATCGTGAGAACCGCAGGCGCCGTCATCTCTTCCCTGTTGAACGATTCCGCAAGCGAGGCGGCCATGTCGACAGCATCGAGGAGGTCGTATTCCTCTCGGACGCGCTCCTCCCCGAACACCTCCTCGGCGAGTACTCGAGCATCCTCCATGGGCAGGGCCCGCGGGTTGTTGAGGTTCGTGACGACGATCGCGTCGAGGAGCGGTTCGAGGACGCCAAGCATGTCCTCGACATCCTTGTCTCCCATGGCCGCGAACACGCCGACGATCGGGCCGTGGAAGGTTTCTTTCAGCGCCGCGACGGAGGCCTGCACCCCGGCGGGATTGTGCCCGCCATCGGCGACGACTGTCGGTGAGGAACGGACGAGCTCGAGGCGCCCGGGCGACTGGACTCCCATGAGCGCGTGTTCGATGACGGTGCCGTCGAGCACCCCTCCCCCGAAGAACGCCTCGACAGCACCGATTGCGAGCAGAGCATTGCGTGCCTGATGGTGGCCGAGAAGGCTGAGGGGAATATCCTCATAGGTTGCTGCGGGTGTCCGCACGGCGATCATCTGGCCGCCGACTCCGGGCGCCCTGTCGGTGACGAGGAGGTCGCGTCCCTCGATGTTGAGGTGGGCTCGGTGTTCCCTCACTGCGTCGAGGAGGATCGGGAGGACGTCCTCGTGCTGGACGGCAGAGATGACTGTCGCACCGTCCTTGATGATGCCGACCTTCTCACGGGCCACCTCGGCGCGTGTCGATCCGAGGAAACGAGCATGGTCGACATCGACGGTTGTGAGCACGGCGACATCAGCGTCGATGACGTTCGTCGCGTCCCATTTCCCTCCCATGCCGACCTCGATGACAGCAACATCGACGGGCGCATCCGCGAACGCGGCATACGCCATGACGGTGAAGAGTTCGAACGTGGACAGTCGGGGGCCGCCCGCCGCGAGAGACGCCTTGTCGACGAGCTCGACGGCCGGCTGGATCTGCTCCCAGACGTCGATCCATTCGCCGCGCGAGAGGATCTCATCGTCGATCGAGACACGTTCCCTCATCGTGTGCATGTGCGGGGACGTGTAGCGTCCCACCCGCAGCCCCTTCTCTGCCAGGAGTGCGGCGATCATGCGGGATGTCGAGGTCTTCCCGTTCGTGCCCGTCACGTGGATCGTGCGGTAGCTGTTCTGCGGGTTCCCGAGAATGTCGAGACAGTCGACGACGCGCTGCGTCGAGGGCTGGACGTCGTGTTCCGGTGCGCGCGACAGGAGCTCGGTGGCGATGTCGGCCATGCGTTCCTCCAGGCCGACTTCTTCCGCGAGCTCCAGGGTTGCATCGGGTTCCCGGATGATCTCCGCGATCACGTCGGAATCTCCGAGAATGCCGGAGGCGGCGATGTTGCCGAGAGCCTCCTCGAAGTCCTTCTCCTCCACGTCCTCCGCGCCGCTCGCGCTGAGCCCGAGTTCGTCGCGGCCGTCCGGGGAGATGCTCATGAGGTCTTCTCCGTGACGATCGCCAGATCGCCTTCGGTGATCTCTGTCTGCACCGCGAGCGTCTCGGAGGTGATGAGGTCGAGGTTCGCTTCGACCGCCGCCATATCCGCCGCGGGGACGGTGAGGCTGAGCCTGATCCTGTCCGACACGTGCAGGCCGGAAGCCTTGCGGGTGTCTTGGATAGCGCGGATCAGGTCCCGCGCATAGCCTTCCGCGATCAGAGCATCGTCGAGGTCCGTGTCGATGACGACGAACGATCCGGAGTCGAGGACGGTCGCGGCATCGCCCTCGGCCGCGTTGACGACCGTGGTGAGGACGAACTGTCCCGGTACGAGCGTGACCGGCTCCGGCAGCTCCATGACGACGTTCTCGCCGTCACGATGCCAGGCACCGGACTTCGCGGCCTTGAAGAGGGCTGATGTCAGCTTCCTCAGCTCACCAGGCAGCTCGCGCGGCTGGACCGCGAGCTCTTCGGACACGGCCAGGCCGGACTCGGCGGGACGGGTGATCGTCACGGTCTTGACGTTCACCTCGGAGGCGATGAGGTCCGCGAACGGTGCCAGGTCGAGAGTCGTCACGCACTCCAGGGAGCGGAGCGGCTGGCGCACGCGAAGCTTCTCCGCCTTGCGCAGGGAGTGCGCGGCAGAGACGACGGCGCGTGCTTCGTTCATGACGGCGACGAGCTCGTCGTCTTCCCACGATGTCGGGAGGACAGGCCAGTCGGTCAGGTGCACGGACCGTCCGCCCGTGAGTCCGCGCCAGATCTCTTCCGCGACGAGCGGCGCGAGGGGTGCGATAACCTTCGCGAGAGTCTCGAGCGCCGTGTAGAGAGCGTCGAAGGATCCCGTGTTCTCATCCCAGAAGCGGTCGCGTGACGTCCGCACGTACCAGTTCGTCAGGACGTCGAGGTATTGGCGGACCCGCTCAGCCGCGTTCGCGATCTCGTAGCTCTCCAGGTCGCCGCGCACGCCGTCCGCGAGCTTCTTCGTGGAGGCCAGCAGGTACCGGTCCATGACGTCGAGTCCGGACGGATCGATGACGAGTTTCGCCTCGTAGCCGGCACCCTTGTTGCAGGTGCCCGCGTACAGGGAGAAGAAGTAGTACGTGTTCCACAGCGGCAGGAGCACCTGGCGCACCGTGTCGCGCAGGCCCTGCTCGGTGACGATGAGGTTGCCGCCGCGCACGATCGGGGAGGCCATGAGGAACCAGCGCATCGCGTCCGCGCCGACCTCGTCGAACATCTCGTAGACGTCGGGATAGTTGCGCAGAGACTTGCTCATCTTCTGGCCGTCGTTGCCGAGGACGATGCCGTGGGAGACGGACGTGCGGAAGGACGGCTTGTCGAACAGCGATGTGGCAAGAACATGGAGTGTGTAGAACCAGCCGCGGGTCTGGCCGATGTACTCGACGATGAAGTCGCCCGGGTAGTGGTTCTCGAACCAGTCCTGGTTCTCGAACGGGTAGTGGACCTGGGCGAACGGCATCGATCCCGAGTCGAACCAGCAGTCGAGGACGTCCGTGATCCTCCGCATCGTCGACTGTCCCGTCGGGTCGTCCGGGTTCGGGCGGGTCAGCTCATCGATGTAGGGCCGGTGCAGGTCCACCTCGCCCTGCTCGTTGACGGGCAGACGGCCGAAGTCCCTCTCCATCTCCGCTAGCGAACCGTACACGTCCGTGCGCGGGTAGTCAGGATTGTCGGACACCCACACGGGGATCGGGCTGCCCCAATACCGGTTGCGGGAGATCGACCAGTCGCGCGCCCCAGCCAGCCACTTGCCGAACTGGCCTGCCTTGATGTGGTCGGGCACCCAGGTGATGTCCTCGTTGAGTTCGACCATGCGGTCGCGGAACTGGGTGACCTTGACGAACCAGGAGGAGACAGCCTTGTAGATCAGTGGTTCGCGGCAGCGCCAGCAGTGCGGGTAGGAGTGCACGTAGGAGGCTTGACGGACGAGAACGGGACGATCCTCCCCCCGTCCGGCCAGGGGGCCTGTCCCGTCGCGCAGGTCGCGGATAATCGGCATGTTGGCCTCGAAGACCTGCATCCCAGCATAGTCAGCCACCTCGGATGTGAAGACGCCGCGGCTGTCGACGGGGACGACGGGGATGATGCCGGCCTCGTGGCAGACGAGCATGTCGTCCTCGCCGAAAGCGGGAGCGAGATGAACGAGGCCCGTGCCGTCCTCCGTCGTCACGAAGTCCGCGCTGAGGATCCGGAACGCGTTCGGGCCGGGAGCTTCACCCTCTCCGCTCGCGAAGTAGTCGAAGATCGGGGTGTAGGAGCGTCCTACGAGGTCAGTGCCCTTGAGCGTCTCGACGATCTCTGGCTCACCGAGCTCCTTCTCGTAGGAGGAGAGGAGATCGGCTGCGAGAATGACCCGTTCCCCGGCCAGGGCGCCCTCGGTGGGACGGACGACCGAGTAGGTGACGTCGGGGCCGACGGCCACCGCGAGGTTCGACGGCAGCGTCCACGGCGTCGTCGTCCAGATAAGGGCGAGTTCACCGGTCTCGAGGCGCAGGCCGACAGTGACTGTCTGGTCCTGTCGGTCCTTGTAGACGTCGTCGTCCATCTTCAGCTCGTGGTTCGACAGGGGTGTCTCGTCGTTCCAGCAGTAGGGCAGGACACGGTGTCCTTCGTAGGCGAGACCCTTGTCGTAGAGGGTTTTGAATGCCCAGATGACGGACTCGATGTAGGGAGTGTCGAGGGTCTTGTAGTCGTTCTCGAAGTCGACCCAGCGGGCCTGGCGGGTGACGTAGTCCTCCCACTCCTTCGTGTACCTCAGCACGGAGGACCGACATTCGGCGTTGAAGGTGTCGATGCCCATGGCTTCGATCTCGTCCTTCGTCTCGATGCCGAGGAGGCGCTGCGCCTCGAGCTCAGCCGGCAGCCCGTGCGTGTCCCATCCGAAGCGCCGCTCGACCTTGCGTCCGATCTGAGTCTGGAAGCGGCCGACGAGGTCCTTGACATAGCCGGTGAGGAGGTGGCCGTAGTGGGGAAGGCCGTTCGCGAACGGCGGGCCGTCGTAGAACACGAACTCGTTCGCGCCGTTCTCTCCGGCCTCCCGGTTGTCGATGGAGGCCTGGAACGTCTTGTCTTTCTTCCAGTACGCGAGAATCTCGTCCTCGAGCGTGGGGAAATTGGGGGACGCAACCACGTCACCGTCGCGGTGCAGGGGGTAACGTACGGACTTCTCAGTCATGGACAGCCATCTCCTCGTCAACGTGCGCCGGGACGAGGGGATCGGTTTCGATCCTCCCGCGGTACCACCCCGCTTGCCGCAGAGCGGCCGCTTCATTCAGGAGACGATGTCGGGTCCAACCGTCCGGTTCTACTGGGCCGAAGCTGTTCTTCCGGAAGCTCACCGGTGATGGCCGGGTCATAGCACGACACAGCTTACATCGTCACCCCCCGATTGGCCTAGACCGCTCAGCCGGTTCTCGATCACACCGGATCGGGCTCGTCCACCGGCAGGAGCTTGAGCCCCGTCACGGCGGCGATGATGCCGGTGAGGAAAATGATCTTCAACAGGCTGGCCTGTTCCGTTCCCGCCACCAGCGCATAGCTCACCGTCAGGGCTGCTCCCGTTCCCGTCCACACCGCGTACGCCGTGCCGAGCGGGATCTCCCTCATCGCTCGGGCCAGGCCGAGCATGGAGATGACGATCGCGATAAGGAAGATGATGGTGGGAACGAGCCGGGAGAATCCCTCGGATGCTCCCAGAGCGGTGGCCCAGATAGCTTCGAAGACCGCGGAGATGAGAAGGATTGTCCACGCCATTCAGCTCACCGCCTTGAGTCCGGCAACGCAGCCGATGAGGACGAGGAGCAGGATGATTCGAGCCGCGGAGGCCTTCTCCATACCCCGCACCATGGACCATGCCACCGTCAGGCTGGCACCGACCCCCACCCACACCGCATACGCGGTTCCGATGGGAAGCTCAACCGTCGCATAGGCCAGCCCTGCCATGCTCGCCACCATCGCGAGCGCGAAAAGGATGGTCGGACGTTTCCTGGTGAAGTTCTCGGATGCGTTGAGGGCACCCGCCCAGACGGCCTCGAGGGCTCCGGATATGAGAAGAACAATCCACGACATGACATCACTCCTGTGAGTCAGTCTTGTCCGTGGCGGGTACTGCTCCCTCGTCCGCTTGCCGATTCTCGGCCCCACCATCCTAGGAGAGCCCACCGTCCCTTTCAAGAGGGCACATCGCCCTCGGCTCCGCTAGATTGAGCCCATGATTATCGCGCAGATCGCCACACCGACAGGGAATACTCCCTCCCCCGCCATCCACCAGCTCGTCGAGATCATCACGCACAATGTCGTGGAGATCGATGGGGATGCGCAGACGGTGACTTCACCCGAGATGTTCGTCCGCAAGGACCGGAACCAGTTCACCTGGCGGACCATCCACCTCCTGGCAGTCGAAGGCGACATCGATACGGAAGACCAGTCGCCCTATGGCTACCCCCTCCTTCCAGGATCGGTGGACGGCGTCGATGCTGGATCGGCCGCTGTTCCTGCGGTGGGGATGACCTCGATCAGTCTGTCCCTGCGAGAGAATCTTGACTCTGCCTACGTCGACATCAACGCGCTGACGGGCCATGAGGATGCGTATCTGCCCCTGTGGGAGGCGACGCGGGAGATCCTGCGCGCCGAGGGCAGGACGAAGGTGACGGCGTATGCCGATCACCCGTTCGGCGATGAGCTGCGCGCACCGAGCTCGGACCTGTCTCTCGCTCAGACGCGCTTCTCCCGGTTTCTCTTGGAGGCCGGTTTCGAGCTGACCCAGACCGAGACGTGCAGCAGGCTTGCCCTGCCCGTCGACGAGGAGAACCTCGAGCGGCTCTCGGCCGACGCCGCAGCACATGCTGGCGATTATCGGACAGTGTCGTGGGTGGGCCCCACTCCTGCCGACTATCGGTCCGACCTTGTGGCCCTCGTCAGTGCCTTCCACCTGGACATGCCTTCGGCGGGGATCGTCGAGGCAGAGATCAACTATGACGTGGAGCGCCTTGTTACCGCCGACCAGAGGACGGCGGATATCGGGATCACGGCGATCGTGACCGCTGCCCAGCACAGCTCCGGACAGCTCGTCGGCTACACGAGGCTGAACATTGAAGAGGGCCTCCCGGCCGTCTTCCAGGATGACACTCTCGTCCTGCGGGATCATCGCGGACACCGGCTCGGCATGCTCATGAAGACGGAGAATCTGCGCAGGCTTGCCGAGATCGCCCCGGGTCGGCCCTTCATCCAGACGTGGAACGCGGGCGAGAACGACATGATGTGGTCGATCAACGAACGCCTGGGCTTCCGTCCGCACAGCGGCGTCGGCCAGTGGCAGATCGAGATCGCCTAGCCACACCCGCCTCACCCCTCGACCTGGCGACGGGATAGGATGCGGGGAGGAGGAACCCATGAGTCATGATCATTCGCATGCGGCCGCGAACCGCAAGCGTCTCGGCATCGCTTTCGGTATCACATTCACCATTCTCCTCGCCGAAGTCATCGGCGCGGTATGGACGGGGAGCCTGTCCCTGTTGGTCGATGCGGGGCACATGCTGACCGACACGGTCGGCCTCTTCATGGCCCTCGTCGCCACACATCTGACGCTGCGCCCGCCCACGACGAAGAGGACCTGGGGCCTGCACCGGGCCGAGGTTCTGGCCGCGGGCGCTCAGGCGACCGTCCTCTTCGGTGTCGGTGTCTTCGCCCTCGTCGAGGGCGTGCGGCGCCTCATGGAGCCGGCTGAGATCGAATCGACGGGACTGCTGATCTTCGGCATCGTCGGTCTCGCCGGGAATCTCATCTCTCTCGCTGTGCTCAGCGGGGGCAAGGACTCGAATCTCAACATGAGGGCCGCGTTCCTCGAGGTCCTCAACGACGCACTCGGTTCCGTTGCCGTCATCGTGTCCGCAATCATCATCGCGACCACGGGCTGGGCCTATGCCGACTCCATCGCCGGCATGCTGATCGCTCTCCTCATCCTTCCGCGCGCGCTCATGATCTTCCGGGAATCGACATCGATCCTCCTCGAATCGACCCCCTCAGGCGTGGATCTGGAGGAGGTGCGCCAACATATCATGGCGCTCCCCCACGTCATCGCCGTCCACGACCTGCACGCCTCCCAGATATCGTCGACGCTGCCGACCCTGTCCGCGCACGTCGTCATCGACGACTCCTGCTTCCGCGACTTCCACGCCCCGCAGATCCTCGATTCCCTCCAGGAATGCGTACGCGACGATTTTGGGATCGAGCACGCCACATTCCAGCTCGAACCGGCCAGCCATTCCGTCCACGAGTTCACCGTCCACGACTAGCCCGCACGTATGCTGGGCCTGCTCCGACGGGTGGGCTATCTGCCGCGTCCGAGGATCTTGGCCACGATCTGACGATGTGCGGACGTGTCCGCTGCTGTGAGATAGGCGGCCGACATGGGGAGCGGGTCTCCGTGGAAGTAATACTCGTAGAGGGCTTGCCTCCCGGCGAAGGACGATACGGCCGCGTCGAAGCCGAGATTGAACAGGTGAACCCGCTCGTGGCCGGGCACGTTCCTGCCCTGGAGGTAGCGATCGATATCTGCTTCGAGCTCCCCACGAGTATCGCTCTCGTACGGAAGGGCGGTCAGCCCGGAGGCCCCGAACTTGCGGACCTTCTCTGGCAGGGTTTGGAAGTATCGCGGGAACCAGTTCCGCACGGCCGCGAGGGGCGCCATGTCAGGCTGGAAGAACCCGTACTCGTTGACCGCACCGTCCGCTTCTGCGGCTCGCAGGGCCGACTTCCCCATCTGGACCGCCACGAGAGCCTGGGCGAGATCGTCTCGAACATGGTCATACCGGTCGATGCCGATCGCCTCCGCCATCTCGCTCAGAAGGCCTGCATAGAACTCGGTCTTGACGGTTGTGCGGGTCACGGACTGGTGCGCCATGAGCGCGGTCGCGCCCGTCTGCGTCAGCATCCCATTCGACTTCGCAGGGTGCCCGAGAAGGAACACCCGATCCCAGGGAACCCGCACCTGCGTGAACACGCACACCGCGTCGATCTCCTCGAAGCGTGCCGCGAGGGGCTCGTCGACAACCGAGTTGCCGTGCCGCAGCGGACGGCGACAGATGAGAGTCAGACCCTCGATATCGGCTGGGACTGCGAACGCGAAGGAGTAGGGCATGTCGTCCAGCCCCGGCCGGAGCACCGTCTGCGGCATGACAAGGATCTCGTTGGCGATGGGAGCATTCGTGGCAACCATGCGGGCACCGGACACGACAATGCCGTCCGAGTCTTGGGAGACGACGCGGAGCGTCGTCTCGCCCCCGCCCTGCTCGGCGGCCGAGACGGAGCGGTTGGCCTGGGGGGAGCCCACCGTGGACGTGAGGAGGATGTCGTTCTCCCGCACCCACGTCACATACGCCGCCATGTTCTTCTCGAACTGGGCATCAGCATCGGCGAACCACGAACCCGCCTGTGAGAACGCGGTCAGCGCCGCGTTGAGGAAGTCTCCGGTCCGTCCCAGCATCCCGCCGGAATACTCCGCCCACAGGCGTGCGGCCGTCCGCCGGCGGACCAGATCATCCTGGGTGCGCGGCACGAGGAACGACATCGCATACCGGGATCCGTCCTCCTCGAAAGCCAGCCGATCATCCCCCTGCATGTCATACAAATCGGCATAGGAGTCGATGATCCCGGTGAAGGCCGGATGGTCGGGCACAGATTCCACCCTGCCATCGAGATAGACGAGGGGGCTCATGGCCGCCAGGCTCTCGCGATAGTCCCCGCCGCTGCGTACTGCCATAGAGATTCCTTACACGAGGTGTTCGCGGCCGAGAACGGTTTCAGAGATCTCGGTGAAGCGGGCACCGTTGAAGCCGAGAGGGTCTCCCCTCCGTGAACGAAACGACTGGATCTCGCCCAGCACGAGGGTGTGGTCTCCCCCGTCGTAGGCTGCCCAGGGAGTGCACTCGAACCAGGCCAGGACGCCCGCGAGGCGCGGAGCACGCTCCCCCTCGACCCACACGGGGACGTCGTTGGGGCGGCCCGCGAAACTCCATGCCACACGCTCCTGGGAGGAGCCGAGGACGTTGACGGCGAAGGGCCGGTCGATGACGAGATCGTGCGATGATGCAGAGCGTTGGATCGAGACGAGGAGCAGCGCAGGATCGAACGAGACCGAGGTGAACGAGTTGACGGTGATGCCGCGCTTGACACCATCGGCCTCGAACGTGACGACGCAGACGCCAGTCGGGAAGCGTGAGAACGCGGTCCGGAGGCGTTCCCGCTCACTCGGCACCGGCAGCGGCCGAGGATCGGCCCGCTCCGACAGCTGCGCGACGAAACCGTCCCTCACGGCCCCGCGATCGTCATCACCCGCGCGCGACAACGGTATTCGATGCTTGGGCGACGGGACGGATCGTCAACGTATCGATGTTGACATGCTCGGGCAGTTCAAGGGTCCACATGATCGCCTCCGCAACATCGTCCCCGACGAGCGGCTCCGCAACACCCTCGTACACCTTCTCGGCCGCCTCGGCCGAACCGAGCCGGTTGAGGGAGAACTCCTCCGTCTTCACCATGCCGGGGGCGATCTCGATGATACGAATCGGTTCGCCGACGAGCTCGAGGCGCAGCGTGTTGGGAAGCATGCGCTCCGCATGCTTCGCGGCAGTGTAGCCCCCTCCGCCCGGGTAGGTGCCGTGGGCGGCCGTGGACGTGAGGAACAGGAGCGAGCCGTGCCCGCGCTCCCGGAAGTGCGGAATGATCGCCTGCGTGAGACGAAGCGTCGCCAGCACATTCATGTCGAACATGGCCTGCCAATCCGCAACATCACCGTCCTCGATCCGGTCCGTGCCGCGGGCCCCGCCAGCATTGTTGACGAGGGCATCGATGCCGAGGGATGCGGCCTTCTCCGCAAGTGCTGCCACATCATCAGGCTTCGTGAGGTCTGCCGCGAACCAGTCGCAGCCGGTCTCCTCCGCCAAGGCCGCGAGGCGGTCTGCACGCCGAGCGGTGGCAAGCACCTCCCATCCGCTCCGCCGGGCCCGCCGAACTGTGGCGGCGCCGATACCGGTTGATGCTCCCGTGACGAGTACGCGTTTGGTCATGTGGCAAGTCTGCCCATAAACACTCCGTTAGGCTAGTCGCATGATTGGATTCTTGGGATCGGGAAACATGGCTCGCGCCATCATCACAGGCCTCATCGAGGGCGATGTCGAGCCCTCCAGCATCGCCGTCACCTCGCGTGACCCGCGCAATGCGGAGAAGCTGGCGCACGCGACGGGAGTGGACTTCGCGACGACGAACAGCGACCTGGTCGACATGATCGGCCATGACGGCACTCTCGTCCTCGCGGTCAAGCCCTACCAGATCGAGGCTGTCCTCGACGAGATCCGAGACGCCCTCGAGGGCACGGCCGTGCTTGTCGTGTCTCTCGCGGCGGGAACCACGATCGAGGCCCTCGAATCAGGTCTCCCCACAGGCCAGCCGGTCGTGCGCGTCATGCCGAACGTGAACTCCCATATCCGGGCCGGGATGACAGGGATCTGCGGCAACGAGCACGCGACGGAGGCACATCTCGACACGGTGTTCGCCATGTTCGACGCCATCGGGGACGTGGCACATATCGCCGAGAAGGACTTCCCTGCGTTCTCTGCGCTCGCGGGCTGTTCTCCCGCCTACACGTTCGACTTCATCGAGGCGCTGGCTCGGGCTGGCGTTGCGAACGGGATTCCGAAGGCCCAGGCCGTGCGGTTTGCCGCTCAGGCGGTCATGGGTTCGGCGCAGCTGGCCCTGGAGCGTGCCTCCGATGGTCTGTCTCCCGCGAACCTGCGCGACACGGTGTCCTCCCCTGGGGGCACGACTATCGCGGGTCTGATCGCGATGGAGGACGCTGGTTTCTCCGCGGCTGTGGTGCGCGGGGTGCAGGCCTCGATCGATCGCGACCACGAGATATCGGGGCGTGCCTAGCCCCTCATGGCAACGCCCTCGCGCCAGTACCCCATGAAGGCGACCTGGCTCCGGTCGATCCCGATCTCTCGGACGAGGTAGCGGCGCAGTCTCGTGACAACTCCGCTTTCGCCCGCGATCCAGTAGTACGTGCCGGTGGCCGGCGGCGTCGCGGGTTCTTCGCCCGTGGCCGAGTAGAGCGGTGTCTCCCACACGAGCTCCTCGGCGGGCGCCTCATCGCCATCGGACAGGTGCCAGCCGAGTGCCTCCGCGAGGCATTCGCCCTTGGCGCGTTCCCCTCGGGCCAGCCAGCGGATGGGGAGGGAGCCCGTCAGACTGTCCTCCTCTGTGGGCACTTCGATGTAGGCAGTCGCGGTCCGGCCTGCCGAGGCGGGGAGGTCGTCGAGGATGCGGGCGATAGCGGGGGCGGCTGTCTCGTCCCCGAGGAGGACGATTCTGTCGGCCTCTCCCGGAGCGAACTCGATGCCGCCCGAGGCGCGCCCCTCGAGGGGAATGATGATGATGAGTTCATCGCCGGGGCGGGCACGGGACGCCCAGGCCGCTGCCGGCCCTAGCATCCCCCCGTGCATCGCGAAATCCACCGTCAGCAATGTCTGACCATATCGGCGGGTGACGTCCCTGATCGAATAGGTGCGCATGCTGCCACGCTCCGTCTGCGGCAGCGCCAGCCATGCCCGATACCAGTCCGGATCGGAGCCCAGATCGGGCAGATCGGTGGATGTGGGGAAGATGAGTTTGATGCGCTGGTCGAAGAAGGGTCCCTCGAGGATGTCGAGTCCTGCCCCCGTGAAGACGAGCCTGCGGAAGCTTGGGGAGACGTCGGTGACCGCATGGACGGTGGCATGGACCGGGCCGTAGGTTGCCATCTAGTCGCCTTTCGCGTGGTGGCGGCCGATCGGCACGACGAGCGGGCTGCCCGAGACAGGGTCGGGATGGATCTCGCTCCTGATGCCGAACACCTCGGCCATGTTCTCTACGGTGACAACCTCGTGGGGGGTGCCCTGGACGTGGATGGCGCCGTCTTTCATCGCGACGAGATAGTCGGAGTATCGGGCCGCCAGGTTGATGTCGTGCAGCACCATGACGATCGTCGTCCCCTCCCTGTTGAGGTCGGTCAGCAGATCGAGCACGTCGAGCTGGTTGGCGACGTCGAGGAATGTTGTCGGCTCGTCGAGGAGGAGAATGTCTGTCTCCTGGGCGAGTGCCATCGCGATCCACACCCGCTGGCGCTGGCCTCCCGACAGTTCATCGACCGGACGTTCAGACAGTTCTGACGTGTGGGTGGTCTCGAGAGACCTGGCAACGACCTCATAGTCGCGTGGGGACCACCGTCCCATGAGCCCCTGATAGGGGTGTCGTCCGCGGCCGACGAGATCGGCGACGACGATGCCCTCGGGTGCGATCGGTGATTGCGGGAGGAGTCCGAGGATACGTGCAATCTGCTTCCCGCGGAGCGAGGAGAGCGGCTGACCATCGAGGAGGACCGCACCGCTGCTCGGTGCGAGCAGCCGCGAGAGCGCCCTCAGCAGGGTCGATTTTCCGCAGCCGTTGGGGCCCACGATCGACGTGATCTTGCCCGGCGGCACGGCAAGATCCATGCCCGCGATCACGTTCCGTTCCCCGTAGCCGAGTGACACGTTCGAGGCGACAAGCTGGTTCATAGTGTGCTCCCTGCTCTGTTCGAGCGGATGAGGAGGTAGATGAGGAAGGGTGCTCCCAGGGCGCCGGTGATGACACCGACCGGGTAGCGGGTGCCGAGGAGGTACTGGCCTGCAAGATCGGAACAGAGGATGATGAGGGCTCCGACGAGCGCTGAGGGGATGATGAGAGAGCCGCTCACGAGGCGGGTCGCGATCGGGCCGGCCAGGAACGCGACGAACGCGATCGGCCCGCATGCGGCCGTGGCCACGGCGATGAGGATGACGGCGCACACGATGAGGCTCAGCCTCGTCGCATTGACGCGCACTCCAAGAGCGGCGGCCGTGTCGTCCCCGAGACGCAGCAGCTCGAGCCCCCTGCCCAAGACCACCATGGTCGGGAGGAGAGTCCCGACCGTGACGGCGAGGGGAAGCAGACGTTCCCAGGTCGCGCCGTTGAGGGAACCCGTCAGCCACCGCGTGGCAGTCGGCAGATCCCACGTGCTGGCCTGCGACAGCGCATACGTGACGACGGAATGGAGCATGGCGGCGACACCGATCCCGATGAGGATGAGACGGGTGCCCGCGAAACCGCCCCGTGAGGACAGCACGTAGATCGCGAACGCGACAAGCAGGGAGGCGATGAGGGAGACGATGGAGACAGCCGTCTGGCTCAGCCCGAAGATGACGATCCCGATAACACCCGCGGCTGACGCTCCAGCAGAGATCCCGATGATGTCCGGTGATGCGAGCTGATTGCGGAGCATCGTCTGGAACGTCACCCCGGCAACGCCGAAGGCGAAGCCTGCCAGGAGCCCCATCGTCGCCCGCGGCAGGCGCAGCTCCCCGACGCTGTAGCTCGCGCCCGGGACGAGTTCGCCGCGCATCACGCGCACGATCTCACCGGGGCCGTAGAAGACTTCTCCCCACATGAGGCTGACGAGGTAGACGGCGAAGACTGCCGCCCCGAGGAGAGCAAGGGTGATGGTCCTGCGGCGCTGTCGCGAGCGTCGTTCCGCGACGAGAGCCTCCACCCAGGTCGGTGCGCTCACAGGTCACGCACCTTGTGGCGGCGCACGATCCAGATGAAGATCGGGGCACCGATAATCGGCATGATGATGCCGACGGCGATCTCGCTCGGCCTCGTCATGACCCTCCCGAGAGTGTCGGCGAACACGAGCAGGGTCGCTCCCGCGACGGCGGAATAGGGGATGAGGAGGCGATGGTCGGTGCCGACGAGGAGGCGGCACAGGTGGGGGACGATCAGGCCGACGAAGCCGATGGGCCCCGCCAGGGCGGTTGCCGCCCCGCAGAGGATCACGGCTCCGGCAGAGCTGATGAGCCTGGTGCGCAGGACGTGCTCCCCGACCCCGGTGGCCACGTCATCGCCGAGCGCGAGGGCGTTGAGTCCGCGTGCCGTGGCGTGGCAGATGAGGAAGCCGGCCACGAGCAGGGGTGCCGCGAGTGCCAGCCGGTCCCACTGTGCGCCTGCGACCCCACCGATCTGCCAATGCCGGAAACTGTCCATGACGTCGATGCGGGGCAGGAGAATGGCGGAGATCAGGGCGGACAGGGCGGCGGAGGTGGCCGCCCCCGCGAGCGCCAGCTTGAGAGGAGATGCTCCTCCCCGCCCGAGCGAGCCGACGACGTAGACGAAGACAGCGGCCGCTGCGGAGCCCGCGATGGCAAGGACCATGACGGTGACAGGGTTGACGACGGCGAAGAACGTGATGCCGATGACGACTGCGAGAGAGGCGCCTGACAGGACTCCGAAGATACCTGGGTCCGCCAGCGGGTTCCGTGTCACCCCCTGCATCGTCACACCCGCGACGGAGAGAGCCGCCCCGACTGCGAAGCCGAGCACGGTGCGCGGGAGGCGGGCTGCGGCGGCAGCCTGGTTGGGTGTGTCGGTGCTTCCCATGACGCCGCCGAGAGCATCCGCGATCGAGATCGATCGCACGCCGAACATGATGGAGCAGATTCCCGCCGCGGCGAGGAGGCCGAGGAGGGCGAGGAGGGGAAGGAGTCGGCGTCCTGCCCCGCGCCGAGTCTCAGCGGTGCGGGGCAGTGCCACGTGGGCGCTCATCGGCTAGTTGACCGCGTCCTCGAGGATCGCGAAGTAGTCATCGATGCCCCAGGAGATCGAGAGGGGCGACGGGTTCGCCGCGGCCGCGATCGGACCGTTGCCGAGGAAGGCGACGTGGCCGTCGGCGATGGCGGGGATGAGGGAGAGGAGCGGGTCGTTCTGCCATGCTTCGAGGCTGGCCGCGTTCTCGGCATCATCGTCCGAACCGTAGGTGATGAGAAGGTCGACGTCGGCGAATGCTTCCGGGTTCTCTGCCGAGATCTCGACGTAGAACGATTCAGAGTCTGCATAGTCGGCAAGGATGTCTGCCTCGGCGAAGCCGTGGTCGAGGAGGAATCCCGCGCGCGGATCGAGTGCCGTATAGATGCCGATCTTCGACGTGTCTGAGTTGTCGAGGAAGGCGAACACCGGGGTTATTCCCTCGAGGCCGGGATGTGCGGCCAGGGCAGCATCAATGTCGGCGTTGATCGAGGCGATCAGCTCCTGCCCTTCGTCTGCCATGCCGAGCGCGGCCGCGTTCATGTCGATCATGTCCTCGAGGGATGTTCCCCAGGCGACATCCGGGTAGGCCACGACGGGAGCGATCTTGCTCAGCTGGTCGTAGTCCTCCTGCGTCAGGCCCGAATAGGCGGCGAGAATGACGTCGGGGCTGGTGTTGGCGACGGATTCGAACGGGATGGAGTCCGTGGCATCGAAGAGCACGGGGGTCTCGGCGTCGAGCTCCGCGAGCCGATCCTCGACCCATGGCAGCATGCCGTTCGCATCATCATCTCCCCACGTCACCTTCTCCATGCCAACAGGCACGACCCCGAGAGCAAGGGGCACTTCGTGGTTGTTCCAGGCAACCGTGGCGACGCGCTCGGGCTTCTCCTCGATGACGGTCTCGCCGAAGGCGTGGCTGATCGTCACGGGGAAACCCTCGGACGCAACGGATTCCGTCTGCGGCGCCTCCGTGTCGGAGCAGGCGGCAAGGGTCAAGGATAGCGCTGCAGCGACTGCTGCAAGGCGACGTGCGGTCATGGGTACTCCAGTCGGAACGAAAACAATGGCCGTTAGGTTAGGCTCGCCTTACTTTACATAGACTGGCCGCTGCGTCCTAGGACGAATATCCCATCCTGGTCCTCGTACGTGAGGAGATGCCCGAGCCCGCGGATCGCAACGACAGGATGATCCGGGTAGGCGTTCATGAGCACGTCGGCCATGCCCGCCAGGCTCTCCCGCAGCGGCGATGTGCCGACGTGGGGATCGACACCGGCCGCCGCCACATCACCGGTGATGATGACGCCCGGGCGCCCGCCGAACCGAGCATCGAGGCCCCGCCTGATCGCTCGGGCGCTGGCGAGCGGATCGACGGGAGGGAGGACGGCGATGCCGGGAGGGAGGTGACCGGCCGAGAGCACGCCCTCGGTCGCGGCCGGCACGAGGCGGCCTTCACAGATGGCGACGAGCTTGCGGGCAATGACGACGATGTCGCCGTTCCGAAGGCCGACCGCACGGTCGGGCCACACGAGTGCGTTGAGGGCGGGTGCGATGAGGGCGGGGACAGTGTCGCGCATCGTGGCCTGGGGAATCCCGGGCACGGCGACAGCAAGGAGGGAGGAGTGGGGAATCATGTCACCATCGTGACATAACCCCTGGCGTCAGGCGGCGTCGCTTTATGAAACAATTGGCTCCATGACTGAGAACGCTTCCATCGTCACCGGCGTGAACGCCCCCGATAAGGTCAGCCTTGACGGCCTCGAAACCAAGTGGGGAACCACGTGGGAGGAGAACGGCACCTATTCGTATGAGCTGACGGACCGTGAGAACACGTATTCGATCGACACTCCCCCGCCGACCGTCTCGGGCTCCCTCCATGTGGGCCACGTCTTCTCCTACACGCACACGGATGTCATCGCCCGCTACAAGCGCATGACAGGCAAGCACGTGTTCTACCCCATGGGCTGGGACGACAACGGGCTGCCGACCGAGCGCCGCGTCCAGAACTATTACGGCGTGCGATGCGATCCGTCCCTCCCCTACGAGGAGAACTTCGTCCCCCCGCACGACGGTGGGGATGGGAAGTCCATCAAGTATGCGGACCAGAAGCCGATCTCGCGGCGCAACTTCATCGAACTGTGCTGGAAGCTGACCGCTGAGGATGAGGCCCAGTTCGAGCACCTGTGGCGTGCACTCGGGCTCTCCATCGACTGGAAGCAGAACTATCAGACGATCGGCGCGAAGGCACAGAAGGTCGCCCAGGCGGCTTTCCTGCGGAACCTCGAGCGCGGGGAGGCCTATCAGGCTCAGGCTCCGGGCCTGTGGGACGTGACGTTCCAGACGGCTGTCGCCCAGGCAGAGCTGGAAGCACGCGAATACCCCGGCGCTTATCACAAGATCGCCTTCCACGGCGCTGACGAGGACGTGGTCATCGAGACGACCCGGCCCGAGCTCCTGCCCGCCTGCGTCGCCCTTATCGCCCACCCTGACGACGAGCGCTACCAGCACCTGTTCGGCACGACCGTGACGTCCCCCGTGTTCGGGGTCGAGCTGCCCGTCCTCGCTCATCCCGCAGCCGAGAAGGACAAGGGCGCCGGCATCGCCATGTGCTGCACGTTCGGCGATCTCACCGACGTCCAGTGGTGGCGCGAGCTCTCCCTTCCCATGCGCTCGATCCTCAACCGGGACGGCCGCATCGTCGCCGAGACACCCGAGTGGATCACCTCCGCCTCTGGCATCGCCCTCTACGGGGAGATGGCGGGGAAGACGATCTTCTCCGCCCGCAAGGCTGTCGTCGAGAAGCTCGCGGAGACGGGTGAGATGATCGGCGAACCGGTCAACACCCAGCGCATGACCAACTTCTTCGAGAAGGGCGACAAGCCGCTCGAGATCGTCACGTCCCGCCAGTGGTATATCCGCAACGGCGGACGTCCCTACACCGAGTCGAACGGCAAGGATCTGCAGGAGAACCTGCTCGCGGCCGGCCAGGAGCTGAACTTCGTCCCGGACTTCATGCGCGTGCGCTACGACAACTGGACGAAGGGCCTCAACACGGACTGGCTCGTCTCCCGCCAGCGCTTCTTCGGCGTCCCCATTCCCGTCTGGTATCGCGTCGACGAGGCGGGCGAACCCGACTACAGCTCCGTCATCGCACCCCGCGAGGATCAGCTTCCCATCGATCCGTCGAGTGACGTCCCCGATGGATTCACCGAGGATCAGCGCGGCACTCCCGGCGGGTTCGTCGGCGAAGTCGACATCATGGACACGTGGGCGACCTCATCCATGAGCCCCCAGATCGCGACGGGATGGCTCACGGACGAGAAGCTCTTCGAGGCAACGTATCCGATGGACCTGCGCCCCCAGGGCCAGGACATCATCCGCACCTGGCTGTTCTCCTCCATGGTCCGCGCCCACCTCGAGTTCGGCGGCCTGCCCTGGAAGAACGCCGCGATCTCCGGCTGGATCCTCGACCCCGACCGCAAGAAGATGTCGAAGTCGAAGGGCAACGTCGTCACGCCCATGGGCCTGCTCGAGAAGCACTCCTCGGACGGGGTGCGCTACTGGGCCGCCTCGGCCCGCCTCGGCACGGACGCCGCCTTCGAAGAGAACCAGATGAAGATCGGCCGCCGTCTCGCCATCAAACTCCTCAACGCCTCGAAGTTCGCGCTGACGATGGGAGGGGACGAGGTCGAGTTCAACCCGGCCAAGATCGTCCTCGATGTGGATCGCGCGATGATCGCGAAGATCGCGCGCGTCGTCGCGGACGCGACGGAAGCGCTCGAAGCCTACGATCACACGAAGGCTCTCGAGGTGACCGAATCGGCCTTCTGGTCGTTCTGCGACGACTACCTCGAGCTGGTCAAGGATCGCGCCTACAACCGTGACAACCAGTTCGCCCTGGCGCAGACGGAGTCGGCACGAGCCGCTCTCGCACTCTCCGTCGATGCGTTCGTCCGCCTCCTCGCCCCCTTCATCCCGTTCGCTGCCGAAGAAGTGTGGTCATGGTATGCGGAGGGTTCCGTCCACCGCGCGTCATGGCCCGAGGCTGCTCCGCTTCTTGCAGCGGCCGCGGATGCAGACGAACAGCTCCTCACGATCGCAGGCGAAGCACTCGCCGTCCTGCGCCGCGTGAAGAGCGAGAATAAAGTGTCCCAGCGCACAACATACGCATCGGTAGCTATGATGGTTCCTGATACCCACCATGAGCAGATCAACGCGGTCCTCCCAGACCTGCGCCACGCCGCTCATGTTCGAGGCCCGCTCGATATCGTCACCGGTGATGCGATTGCCGTCGACCGATACGAGCTGGACCCCGCACCGGCAAAGAACTAGGCACCAGCCCACTGATGGGCGGGAAGGCAACCATGACAGAACACGACCGCCCAGTCAGTTACACGGAGGCAAACGTCACGATCGCGGAGGAGCATAATCTCGCGAAGCTTCTCCGCGATCGGGTCGAGGAACGCCCCAACCAGGTCGCTATCGAATTCAAGTCGGCACTCGGCGAGAGCTGGAACCCGATCACGTACCGGCAGTTCGAGGACAATGTCCGCGCACTGGCCCGCGGATTCGTTGCCCTCGGGCTGCAGCCCGGGGAGCGTGTCGGCATCATGTCTCCCACGCGCTACGAGTGGAGCCTCATCGATTTTGCGCTGTGGTATGCGGGAGCGTCCGGCATCCCCATCTACGAGACATCGTCCCGAAGCCAGGCTGAATGGATCCTCTCCGACTCGGCCTGCAGGTTCGTCATCGTCGAGAACACGGCCCTGCGCGACACTGTCACCCCGCTCGTGGAGAGCGTCGAATCGCTCGAGAAGGTCTTCGTCATCGACGACGACTGCGTCGGAGAGCTGATGCGCCTGGGCGAGAGCCTCGACCTTGCGCAGGCCGATCGGGAGATCGACTCCCGTATCGCGGCCACGACTGCCAGCGATATCGCGACGATCATCTACACGTCCGGAACGACAGGCCGCCCGAAGGGTGTTGAGCTCACCCACCGGAACCTGCTGCACGTGGTGATCAACGGCCCGGCAGACCCGGAGCTGAACAAGATCATCGCCCACCCCACAGCGAAGACCCTCCTCTTCCTCCCCATGGCTCACGTGTTCGCACGTTTCGTCTCCATTCTCGCGCTCGAGGCGGGCGCCGTCCTCGGCCACTCCCCCGACACGAAGAATCTCGTGGCGGACATGCAGTCGTTCAAACCCACCTTTGTCCTCGCCGTGCCCCGCGTGTTCGAGAAGGTGTACAACGCGGCAGACGCGAAGGCGAACGCCTCCAAGGTGAAGGGCCCGATCTTCCGCCGCTTCGCGAAAGTCGCCATCGCCTACTCTCGGGCCCTCCAGACGCCCGAGGGCCCGAGCCCCGTCCTCAAGGCACAGCATCACCTGGGTGAGAAGCTCGTGTACTCGACGCTGAAGGAGCTCCTGGGCGGAGAACTCACGAACTCGATCTCTGGCGGCGGCCCGCTCGGCGAACGCCTCGGACACTTCTTCCGCGGCGCTGGCATCACCATCTATGAAGGCTACGGGCTGACAGAGACTTCGGCTCCGACGACCGTCAACCGTCCAGGGAACCTCAAGGTCGGGACGATCGGCCCCGCCTACCCCGGCGCGCTCGTCGCCATCGATACCGACGGCGAGATCCTCGTCAAGGGCGATCATGTCTTCGCGGGCTACCACAACAATGAGGAAGCAACCCGTGAGTCGTTCACCGAGGACGGCTGGTTCAAGACCGGGGACCTGGGGTCGATGGACGACGAAGGCTACGTGACGATCACGGGACGCAAGAAGGAGATCATCGTGACAGCGGGCGGCAAGAACGTCGCGCCCGCTGTCCTCGAGGACAGGCTCCGCGGCCACCCCATCGTCTCCCAGGTTGTCGTTGTCGGCGACAACCGTCCCTTCATCGGCGCCCTCGTCACCCTCGACGCGGACATGCTGCCCGGCTGGCTCTCCAACAAGGGCCTCCCGCCCATGACGATCGACGAAGCCGCCGAGAACCCCCAGGTCATCGCCGCTCTCGACAAGGCCGTCACCCGAGCCAACGAAGCAGTGTCACGTGCGGAGTCGATCAGGAAGTTCAACATCCTCACGACCGATTTCACGGTCGACAACGACTACCTGACTCCCTCCCTCAAGGTGAAGCGCCACAAGGTTCTCACCGACTTCGAGAACGAGATCGAGAAGATCTACACGCGCTGATCCTGCCACGCGGGGCAGAAGCATTCGGGCCGTGGTGGCAGTGTCGCCGCGGCCCGATCCTTTCCAGCGACCTCGGGAATCACTCCTGCGGTGCAGGCTTGCGAACCGGTCAGGATACGCCTTCTATCCGGCCTCCCGCAGATCACCGGTCCGTCGACAGTGGGTGGGTGTGGACGCTGTCCTAGATTTCTCGATTGCAGTGGGGAGCACTGACAGCCCATCACACGGAACTCTCGCGTCCTCGTCCTGGTCCGCTTCCCACCCGGGCTTCACGTGGTCCGTGATGAGCGAGGGAAGGACAATGAGAGAGCTTCCGCGGGAATAAGGACGACCTCGTGAGGCCGCAGACCTATCGTCGTTCACATGGGGAACATGCGACGGATTCGCGACCATCCTGGAGCTGGAAGAGAATGGAAGCGTCTACTTCTTCTCCGCGAACTCTTCGTGGTGGCGGATCACTTCGGTGACGATGAACTTGAGAAACTTCTCCGCAAAGACGGGGTCGAGGCCCGAGTCTTCTGCGAGAGCTCGCAAACGCTGGATCTGGCGCTCTTCACGGCCGGGATCGGATGCTGGTAGGCCGAGTTCGGCTTTGAGCCGCCCGACCTGCTGGGTGCACCGAAATCTCTCGGCAAGGATATGGATCAAGGCGGCGTCGATGTTGTCGATGCTCTCTCGTGCACTGCGAAGACCCTCTGGCAGGCCGTCTGGTTCGCTCACTGGTCTCCCTAGGCTGACTTCTTCGAACGCTTGTGGACGTAGGTCGGCTCCCCGCCATCCAACGTCTTGTCATCAATGATGACGCGTTCGATGTCTGTACGCGAGGGGATCTCAAACATGAGCTCGCGAAGCAGGCTTTCGAGGATCGAGCGGAGCCCGCGAGCACCTGTGCCGCGTTCCAGTGCCTTCTCCGCGATTCTCGTCAGCGCATCATCCGTGAACTCGAGCTCCACTCCGTCGAGCTCGAACATCTTCTGATACTGCTTGGCGAGGGCGTTCCTCGGCTCAGTCAGGATCCTCACGAGGTCATCGACGTCGAGGGCGTTGACTGTCGCGATGACAGGAAGCCGGCCGACGAGCTCGGGAATGAGACCGAACTTGTGCAGATCGTCGGGTTCCACGTCACGGATCAGCTCCGATGAGGCGTCGTGGCTCGACAGTTCGGAGCCGAAGCCGATCGACCGGCGTCCGCTGCGTGCAGAGACGATCTCCTCCATGCCGGCGAAGGCTCCGGCAACGATGAAAAGGACGTTCGTCGTGTCGATCTGGACGAACTCCTGATGAGGGTGCTTGCGTCCGCCCTGCGGGGGCACCGAAGCAACCGTGCCCTCGATGATCTTGAGAAGGGCCTGCTGGACGCCCTCACCCGAGACGTCACGCGTGATCGAGGGGTTCTCAGACTTCCGCGAGATCTTGTCGATCTCATCGATGTAGATGATGCCTTGGGCGGCGCGATCCGTGTCGCCATCGGCTGCCTGGATGAGCTTGAGGAGAATGTTCTCCACGTCCTCGCCGACGTAGCCGGCCTCCGTCAGAGACGTCGCGTCAGCAATCGCGAACGGGACGTCGAGCATGCGGGCGAGAGACTGGGCAAGATAGGTTTTGCCCGTGCCTGTTGGGCCGATGAGGAGAATGTTCGATTTCCCGATCTCGACAGGGTCATCGCCCTTCTTCGGCACTTCCAGCCCGGAACGCACTCTCTTGTAATGGTTGTACACGGCGACAGCAAGGGTGCGCTTCGCACCGTCCTGGCCGACGACGAATTCGTTGAGGAAGTCGAAGATCTCCTTCGGCTTGGGAAGCGCCTCGAGGGAGAACTCTGTCTCCTCCTGTCCGAGTTCTTCAGCAATGATCTCGTTGCAGAGCTCGATGCACTCGTTGCAGATGTAGGCCCCAGAGCCGGTGATCAATTTCTTGACCTGGCGCTGCGACTTCTGGCAGAACGAGCATTTGAGCATGTCAGCTGCATCGGCAGTCCGAGCCATAGTTACCTCCCCTGAACTCTCACTAACTCTAGCGACAACCGTACTCGTGTGCGAATGCACCACGCGGAAACGGGAGCCTTCAGGCTCCCGTTCCGTTGTTCGATGCTAGGCTTCGATGCGCTTCGGCTTTCGCGAGGTCAAGACCTCGTCGACAAGACCGTATTCCTTCGCCTGCTGGGCGGTCAGAATCTTGTCCCGATCAATATCCTTCGAGACCTCTTCCTTCGTCTTGCCGGAGTGATCGGCGAGAGTCTGCTCAAGCCAGTCCCTCATGCGGTCGATCTCGTTCGCGACGATCTCGATATCCGAGGCCTGTCCCTGCACGCCCTGCATGGCGGGCTGGTGGATGAGGACGCGTGCGTTCGGCAGTGCGAGGCGCTTGCCGGGCGCTCCTGCTGCGAGAAGCACGGCGGCCGCTGAGGCTGCCTGTCCCAGGCAGACGGTCTGCACCTCAGGCTTGATGTACTGCATCGTGTCGTAGATTGCGGTGAGCGCCGTGAAGGAGCCGCCGGGCGAGTTGATGTACATCGTGATGAGAGCATCCGGATCTTGCGACTCGAGGACGAGCAGCTGGGCCATGACGTCGTCGGCAGACGCGTCATCGACCTGGACGCCGAGGAAGATAATCCTGTCCTCGAACAGCTTCGCGTACGGGTCCTGACGCTTGTAGCCGTAAGGGGTGCGCTCCTCGAACGTGGGCAGCACGTAGCGAGATTCTGGCATGCGGGGCGCCATCATGGACGGGTAATTCACCTTGTACTCCTCATTCACTTGGTACCACCGCCGCCGGCCACGAGATCGGAGGTCTCGACGACATGATCGACGAACCCGTACTCGCGCGCCTCGTGCGCGGTGAACCACTTGTCGCGATCCGAATCCTCGATGATCTGCTCCACTGTCTTCCCCGTCTGCTGAGCGGTGATCTGGGACAGCTCGTGCTTCATCTTGATGATGAGATCAGCGTTGATACGAATATCTGCCGCCGTGCCGCCTGCTCCGCCGGAGGGCTGGTGCATGAGGACACGCGTGTGCGGGGTGATGTAGCGCTTGCCCGGGGTGCCGGAGGTGAGGAGGAACTGGCCCATCGACGCAGCCATGCCCATCGCGACCGTGGCGACATCGGGCTGGATGTACTTCATGGTGTCGTAGATTGCCATACCGGCCGTGACGGAGCCGCCGGGCGAGTTGATGTACAGGTAGATATCTTCCTCAGGATCCTCTGCGGCGAGCAGAAGCATCTGGGCGCAGATCGAGTTCGCAATATCGTCGCGAACCTCGGATCCGAGCCAGATGATGCGTTCCTTGAGAAGGCGGTTGAAGATGTGGTCGCTCAAGCCGAGATTGCCAGCCTGGCCCTGCATCGAGGGAAGTGTGCTCAATGGACAGCCTCCTGATTAAGAGTCCTTGCGTTCATTCGAGGTTAACGCACTCCCACAGCAGGACAGTCCCTCCCCTGCGTTTGTTTCGCTGATGGCGCATATGCCAAGGCGCCCGCGGGTTTTCCGCGGGCGCCTGACAGTGCAAGGACTACTTGGTCTCGTCCTCGGCTGATTCAACCTTCTTCGCCGGAGCCTTCTTGGCGGGAGCCTTCTTCGCGGCAGGCTTCTTCGCGGGAGCCTTCTTCGGAGCGGGCTTCTCCTCGCCCTCGACTTCGTCGGCCTTCTTGGCGGGGGCCTTCTTCGCGGCAGGCTTCTTCGCGGGAGCCTTCTTCGGAGCGGGCTTCTCCTCGCCCTCGGCCTCGTCGGCCTTCTTGGCGGGGGCCTTCTTCGCAGCAGGCTTCTTCGCGGGTGCCTTCTTCGGAGCCGGCTTCTCAGCCTCGGCCTCGTCGGTGGCATCGACGGTCACTGCTTCGTCAGCGGACTCGGCGACGGGTGCCTCGACGGCCTCATCGGCCGTTCCCTCGTTCTCGTCGATGATCGACTTCACGTCGATCGGATCGCCGTTCTCGTCCACGACCTTGACCTCGCGCAGGGCAAGGATGAGGGCCTTGTTGCGGGTGAGTTCGCCTGCGAAAGCGGAGATCTGGTTCGTCTGGGCTGCGGCCTGGATGAACTGGTTGGGCTCGATCTTGTACATCTGAGCCTGCTGGACCATGAACTCGAGGAGCTCGTCCTGGCCGATCGTCACCTCAAGCTTCTCGGTGATCGCATCGAGGATCATCTGGTCGCGGAAGGTCTTCTCGGTGTCCTCACGGATCTCATCACCGTGCGGGTCACCTTCCTCCTTGCCCTCTGCTTCGAGGTGGCGCTTGATCTCAGCATCGATGACGCGGGACGGGACGGGAACCTCAAGCTGCTTGTTGAGCTCCTCGAGGAGGAGGTCGCGAGCGCCGTAGACGACGTCCGTCAGCTTGTCCTTCTCGGCAGCCGTGCGCAGGTCGGCCGTGAACTCGTCGATCGTGTCGAACTCGGAAGCGAGCTGGGCGAAATCGTCGTCAGCGTCGGGGAGCTCAGACTCCTTGACGGACTGCACGGTGACAGTCACATCGGCCTCTTCGCCCTCGTGCTCGCCACCGGCGAGAGTCGAGGTGAACGTTGTCGTCTCGCCGGCCTGGAGGCCTTCGAGTGCTTCGTCGATGCCCTCGAGGAGGTTCCCGGAGCCGAGCTGGTAGGAGATACCGGAGACGGAGTCGACGACCTCGTCACCGATCTTCGCCTCCATGTCGATCGACACGTAGTCCTTGGGCTCAACGGGACGGGAAACGGACTTGAGAGTCGCGAAGCGCTCCCTCATCTCCGTCATCCGAGCCTCGACGTCCTCATCGGTCACGACCGGCTTCTCGGCAGTGAGCGTGATGTCAGACAGGTTGGGGAGAGTGATCTCGGGACGAGTATCCACCGAGATCTCCACGACGAGCTTCCCGCCGGGAGCGCCCTCCATGGCCGGCCATTCCGTGATCTCGACGTCGGGCTGGCCGATCGGGGACAGCTCGTTCTCGGTGATCGCGTCCTGGTAGTACCCATCGAGGGAGTCGTTGACCGCCTGCTCGATGATGGCGGGACGGCCGATGCGGCCTTCGAGGATGCGGGTCGGGACCTTGCCGCGGCGGAAGCCCGGAATGCTAATCTGCTCGGACAGCTTCTTCGCCGCGGTATCCACGGCCGGCTTCAGCTCGTCGTACTCGACCTCGACGGTGATCTTCACGCGGGTCGGTTCGAGCTGTTCAACGTTGCTCTTCACGAAAGTTACTCCAGTCATAGACGGTGTGGCAGGCTGCCACCTCACGTTTTACCTGCAACGGGTGCAGACATACCGGGTTATTCTACGACACGAAGGCCGCCAATTCCCACTGCGAGAGCCGACGGGTTGCGTACGCCACGTCCATGGGATATCGACCGGCAGCCTGACCACAGATTTCATACCGGGATACAGGTGCATCGGTCGCGAGGATTCGCGAGAGACTCGCGGTGATGGTCGGGGTGGCGGGACTCGAACCCACGGCCTTCCGCTCCCAAAGCGGACGCGCTACCAACTGCGCCACACCCCGTTGCCGCCGGAGCGACTTGCCCATCTTAGGCAGTGTTGGGAGCCGATTGGAAATCGGGAGCAAAAAGTTGGTACCCTCGAACCGTTGCGGGTGTAGCTCAATGGTAGAGCCTCTGCCTTCCAAGCAGATGGTGCGGGTTCGATTCCCGTCACCCGCTCCGCACAAGGCCCCGGTATCACCGGGGCCTTTCTCTTTGCCACGCGATCACTGTCGCACGGTCGGTGTTGTCATCATCCTTTCGGCTGATTCTTCTTTCACCACCACTGCCGATGTCTGTACACGGCTGGCCGGGTGAGATGGTGAGTATGGCTATTTCTTCTCACCGACCGTGGCTCGTGTCCCGTCGCGGCGCCTGGTCCACGCTCGGATTGTCTCTCGTTGTTCTGGTTCTCCTCTTCGGGTTGTTCGGGAGTGCGGAGGCTCCCCCGTCCGGCTCATCATCTCCAGCATCCTCAGAATCCCAGAAGGTCAGCGACTTCATGGCGGAACTCCCGGATGCTGGGCGGCAATCGGTGCTGCTCGTCGCGACGCGTGACGATGGCGGGGAGCTCACACAAACCGATCTGACGTCGTTCGACACCCTGGCCGAGGAAGTGACGGGGCAGCCTGGTGAGCTCATGGTGAGCGAGGACGGTCAGGCCGCTGCGGTCAGCGCCCCGATCACTGTCGGACAGAGCAGCACGGAGACAGCGGACGTTGTGAACGAGCTGCGTGCCGGTCTTGAGGACGCTCCGGAGGGAATGTCGGTGTGGGTGACGGGCGGTCCCGCCTTCGGCGCCGATATCGCCTCGTCGTTCGATGGAGCCGACATCACTCTTCTCGCCGTGACGATCGCGATCGTCGCCATCCTCCTCATCGCCACCTACCGCTCTCCCATCCTCTGGCTGCTTCCGCTCACCGTTGTCGCGTTAGCGGATGGTCTCGCTGGCCGAGTCACCGCGGCTGCCGGCCAGGCGTGGAATCTTGAGTTCGATGCGGGGATCGTCAGCGTTCTCGTGTTCGGTGCGGGAACGAACTATGCCCTCCTTCTGATCTCCCGGTACCGGGAGGAGCTGACGAAGGATGCGGATCATCGGAGTGCCCTGGGGCGGGCGTGGAGGCTCTCCATGCCAGCGATCCTTGCCTCCAACGTGACCGTCGTGATCTCTCTCCTCACCCTCGCCCTGTCTGTGATTCCCGGCACTCGAGGTCTTGGCCTCTCGTCGGCTCTCGGCCTTCTCATCGCACTTTCCGCGGTCACGTTCGTGCTTCCACCAGTCCTCGCGATTGCCGGCCGGCAGGCTTTCTGGCCCTTCGTGCCCAAGCCCGGATCCGCGGGAGCAGACGGCGGCGTGTGGCGCACGGTCGCCACACGTGTCTCCGCCCGGCCTGCCCGCGCACTGACAGCAGGATTAGTCCTTCTCGGTGTCATGGCCACCGGTCTCATCGGAACGTCGGTCGGATTGGATCAGGTCGAGAAGTTCCGTGTCCCGTCAGAATCCGCGGAAGGCCTGGAAGTCTTCGGCGATCACTTCCCCGCCGGTCAGACCCAGCCGATCTTCGTCCTCGCGAAAACCGAGCACGCGGCCGAGGTGATGGATGCGGTCTCAGACGTGGCGGGTGTCAGCCTCGTCCACCCGACGGCCGATCACGATGGCAGGACTGTCATCATGGTGACGAGCGAATATGCTCCCAGCACGCAGGAGAGCCTCGCTCAGATCGGTGACCTGCGGGAGGCTGCTCACGCGGTCGAGGGTGGGAATGCTCTCGTCGGCGGGGCAGTCGCCTCCGATGTGGACACGCGGGCCGGGACGACTCGAGACCTGCTTGTCATCGCTCCCCTCATCCTTGGCGCGAACTTCCTCGTTCTTGTTCTCCTGCTCCGGTCTTTCACTGCCCCAGCCATCCTCATCCTCGTCAACCTGGCCAGTTCCGTCGCCGCCATCGGTGCCGGTGCATGGCTTGGCCGCATCCTCTTCGATCAGCAGGCTCTCGACCTGCAGGTGCCGCTCCTCGCGTTCCTCTTCCTCGTGGCCCTGGGGATCGATTACACGATCTTCCTCGTCCACCGCGCGAGGACAGAAGCGGCCCAGCGCGGCACAAGGGCCGGCATCGTCGAATCGGTTGCGCACACCGGTAGTGTGATCACAAGCGCCGGTATCGTTCTCGCCGGTGTCTTCGCCGCACTCGGCGTCCTGCCGCTCGTGACGCTCGGCCAGCTCGGCCTGATCGTCGGTCTCGGCATCATCGTCGATACGCTGGTGGTCCGGACCATCATCGTTCCCGCCATCTTCACCCTCGTCGGGGACGCCATCTGGTGGCCGGGCGGGCTGAGAACAGGAGAGGGCACACATGAGTCTCGTCGAGTCACCCCTCGGACAGGCTAGCGCCGCCCCGATGGTGCGGGCAATGATCGTCGGCCAGCATGTCATCGCGCTTGCCCTCACCCTCACCGGCATCGTCCGTGCCATCGGCACGGGCACGGCCCCCTGGGCCGCGATCGCTGCGGGATGTGCCGTCCTGGTGACACACGCGATCGGCACGCTCCTGCCAGGCCGGGGGACGGGCAGGCGCTGGCTCCTCGCCTTCACCGCCGTGTGGATCGGTGCTGTCGCCGTGTCGTCTGCCTTCGTGTGGCTCGCGTTCCTCCTGTGGCTTCTCGCCGGCCACCTCCTTCCCCTGCGGTGGGGCGTGGTGTACTCCGTGTGCGTCATGGCAGTGACGGCGGCGGCCCCTCTCCTCCATCACTCCACGACGACCTATGCGGAAGTCTTCGGTCCCCTGATCGGCGGCGTTTTCGCATTCGGCATCTCCCGCGGTTATCTTCAACTCCTGCGGGACGCACAGGAGCGGGAACGTTTCGTGGATGCCCTCACGCACGCCCAGGGGGAGATGGCGGCGCTGCAGGACGAGCTCGCCCACGCGCAGCGCCAATCCGGGGCGCTTGCGGAACGGACCCGGCTCGCACGGGAGATCCATGACACGGTCGCGCAGGGCCTGTCCTCGATCAGGCTGATCGCACATGCTGAGACCGACCGCTCGGAGGATCCCCGATCCTCCGATGCTCTGGCCCGGATCGAATCCCTTGCCGGGCAGAGCCTGACGGACGTCCGCCGCATCGTCGCCGCCCTGGCCCCGGTCGAGCTGGAGAGGACGGCGCTCGCGACTGCGCTCGATCGTCTCCTGTCGCGGCTGCGGGAGGAAACGGGGATGGAGGCCTCCCTCTATGTGGATCCTGATCTCCCCCTCCTCCCCACCAGTGTCGAGGTTGCCCTGCTCCGCTCCGCCCAATCGGCGTTGGCGAATGTGCGCCAACACGCCGCCGCCTCCAGAGTCGTCGTCAGTCTGACCTATGGGGACGGTGTGCGGCTGGATGTTGTCGACGATGGTCGAGGCTTCGACCTGCCCTCGTGGGAGGCTGCAGGGAAGGACACGGCCGCAAGTTTCGGTCTACGCTTCATGCGGGCCCGGCTGAAGGAGCTCGGAGGCGGTCTCGATATCGAGGCCAGCCCCGACGACGGCACTGCCCTCTCCATCCATCTTCCTCTCGGAGCATCATGACAACCACCGTCCTCATTGTCGACGATCATCCGGTCGTGAGAAGCGGCCTGCGCACCGTCCTCGACGCCGATCCGTCCCTCACGATCATCGGGGAGGCGGGTACCGGCGAGGAGGCGTTGGAGATGGCGGGGGAGCATCATCCCGATGTGGTTCTCTGCGATCTGCGGCTGGGCGATGGGATGGACGGGATCGAGACGACGGCGGCACTCCGCACGCTCTCCCCCGCCCCAGCCGTTGTCATCCTCACGACGTTCGATCGTGATGTCGAGATCATGGGAGCGGTGGAAGCGGGCGCGGCCGGCTACATCCTCAAGGATGTTGCCCCCGAGAAGATTGCCGAGGCGATACGGCGTGCCGGTGCCGGGGAACTCGTCCTCTCCCCCGATCTCGCCTCCCGGGTTCTTTCCGGGATGAGGAGGCCACGCCTGACGGAGCGTGAGATCGAGGTCCTTCAGCTCCTCTCGACGGGCGCCACGAACAAGGAGATCTCGCGGGCGCTGTTCGTCACCGAGGCCACGGTCAAGAGCCATATCGCCCACATCTTCACGAAACTCGATGTGGATTCCCGCTCGCGCGCCGTGCACGTCGCACGCACGAAGGGCTTCCTCTAGGATCGACGGGGAGGCGAATCATGGCAGATCTACACATTCCATCAGGGCCGGGTGCGCCCGATGGCATCATCGTGCCCTCCCATGAGCTCGTCGAACAGTTCTCCCGCGCCTCGGGACCCGGCGGGCAGGGTGTCAATACGACTGACTCCCGCGTTCAGCTCAGCCTCGATCTCGGAGCCACGTCAGCACTGAACCCGGTTCAGCGGGCCCGCGTCCTCGACCGTCTGGCCAGCCGCCTCACCGGCACTATCATCACCGTCACGGCCTCGGAGCACCGCTCGCAACGGCACAATCGTGAGGCGGCCCGCCTGCGCCTGGCAACCCTGATCCGCGACGCCGTGGCCCCACCCCTGCCGCGCCGTCCCACCAGGCCGAGCAGAGGGTCGGTGCGGCGCCGCCTGGAGGGCAAGAAACACCGGGCACAGATCAAGGAGAACCGCAGGCGCCCGCGAGACTACTAGGAAGATTCCTCTCATAGGCCCGTTGTGGGCGGTACTGAGCGGGCTCGCTATCGCTTCGCGGGATTCGCGCCCCAGCCGAACCTGTCGGCCCACCGCCGCCAGGGCGGCTTGGTCTCCCAGTTGAGGCTGAGTGTGGTGAAGGCACGGGCGAGACGGCGGCGCCATTGGGGGCCCAGGTGGACGGAGCGTCCCGATACCTCAACCTGAAGGTGTGTGACGAGGGCGATCTGTGCCCCCGCGCCGAGGACAAGGGCGAGATCCATGTCGTCGTGGATCTCCTGATTGTCCCGGTGCACTCGGGCAGACACGTTCTCCCAGGCCGATCGGCGGATCGCCATGGAGGATCCCCAGAGGACGTGATGAGCGGCGGCAAGGCCCCCCAGGGCGTAGTAGCTTCCCAGGTAGAAGCCGCAGAGGATCCGTCCGAGGAGGGGCGGAACATCGTAGAACACTCCCCATCCCGTCACCGCCGCAGCATCGGGCCGCTCCGCGAAGGCGCGGAGGATCTTTTCGATCCAGTCCGATCTGACGATCGTGTCGGCGTCGCAGCGTGCGATGATCGAGGCGCGTGCACTGTCGTATCCGGTCGCGGCCGCGGCGGGAATGCCGACCTGCGGCTCGTGGACGACGCGGGCTCCGAACGAGCGTGCGATAGCAGCCGAGTCATCGGTTGACCCGTTGTCGACAATGATGATCTCGTCCGGAGGAACAGTCTGGGCGGCCAATGCTTGCAGGCACCGCTAGAGAAGTCGAGCATCGTTGCGTACGGGGATGACAACGCTGACGCTATCCATTGTGCCTCCGAGTGTAGAGAACCGCCGTGACGAGGGATCCTGCCAGCCCGCAGGTCAGATCGCCGATCGTGTCGTCATAGCCGACCCCGATGCTGTCGTTGATGAGAGTGTGGCCGATCCACTCCCCGATCTCCCAGAGGACACCGAGCCCCGCCCCGAAGGCCGTGATGACAAGGATGCTGCCGCTGCGGGACAACACGTCTGGGAGGACTCCGGCGCGCTGGAGAGTGAGGAAAGCAAGAAGGGCGAGGAGACCGTTGGCCGCGACGTGCACGACCATGTCGAGGGACGGATAGATCCTGTACCAGTCGAGGACCGAGGCCCAGGCAGCGAGGATCAGAGTCACCCCGATCAGCATCTGCAGCCGTGCCGGCAACGCCGCCACCCTGGCCACCGTGACGCCGAGCGCGACAAGGGCGAAGAGCGCGGCCGCGACCGCATCGAACCAGAAACTCGCCAGGAGGGAGAGGAGGACTGCCAGTGCGACAGCATCGGCGCCCCGCCGCTCCCACGGCGTGCCCTGGACCGCGAGGCTAGGATGCATAGGCGATCCAGATGAAGAGCTGTGTCACGAGGAAGCCGGAGAGGAGGTTCAGCCAGATAAACCTCCGCCATCCTCTGTTCGCCTCCTCGCACTGCTCGTCGCTCAGGTTGAGGTACGGGATCGTGTTCGCCACGTAGGGCAGGACAAGGAGGGCAGAGAGCGCCCCCGGCCATCCCGTCCCCAACAGCAGCAGCCCTGCGATCGAATATCCGGCTGCCGCGGCACGCGCGGTCGCTCTCGCACCGAGCCACGTCGCAACCGACGAGATCTCAGCCTCCCTGTCCGCCTGAATGTCCTGGATCGCTCCGAAGGCCTGCGAGGCCATGCCCCACAGGAAGAAGGCGACCAGGGCGCAGATGATCGCCGCGGACCAGTCTGCGCCCACGAGTGCGAGTCCGAACACGGCGGGACTGACGAAGTGGGTTGCGGAGGTCGCAGAGTCGAGGACGGGCTTCTCCTTGAAGCGCAGGCCCCGAGCGGAGTAGGCGATGACAGCGAAGACGCTGATCCCGAGCACCACGGTCGAGAGCGCATTGCCCATGATGGCGAGTGCGATGATGAACGGGAGGTTCGTCACGATCGCGGCGATGATGGTCAGACGGTGCCAGCGCTTCGAGAGCACAACACCCTCGATCCCGCCCTTGCGGGGATTGCGCAGGTCCGACTCATAGTCGAAGACGTCGTTCACGCCGTACATGAGCAGGTTGTAGGGGATGAGGAACCACAGGGTGCCGATGACGAGCTCAGCCGTCATCCCGCCCCCGGCCATGATGTAGGCGGCGGCAAACGGGTAGGCCGTGTTGATCCAGCTGACCGGGCGCGAGGATCCGATGAGGTTCCGCAGACCCTCCGAGACGGGATGGCGTTCGCCGCTCATCGTGTACCTTTCTGTGCGGTGAGTACCGCGAGCGAGGGAAGAAGAAGACCCGCGGCCACCGGCCACGCCAGGTCTTCGATGGGGGCGTGCCACAGGCGGATGCCGAGCAGGACGCTGTCGTCGTACCGGAACAGGTCCGAGAGGATCATGAGGCTGTCGAAGACGATCGTGAGAACACAGAGGATGACGATGGTGAGGCCAGTGACAGTCCACCAGCGCGCACCGAGTCCGTGCGTGACCGAGACGACCACGGCAACGGCTCCGCATGCGAGGACGAAGAGCGCCGCGAGCAGAGCATAGGTCACGACAGGTCCTTCCGGTCCGCAACCAGCCGCCCGATGAGGCCGTGGAGGACGAGAGTGAGATAGCAGAGGAATGTGATGAAGAGCAGCTCTTCGACCGGCAGATCGGGGGCGAGCATGAGTCCTGTCATCGCCTCGCTCTCGCCCCGATAGTAGAAGCCCTGCTCGATCGCGATGATGTCCCACAGGAGGAAGAGGGCGATCCCGGCGAGAATGGTCAGCAGGCTCCGGATCGGAGTCTTCCACATGACGAGGCGGAACCGCGCGTCGAGGAGAGCCATGCACCCGGTGACGAAGAGAAGGACGCCGCCATAGAGGAACGACATCACCCGAGCCGCTCCACAGGGTTCGGCGATCGATCCCCCCGCACATGCTTGAGGACGAGCTCGGCGCTGATGAGGCACATGGGCAGGCCGATGCCGGGGATCGTGCTCGACCCAGCATAGTAGAGTCCGTCGACCCGTCGGGACCTGTTGCCGGCACGGAACATGGCGCTCTGGCCGAGCGTGTGGGCGGGGCCCAGCATCCCTCCCCGCCATGCGGACAGATCTGCCGCGAAGTCACCCGGGCCGATCGTGCGCCGAACAACGATCCGCTCCGCCAGATCAGGAATATTCGCCCATGCCGAGATCTGGGCGATCGCATCATCCGCCGCCCTTTCGATCACACTGTCACCGGCGCCGTCCGCGCCGCCCCGACCGATCGCGGGAGCCGCGGGAACAGGAATGAGGATGAACAGGTTCTCGTGGCCCTCGGGAGCGACCGAGGGGTCCGTCTCGGACGGTTTGCAGACGTAGGCGGAGGCCGGGGACGGCATCCGACCCTCCCGGATCGCGTCGAAGTTCTCCCGCCAGTCCGTCGTGAAGAACAGGGAGTGGTGCGGCATCTCAGGGAGCTGGCCGCGCACGCCGAGCAGGACGAGGACAGCGCCCGGCCCCGATTCGCGCTTGTCCCACCATGAGGCGGGGAATGTTTGAAGAGAAGGCGGCAGGAGCTTCGTCTCGCCGTGGAACAGGTCTCCCGCACCGACGACCAGGTCGGCGTCGTGCCGGTGCTCGATCCCCTCCCCATCACGCCAGACGAGTCCCGCTGCCCGCGCCCTGCGGCCGCGCACCCTTCGCGGGCTGGAGGCCGGAAGCGGGTCGGTGAGAATGCTCGTGACAGAGGCGCCCGTTGTCACAGTCGCACCCGAGGATGTCGCGAGGCGGTGGATAGCGTCGATGAGAGCGGTGAAGCCGCCCTGCGGGTACATGACCCCGCCCGTCAGGTCGAGGGCGCTCATGAGGTGATAGAGGCTGGGTGTGCGCTCGGGAGAGGACCCGAGGAAGACGGCGGGATATCCGAGGATCTGGCGCAGCCGGTTGTCGCTGAAGCGCTTCCCCACAAACGTCTCGAGGGACTGGGTGAGGAGCGGAGCCAGCTTGGGGAGATTGCCGATGACATCGCTGACGAGAAGATTGGTCGGGTCGGTGAAGTTCGTGTACAGGAAGTGCTTGAGCGCAAGATCGTAGGCTTCCTGCGCGGAGCCCACGTAATCCGCGAGCTTCCTGCCTGCGCCCGGCTCGACACTGTCGAACGTGGCCACATTCGAGTCGAAGTCCCGCGCGATATCGAGAGGCTCCCCCTCCTCGTAGAAGACGCGATAGGCGGGGTCGAGCACCCGCAGGTCGAGTTCTTTCTCCGCGGACGTCCCGAACAGCTCGAAGAAGTGGTCGAACACGTCTGGCATGAGATACCAGGACGGCCCCGTATCGAAGCGGAAGCCGTCGGCGGCAATGGAGCCGGCACGGCCGCCCACATTCTCCCGCTGTTCGAAGACGTTCACCTCGTGCCCATCGGCGGACAGGAGCGCGGCAGTGGCTAGGCCGGCGATACCGGCCCCGATGATGGCGACTTTCATGACATCCTCACGATGTGGTGGGCAATGATGCGGGCTTTCACCGTGTCCGGGACACGGACTCGGTTCGAGGTGATCTCGTCGACGCTGGCGGCGCGCAGACGCCGCGACAGTTCTGCGAACAGTGCGTGGGCAACGCTGACGGCACGCCGGGAATCCGCGGGGATATGGGGGATGACGTCCGCCGCGGCAGCCAGGTCCGCGTCGATCTCATCCATGATCCGGACCTTCTCGGCTTCCGTCAGGGTGGGGAAATAGCTGCGTCCCAGTGCTGTCTTGTCGGTCGCCAGATCCCTCATGAAGTTGACGTTCTGGAACGCGGCACCGAGTCTGCGCGCCCCGGGCGCCAGCTCGTCGTAGAGTGCGCCGTTGCCGCGGACGAACACGCGCAGGCACATGAGGCCGACGACTTCGGCCGAGCCGTACACGTATCCTGACAGGCTCTCGTCCGTATGCTCTGCGACCGTGAGGTCGGCTCTCATCGAATCGAAGAAAGGATCAATGAGCTCGGCATCGATCCCGTGCTCCCGTGCAGTCAGGGCAAATGCGTGGACGACGAGATTCGCGCTCCCGCCGATCGATATCGCTCGATGCACATCGGCTTGGAGATCATCGAGCAGGGCCGCTCGAGTCGGGGTATCCCACGGTTGACGATCATCGTCGACCAGCTCATCCGCGACCCGGACGAGGGCGTAGATGCAGCGCACGTGGGTTCGTGCGGGTTCTCGAAGCAGGCGCGTCGCCCACCCGAATGATGTCGAATACCTGTCGATGATCGAGCCTGAACTCGACCTGGCCACATCGTCGTAGAGAGATGATGATGGGAGCTTCCGACTGTCCCGCCTCATGAGGCCACCCCGTGGGCAGATGCCTGGGTTCCGAGAATCTGGTCGATGGCCGCAGTCACGACATCGGAGGCATCCCCCGGGAGGCGTGCGGCCGATGCGAGGGCAGACCGGCGGTAGTCCCCCGCCAGTGCGAGCACCGAGTCTCTCGCTCCGCTCTCCGTGAGAAGAGTGCGGGCTCGCCCAGCCTCGGCGAGAGTCAGGTCCGCCCTGCCGACGTAGCGCGACAGGTCATCCCACTGGCTCGTCGAACGAGCAAACACCATGAGGGCCGTGAATTTGCCTTCCCGCAGGTCAGAAAGCGGATCCTTGCCCGTCTGATCGGGGCTGGCGAAGACACCATCGAGATCATCGAGGAGTTGGAAGGCAATCCCCACATCGCGCCCAGCCTGCCCCAGGTCGGAGATGACATGCTCATCCGCCTCAGCCAGGATTGCGGCCGCCTGCATCGGCAGCTCGAACGAGTACGCGGATGTCTTCCAGGCGGCGATGTCGAGCACGTCGGAAAGATCCGCTCCCGTGAACGAGACTCGCACGTCCGCGAGCTCACCGGCGGCGCTGCGATGAAGGACGAGATCGACAAGATCGAGGAGGCGAGACATGACGTCCGGTTTCGCGCCGCACATCGCAATGTTCCTCATCGCGCCGGCCAGGGCAAGATCGCCCGCGAGAATGCCTGCCGTCTCCCCATACCTGTGGGCTTGCGCCTGCGGCGCTCCTGCTGCGATGGCGCGAGCGGAGAAGGTGCCCGTCACGTTGGGCTTGCCGCGGCGCAGCTGATCGCCGTCGATGACATCATCGTGGATGACGAACGTCGTGTGGAAGAGCTCGACCGCGTCCGCGACGAAGCCGGCAGATAGCTCATCGGTGCCGCCAAGGGCGCGGTAGACGGAAAGAAGGAGGCGGGGCCGGAACCGCTTCCCCCCGATCGCTTGTTCTCGGATTGCACGCCACAGGTTGCGGTCGTGCTCATCCAGGCTTCGACTCAACGCCGAGTCGAAGAGAGGATCAAGCGAAGAGGGCTGGGACATGGGTCCTCGTCTCGTAGGCTGGCAGGACGGCAGTGTCGTTGCATTAGATCATCGAACCACGCACGCCGGTAGAGACACGGTCGCCGCGGAGCGCGGTTCCAACGTTCCCAGAGTAGCAAAAAGTGGTGCTGAGAATACTCAGCACCACTTCCGCTTCAACGTTTTAGTCGATCGCGCCAGTCTGGTAAGCCTTGGCCAGACGGCGGGGAATACGAACCTCGCGACCCTGGACCTTGACCGTGACGAGCTCGGTCATCTGGGCCTTCCACTGGGACCGGCGGTTGCGCGTATTGCTACGCGACATTTTATGCTTGGGAACAGCCATAGCGCCGCTCCTTCCTTGTTCAGGCGGCCTGAGCCGCGAAAATTTCTACCAGGAGGACTTGGTTACGCCCGGGAGTTCGCCGCGCAGCGCCATGTGGCGCATGCGGACGCGGGAGAGACCGAAGGCGCCGATGTAACCGCGGGGACGACCATCGATGGCGTCGCGGTTACGCAGGCGGACAGGAGACGCATCACGCGGGAGTGCGTGCAATGCGGCCATAGCCTCATCACGCTCCTCCTGCGTCAGGTTCATATCCACCGAAGCCTTCTTCAACTGTGCGCGACGCTCTGCGTAGCGCTCGACGATCTCGCGGCGCTGCTTGTCACGCGCAATCTTCGACTTCTTCGCCATGCTTACCTCTCTTTACCAGAACACTCTGTCCCGGTAATACTTCTCTATCGTGCTGGACCTACCAGGAGTTTCCTCGCGCGATGGGGATCACCCGGAGGGACAGCGGTCCGACAAACAATCGTAACGCAGAATCCATCGAGAACCCTAGTTACGTCGGACACCAAATCCGCGCAGTCGGTCACACTGCGACTGAACGGACCCGAGCCGATTGACATACTACCCACTAGGATAGGGGTATGGCCCGCACGATTCGAACCAGCGTGAGAACTGAGCTTGTGATTTCCCGCTCCCGTTTCATCACGCACCTCTCCCCCGCGGCCGACCCGGACGAGGCGCGAGCCGTTGTCGCCGACCTCCGGTCCGAGTTCCCCGATGCTCGCCACCACTGCTCTGCCTGGATCGTGCGCGTGGAGGGTGAACTGGATCGGGAGCATTCATCGGACGATGGGGAGCCGTCCGGGACGGCAGGCCGCCCCATGCTGGATGTGCTGCGAGGCGCAGGCCTCACGGATGTTGCCGCAGTCGTCGTCCGCTACTTCGGCGGCATCCTGCTCGGAACCGGCGGACTCGTGCGCGCCTACTCCGACTCGGTGTCTGACGCGATTGCGGAGGCAGAGATCTGGACGGTCGATGACGTGCCCCGCTGGTCGATCTCGGTCCCCCCAGCATCGGCTGGGCGCCTCGAATCGGCCCTCCGCAACGCCGGCATGGCCGTCGAGGCGCAGTGGGGCGAATGCGTCACGCTCCTTGTGACGACGTCCGATCGCGATCATCTCACGGCCCTGGCCAGCGCAGACTTGGGATATGACGTCACCCCGGACCCGGCAGGAACCGTTCCGCTGTTCTCTCGCTGAGCGAACGGGACTTGCCCAGTGGCAAAGGTCATGAAACTATAGCCATGAGCAACTAGCTGATCTTTTAACTATTTCCAGGAGGCGATCATGGGCACACTGATCCCCACATCCTCCTGTGTCTGCTGTCGCTGCCTGATCTGTCTGTAGAGTGCCGGGCTCCAAAGGTGCGCTTTCCGCACGCCCGACACTCATACCCTTCATAGACCGATCCACTCCACGACTATTCTTGAGGACCAAACATGTCTCGTATCGCATCTGACGCAACCCAGCTCATCGGCAACACGCCCCTCGTCCGCATCAACAACCTCTTCCCCGACTCGAAGGCGACCGTTCTCGCGAAGCTCGAGTTCTACAACCCAGCCAACTCCGTCAAGGACCGCATCGGTGTCGCCATCGTCGACGCGGCCGAGAAGTCGGGACAGCTTCCCGCCGGCGGCACGATCGTCGAAGCCACATCGGGCAACACCGGTATCGCCCTCGCCTTCGTGGGAGCCGCACGCGGCTACAAGGTCGTGCTGACGATGCCGTCGTCGATGTCGAAGGAGCGCCGCGCCCTGCTTCGCGCCTACGGTGCGGAGCTCATCCTCACGGAGCCCTCCGAGGGCATGCGAGGCGCCGTCGCCAAGGCTGAGGAGGTTGCGAAGGAGCGCGAGGGTGCGGTGCTCGCATCGCAGTTCGCGAACGAAGCGAATCCTGCCATCCATGAAGCCACGACCGGTCCCGAGATCTGGAATGACACGGACGGCGACGTCGCGGCTCTCGTCGCCGGCATCGGCACAGGCGGCACGATCACCGGCACGGGACGCTACCTGCGCTCCCAGAACCCGGACATCAAGCTGTTCGCCGTGGAGCCCGCCGAGTCCCCGCTCCTGTCCGGAGGCAAGGCCGGCCCGCACAAGATCCAGGGCATCGGCGCGAACTTCGTGCCCGACGTCCTCGACACGGAGATCTATGACGAGGTCATTGCGGTGCCCTCGGAAGATGCCTTCACGTGGGCGCGCGCTGCCGCGACGAAGGAAGGCCTCCTCGTCGGCATCTCCTCCGGCGCGGCTCTCAAGGCTGCCGGCGAGATCGCGTCCCGCGACGAGTTCGCGGGCAAGACCATCGTCGTCATCATCCCGTCCTTCGGCGAACGCTACCTGTCGACACCCCTCTTCGAAGGCCTGGTGGACTGACCATGATCTTCTCGCTTGGCGCCTCTCTCGGCACCCTCCTCAAGGAAGATCTTGAGGCGGCGCGCAAGCGGGACCCCGCCGCGCGTACGCCCCTCGAGGTCGCTCTGGCCTATCCCGGGGTGCACGCGCTATGGGCGCACCGCATCGCTCACGCGATGTGGAACTCATCGGATCGTCTCAAGCTCCCTGCCCGTCTCCTCTCCCAGATAGCCCGCTCCATCACCGGTATCGAGATCCACCCGGGCGCTAGCCTGGGGCGCCGCATGTTCATCGATCACGGTATGGGAGTGGTCATCGGGGAGACGGCAGAAGTGGGCGAAGACGTCATGATCTACCACGGCACCACTCTCGGGGGCGTGTCCCTCAGCAAGGGCAAACGTCATCCGACTGTCGGCAATCGGGTCACGATCGGTGCGGGAGCGAAGATTCTCGGCCCCATCACACTCGGTGACGACAGCCAGGTCGGCGCCAACGCCGTCGTGATCCGCGATGTTCCCGCGGGCGTCACAGCGGTCGGTGTCCCGGCGAAGAACCGAGCAGTCCCCGTCTTGGAGCCCGCCGTCGATCCGGCGATCTGGATCTGAGAGTCGAACGATGAACGGGAAGGGCGGCCCTCGGGCCGCCCTTCCTCGCGTCCCGGTACAGTAGTCACTATGGGAACTTGTGACTATTCGGATGCTCGGGCGGAATTCTCGGCATCATCGCGCCAAAGCCGCGACCGTGCCATCCTTTTCGCCAGCATCGCCGGCATCGTCCTTCTCGTGGGGGCTTTCCTCATCGGGGATGTCGTCACGTTCGCCGCAGCGGCAGGAACCGCACTCCTTGCCTGGGCCGGAGTTCAACTCGTCGGCATCGGCTATCTGCGCACGAGGCCGAAAAATCCTGCAGTCGGCCTCTCGATCGTTGCGGGCGCCGCCACCGTCCTCGCCGTCCTCCTCATCACACCCGGCGGCACAGCAGCCGTCACCATCGCCGGCGCCTGGCTGGCCTGCGGTGCCGCCACCGAGGTGCTCCGCGGGAGCCAGTGGCGCCGTGCCCTCTCGGCGGAGGGCACCTCAGGAGAGGTTGTTCGCACTCTTGCCGTCCACACGGGATATGACGGCACCCCGCTCGTGAGCTTCCTCAGCGGCGGGGTGCTGGTCGGTGTGTGGGCTGCCGTGCTCGGCGCGCTGCCGTGGCTGACGCCGTTCGCGATCCTCGTGCACGTCGCGGCCGCCCTCGGACTGTCTGCTAGCCCTCGTACTCGGTGAGCAGGTCGATCCTGTCCTGGTGGCGCTGATCTCCCGAGAACGGTTCCGCAAGGAAGGCATCGACGAGGGCGAAGGCTTCCTCCTGCGTGTGCTGACGGGCTCCGATCGCGACAACGTTGGCGTTGTTGTGTTCGCGGCCGAGGCGGGCCGTTGCCTCCGACCAGGCGAGAATGGCGCGAACGCCCTTGACCTTGTTGGCGGCGATCTGTTCGCCGTTGCCTGATCCGCCGATCACGATGCCGAGAGATCCCTCGTCTGCGACGACTGCCTCGCCGGCGGCGAAGCAGAACGGCGGGTAATGATCGAGGGCATCGTATTCGTGGGCGCCGTGATCGATGACGTCGTGGCCAGCGTCGGTGAGGTAAGCGACGAGTGCTTCCTTGAGCTCGAAGCCGGCATGGTCTGTTCCAATATGTATCCGCATAGCTACAAGCATAACCTCAGCCATTCGGTTCGAGTGCCCGGCGGGCTCGTCCTAGACTGGGGCAATGACTGATCCAATACTTGACGACGTCCTTGCCGGCGCCAAAACCTCTGTCCGCGTCCAAGACGACCTGTTCCGGTGGGTGAACGGCACGTGGCTCGATACTCACGAGATTCCCGCGGACCGTCCGAGCGACGGCTCCTTCTACAAGCTCAACGAGCAGTCGGAAGAGCGGGTGAAGGCCCTCATCGACGACCTGTCGGAGGGCAGCCCGGAGGGCGATGCGAAGAAGATCGCCGATTACTACCGTTCCTTCATGGATGTGGAGACGATCAACGCGGCCGGCATCACGCCTCTCGGTGCGGATCTTGACCTCATCACGTCGGCCCAGACAAAAGACGAACTGGCCCGTGCGGTCGGTCAGCTCTCGCGTACGGGTGTCGATGTTCCCTTCGGTTTCGATATCGATGCCGACCTGAACGATCCCGATTCTTACGTCTTGTTCGTCTCCCAGGCCGGCCTGTCCCTCCCCGATGAGGCGTACTACCGGGCCGAGCAGCACGCCGACACTCTCGCAGCCTTCACGACCTTCGTGCCCGAGTTCCTCGAGGTCGCTGGCCTCGTTCCCGATCCGACTGCCACCGCGGAGCGGATCATCTCGTTCGAGAAGGCTCTCGCCTCCCACCACGCTGATGTTGTGACGACGCGAGACACGGACAAGATCAACAACCCCATGCCGTGGGCTGACTTCGTCGCGTCCGCTCCCGGATTCGACTGGGATGGTGCCCGGGACGCCATGGGCATTCCCGCCGACCTCGTCGGCCGTGTCATCGTCCTCACCCCGGATGCTCTCGCGGGTGCGGCCGCGCTGTGGGCGGAGGCCGAGATGGAGACGCTCCGCGACTACCTGGCGTGGAAGGTGCTGACAGCACGCGCGTCCTACCTGTCTGAAGTCATCGATAACAAGAACTTCGAGTTCTTCCGGACGACCCTGACCGGCACCACCGAGCAGAAGGAACGGTGGAAGAGGGGCGTCGCGGTCGTCTCCGGCGTTCTCGGTGAGGCCCTCGGAAAGATCTACGTGGAGCGCCACTTCCCGCCCGAGCACAAGGCGAAGATGGAGCAGCTCGTCGCCGACCTCCTCGAGGCCTACCGCCTCTCCATCCAAAGCCTGGACTGGATGGGAGAGGATACGAAGGTGAAGGCGCTGAAGAAGCTCGCGACCTTCAACCCGAAGATCGGCTACCCGGATACGTGGCGCGACTACTCGAACCTGACCATCACCGATGATCTCCTCGAGAACGTGCGGTCGGCCAACGCCTTCGAAACCGATCGTGCGATCGCCAAACTGGGCAAGCCCATGGATCGCGACGAATGGTACATGCCGCCGCAGATGGTCAACGCCTACTACAACCCGGTCTGGAATGAGATCGTGTTCCCGGCCGCGATCCTCCAGCCGCCCTTCTTCGACCCGGAGGCGGATGACGCATGGAACTATGGCGGCATCGGGGCTGTCATCGGGCACGAGATCGGGCACGGATTCGACGACCAGGGCTCCAAGTATGACGATTCCGGCAAGCTCAACAACTGGTGGACCGATGAGGACCGCCGCGAGTTCGAGAAGCGCGCCAATGCGCTGATCTCTCAATACGATGCCTACACTCCGGCCCAGCTCGGACAGTCCGAGCATCACGTCAACGGTGCTCTCACGATCGGGGAGAACATCGGAGACCTGGGCGGGCTCACGATCGGGCTCAAGGCCTACGATATTGCGCTGCGCCGCAACGGCTACTCGGGCTTGGCCGATGCTCCCGTCATCGACGGCCACACCGGCATCCAGCGCGTCTTCTACTCCTATGCTCGGATCTGGCGGTCGAAGTCGAGGGATGAGATGGCGGTGGTGCTGCTCTCCATCGACCCCCACTCCCCGGCAGAGTTCCGATGCAACGGCGTCGTCAAGAACCTCACGGCCTTCCACGACGCATTCGACGTGACCGAGGGCGATGAGCTCTACCTTCCGCCCTCTGAGCGCGTCACCATCTGGTAGCCGCGCTTCCAGACTCCGGAGGGGGAGGATCGGGATCGACCCGGCCCTCCCCCTCCTTCGTGCCGTTACGAGACCGGCGCGAGAGTTCCGAACATCTCGAGAACATCCTCGAGGTTCTCGTCGAAAACATCCGTGCTTGCCGAATAGGCGATCTCCTGGAAGCCATCATCGGTGAAAATCGGGTAGACGAGCTGGCGCAGTCCCACCCCATCGACTTCGCGGGTGACGATGAGTCCCTCCACCGTTTCACCGTCGACATCGAGCGGTTCCGCGGCCTCGACGGAGACGCCCTCACCGGTGAAGGCCTCCCCGGCGGCGACGCTCCACTCCTCGTAGTCGGCAGGAATCCCCTCGACAGTGCCATCCGCCCACGTGCCGATAATGTTGGCGGCAAATTCGGCGTTGTTGACGTCGGAGACGAGCAGGATCGTCATGTTGACGCGGTCATCGAGGGGCGCCGGATATGCCTGCCACCCGTCGACGAGGGTGAGGGAGAATCGACCATCGCTCGACGTGGCGACTCCGTCTTCGACGACCATGAGGTTGCCCTCCGAGGAGGCATCACCATCGGCCGTGCTCTCGGCTGTCGTCCCGCTGCTCGTCACCTCGGATTCGTTCTCCTCAGAATCCGCGGAACACGCGGAGAGGGCTGCCAGGGCCACGATCGTCGTCGCGGCAAGTTTTCTCATCATTCGAACGAGGGACCCTTCTCGCGAGATCGCTTGATCTCGTAGAAGCCCGGCACGCCCGCCACGAGCACGGCACCGTCCCACAGTCGAAGAGCATCGTCCCCGCGCGGGGTGGGGGTGATGACGGGGCCGAAGAAGGCGTTGCCGTTGATCGAGATCGTGGGAACACCGACGTCGGTGCCGACAAGATCCGTCGCACCCTTCAACTGGGCATTGAGCGCCTCATCGAACTCGCCGGACTCGGCACGCTCCACGAGTGCCGTATCGAGATCCAATGCTTCGAGAGCTTCGATCACAGCATCGCGGTCGTTGACGCGGCCGCCGGGATGGAAGCGTGTGCCCACCTCGGTGTAGAAGTTCCCGAGAGCCTCCTGGCCGTAGACTTCGCCCACGCCGACGGCGACCTGCGCGCCGAGACGAGCATCCTCCATCATCTGGGCGTAGCGTTCGTCGAGTTCGCGGCCCTCGTTGAGCTTCGTCAACGACAGGACGTGCCACGTCACTGCCACATCACGATTGGGAACGATTTCGTCCGCGATCCATCGGGACGTCATCCAGCACCAGGGGCACGAGGGGTCAAACCAGAATTCAATAGTGTCAGTCATGTGACCATCGTCCCTCAGATCGTCGGTCTCGACAAACAAAACGCTGTCCGCAGTCAGCGTAGCCCGTGCCCAGCAAGTAGGGTTATTGGGACGCACGAACCGTGCACTATCTGAAAGGACATCCATGCCTGGCGAGAACCTCACCCGGTCAGAAGCGGTGGCCCGCGCCGCCGTTGTCGCGACGGAACGCTACCACGTCGACCTCGACCTGCGAGGAGACGACACCTTCTCCTCCGTCACCACGATCGAGTTCGCGGCGACGGGAAGCGACACATTCGTCGACTTCATCGGCACAGTGAACTCGATCGAGCTCAACGGTGAGCCGGTTGACGTATCGGCCTATTCCGATTCCCGCATCCACCTGACGGGACTGGCCGAACACAACACGCTCGTCGTCGATGCGACGGGCCTGTTCATGAACACCGGGGAGGGCATGCACAAGTTCGTCGACCCTGTCGACGGTGAGACGTACCTCTACACCCAGTTCGAGGTTGCTGATGCTCGGCGTGTTTTCGCTGTCTTCGAGCAGCCTGATCTCAAGGCCGAGTTCACCTTCCATGTGACGGCACCGAGCCACTGGCAGGTGTTCTCCAACTCCCCCACTCCCGAGCCCGTCGTTCTCGACGAGGCATCGAGCCGCTGGGAGTTCACCCCCTCGGAGCGGATCTCGTCCTATCTCACCGCGATCATTGCCGGCCCCTACCGCGGCGGCACGTCAGAGCTGACCAGCGCCGATGGTCGGACGATCCCCCTCGGCGTCTACTGCCGGGCCTCTCTCGCGGAGCACTTGGATGCTGACGAGGTCATGGACATCACGAAGGCCGGGTTTGCGTTCTTCGAGAAGGAGTACGGCCACCCGTATCCCTTCCGCAAGTACGATCAGATCTTCGTCCCCGAGTTCAACGCGGGTGCGATGGAGAACGCTGGCGCGGTCACCATCACGGAGACCTACGTTTTCCGCTCCCGCGCGACCGGCGCCATCATCGAGCGCCGCGCCATCACCATCCTCCACGAACTCGCCCACATGTGGTTCGGCGACCTCGTGACGATGAGGTGGTGGAACGATCTGTGGCTGAACGAATCTTTCGCCGAGTTCATGTCCCACCTGGCTCTCGACGAGGCGACCCGCTGGGATCAGGCATGGCAGACGTTCCTCGCGTCCGAGAAGTCGTGGGCGATGAATGCCGACCAGCTGCGATCCACCCATCCGATCGTGACCGGGGTGACCGATCTCGAAGAGGTGTGGGCCAACTTCGACGGCATCACCTACGGCAAGGGCGCGTCGGTTCTCAAGCAGCTCTCCGCCTACGTCGGACGTGACGCCTTCATGGCGGGCCTGTCCGCCTACTTCGATAAGCATTCGTGGCAGAACACGGAACTGTCAGATCTGCTCGTCGAGTTCGAGAACGCCTCCGGGAGGGACCTGACGGAATGGTCGAAGCTGTGGCTGGAGGAGTCCGGCCTGACTCTCGCCCGCCCCGAGATTGAGATCGTCGACGGAAAGATTGCGTCGTTCACGGTCCGGCAGGAGCTCGGGAACGCCTCGAGCCTGCGCCCACATCGTATGGGGATCGGCCTCTACGACATGGTGGATGGCACTCTTTCGCTGCGCCTGAGCATCGACGAGGACATCGCGGGCGACACGACAACCATCGATCGTCTCGTCGGTGAAGCCGCACCGGACCTTCTCCTGCTCAATGACGGGGATCTCGCATACACGAAGATCCGCCTCGATGAGAGGTCCCTCGACACCTCGATCGCCCACATCGGGTCCTTCGACGATCCGCTCGCTCGAACGCTCGTCCTCGAGGCCGCGTGGGACATGTGCCGGGACGCAGAGCTCTCCGCCACCGCCTACACAGAGCTCGCTCTTCGTGCGATTGAGACCGAGAACCATCCGACAGTGCTCCGTGTTCTCCTCCTCAACCTGGCACAGGCCGCCACGATCTACTCTGCTCCCGAACATCGCGATGCTCTCATCGAGCACGTCGCCGATGCTCTGTTCGAGATTGCTGACCGCGCGGAAGGCGGCTCCGAGCTGCAGTTCCAGGTAGCCCTCGAGGCCGCCCGCCGCGCTCGGAGTGCGGCCCAGCTCGATCGGATCTCGGCCTGGCTCGAAGGCAGCGACCTGCCTGACGGCTTCGTCCTCGACACGGACGGCCGGTGGGCTGTGGTTCAGGCGCTGGCAGCGAACGGCAGGATCGATACTGCCGCGATCGACGCCGAACTGGCATCTGATGACACGGCGACAGGGCGTGAGGCCGCGTGGCGGGCTCGCACCTCGATTCCCACGCCGGAAGCAAAGGACGCTGCGTTCGCCACCCTGATCGCCGGCGGTCTTCCGAACATGCAGCAGCGGAGCGCACTTCTTGGCTTCCGGGCGGGAGATCCTGGCGTCCTCGCGCCCTTCTTTCCCCGATACCTCGATGCTCTGAGCACCGTGTGGAAGGAACAGACGTATGAGATGGCGCAACAGCTGACCACTCTCATGTTCACGCCGTCGATCATCGGGCTCGGGACGGATGTCGAGGCAGGCCTGGAGGCCTGGCTCGATGCTCATCCCACCGAAGCGCCGGCATTGCGCCGAATCCTCGTCGAACACACGGACGATACTCGCCGTGCCCTCGCGGCGCAGGCCGCCGACGCTTAGCCGAGGGTCCCGAGGAGGGATCCCACGGTGATGGGAGTGCCTGGTGCCGCGTGTTGGTGCCAGGCATTTTCATCGGGGAAGGTCACGAGGACGATTCCCGGCAGGTCACCGAGGCGGCTGAGATCGGCAGCGATGATCGGGTCTCCGACCTCGACGGCGGCGCCGCGTTCTGTCAGGCACGACAGAGCATCGCTCTTGTACGTGTTGATTCCGACATGGACGAGGCAGGGGCCGATGATGACGGCATGCGAACGTGCCGCCGTGACCGTGCCCGCGAGTGGCGAGACCACGGTCACCGCCTCCGCGTCCCCCGGGTCGATGGCGAGTCCGGGGCCCAGCATGAGGCCCGCGAAGACAGGATCGGGGACCGACTCAAGTGCGAGTACGGTCCCCGATAGTGGCGAATAGAGGTTCACACCATGCGATCCGCAACGTCCTCGGCATCGGGGCCGACGACGATCTGAACAACGTTGTTCTCCTGGACGACGACACCGTGCGCCCCAGCATCCTTCAAGTCCTGTTCGGACACGGGGCCAAGGGTATTGACCTCGACTCGGATACGGGTGATGCAGGCTTCGACGCTCGAAATATTGTCCTTGCCACCGAGAGCGGCGACGAGGGATTCAGCTTTCTCCATGATTCCTCCTTGTTCTCAGAGTAGCCGGTTATCCGCTCCTAGTGCGCGTCTGAATGTTGAAAGGAGGGAGGTCACACGGGCGTGCGTCGGGATGTCGCCGACAAGGACGACATCTTCCGTTCCGTCCGCGAGAGGGACCCTCCAGTTGGGGTATTCCTGGTCGGTTCCCGGCATATTCTGTGCCCGTCGCTCCCCCACCGCATCGACGAGCGATATCGACAGGAATGTCGATGGTGTCTGGGCAATGTAGGAGTGGAGCGCTTCCACGAGTTCACGTTCGGTCGGCTCGCCGTCGACGAGACCATACTCGCGCAGCCGATCGATCGTCTCCTGCAGTTCCCGCTCCGCATCCGCCCGCACCTGCTCGACCGGCTGGGTGAGAAGGCCGAGGCGTTCACGCAGGTCGACATGCTCACCGGCGATGTAGCCGGCCGCCGGGGGCAGGTCGTGGGTATTGACAGAGGAGAGAACCTCTCTGCGGTAATGCTCGGGGCGGAGAGGCTTGCCCTCATTGTCCTTCTCGAACCAGAAGATCGATGTGCCGTAGATGCCGCGGGCTTTGAGGAAGTCACGAACCCATGGCTCGACCGTTCCAAGGTCTTCGCCGACGAGGATGGCTCCCGCACGGTGTGCCTCGAGCAGCAGGATGCCGATCATCGCCTCATGGTCATAGTTGACGTATGTTCCCTCGGACGCCCGGTAGCCGTTCGGGATCCACCACAGCCGGAAGAATCCAGCGATGTGATCGACGCGGAGCATGCCGGCGTGGCGAAGAACGGTACGGATCATGTCCCGCAGCGGAGCGTATCCGGTGGCGGCGAGTGTCTCAGGCCGCCACGGCGGCTGCGACCAGTCCTGGCCGTGCTGGTTGTACATATCGGCGGGGGCGCCCACGGTGACACCTTGTGCGAACGCTTCCGGGTTGGACCACACGTCTGCGCCGAGGGGATGGACACCGACGGCCAGGTCGGTGCAGATCCCGATCTTCATCCCGGATGCTTGCGCTGTTTCCTGGGCTCTCTGGAGCTGTTCGTCCGCAACCCACTGCAGCCACGACCAGAACTCGATCCTGTCGCGCAGGTCGCGACGTTCCCGATCGACATAGATCGAGTCCGCCGTGCGAATAGTCTCGGGGAAACCATCTGGGTACTTCTCGCAGAGTGCGCACCAGAGCGCGAAGTTCTGCAGTCCCTCTCCCTCTTCCTCGAGGTACTTGGCGAATGCTGCCTGGCGGGCGAAGCTGCGCGGCACCGCGAAGATCACTTCGAGCGCTTCACGCTTCGTCGTCCACACCTCGTCGCGGTCGATGTACTCGTTGCGTAGAGAGGAGGCTCGCTGCTCTTCCCCGCCCCAGTCGATGAGTGAGCGCTGCGGGCCCGTCATGTAGGCCGTCTCGAGGATAGCCTCGGGACGGATGTAGATCGGGTTGATGAAGCGGCGAGATACCGGCAGGTAGGGAGACGGTGACATGTTGCCGACCGGTTCGGCGGCATGGAGGGGGTTGATCTGGAAGAAGTCGGCGCCCTCGTGTCCGAAGACTGCCGCGAGATCGGCCAGGTCGGAGAAGTCCCCGATTCCCCACGACTTGGCTGAGCGGACCGAATAGAGTTGGGCCGATACTCCCCATGCTCGACTGGTCTCAAGCGCCGGCTCGTCGAGGCGATCCGGAGTCATGATGAACGGGCACTCCGCCATCGACCCGTCCTCGAGTATCGCCGTCATCGTGTGATAGCCGAGGGGAATATCACCGGGAAGGAGGAACGATGCCTGTCCTGTCGGCCGACCATCGATGTCTCGGTCCGCGGTCCAGTCATCCACCTGGGAGAGGGGCCACTGCCCTCCGTCTTCGAGTTGGATGAGGAGGGCGACCTTCTCGCCCGCCGGCACGTGGACCTGGACACGCCCTTCCTTGTTCTGTCGATGCACCACGGAGAGGGGAAGCACCGTACGCCAGCTTTCGAGTTCACGATTGGCGATGGCGGAGCTTGCCCGATCCTCAGTCGTGGCATCCACGCCCATGGATCCGAGGACCTTGATGAGAACGTCATCGGAGATGTCTCTCTGGATGCCGTCGTATCCCCAGAATTGGGTCGATATCCTGTAGGCTGCGGCGAGCTCCGTCAAGGTTGACCGTGAAGGCGGGACACTCATAGGGGACGACCTTTCGCAACGTTGGTTGACCACTATTCTGCCACACCACGTACCAGTGCATTCCGCAGTCGAACGCCGGATCGTTCCATCAGGTATGTTGTCTCCGCGCGGCCGGGGGCGTCCTTTTCTTTGTCGGCGACGATCAGCGGTAGGTTACTGTTGGCGCAGAATAGGAGAATGATGGACACGAAGATCTTTGTACCCGAGTGCTCGACGGAACCGCTTGCTTCCCTTCTCAACACTCTCCGACTGGAGAAGCTCGACGGCCACCGCTATCTGGGCGACACGAATCTTCCCCAGCTCTCGGGACGGGTGTATGGCGGGCAGGTACTGGCGCAGGCCGTCATGGCGGCCGCGGACACGTTCGACGACTGCGATGTTCGGCCCATCCACTCCCAGACGGCAGCGTTCCTCGCGCCGGGAGACGTCAAGCGGCCGATCAGTTTCGCCGTCGATGTGATCAGCGATGGTCGGTCGTTCGCGACGCGCCTCGTCCATGCGAAGCAGGACGATCGGATCATCTTCACGGCCCGAGACTCGTTCCAGTTCCAGCAGCCAGGAGTCGATCACGAGGACCGCGCACCGGACGTTCCCGGGCCCGAGAACTTTCCGTCCTCTGTTGATCTCTTCGCATCGGTCGACCATCCCGCGGCCCGCTTCATGTCGTCGACGAACTCTCTCGACATGCGGCACGTCGACGGGCAGATCTACCTGCGTCCCGCCCGCGAGGAGCAGTCCACAATCCACATCTGGTTCAAGACCCGCTCCCCCATTCCAGACAACGCCTCACAGACCCTCAAGAGGGCCGTGCTGGCCTACGCGGCCGACCAGTTCATGCTCGAACCGATCATGCAGAAGCATGGACTCGCATGGTCAACACCGGGGATCGCCCTGGCAACCCTCGACCACACGACGTGGTGGCATCGCGATGTGGATCCCGCCTCCTGGATCCTTGCCGAGCTGCACAGCCCATCCGCCCAGGGCGGGCGCGGGCTCACCCTCGCAAAGTTCTATCAAGACGGCACGCTCGTTGCGACAATGGCGCAGGAAGGCATGGTGCGCTCTCCGCACATCGCATGATGCCAGGGGGCCCGCTCGATGAGCGGGCCCCCTGGCATCAGTCCCGTATCAGTCGCGGGTCAGCTTGCGATACGTGACGGCGCTGGGCCGTGCCGCATCCGCACCCAGGCGCTCCACCTTGTTCTTCTCGTAGGATTCGAAGTTGCCCTCGAACCAGTACCAGTCGGCGGGGCTGTCCGCGGTGCCCTCGTAGGCGAGAATGTGGGTCGCGACGCGGTCGAGGAACCACCGGTCGTGCGTGACGACGACGGCGCAGCCGGGGAACTCGAGGAGTGCGTTCTCAAGGGATCCGAGCGTTTCGACATCGAGGTCGTTCGTCGGCTCATCGAGCAGCAGCAGGTTGCCGCCCTGCTTGAGCGTGAGCGCGAGGTTGAGACGGTTGCGTTCACCGCCGGAGAGCACTCCGGCAGGCTTCTGCTGGTCGGCACCCTTGAAGCCGAAGGCTGACACGTAGGCGCGCGACGGCATCTCGACTCGGCCGACCTGGATGTAGTCGAGACCATCGGACACGACTTCCCACAGCGTCTTGTTCGGGTCGATGCCCTCGCGAGACTGGTCGACGTAGGAGATCTGGACCGTTTCGCCGATCTTGAGATCGCCCTCATCCAACGGCTCGAGGCCGACGATCGTCTTGAAGAGTGTCGTCTTGCCGACGCCGTTGGGGCCGATGACGCCGACGATGCCGTTGCGGGGCAGGGAGAAGGACAGGCCGTCGATGAGAACCCTCTCATCGAAGCCCTTCTTCAGACCCTTCGCCTCGATGACGACGTTGCCGAGCCTGGGGCCGGGCGGGATCTGGATCTCTTCGAAGTCGAGCTTCCTCGTCTTCTCAGCTTCCGCCGCCATCTCCTCATACCGGTCGAGACGGGCCTTGGACTTCGCCTGGCGGCCCTTTGCGGAGGAGCGGACCCAGTCCAGCTCTTCCTTCAGGCGCTTCTGAAGCTTGGCGTCCTTCTTGCCCTGGACCTGGATGCGCTCCTGCTTCTTCTCGAGGTAGGTCGAGTAGTTGCCCTCGTAGGGGTAGAGGCGACCGCGGTCGACCTCAGCAATCCACTCGGCAACATGGTCGAGGAAGTAGCGATCGTGCGTGACGGCGATGACGGCGCCGGGGTACTTCGCGAGATGCTGTTCGAGCCACAGCACCGATTCGGCATCCAAATGGTTCGTCGGCTCGTCGAGCAGCAGCAGGTCGGGCTGTTCGAGCAGGAGCTTGCACAGTGCGACGCGGCGCCGTTCACCGCCGGACAGGTGGGTGACGGGGGAATCGGCAGGCGGGCAGCGGAGCGCATCCATAGCCTGCTGCAGCTGCGAGTCGAGATCCCACGCGTTGGCCGCGTCGATCTCGGTCTGGAGCTTGCCCATCTCCTCCATGAGAGAGTCGAAGTCTGCATCCGGGTTCGCCATCTCTTCGCCGATTTCGTTGAAGCGATTCACCTTGCCGAGAATCTCGCCGACGCCCTCCTGGACGTTGCCGAGGACAGTCTTCTCCTCGTTGAGGGGCGGCTCCTGGAGCAGGATGCCGACCGAGTAGCCCGGTGTGAGACGAGCATCGCCGTTCGACGGCGTATCCATGCCAGCCATGATCTTGAGGATCGTTGACTTACCTGCACCGTTGGGGCCGACCATGCCGATCTTGGCACCCGGCAGGAACGCCATCGTGACGTCGTCGAGGATCAGCTTGTCGCCGATCTTCTTTCGAGCCCTGACCATTGAGTAAATGTACTCAGCCACATTTCTCCCTTGTGTGAAAAAGCTTTCTGCCACAAGGCTACCGCAGGTTCAGAACGCGGCCGATTCCTCAGCCATGAGCGGAGTCCTCGAATAGGTCACTGTGCCCCGTCCCAGCTCGACGCCGACAGCGTCTGCTCGGATGACCTGGTCGGTGCGCGACTGCGAGGGGTCGTCCTTCGTCTGGTAGGTCTCTGATTCGAGCCTGCCGCGAACAAGAACCGGGGTGCCCTTCACGATCGATGATGAGCAGTGGCGGGCGAGCTCCCCGAAGGTCTTGATCGTGAACCATTGCGTCACGGGCTCCCGACTGTCTCCGCCACCCCGCCAGGATGTCGATCCCAGGCGGAAGTAGGAATAGGGCTTGTTGCCTTCCCTCTCGATCAGCACCGCATCGGCTCCAGCGAATCCCATGACTGACACGTATATTTCGTTGTTCATGTGTCCTCCTTCACCACGAGGAAACCATCGGAGGGAATCATCCACGCGACGAGGAAGACACATTGTGAACAAGTGGCGTGCGTGCGCCGGATAGAACTTATCCGCGAGCTGTTGCCAAGGCTTCGCGCGTCATCTTGTGCTTCGACAACACATCCTGGACAGGGTTCCCCAGATCACGGATCAGCACCTCAAGGATCTTGTCCCCGACAGCACGCTCGTACCGGTCCGCGGCCCGAATCGAGGCCGTCTTGCGCACCGACTTCGCCATGATCGCCGACCACACCCCGACGAGGACGAGCCCTCCCGCAAGCGCCCAATTGAGTGCGTCTTGCGCGAGGACGCCCTGTCCGAGTGCCGTGGCGACGCCGAGACCGATGCCGCATAGCGCGAGGATGATTCCCAGGAAGAGCAGCATGAGCGCGTTGAGGGAGGACGGTTTCGTGACCGGTATGGAGTTGACGGCGTCCGTGATGTCGCGGCGCAGCTTCTCGGGGCCTGCCGCCGCCTCGTGGATGGACTTGGCCCACGCCGGGGGAAGATCCTGTTTGATCGCGTCGAGCCAACTGTCGCGGACGGCATTCACTGTCGATGTCGCCGGCTGCTCGGGCTTCGCCAGCGCGAACTGGCGCCACGAGTCCCCTCCCGCTCTCATCGAGGACCCTACTGCGCTGATCCCTGCAGCCCGTGCGAGCTGACCCGCGACGGGCTGGAGACGGCTCTCGGTCACCTCAGCTTCGGTTTCGGCGACGGATGATCGCAGCCGTTCAGCAATCGCACTGATTTCGGCTGTTGCTGTGATCGCGTTAATAGAGGGCTTGCTGACAGCGGCCGCGATATGGATCTTGAGTTCGTCGATGCCCTGATGTTCGAGAGCCGATGTCGTGACAACGGGGACGCCGTCGAGACCGTCGGCGGCAAGGACTGCTTCGACGTCGCGGACGATGCGGTCGCGCTGATCGAAGGGGACGGTGTCGATGTGGTTGAGGACGACGAGCATGGCGTCCTTGCGCCGCTCCAATCCTTGGAGGTATCCGCCATGGAGTGCCTGGTCAGCATATTTCTGGGGGTCGAGGACCCAGATGAGGAGGTCGACGAGCGGCATGAGCTGGGTGACCTGGACGGAGTGGGACACTGCGACGGAGTCATGATCGGGAAGGTCGAGCAGGACGAGCCCCCGGAACTCCGGCTCCTCGTCGGTGAGCAGGGAGCCCTTGCGGATCCGACGGTCTTCGTCGACACCGAGGAAGTCGAGCATCGGGCCCGCGCTCTCACCCCAGGAGCATGCCGCGGCGCGTTCCGTCGTCGGCCGGATCTCTCCGGAGTCCGCAAACTCGAGCCCCGTGATCGCGTTGAATGTGGTGGACTTGCCCGAGCCTGTGCCGCCGACGAGCGCCACCACCGTCAGATCGGTCCCCAGTGCCATTCGATGTTTGACGGCCTGGAGATCGTCTGTGGCTCTTGCCAGCAGAAAGGGCTCGATATGTCCCTGACCATGGCTGATTCCGGCTTCGAGAGCCGCCAGGCGCTCAGTGAGCTCGTCGGTCTTGTCCTGCGTCATATCGTTCACTTCTTCTCCCATACAGCATCGACAAGTTCCCGCGCTCGAATGCGAAGCGTCGAGCTGTCCGGCATGTCCAAACGGTCGATGACGGTGACGTATTCTTCCACGACAGCGTCGATGGCTTCCCGGCATCGTTGTTTCAGGGCGCGTTGGACGCGGGTCAGGCCGCCCAGGCCGCCAGTTTTTGACAGTGCGGACTGCAGTCCCGTCACACCGCCCGCACCGGCGCGCAGAAGATCCGCTAAGCCGTCGGTTGAGACTCTCTTCGTGATCGGCCCGGTGACGCGTGCAGCTGCCGCCGCGGCATCATCGTGCCACTGCCGAAGGGCCCGTTCCACGAGAGGTTCGATATCGACCGCGACGACGAGGTCGGTTGTGTCGACATAGGAACCAGCCCACGCGAAGTCTGCTCTCTCTCGGGCGCTGATCAGAGCCTGGGTGAGGGAGACTCGCAGAGCATCGTCGATCGCATGGGCAATATCGGAGGCAGCTCGGTCTCTCTTGGCGATCGCTCTGCTCGGGAACAGGATGTCTCGTCCCGTGGAGAGAGAAGCGAGAGGCCCTCCGGTCGAGGCGAGAGACAGCCACTGCGTGGTGGGGGCACCACTCGCGAGTCTGCCCACCTCGATCGTGTTCTCAAGCTTCTTCCACGGCTCATCCCCCGACTGCTTGGCCGTCTCGCGAAGGCTTGCGGCGGCCTCCGTCTGCGCCGCCGCAGCATCCGCCAAGTCGAGCAGTTCCCGGCGGATAGCAGGCATCAGCGCACGAGAGGTGCGGGACACGAGAGACTTCGAGGCGCGGGTGGACCGCATGAGCTCGAGCCATTCTTTGAACTCTGCGACTCGCCCCGCATCGAGCCTGCCGCTCGTGGGCCCAGCATCATCGACGATGAAGAGAGGCGACTCTCCCATGCCGGACTCGGCCATGCGCTTCATGAGATCTCCCCGCACCGCAACCTTGGCGCGTTCTGGCAGCCGGTTGAGGACCACCGCGGTTGTCATGCCCCGATCGAAAGCCTCCGTCAAGGTCGACCACGCCAGGTGGTCGCCATACCGCGATGCTGTCGTGACGAAGACCCACAGGTCCGCCGCATTGAGCAGTGTCTGCGACACGCTCCTGTTGTGAGCATCGATCGAGTCGAGGTCGGGAGCATCGACGAGGGCGATCCCCGGGATCGCATTCGGGGTGACTATTACGTCACACAGATCGAGGAGCAGATGCTCCGCCATTGCCCCCTCATCGTCTTCATGGAGGACGAGGACAGGTGTCTTCGTCGTGGGACGGATGACCGACGCTTCTGAGACCTCTTCCCCGATGAGGGTGTTGAGGAGGGTGGATTTGCCCGCCCCGGACGATCCTCCGAGGACGACGATCGCGGGGACCGCTTCCTTGAGAAGATGCGGAAGAAGGCGGGTCGAGAGTTGAGTCTGAAGGGAGCGTTGGGACTCACGGAGTTCGTGAATCCCGGGAACCGACAGCGGGAAGGCGACGTCCTGCAGCGCCTCGACAGTGTCTGTCACGAGGCGCGCAAGTCTGGAAGCTGCATAGTGGGAACTCACCCCTCTATTCTTACCGGAAACTGGAACATTGTGTCGCAGAGTCGTACCGTTGGCGGTGCGCTAATATTGAATGGGCATTCGCCCACGCCTCCATAGCTCAATGGATAGAGCAACGGCCTTCTAATCCGTAGGTTGCAGGTTCGAATCCTGCTGGGGGCACCAGAAGCCTGATCCAGCCATGAAAGGCAACGACGTGCCGACGAAGCAGCTCAACAATCCCATCGTGTGGATCGACTGTGAGATGACGGGCCTCGATCTCACTCGCGACGGCCTCGTCGAGATCTCGGTCGTCATCACCGACTCCGACCTGGTCCCCATCGACGAGGGAATCGACCTCGTCATCAAGCCGACCGCGGACGCGCTCGAATCCATGGGCGATTTCGTGCGGAAGATGCACACGGACTCGGGACTCATCGACGAATGGGATGACGGCCTCACGCTCGAGGACGCCCAAGAGCAGGTCCTTGCCTATATCAAGGATCGTGTGCCCGAGAAGAAGGCCCCCCTCGGGGGCAACTCGGTCGGCACCGACAAGTCGTTCCTCGAACGGGACATGCCGGCCGTCATCGACTACCTGCACTACCGGGTTATCGATGTCTCCTCCATCAAGGAGCTCGCTCGCCGCTGGTACCCCCGCGCCTATTTCGCATCCCCGGAGAAGTTCGGCAACCATCGCGCACTCGGAGACATCTACGACTCCATCGACGAACTGCGGTACTACCGGAGTGTGCTCATGCCAGAAGGGGATGGTCCCTCGACAGAGGAAGCGAAGGCGAAGGCTGAGGCCGTACTCGCCTCCCGGACTCAACTCAGCTTCACGGTCGGAGACTGACGCCATCCCTGACGAACATCGGGGCATCACAGGTGGATAGGCTTTCCTCATGATCCAACCCATTGTCATCACCGGGGATCCGGTGCTGCATACTCCCGCACAACCGGTCGATGTCTTCGATGCTGGTCTCGCACGCCTCGTCGAGGACATGTACGAGACCACCGTGGCGGCGCCTGGTGTTGGTCTTGCCGCCCCGCAGATCGGCATCCCAGGGCAGATCTTCGTCTGGGTGTATGCCAACCAGACAGAGGCAGCACCGCGGGGCGTCGCGATCAATCCCGAACTCTGGATCGAACCCATCACCCCCGGCGCGGCATCAGAAGCTGACAGGGAAGGCTGCCTCTCCTTCCCCGGAGAGAAGTTCCCGCTGCGTCGCAGCCCGCGAGCGCTCCTGCGGGCCCAGGACGTGACGGGACGTCCATTTACGCTCGAAGCAACCGGTTGGTTCGCTCGCATCCTGCAGCATGAATACGACCACCTGCAGGGCACCATCTACGTCGACCGTCTCTGCGGGCCTGACGCCGAGACGGTCTCTCGCATCAGCCGCGAACGCGGGTGGGGGCAGCCCGGATTGACGTGGATGCCGGGGCAATGACGGGAAAGGCGCGGAAGAGCGCCCCGCACGCGACTCCCCCGCATCTGACGAGAGAACGCGATGAGATCTTCAGGGAGGCCACGAAGCGGCCCGTCCACCTGCGCGGCCGCTTCATCCTTCTCGTCTTCTTCGGGGGCACTCTCGGCACGGCTGCTCGCCTCGGGCTTTCGCTCCTCTTCCCAACCGATGGGCTGCCGACAACGATCCTTGCCATCAACCTTGCCGGAGCCTTTATCCTCGGGGTTCTGCTCGAATCGCTGATCCGCACAGGTCAAGATATTGGGATGCGGCGTGCGGTGCGACTATTCATCGGGACGGGCTTCTTCGGAGGGTTCACCACCTACAGTGCACTGGCTGTCGACACTGTCCGCTTGGCAGAGAGCGGGGAACCTGAGATCAGTGTCCTCTACGCGGCGGGGAGTCTCGTCCTCGGCACGCTCGTTGCCTGGCTCGGCATCGTCTGCGCACGGAAGGCACGTCAATGAGTCCCCTCCTGTTCCTCGCGGTCTCTCTCGCCGGCGGGCTGGGAGCATGCGCCCGGTTCATCCTTGATGGATTGATCCGCGCTAAGGCGAATCATCCGACGCCGTGGGGCACGATCATTATCAATATCTCCGGTTCTTTCCTATTGGGATACCTGACGGGCGTCGCTTCACAGAGCCTTCTTCCGCCGACGTGGCTTCCGATCGTGGGGACAGGCTTCCTCGGGGGCTACACGACGTTCTCGACCGCGAGCGTCGAGACAGCACGCCTGCTCACGGAGGAGAAGCGGTTAGCCGCGACAGTATCGGGCGTGGGAACACTTCTCGGGGCGACTGCCGCGGCGGCCGCCGGCCTCTGGATGGCATAACAGGCACGTACCCCCTCAATCGAATCGCCCCGCTGGTGCGATGGATGTGCGGCACCTTCCCGGAGGTACGAGACAAACACACGTCCATACACCCACTCGCATCATCTGCCCTTTTCCTACGAGAAAGCGGACAACAGGTGATTTCGTCGAGCGGGATCTGGAAACGGGCACGTAGGCAGACTGGTAATCTCGGGTTATCTCGCATGGTTGCGACGATCGGTGGAGACCACTCAGGCAGCGGCCCCGCGCCACCGCACACAGCCGCACAGTCCCAAGGGGAACATGATGGCTCACGATAACGATTCCGCGCGACCCGGTGTCGGCCCCGACTTCGACGCAATCGATACCTACCGCGACCTGCATTCACATCCAGAGCTTGCCTTCAATGAAGTACGTACCGCTCAGGTGGTCGCTACCCACCTCGAGGCGGCTGGCTATGCCGTGACCACGGGTGTTGGCGGGACAGGCGTTGTCGGTGTCCTCGAACGCGGTGAGGGACCCACGGTTCTCCTGCGCGCCGACATGGATGCTCTTCCCGTCGCGGAAGACACCGGCCTCGACTACGCGTCCACGCAGTCAGCGACCCGCCCCGATGGGACGACGACCCCGGTCATGCACGCATGCGGGCATGACGTGCACACCACCTGCCTCATCGGCGCAGCCTACGCATTGGCCGCGGACACGTCGTGGCAGGGCAAGATCCTGGCCGTCTTCCAGCCCGCAGAAGAAGTCGGCAAGGGCGCACGTGCCATGGTCGCCGATGGTCTCTTCGACCGTTTCGGCAAACCCGATGTTGTTCTCGGACAGCATGTCGCCCCGTTGCCAGCCGGTGTTCTCGGAGTCCGTCCCGGGCCCGCCTTCGCAGCATCCGACGCCATGAGGATCACCCTCTATGGGAAGGGCGGGCATGGCTCCCGCCCGGAGACCACGCAGGATCCTGTTGTCATGGCAGCGTCCCTGGTGATGCGCCTCCAGACGATCGTGTCCCGCACGATTGCCGGAAGCGACACTGCTGTCGTGACGGTCGGGTCGATGCATGCCGGAACCGCCCACAACATCATTCCTGATGATGCGACGCTTCAGCTCAGCGTCCGCACCTTCGATCCTGCCGTCCGCGACAAGGTCATGGCCAGCATCGAGCGTCTCGCACGGGCTGAGACTCTCGCGGCCGGAAGCGAACGGGAACCCGATGTCACCCTCATCGAATCCTTCCCTGCCGTTGTCAACGACGCTGAGGCCAGCAAGGTCGTTGCCGATTCCTTCGGGACGATCCCCGGCCTCATGGTTGTCGATCCGGGCAGTGTGACCGGCAGTGAAGACGTCGGCATCCTCGCTCTTGAATCTGGTGCTCCCTGCGTCTACTGGCTGCTCGGCGGAGCCGATCCGACGCTGTTTGCCGGAGCTTCAAGCATCCAGGGGATCGCCGCGATTGTCGGAGGACTCCCCTCCAATCACTCCCCGCACTTCGCTCCGCAGCCCGATCCGACTCTGAAGGTCGGTATCACCGCACTCGTCACTGCTGCGAAGACGTGGCTTGCGTGAGAGGAACCCGGTGACCGAGCAGGTCCCGAGCCCGGAGGAGAAGAAGCCGGAGGAGGGACAGAAGAAGACGAAGTCTCCCGACAGTCCGCGGCGTCTCGTGGACCGAATCGCCGGGCGGCCGATCAGCGCACTGCACATGATCTCCGAGGCAGACGCCGAAAAGGCGAATGCCGTCCTCGAAGGTCTCGTGGAGGGCGATGCTGTCGAGAAAGAGATCCTCGACGAGCTCCTTGATGCTGAGCCGCTGGCTGAGCCCCAGGCGTTCGGGACTCTGCACCGCACTCTCATGCGGGCTCTCGAGGTCTACGACCGCAACGCCCACAGGCCACCGGCTGGCATGCCAGGCTTCGTTCTCAAACCCATCGCACAGCCCATCGTCACCCTGCTGACAATGGCGATGTCGAACTCGTTCCAGGAACGCGTGATCCGTGACGTCCGCCAGCTCTACCTCCTGCGGGAAGCAAACTCTGTCATCGGCACGCCCGAGTATCGGATGCTCGCGATCGCACGCAGGCAGCTCGACGCTGTCTACGATGCGATGACGAGTCGGCGCCAAATCATCCCGGCCTTCCTCGTCGGCGGTGCAGTCCTGTCAGCACTCGCCAGTATCCTTGACTCGCTGCTGCATGACGCGTTCGGGCGATATGTGCTGTTCGCTGCGATCCTCCTGCTCACCGTCGGCGCATTCTGGTGTCTCATCACCGCCTCCGCTATCGTCCGCAGGCGTACCAGCCTCATCCTCGACCAGCCGCTCAAGATCCTGTGGCAGGCCGTGGGCGGGGCGGGGCGTCCCCCGCGAGAACCCAGCAAGATCTTCGTCATTGTCGCAACCTTGCTCCTCCTCGTCGGCTGGGTACTGACCCCGTTGACCCTGGCCATCGTTCTCAGCATCACCTAACATCCCGGCGGGCTATTGACCGCCACCACCGTCCACCGTGTGTCGGACAAGAAGGAGCCTCGGAGCCGTGGAAATGAACTACGCCTTGGACGAGGAGGCCAGGAAGAAGCCGATCGGCAGACTCACGCTGGGTATCCTGCTGTGTGTCCTCCCCCTTGTTATCTCCTTCTTCAGCCCCCTGCGCCCCGACACTGCGCTCGTCTATGTCGGGCTTCTGCCAGCCTTCGTCGCCCTCCCATCAGGGCCACGAGTGACTTTCGGAACCGCCTGATTCGGCCTGGGTTTAGTTCCGTGCTTTATAGCAGAATAGGAACACTATGCCCAGAAAGTATGACCCCGAACTGAAGCAGCGTGCGGTGCGGATGGTTTCCGAGGCTCTTCCCGATCACCCCACTCGCACAGCCGCGGTCCGTCATGTCGCGGACCTGCTCGGGGTAGGCGCAGAGGCCCTGCGAACCTGGCACCGGCAGGCCGAAGTCGACCAAGGTAAAAGGCCCGGCGTGACGACCGACTTAGCCGCAGAGAATAAACGACTGGAGCGTGAGAACGCTGAGCTGCGCAAGGCTAACGAGGTGCTTAAAGCTGCGAGTATATTTTTCGCGAAGGAACTCGACCGGCCACGGACGAAATGATCGCTTTCATCGATACTTATCGTGATCGTTTCGGAGTTGAGTTCCTCTGCGCCACGCTTCGTGGGGCAGTCCGTGGATTTATCACCTCCCGTGGATACCGTGCCGCGAAGAGCCGGCCCCCGTCAGCCCGTCAGCTGAAAGACGAGCTGCTGATTCCAGAGATCCAGCGCCTGCACGAAGAGCATTACAGCGTCTACGGACGCCGCAAGATGCATGCGCTCCTGAAACGACAGGGCTGGGACATCGGCCGCGATCAGACCCACAGGCTCATGAAACTCGCCGACGTTGAAGGTGTTCGCAGGTCAAAGAAGGCTTTCACCACGATCCCTGATTCCGTCTTAGCGCTGCCCGGGGACCTGGTGGAGCGCCGGTTTGTTGCTGACCGACCTAACCAATTGTGGGTCTGCGACATCACCTATGTCGCCACCTGGTCCGGGTTCGCCTACGTCTCTTTCATCATCGACGTCTTCGCTCGTCGTATCGCCGGCTGGAATGTTGCCTCGACATTGAAAGCTGACGTGCTGCCACTGCAAGCTTTGGAGATGGCTGCCTGGCAAAACGACGGTGACCTTGATGGAGTGATCCATCATAGCGATCACGGCTCGAACTACATGTCCCTGGTCTACACCAGCAGGGTCAATGAACTCGGCGCCAAGCCCTCTACCGGGACCGTCGGCGATAGTTTTGACAACGCGATGGCTGAATCGGTTAATGCTCTCTACAAGGCCGAACTGATTCGTCAGCGCGGGCCGTGGAAGACCGTGGAAGAAGTTGAGCTGGCAACCCTGGAATACGTGTGGTGGTGGAACAACAAACGCCTCCACGGTGAACTTGGCTACCGCAGCCCGCTCGAGGTCGAGACCGCCTACTACACTGAACAAGAATCCCGCCTGACACCAACCCGGTGACAGAAAAACGGCCGGAACTAAACCCAGGCCGAATCAACGTTTCTTCTGCCCAGGACGGCTCATCCCCGCAGGCGCGGGGAACACATGATCGCCGAAATGCTCGTGTTGAGCGTGTAGGGCTCATCCCCGCAGGCGCGGGGAACACTGCATCATTATGCGTCCCTTTCAATGAGTTGGGGGCTCATCCCCGCAGGCGCGGGGAACACGTTTACGACAGCAACTCCGGTAATTGGATCGTGGGCTCATCCCCGCAGGCGCGGGGAACACGAGGTCCAAGCAATTGTGTGTCGCTGTTGTCTGGGCTCATCCCCGCAGGCGCGGGGAACACGGGTGATGCGGGGGTGATGGTCATGGGGTGCGGGGCTCATCCCCGCAGGCGCGGGGAACACTTCGCCCGCAACAGCCCGTTCGCGAAGGACGTCGGCTCATCCCCGCAGGCGCGGGGAACACCGGACCCATGTGAGTGCCCTGTAGGGGAACACAGGCTCATCCCCGCAGGCGCGGGGAACACACCTCTCCGGAGTCCGCCACATGGGCCAACGAAGGCTCATCCCCGCAGGCGCGGGGAACACATCTGACCGAGCCGATACAGCTGCGCGATCCCCGGCTCATCCCCGCAGGCGCGGGGAACACACGCGAATACTCGAGCTGATTCGGCGCTAGTGGGGCTCATCCCCGCAGGCGCGGGGAACACTGCTGGCCGTGTCGGGTGAGTCTCCGGCTTTGGGGCTCATCCCCGCAGGCGCGGGGAACACGCGACGAGCGCGGAGATCAGTAGGAAGATCCAGGGCTCATCCCCGCAGGCGCGGGGAACACACGCTCTTGATGGCCCCGAATGAGGCCGAGACGGGCTCATCCCCGCAGGCGCGGGGAACACTTTATGCCACCGACATCGGCGATATTGCGCTCGGGCTCATCCCCGCAGGCGCGGGGAACACCTTCCTTCAGACCATCAGACAGTAGCTCATGAGGGCTCATCCCCGCAGGCGCGGGGAACACTGTTTCAAAACGGCAATAAAGTTGGTATGCGCCGGCTCATCCCCGCAGGCGCGGGGAACACAGACCACACCCACACCACAGCCCCCGGCCCCGGGGCTCATCCCCGCAGGCGCGGGGAACACGGTCGTCGGAATGCCCAAGATCCCAGGGTTCTGGGCTCATCCCCGCAGGCGCGGGGAACACTTTGAGGACCTCGACCATCTCCCGGCCGGCCTCGGCTCATCCCCGCAGGCGCGGGGAACACATCTCGATGACCGCTTGGTCTTTCCCGCGCGTCGGCTCATCCCCGCAGGCGCGGGGAACACGGCCTGGAAAACATCGGGGTCCGCACCATGAGCGGCTCATCCCCGCAGGCGCGGGGAACACGCACGCACATCCCCACGCGGGACCGACGTGCCCGGCTCATCCCCGCAGGCGCGGGGAACACACCCTGAGCTTCGACGGGGCCTGCCCTGTCGTGGGCTCATCCCCGCAGGCGCGGGGAACACCGGAATCAGTATCATCCTCGGCAGGTCAACAACGGCTCATCCCCGCAGGCGCGGGGAACACTCGTGGCCGCAGGCGAGGGAGCGGGTCAACCGGGGCTCATCCCCGCAGGCGCGGGGAACACCTCCTATAATTCTTGTGTGGGGCCGGGCCTTCAGGCTCATCCCCGCAGGCGCGGGGAACACGTCGGCGTCGGCAACGACACGGGCGTCGAGGTCGGCTCATCCCCGCAGGCGCGGGGAACACCTAACATCCGCTCCCAGATCAACGAAGTCACTCGGCTCATCCCCGCAGGCGCGGGGAACACTCAGTATGGTTGGGGTTGTGTGGGGGCCGGGCCGGCTCATCCCCGCAGGCGCGGGGAACACAGAATCGTCATTGCGAAGCGTGCTCCGTCGAGCGGCTCATCCCCGCAGGCGCGGGGAACACTCGAGGCGGATACGGCGGCGGCGCTCGCGGTCCGGCTCATCCCCGCAGGCGCGGGGAACACTGCGACGTGCGCATGCAGGGTCGCGATCGCGGGGGCTCATCCCCGCAGGCGCGGGGAACACGCGATCGCATCCATGGACAAAGTAGAGGACTGGGGCTCATCCCCGCAGGCGCGGGGAACACCGCAGGTCGCTCGCCCTCACGATGATCGGCCTGGGCTCATCCCCGCAGGCGCGGGGAACACACCGCGAGCGCCATGCGCTATATCGCGCGCACGGGCTCATCCCCGCAGGCGCGGGGAACACTCCCAGTTCGCCAGCACATACTTCGCGATCCGGGGCTCATCCCCGCAGGCGCGGGGAACACTTCGTCGGTAATGGTTTGTTGAGGTGGTCCCGGGGCTCATCCCCGCAGGCGCGGGGAACACCTCACAGAATAGGGCAACCACCTCGTCCCACTCGGCTCATCCCCGCAGGCGCGGGGAACACACTGGATACCGGCCTACTGTCTTGATTCTATGCTGGGCTCATCCCCGCAGGCGCGGGGAACACAACCCACAAGGAGACGCCGTGAGTGCCGACCGGGGCTCATCCCCGCAGGCGCGGGGAACACCTCACAGAATAGGGCAACCACCTCGTCCCACTCGGCTCATCCCCGCAGGCGCGGGGAACACACTGGATACCGGCCTTCTGTCTTGATTCTATGCTGGGCTCATCCCCGCAGGCGCGGGGAACACAACCCACAAGGAGACGCCGTGAGTGCCGACCGGGGCTCATCCCCGCAGGCGCGGGGAACACACTACTTCCGGCAGGCTAATCCATCAGCTGTAGGGCTCATCCCCGCAGGCGCGGGGAACACGGTTGAAACCGCAACTAACTGTTGCTCGTGAAAGGCTCATCCCCGCAGGCGCGGGGAACACCTGAGAGAGTCGTAAGATCCATGATGTGTGTCCGGCTCATCCCCGCAGGCGCGGGGAACACGGCCCAGGCATAAAAGCATTCGAGGGCGCCGCAGGCTCATCCCCGCAGGCGCGGGGAACACAGGGTGTCGGCCTACTGTCTTGATTCTATGCGGGGCTCATCCCCGCAGGCGCGGGGAACACATTGATGCTAGGACACGTGCCAGTTACGTCCTAGGCTCATCCCCGCAGGCGCGGGGAACACTTCAGTATGGTTGGGGTTGTGTGGGGCCGGGCCGGCTCATCCCCGCAGGCGCGGGGAACACAAGACGGATCTTGACTGGCTGGTCGAGCGGGGCGGCTCATCCCCGCAGGCGCGGGGAACACGCGGGATATAGGGAGATGAAACGGTGAACTACAGGCTCATCCCCGCAGGCGCGGGGAACACCTCGTTTTTTGAGGGCCTGTAGGGCGGTTTTGGGGCTCATCCCCGCAGGCGCGGGGAACACGTTGATGACGAAGAGTGTGTAGTCAGTGGTTTGGGCTCATCCCCGCAGGCGCGGGGAACACCGGCCGGGCAAACAGATGGGAGTAGTCGTCCGGGGCTCATCCCCGCAGGCGCGGGGAACACTTCTTGAACGCGGCCAACGCGGGTGTTGCCAGAGGCTCATCCCCGCAGGCGCGGGGAACACGTCGGCGTCGGCAACGACACGGGCGTCGAGGTCGGCTCATCCCCGCAGGCGCGGGGAACACCTGGTGAGCTCTACGCCCAGGTCCTGCCGGAGCGGCTCATCCCCGCAGGCGCGGGGAACACTCAGGGACTGGCTGTATCCGATCGTCGTCGCGAGGCTCATCCCCGCAGGCGCGGGGAACACATCTCTTCCAACATAATTTGTTCCCCTATTTAGGGCTCATCCCCGCAGGCGCGGGGAACACTCGAGAGTGTGACGCGGATCACACTGGGATAACGGCTCATCCCCGCAGGCGCGGGGAACACGAGGGCACGCGGGTCCACGTCCCCGCGAGGATAGGCTCATCCCCGCAGGCGCGGGGAACACACTAGGCGCGCTAGTGGTGACATCGACGTAGACGGCTCATCCCCGCAGGCGCGGGGAACACACTAGGCGCGCTAGTGGTGACATCGACGTAGACGGCTCATCCCCGCAGGCGCGGGGAACACTTCCCGCCGAAACTTGAGCCGCTAATGCACGTAGGCTCATCCCCGCAGGCGCGGGGAACACACTTTATCGCGCTCCCGCTCGGCACTTACTCGGGGCTCATCCCCGCAGGCGCGGGGAACACTTGATGAGCTGTCCGCCGACCATGGTGGCCGGGGGCTCATCCCCGCAGGCGCGGGGAACACGGACAGATCCTTGGCATAAGTCTCACGTCCATGGGCTCATCCCCGCAGGCGCGGGGAACACGACGAAGGCGCCCTCTCATTCTGCTAGACACAAGGCTCATCCCCGCAGGCGCGGGGAACACGCGGGTGCTTGTCTTGATTCGCTGGTTTCAAGGGGCTCATCCCCGCAGGCGCGGGGAACACGCTGATCCCAGGACCGCCGAGGCGTGGCGCGGGGGCTCATCCCCGCAGGCGCGGGGAACACCGTGTCCCCGCTAATGGACCATTGCCCCGGTGCGGCTCATCCCCGCAGGCGCGGGGAACACGACCCTTGCGGGAGCCGACCTTGGAGAGATGGGGGCTCATCCCCGCAGGCGCGGGGAACACCCCCACAGAGCCTCGAGGGTCGGCCGGATTCCCGGCTCATCCCCGCAGGCGCGGGGAACACGCCGCGATCGCTGCAGGTTCTTTCGTTGCGGCGGGCTCATCCCCGCAGGCGCGGGGAACACATACCCGCCCAAATCGCCGACCTCACCGCCCGGGGCTCATCCCCGCAGGCGCGGGGAACACAACGTGTCCTGGCAGTAGAAATCGTGAAACCACGGCTCATCCCCGCAGGCGCGGGGAACACCGCTGGGACGAGCATGCGGGCATTGCGGTTGCAGGCTCATCCCCGCAGGCGCGGGGAACACTCACCGGTCTTGAAACTGGTCTTGATGTCCACGGGCTCATCCCCGCAGGCGCGGGGAACACCTCGATGAGCTGCTGAAGCTCGGCAATTGTGGGGGCTCATCCCCGCAGGCGCGGGGAACACTGTTTTGGCTAGATCATGCGGGAAAGTGGCATGGGCTCATCCCCGCAGGCGCGGGGAACACAGTCGAAGCGGACTACACCATCATGTGACCACAGGCTCATCCCCGCAGGCGCGGGGAACACCTCAAGTCGCCACACACTTACTGGTTAAATAAGGGCTCATCCCCGCAGGCGCGGGGAACACTTAGGGCGAGTGCCACGAAGATCATCAACATGGGGCTCATCCCCGCAGGCGCGGGGAACACATCCCGGCAGGGTTTCGGCCATCCCGAAACATGGGCTCATCCCCGCAGGCGCGGGGAACACGGTTAGTAACTAAATAGGGGAGAACAAACTATGGGCTCATCCCCGCAGGCGCGGGGAACACTGCCCACGCTTTGTCCTCGTCGCGGTCGGTGACGGCTCATCCCCGCAGGCGCGGGGAACACGGACAGACCCTTGGCACAAGTCCCATGTCCATGGGCTCATCCCCGCAGGCGCGGGGAACACTGCCGGCGGATCTGGCCTGCCAGGTCGCCGGTCGGCTCATCCCCGCAGGCGCGGGGAACACGGCTCGGACAAAGCCAGCGAAGCCCTCGACGAGGGCTCATCCCCGCAGGCGCGGGGAACACTCGGGATCACCGCCCGTGCGCCTTAGGCTCAGCCGGCTCATCCCCGCAGGCGCGGGGAACACCCGGTGACCGAAACGCTGACCGCGACCGATACGGGCTCATCCCCGCAGGCGCGGGGAACACTGGACTGAGACTGACCGTATTTTGGCTGAAGCGGGCTCATCCCCGCAGGCGCGGGGAACACTCCGCCTGTGGCCGTGCGCACGTATGCGGTGGCGGCTCATCCCCGCAGGCGCGGGGAACACGGGTCTTAAAGTCTTGCACGTTAGCGCGAAGAGGGCTCATCCCCGCAGGCGCGGGGAACACCCGTCGCGCTTGATGATGGTGACGGGGAGGTCGGGCTCATCCCCGCAGGCGCGGGGAACACAAGTCGGCATCGGTTCCGGTGAGTATTTGAGGGGGCTCATCCCCGCAGGCGCGGGGAACACTGCCAAGAACTCATCCAGGAACGCACCCCAGGGGGCTCATCCCCGCAGGCGCGGGGAACACATCGCTTCCAGGGTCGCGGTGACACGGGTCGCGGGCTCATCCCCGCAGGCGCGGGGAACACCGTTTTGGATGACGGCGAAGATTGCCGCACCAAGGCTCATCCCCGCAGGCGCGGGGAACACGTCGTGATCCTCGCTCCTCCGGCCAGGTAGGTGGGCTCATCCCCGCAGGCGCGGGGAACACCGACCAGCAACGACCCCACAGACTGGGTGCGTCGGCTCATCCCCGCAGGCGCGGGGAACACTCCGAATTGTCGCCGGTATTTTTCCAGCGATCGGGCTCATCCCCGCAGGCGCGGGGAACACGTGCGGTCTTCGGGGATCGCGTCGAGCGCCACCGGCTCATCCCCGCAGGCGCGGGGAACACCTGCAGTATCAACTCGACAACTGGGACGCGATGGGCTCATCCCCGCAGGCGCGGGGAACACTTCAATCTTGTTCCACGTTGACTGCCCAAATGCGGCTCATCCCCGCAGGCGCGGGGAACACCACGACAAGACCTAGAACACGAAGGTCTCCCAGGGCTCATCCCCGCAGGCGCGGGGAACACAAAAACAGGCCGAAACGCAACCAACTGATCGCGGGCTCATCCCCGCAGGCGCGGGGAACACGTGGGGTCAGATTTCTGGGGTTCCGGCGAAGGAGGCTCATCCCCGCAGGCGCGGGGAACACAGGCGCAGGTTTTGTGTCACGGTCGTGGACGTGGGCTCATCCCCGCAGGCGCGGGGAACACGTGCCCTGCTCGTCACCGAACATCGCGTCCCAGGGCTCATCCCCGCAGGCGCGGGGAACACCTCTGAAGACGAAGGGGACGAAGGGTTGGATGGGGCTCATCCCCGCAGGCGCGGGGAACACCTGGTGCTGTCGCGCATATCGGCGGACAGCACGGGCTCATCCCCGCAGGCGCGGGGAACACAAGACGCTTGCGGATCAGAAGATCCGCCTAACGGGCTCATCCCCGCAGGCGCGGGGAACACGGCTCGGACAAAGCCAGCGAAGCCCTCGACGAGGGCTCATCCCCGCAGGCGCGGGGAACACACCGACATCGTTCGGGACATCGCCGCCAACGCGGGCTCATCCCCGCAGGCGCGGGGAACACCACGTTCGCGCTGGCTTGGTGGACGGTGGTTCAGGCTCATCCCCGCAGGCGCGGGGAACACCAGGACCGCAGTCACTGGCCGTGGGGCTCACCCGGCTCATCCCCGCAGGCGCGGGGAACACGGCATATACATATGATGTCTGACGTCTGACAACGGCTCATCCCCGCAGGCGCGGGGAACACGGCGGGTTTCGTAACCGTCAGGGATGCGGAATGGGCTCATCCCCGCAGGCGCGGGGAACACACTTCCTGAGCAGGGAAGTTACTGCCTCGGTAATGCTATCTCATTCAGTTGAGCAATTATGCCCTGGGACGTCGGTTAAACCGTTCGGCCCTCCTGTAGCCAGACGCCTTGCTCCACCCGGGTTTCAACTCGCTGCTCTCCTGCTCTGGTTTGGCCGGACGTAGCATGAGGGTCAGTCCATCAAGGTCGATGGGTTGCCAGTGATGATCTTTGACCTTGAAGCCAAGACCCTGTTCTGACTTGTTGTTCCAGATCATGATGGCACGCCCCGTGCCGGAGGCCTCCTCGACTCGGGACCACAGGTGTTCTCGGATGCGTGCGCTGACTTTGCCGACGAAGACTCCTGCCGATATTTCGTATAGCCATTTTGTTAGGTCTCCGCGTAAGCCGGTTGGACATGCGGAGAGGACGAGTACGATCATTCTTTCCTATCCGTAATTCTGTCCACTAGAGAGCCTGTTATCAGATCTTCCTGACCAGATCGACAGCGCTTCGTCGTACATGATCAGTGGCTCTTCTTTCGCGGTGGCCCCGTCTAGGAACAGGTCGCGCAGTATCTTGACAGCCCGCTCCATGACGCCTTCCGCCATAAGCCTGTCTCGCAGCAGCCGTCGAACGTCGTTGACTGGATCGACAGACCCGGAAGCAACCACATCGAAAGCAGCAGGTATAGTCGTCTCCGCCTTGAATAGATCGGCTACGTCATAGACGAAGCTCAAGTCATGCCCGACATGCACAAATCCTAATCCTGGTGCCATTCCCAGAGAGTGGATAACGGCCGCAATAACCCCGTAGAGACAAGAGTTAGCGCTCGATAGTGCCTGGTTGACCGGATCGGAGTCGGCGATGTCTCCCGCCTTATAGTCGCGCCGCACCCAATCAACACTGGTTCTTTGCGACTCTGCGGCGTATATTTTCCGGACACGTGCCCCTTCCCGGCCCCGAAGCTGCTGCATCGTGAGGTGGGATACATCCTCGTCCGGAAATCTCATTTCGTACATTTCGCGCGCAATTCGCAATCGGGCCTTCTGGCTTGAGAATGCTCGCGCTTGGGCTTCGAGCAGGCGCGTACTGCGGGCGAGGGGTCGGCCCGCCGCATAGCAGCGAACAGACCCCTCCCCCACCCAAATCACACTGGCACCAGCTGCGCCGATTACACTCATCGCAGCATGGGTGATCCGAGTTCCGGGACCCAGCAAGAGTGCGCCGATCATTGCCATCGGTATGTGGACGGTGCCCCGATCGTCGGTAGCGGTCAACGCATTCGAGTCCCGGTGGACTATGCATCGTTCCAAATACACGAAGGTCAACCGATCAGACGCCTTCGCGACATCCTGTGATCCAGGTGGAATAGCCCCGCTCATTTCACTTCCTGGAAAGCGTCATGAGCCCACATCCATATGCCTTGCCTCGTCCCAGGCCTTCGATGAGCGAGAGCCTCAGGAGATCTGCATCGACGACTTCCAGATCGCCGACAATCGTGACATGGCGTTGCGTGACCCGTGTCGTCCTGTCTGACGCTCCTTTGGAGAATGCTCGGTCTGCTCGCTTGACTACCTTGGCCAGAGGGGAATCTTCGCCCTCAGCAGTCGCGAGCACCTTGAAGCCCCAACGGTCCTGTCGCGCATAGAACCAGTCTAGCTGTTGTGCCTCTGTCACGTGGGGAACGAGTTTTCCACGACCCCCTTGGACCCGTAAGCGCTTGACGGGATTGACGGTGACTCTGAACTGGTACTCTTGACCGTTCTCAATGCGGTCGAGGAACTTACCGTACGCGAGGCTCTCACTCGGCGATGTGTCCCAACCTGCAGCCTCGACAATGTGTGCCATGTCCGGCTTCCGAGGCGATACGACATACAGCGTCGCACCGGATCCCGTTTCGTCCACGCGCCATAGGACACGTTCCTTCGCTGGGGTGCCATCAACCGGGGGAAACGATGACTCGACTGCTGCGTGCATTGCCCGAGGATTCGCGAGCAGCTTCCTTGCTTCGCGACGGCGGGAGTTGATCTGAAGCCTACTGAAATACATCAGCTCTCCTTAACCAGAGTAAAGAACGGATCGTCAATCTCCACACCATCGGGATTGTCGACTCGTACAGGTTCACATCGAACGACCTTTCGGGAATCGTAGTTTCGATCCGAAGGACTGAACGAACGAGGCACGTCGCGGACGATCTCTCCCTCCTCGCCCGGTCTCGCATCTCGAGAGAGCGGCAGGTACAGATACTTCTGCGCTTCCTTCCGATACCACTCGGTCGCTAGCCAGGGCGCGATGTCGAAATCTCGTAGAACGGTCTCGACATCGTTCTCGTCATATACTCCCCCGACGAAGTCCACCGGCACGGGGCAAGCACGCCTGCCCAGATATAGTGGAAAGCGGGGGGCCACGACCGCCTCCGCAAGAGTCTCGATGAGGCCGCTCTCTCCCGATATCGCGATGGAGAAAGCAGCATCGGAGAGATAGTGCCGCCACGATAGGGTCGAGTGTTTGTCCCCACGTGCTTTTGCCGTGTGGTAGTCGACGAGCAGACGCCCTGGTTGGTCGGTTCGAGTTCCGATGGTGAGCGCTACCAGGTCCGTTACATCTTCTTCGCGAGATCGGCCTAAGGCCGCCGCGAGAAGGCCGACAATGCCTGACTTGCTTGGCTCTCGACCAGATTCCCGTGTGGAATAGCGTGAGTTCACCGCCCAGGACTGCATCGGTCCAGAGGCTCGGAGGATGAGGGTGCTCATTCCTCTCCCTCAACCTTGTCACTCGGGATTACCGCTTCGACGACATCGCGCAGATTGTCGATAAGTTCACCGGCGCTGACCGATGAACCCAAGGCTTCCGCCTCAGATCGGAGGCTCGGAACAGCCGCTACCCACGAGTGGAGAGGGACGAGACCATAGGTGTCCTCCACGGCATTCGCCTCTGACGCAAGGGCGCGCGTGGCAAGCAGTCGCCTGTCCTGATCAGAATTCGCCTCGACAGGCTTTTCGAAGGCATTCACGTAACTCACCGGGCGGCGGTCGCGAACAGCCACTGCGACGACCTCGGGAAGTGTGTGCGACGCAAAGGTGTTCTGCTTCCCGGAAGGCAGCGCCTCGACGAACGTTGTCGCGAAGGCTTGGACCGCTCGAACGACAGCCTCTCGGGAACCAAGATTTGTCATGAGTTGGTCAACATTGATGGTCGCGTAGCGGTACATCGTGGATGACATCATCTCGATCGTTCCGATCATCCCTGCACCCGTTTCCTCATCTGCTCGGCTCATGTCGTCGACCGCCGTGTAGTAGTCGAAGTCCGGCAGGGCAGCATGTACGCCGAGGGCATGGGCAACCTGCGCAGATGCGTCAACATTGAGCGCCGCATCATCAGCCACCATGCGACCGAAGAGAGAAACGTCGATCGCATGCTCCGTATCGAGGACCTCCTGAACATCCTTCTTGGAAAGGGCAGATACATCGTCAGTATGCACGAGGAGTTCTGCAAGCCGGTCGACCTGGTGGGCACCTAAGAAGACGAGATACCCTGCTGTGAGAGGCTTCGGCTCTTCTCCCTTCTTGACCTTTGGGGCAGTGACTTTGAAGCCTGCCTTCGTCATCGCCTGCGCGGCCTTCTCAAGTGCGACGTCGCTGTCCACATCTGGATCGATTTCTGCCATACGGCGGGCCACGAGTTCGACGATGCGTTTCGTTCTGACTCCAAGCTCGGAATCGTCGAGGTGCTGGGAAAACGCCTTCCGCTGGGCGGCCTTGAGTGCTTGGGATGAGATCCTTTGCCGCTGAACGCCACCGAAGAAAGCGGTCTTCGGGGCGCCGTCTTCTCCCCGGTTCACGTTGCTGGGTGCAAGCGTGTGGAGTGCATGGAAATCGATAAATGTAGTCATGGTTTTACTCGTCTTTCAAAATAGTGGTTGGATTGGCTTCAGTTTGTGGTTGGGGCTGACGGTTCTGCCGGTGCCCAGGAGAATGCTCGATAGAAGTCTCTTCCCCAGGCGCGAAGCAGGCTTGGACGATATTGGGCGAATTGAAGGCGATAGATATCGCTCGCCAGTCGGCCATAATCCAGGCCGATAGCGTTCGTACTGGTACTGTCTGTCGCCATGAGACCGACAAGGGCTCGGAGATAGTGCCTGCGGGTGGGGAAGTTCGTCGCCGAAAGAAGAGCATCGTACGAACGCTTCGTCGAAGCGGTTCTGCCTCTCATGAGCGTTCCGGCAGCAGAACCGAAGCTGATACCCGGTATGTGCACTGGCCTGGTGTTGCCGCGCTGGTGAATTGCATACAGCGTGAGTGCGAGATGGCCGGCCCACTCTCCTGCGGTCGGCTCGTCTCTCTGCCCGATGAATCTTTCAGGAAGCGCTTCCAGAACCAGTTGCCACACCTCAGGGTTCTCACCGGGTTCCTCATCGACGGCGCGGCGCAACACGGCCAATGTGCGGCGCGCAGAAGGATTCTCGGCCTCCAGAAACTGTCTCTGAAGTATCGATACGGTTCTCCCGATGCCTTCCTGAAGGCTCTCGGCTTTTGTCTCCTCGTTCACGATTCTGCTCCTTGAATTTTCGTGGTTGACGATGTCGCCATGGCAGGGCTGGCGTCTCCCGTGCGTTTCGGCACCCCGGTCACTTCGTTGAGTTTCCGCATGATCCATGCCTCGTACCTCGCTGACGAGTGAAGCACGCTGTTACCGTTCTCATTTGTCTCCATCCAGCCGACTGCCGCATTTGGCCCAGCTGATTCGACTGCCGACGCGATATGTTTGACCGTCACCCGGCGCATAATCGTGCGCCACCTCTTAGAAGCTTCCTCCGCGCCGAGCTCAGGAGTGAGGGCCGAAACCCATTGGATGAACTCATTTTCGAGTGCATTCAACCAGGCGTGAATCGGGCCCTCGGGTTCGTCCTCTGGTGAGGCTCCGCCACAAATCAACAGCTGCTTGAGGAACCATTTCATGCTGCCTCTGAAGGACATGACACGTTCGACGGCCTGAACAGCGACGCTCCTCATCTCACCGCCGTCGCGCGTCAACAGTGACATACTGACAGGGATCTCGTCGAAGATCTCCTCGGTCAGGATTGCGTCTTGAGTACCGTAGACAGCGCCAATGAGCCGTAAACCGACTGTGTTGCTCTGAAACTCCCGGAGAAACTCCTCAGTCGCGTCATTCTCCATACTGTCGAGGATTGGAGCTTTGCGTCCTTGTTCGATGGGGCCACTGCTCTCCTGGAAGATTCCTTGGATGCCTCGCCAGACTGTCAGTTCGGCATCATGTTTGCGGGGGAAATGGACCTCAATACCGTTCTTTGACTGAGCTTTGGAATATCGATAGCCGGTGCCGGGATCGAGGAACATGTTAGAGACCTGGATCTTGTCCCCATTGGAGATGACGACCTTGGAGACCGTCTCCAATTCCTCGTCAACAACCAGGCGAACACGCCGCTGCTGCCAGGTCAGGAGGTCGACTAGACCGTTGGGTATCAGCGCCTCAAGGCTGCGCGGTGCAGATGTGTCCGGAGTTCTCTCCCATGGAGCAAGATCGCGCTCGCGTTCCTCCGTTCCCACAATGAGATCGACCATTGGAACATTCAGCAGGACAGTCTCTTTCAGTGTCTTGCCTGCAATTTGGACTGCACCGATCGCACCGGCCCATCCCGTTCCAATCCCATAGCCCTTGCCGTTCTTTACTCGAGGGTCTCCCACAGCTCCAGACTTGATACCGGAATGGTCGTAGGCGTGGAGGCGGATGAGCCAGCGTGCAGCGACGGCGGGATCGAGCTGGTTGCTCGTCTCCTGAGTCGACGTCGAGAACAGGCGCGGCCCGACGTCGGGCACGAGCAACGACGCATCCCGGAACTCATCCTTGCTCGTTCGAAGGTCCGCAACTTGATAGAACGGAGTTGCGGGATGAAAGAGATCGAATCGGTCCTCGTAGCGCTCCAAGTAACGTCGGGTGACATCTGCGACATCGACCGTCTTGCAGTAAAGCCATCGCTCCGGGAGGTCGAATGTCACGTCCAGATCGTCCTCCTCTCGAATGGCCCTGATGAATATCGCCTGGATCATCCGGAAGACAGCGAAGTTCTGAGTCTGGGACTCTCCGTCGAGATCCAAATAGTCGTCGAAGTTATCGAACAGCTGGTAGAGGCCTACGCTTTCGCTTTCGCCATCCGTTCGTCGCACCTTGATCCATTGCTCGGTCAAAAGGTCGAAACTAGCTCGTTGTTGCGTCATCATTCCCAGACTCCATCGTCAAGATCGTCATAATATGAATCCTCTATCCCTTCCTCGTTGTCCGCAGGAACCTCAGTCCCCTGCATCTCACCTATTTGTCGTAGACCGACTTCGTTGTCGTAACGCACGTATTTACCCAAGAGTTCACCCTCGAGATGGCGGTTTAACCGCAAGAGTAGCTGGCCCTTCAGACGAAAATCTGACTGCCATGCAGCCACACCGTTGCGTTCAAGTTCGTCGATCGCCCGATCGATTGAGGGGCCCGGCGGCACGAGCCATCGGGGCAGCCGAATAACGCTGGATGCCAGCACCTCAGCGATTCCGCGCGGAGGGACGGCTGACTCCCCAAGGACGATGTCATCGGGGATGAGCCACGGCAGAGGTGACAGGTAGCCGTCACGTTCCATCACCAGCAGCACCTCGATACCAGGCTCGATATCACGGACATGTGCAGATGCGCTGGTTTCACTCCTCGACGCATCCGTCTCGAGCATGACAGCGAGGGCGCCGCTAAGGCTTCCGAGACTGGAGGATGGCGGCTTGATTTGGAACTGTTCTGCCTTCTGCCGCGAATTGAGGACCTCGACAGTCTCTTTCGCTAATGCCGCGTCGTAACGATCGTGCCAAGAAAGCGGCACATCGAGGGCATCGGAGTATGTGCGTTCAACCAGCGAATCCAGATCGTGCATGAGACAGATCTCGTGCCCCACGAATGGCTGAAGCACAGCTAGTGAGCCGAGCAGAACTCGTTCTCGGTAGATGGCGACTGACCCTGCTTCGAACTCTGGAACATCATCCTCCCATTCGATTCCACGTATGTAGAGAGTGGGGTTCGCGAACGCACTCGGCCGGTCGGACAGTGGGCGCTGGTGCCGGTGGAGACGGCCCGCCCTCTGTATCAAAGCATCCGTGGGCGCCATGTCCGAGATGAGGACATCGAAGTCGATATCGAGAGATTGCTCGATGATTTGGGTTCCGACGACTATTCGTTTCTCCGGCCGGCCGGTTCCTCGGTGGGCTCCCGGCCCCAAAAGTTTGACGAGGCGGAGCTCCCGTTCGGCTCGGTCCGCGGCAGTGAACTGGGAATGAAGGAGCTCAACGTCGTCGCCAAATCTAGACTCAAGGCGCTCGTAGAGTTCTTGAGCTCGACGAACCGTGTTACAGACGATCCCGACGACTCCCCCGTCGGACTGCCAACGTCCATCACCGTCAATAATGGTCTCGACGTCGTCGGGAGCGAACTGGAGGGCAACTTTTCTGTGGCCTCCGCGTTGCACTATTCCTCGCTGCCTTGAGCCGTTGTGATCAGCAATCGTCAGCCGCGGGTACGGGACTTCGCCGTCGACGTTCTGAGCGGCCCGCGCAGCCTGTTTTCTTGCAGCCTTTTTGGCCAGGATCTTGGCCTGGAGGGCATCCACTCCACCCGCTTTGGAGGATCCCGGTACGAGATGGAGTCCGAGACCACTCTTGTAAGCGGCGACCAGCTTCTCTCTCGAACCGGATGCTAGTGTCGCTGACAGGACGATGACGCTTACGCCTTGAGCTGCCAGCCATGACAGAGTTCTTTCGAGGTAACTCGACGTGTAGACATCGTATGAATGAGCTTCATCGATGATAACGACCTTTCCCGAGAGCCCAAGATGGCGCAGCGTAACGTAACGTGTCGCCAGCGCTGCCATAAGGATCTGATCGACCGTCGTCACCGCAAACTCCGCAAGAAGACCTTTCTTGCCAGAGAACCACTGATGCGCAATGACGGAGGAATCACCGGAATCGACCGACCGTGTCTTCCGTATTAAGCGCTCGTATTCAGGGTTCAAGCGTGATCGTGAATGGCCCAAGAAGAGCGAGTGATTCTGCGTATCTCCTTCGATGACGGATGAGGCCCACCGTTCAAGCCTCGTGTACATCGCATCTGTGGTCGCCATCGTCGGCAGCGCAAAGGCGACTCCGCCGGCTCCCGTCCTCGCCGCGATCATTTCAGCAGCGAGGAGCGCAGCTTCCGTTTTTCCTTGTCCCATTTCCTCTTCGATGATCAGAAGAGTGGGGCCGGAGACGCTCGCGGCAGCATGGACTGCAGAGTCCTGAACGGGCCGAAGGTTGGTGCGCTCGGACCAGCCGAATCTTTTCCTGAAAGGCGGCACATCGGAAGTCTCTGCATGCCAGGTTCTCGTCATTCCCAATCGCGCCAAGGCTTCACTTGCCCTTGATGAGCCCGACACGTGTCGCCCCGAGGATGTCAGTCCGAAGAACTCCTGGTTTGAAGAGAGCCAGTCCGCCATTGTGACAAGCCCTGCCAGCATGAATTGATCAGAAACGGGTACACCGCCCTGCGCTAGAACTCGATCGAGGACAGCATGAGCTCCAGTCCTCTCCGTAATATCGCCGATGATTTCGACCCATGCGTCGCGCCACGAGTCAGAGTGCTGGCGCAGCCATTGCTGTGATGGTGCGTTCTCATCCCTGTCGGAGCCCCGCAGCCTGCTCGGCTTACCATGGTGACATCCTGCAATCCCGCTCACGGAAGCGATGGTTGGCCAACCTGATTCCGGAAACTCGTCACGTAACCAGTTCCCCAGAATGAGGTCCGAGTAGACGGAATGCGGTTCCCTGCGAAGCGGATCTAGAAAAGCACCTTCCATGCCGAACGTTTGCACCCACTTTCAGGCTGGAGATGTTCGACGTCTGGACGCCGAAGCAGCTGTTGGGAGAAATGCAGCTCCGCTTTTCCTATGTCGTGCGTACCGGCGAGCCAGGCGACGAGCGCCACTGCCGATTCTTCGTCGCCGGCCAACTGGATAAGCCGCTTCTGCAGGGAAGGCGCCACCCATGACGAGGCCAACAGTTCGCCAACGTCGGCAGTGTCGCGCAAGTGCTGCCTTAACGACAGCCAGACGTCGAGACCGTCACTGTCTACATCATCTCGTGTGAATCTGTCAGGCGTCTTTGCCCAGAAGACCCACGATTCCGAATCTGAAGCCACCTCTTACCTCCATTGGCATCTCAGGTGTGACTAGGTCTCCAGGATACACAATGACGGCTCTGCAAATACGTAAATGCAGTTAAAGGGATCGAGTTTGACAAAACAAGTTTCCCAGGCTGTTGCCGGATGGAACCCCGCGAGCGCGGGGAAAACGTGTCATTAACGTATATGCACGGCTCATCCCAACTCCAGTCAGGCATAACAACACTATCGCGGCCACGGCCCCGTGTCGCTGTGCTTCGCGGTGACGCGTCGGTCGCCGACCTGTCGTCAATGAACCAGCTTCTCGTCACCTCGCTCGACGGCCAGCATGAGGCTTGGAAACCTCTTTCGAACACCTGGTCGGCGATCACCTATCGGGCGGTGATGATCATCGCTCAACGATCTCCAGGTCTCCTCCGAGAGCTCCCCCGCATCACACAGTGCAGTCTTCCGTATTGTCTGTGAGGCTGAACCAGGAATTCGTTCCGCGCGCGGCGGCTGAAACACGACAAAGGCGGTCAGCTGCGGTTGCCTTCCACTCGCCATAGGAAACGCCTCTGCGGGCGCTGCACTCTTCGCGCTAAACCAGCTCGAGACCGTCAGCAACGACGCGGCCGCGATGGAGGACGGTCCGATCGGGAAGGCGATCCATAACCGCCGCGGTGGGAGTATCGCCTGCGACGATGAGGAGATCCGCACGGTCCCCTCCTGCTAATCCAGGCCGGTCATCGATGCCGGTGAGCCTGGGAAGGTCGCGGTCTATGATGGAGGCACCGCCACGGCTGGCGATGGCAAGGCAGTGCTCGATGTCTTCGTCGCGGCGATATCCGTGTGTGAAGGCTAGCTGACAAGTCCGATCGAGCATGTCTGCATTGCCGTAGGGAGACCAGTAGTCGCGCTGACCGTCCTCTCCCAGACCGACTCGGACTCCGTTCTCGGTCATGAGCCTCAGGGGAAGTGTGGTGCGGCCTCCGGGAGCGATCGTCGCTGTTGCCACATCGGCTTCAGCGAAGCGCTCAACGAGAGATCGCGTCTGGCTTTCGCTACCGTCCCACAGCCCGTAGCCGTGGGAGATGACAACATTGCCCTGCATGCCCAGCGCGAGAGTGCGTTCCAGGATCAAGTCCGCAGAGAACCGTCCGAGGTCTCCGGGCTCGTGCAGGTGGATATCGACAGGCACTGCATACTTCTCGGCCAGCCCGAAGACGATGTCGAGGTGCCTGACAGGATCACGGTCGAGAGTGCAGGGATCGATACCGCCGACAACGTCCGCGCCGGCACGCAGAGCATCCTCAAGCACTTGGGCGGAGCCCTCTTCGCGCAGAAGCCCCGCTTGAGGGAAGGCGATGATCTGAACCTCGGCTCGCTCTCGATGCGCGTCCCGTGCGGCGAGAACTGCCTCCAGCCTTTCCATCCCCGCATCAACGTCAACCTGAGCGAATGAACGGATCCGGGTTGTCCCCCGGGCCACCATCAGACCCAGCGTGTGGGACACTCGCTCGACGATTCCTACCTCTGCATCCCGCCAGTTCTCGCGGTCGTTGAGCATCATGGTCCACACGCCCCGCCCTCCGGTGTGGGGACGGAACGGCAAGCCTAGCCGTGTCGAGTCGAGATGAACGTGAACATCGGAGAACGACGGAAGAAGGATTCGTCCCCTCCCCCGAATATCTGATTCGTCGACGTTTCCGCTTGCCGGCACGATCTCGGCAATCGTCTCACCCTCGATACGAACGTCGCTTGAAGCAGTACCCCATGGTCGAACATCACGAATCCACATGAGCGTGATTCTACCAAGCCCATCGTGCGATCTTCGCCCACCCCACATCCCGGCCCCATGATTCCGTACCCTGCCGGAGATGATCTCGATCCGTCATCGCCCCCTGCGCGGAGCTATCTGTCGAGCGAAGGTGAACCAGAGCCAGATCTCGTGCCGTGTGGTGCTCTGACAGGAGACCGAGATGTTCTGTGAGAGAATCCCCGAACCCAACCACCGTGATTCAGTGTGGAAACCTCTTCGAGGTCTCGTGCCGTACTCGTGCAGCACAAAAACACATTGGATGGGCACCATGGCGGCTATCTGTTCAATACGCCAGAAAGCCGAACTTTTCGCCCTCACTACATGGGATTCTACGAACATCACCAGTTCGCGTACTGCGAGCTCATTGACGAAGGTTTAGTTATGCACGAACACGAGAACCGGGCAGATCCCGGGTGGTATCCGACACCGAGCGGAGAGCAACGGTACTGGGATGGCAGCCAATGGCTCGCTCTGCCCGCACCCGAGGTCTCGCAGATCGTCCCTGCATCTGGTTCGAGGCGCCTGTGGATCTGGGGCGCGGTTGTTACGCTCCTCATCGTCGGGATCATTGTCGGAACCGGCTCTTTCGTGATCGCAGATCGTAACCGTGCGAGAGCTGCGGCTGAGGCCTCAGTCCAAGCCGCCGAAGAGGCGAGCATTCGAGCGGCGGAGGAAGCTGCCGAGGAGGCTGCCAGTATCGAGGCCGCTGAGGAAGCCGCACAGCGCGAGCAGGATCGGGAAGATCGAGAGGAGCGGAACAGTCGCCGGGAGACCGTGACGGAGATTGAGGAGAGCATCTCTGAGATGGCGGAGGGGCATATCGCCCAGGGCATTCTCGATGGGCAGGTGATTTCCACGAGCTGTTCCCCCGTCGCCGGTGGGTCACTCGAAGATCTGACAGAGCAGACCACCGTCTTCGACTGCTTTGTCGCAACAGAGGACAATGGGGACGGCACGATGTACGGCTACCATTACCACTCCACGATGAACTGGAACTCCGGAGACTATACGTACGGTTTCGGCGCTCCCTGACAGATTCCCTTTACTCACCAGAGCAATCTCGTGCAGGCTTGATGTATGTGGTGGTTCGTCGCACCCGGCTGGACCCTCGAACACATTCCTCGCCAAGGACGAAGCCGGTCGAGCAACATCTCTGCGACTGTGCGGAACGATAGATCGTCAACACGATTGATGGGTTCTCTCAGTTGAGGTTATCTATCGGGCGTTGAGCCGTGAGCGCACGGCCGTTTCCTGATGTCGCGTGAGTGGCGGGACGCCAAACTCCCAGACTAGGAATGATAGACCTCGACGGAACACAGCTCAAATTAAGCGCGTGACGAGCATTCGTATCGCCAATGGCCGCGACTATAGGGTACGAAAGATGTGGCATTCCCTGCACCGTGAAAGCCTCGTCTCAGGTCACGTCACTTTGAGGGCTATGGGGGCTGCTGGATCACATAGAACCAAGGCTTCTCTGCCACATCTTTCCAACCACGCTTGGGCGCAGGAGACATGTGCCGCGAGAACTTTGTCGGGATGGATAAAAACTGCCATGCATGCTGACATCTGAAAACAGGATCCAATATTGCGTGATCGTCGTCTGAAGTCTCCCGAAGCGATATTGTCTTTTGCCAGCCCGTACGCTTGAAGCCATGGACGTTCCTGAACCAATACCTGCCGTTCAAGAGGCTACCGTGGTCTTCGTGATCAACAGGGCATGGTCCCCCAGCTCTGATGATCGAGCAACTTATGACGCCACTCGCAAATACTGGAAGGTAGGTGCGCGAACCAGGGATCGAGCGACCTATGCGCTGGGGGTCGCCGGAGGCATCGTACGTGGCGCGTACCGTATACAGCAGTGGCATCAGAGCGGAGACAAAAGCAGATGGGGATTCGTCAGAGTTCCCGCGCCAGAGCTTCGCGCTGTGGGTACAAGTATTGAAAGGTTGGCGCCTCCCCGAGGCGCCGCAAACCCGGTACGCCTCTACCTCGATGGGATACCGGCCAGTGATACGACGACAGTTCGGGAAATCGCACGGGAACTCAATGCAGAACCTCTGGCGCGAATCATGTACGGGCAAAGGGAGCTGTTCCACAGTAACTTCCTCGCATGGTTCTTCGATTCGCTCCCAAAGTTAGCTGACGCCGTTTTTCGCAACCTGGCCCATGACGATCCTCAGAACACAGTCTCGGTTCGACATTCAGAGCGCGAGCGCGAACAACTTGATCTTGTGTTTCATTGGCCAGACGCGAGCCCCCTTGTCATCGAAAACAAGGTCTTCTCCTTGCCACAGCGAGATCAGCTTGACGCTTATCGCAAGAAGACCGCACGTTGGAAGGCTTCGAAAGTAAGTCATGTCCTGCTCAGCATGTCTCCGTTGCAAGATCTGCCTGAAGACTGGACCTATCTCAGCTATCAGGAACTCTCTGAACGGATCGAGCTCGCACTCGAGGATTCGCTCCACGAGAGTTACGAGGTCGAAACCCTCCGGCGCTACTCACGCGTCGTGAGACTGCTCAACGCATTGCTAGACAATACGCAAGTGCACTCCATGCAGGAACCAGTGTGGCTCGATGATGCTCAATTCGTCGAGATTGAGTCAAGACAGACACGCTCCGCCCTTCTCAAATTGCGCGCGAATCGAGTTAAAGAACTACTCATTGATGCAATTCCCCGTGTTGGGCAGGCTGAATCTGGAATGACTCATAGTCAGCCATTTGTCGGCTGGCGACGAAGGATCAACTTAAATGGCATTCAGATTGAGGCTGGCTGGCAGTATCAGGGCGGCCAGTTCCGGCTTTGCGTCGTACTGCCACACCTGGAGAGCCATTCGGAACAGGCACGGGCATTAAGAGAGAAATTCGCACACAAGCACCCGGAACTGTTTTCATTTGAGCACTTGTTTGAGATCCTCAACGTCAGCGCCGATCAAATTCGCCCCGATCACCGGTTTGGACACTTCGCACCGTCGTTTGTGTACCGGTACGTCAAAGCACCCGAGCTGACAGTGTCTCAACTTGTCGAAGCAAGTCAAAGCACTGCGTACGAGCTGCAAAGGCTTTTTGACATCGCCCCAGACACATGATCTGTGCATCTTTTTCGAGGATCGACGATTCGGGTCGGATCGGTTGGGAAAAGATGCCTGTCGCCGTCCAAGTTCTCATCCTTGGTCGGAGCCCTCAAAAAGGCTTCGGGTGGAACCGATCGACTAAATCTCCTGGATCGCGCGCAGCGCGGCTTCTATACGGACCCGGTCAGCCTCGTGTGACGGAGCAGGACGTCCACCTGCACCCGCGCCACCGAGCACTGTATCTGCGCATGTTTGGATAGGTTGGGGCATTCATCGAGAACTTGCCGCATTCGTTGTCCACAGTTCCGACACCTCTGGAGATCTTCTCAGCGATTTTGCGATGTAGATACCGGGTGCGAGCGGGATGAACTGTTGCAGCGGCAACTCTGACTGCGGCAACGTCATCAGCGTCACTAGGATCGTGGACTCCGAGTCATTGCCGATGCCTTGCGGTTCGGATGGTTCGCCGCGGTCCCATGAAGCTTCGCGATAAGGCTGCAAAAGTAGGTCAAGTCCCTTTGAGTGGTGTAGCCGGTGTTCCTTCGGTTCTTCAATTAGTGGTTAGGCGGTCAGTTCGAGAGGATCGTCGCTCACCTCGTCTGTGGTCTCGGGAAGCATGTGGAGGCGGCTTCTGGCGAGAACGTCGAGGCTGAGGTAGCGGCGCCCTTCGGCCCATTCATCGGTCTGCTCGGCCAGGACCGCACCGACCAGGCGGATGATCGCCTCTCGGTTGGGGAAGATCCCCACCGAATCGGTGCGGCGACGGATCTCGCGGTTGAGGCGCTCATTGGGGTTGTTGGACCAGATCTGGGCCCACACCCCGGTCGGGAAACCGGTGAAGGCAAGGATATCGGCACGTGCGCCGTCCAGATGATCGTGAGCTTCAGGGAGCTTATCGCCGACGTAGTCCAAGAGCCGGTCGAATTGGGCGTGGACACTGGCTGCGTCGGGCTGGTCGTAGACCGAGTGCAGCATCGCTTTGACTGCCGGCCAGTAGCTCTTGGGGCACACGCTCATCAGGTTCGCGGCGTAGTGCGTGCGGCATCGCTGCCAGGACGCACCCGGCAGGTTCGCTGCGACCGCCTCGATCAGGCCCGCATGAGCATCAGAAGTCACTAAACGCACGCCGGTCAGGCCGCGTGCGACGAGGTCGGCGAAGAAGGAGTTCCATGCCGCCCCGGTCTCACTGGTCGCAACCCGCAGGCCGAGGACTTCACGCCTACCATCGGCATTGACGCCGGTAGCGATGAGGACGACCGCGTTAATCACACGCCCGCCCTCGCGGACCTTCATGGTCAGCGCGTCAGCAGCGACGAACGTGAACGGGCCGGCCTCATCGAGCGGGCGGTGACGGAACTGGTCCACGTGCTCGTCCAGGTCAGTAGCCATGCGCGAGACCTGCGACTTCGACAGGGAATGAATACCCAGGGTTTTCACGAGCTTATCCATCCGCCGAGTGCTGACGCCGGCGAGGTAGCAGTCAGCCACGACCGTGATCAGTGCTGTTTCGGCTCGTTTTCTGCGCTCGAGCAGCCAGTCGGGAAAATATGTGCCCGATCTGAGTTTTGGGACAGCAACATCCACTGTGCCGACCCGGGTGTCCAGGGGCCGGTGGCGGTAGCCGTTGCGCTGGGTGCGGCGGTCGGGGCTGGGCTTGCCCCATTCCGCCCCGACCACGGCATCGGCGTCTGCTGAAAGCAGGGCGTTGATCATGGCCTGCAGCAGATCGCGCATCAAGTCCGGGGATGCTTCGGCCAGGGCTTCACGGAGCAGGCCTGCAGGGTCGATAATATGAGGAGCGGTCATCGTGGCGATGTCCTTTCGAGTGGGAAGTAGAGAGCTTTCTCGAAGGATCCCACGGTGACCGTGTCCACGTCAGCAACGACGCTCACGACCACCCCGGGGGCTACACCACTCTAAGGGGCACTACTCAAAAGTACGCGGCTCAAAGGCACAGAAGCATCAGCAGGCGAGGCGCATGATCGGCAGGTTTAACAACGCCCCATGCCAGTTAGGGTCGGCAACGTCTGCCATCCAGATCTCGCGTAGCCGCTTCCGAGACATCGCCTCAGTGGGCGGTGGGTTGCTCCCACGTCCGCGGTCGCTCGAGTGCCGAACTCCTGGATGAGGGTTAGAAGTGCGTGTGAGCAAGCCAGAACAGGCCTCGATAGAGGGCTCGACCTTTGCGCCACTAGTAACGGTGTGCGCAATCGCGCCATTCACTCATACTGGTGACTCTCTGCCGCTCGTCCACCGAATCATCGAGAAAGAGGCCGATCCTTGTCATGAGTATGAGCAGATCTTTGGCTCACGCTCTTGCACAGAGGCGCAACTGAATGTCTTGGGCTGCGTGAATAAAAAAGAGGAGAGGCTCAAACCAGAGAGTGAGTACTCTCGTCTAGGTTTGAACCTCTCCCATCTGGGTGGCTAACGGGGCTTGAACCCGCGACCTCCTGGACCACAACCAGGCGCTCTACCGACTGAGCTATAGCCACCATGGCGTTGTTCGCCGATTCACAACTATACCCAACTCCTGCGCGAAACCGGAATTCGGCCGATGTGAGGTAGGCGTCAATCGCACTGTCGTGCCACGTTCTCGTACGCTTCGTCGAGCTCCTGCCGGGCGGGGGTGCTGGCTGGATCTTCTGCGACATTGCCGGCCACATCCGCCAGCGTTCTGATCGCGACTGACAGGTCATGATCGGTTGCGAGGACTGCGGCTTCCGCGAGGCGGAACTCCCACTGCCGTGCCAGGTCCTTCTGCTCGGGGGTAAGCTCGTCGCTTGCCGCAAGATCATTGATCTGGTTGATGACGGCGTCTGCTTCTCGGCAGGCATCATCGTTCGTTCCGGTCTCGGCCCCGCACGCCGCGAGGCCGAGCACCATGAAGAGTCCGAGGAGACGGCTCACCAGAAGGCACGCACCGCGATTGCGTCGGCGAACTTGTTGAGGTTGTCTTCGTCTGCACTGAGGTAGAGCGATCCGTCGATGAGGGAGATCTCCATGACGTAGAACTCCTCCTCATCGTCTGGGCCGCCTCGGACGATGTCGACACGGTTGAACAGGAGCTGTTCGTCGCGCCCGCAGTAGTCCTTGATGTAGTGGTGGAGGGACTGGCGGATCCTCTCGCCCCATCGCCACTCCTGCTCGCTCGCCTGCGAGGAGTGTGCGATTTCTTCGTGCACCTGGTCGTTCGATTCGAAGCGGGGGTGCAGCATCGGCTCCTTCTCGACCTTGTAGGAGGCGAGTCCGTTCAGGTAGATGAGGGAGACTTCGCCGGAGCGGTCAACTTCCTCGTGGTATCGCTGCACCATGACGGAGCGGCCGCGCTCGAGGTGGTACATGGCGTCGTTGATGGCTCTCATGCGGGAGTTCGCGTCCGTGGACGTGTATCGTCCCGTGCCGCGTCCACCGGATGATACTGCGGGCTTCACGACGAAGTCACCGACGGCCGGGAAGCGGGTGTGCACCTGGTTGCGGGACAGATTCGCGGACGGTTCGAGCCAGGTCGTGGCGATGGTCGGCATGCCGCGCTTGGCCAGCTCCTGGAGGTAATGCTTGTCCGTGTTCCATTCCATGACGCTCGGAGAGTTGAGGAGGCGCGGTACCGAGCGTGCCCAGGCGAGGAAGCCCTGCGGGTCTTTCGCGTAGTCGCGAACGTTACGAACGATCGCCGTGCCGGCGTTGGACCAGTCAACGTCGGGGTCGTTCCATACGGCGATGTGCGGCTCCATCCCCCTGGCGCGGAGCGCGTCGGGAAGCCCGGCTTCGTCGCTATCGAGCTCGGGGAAGGCCGCTGAGGTCACGAGGGTCACTATCGGATCAGACACGCTTCCCACGGTACCCGAAAATGAGCAGACGTGGCCGCCTAATCCGACAAAGCACCCCGGTATATCCCAAATCACACGTGGCGGGACGCGCCTTCTCGGCAACGCCCCGCCACGCGGCTCAAAACCCTATCGGCAACCCGCCTTATCCCCTGCCTGCAAGGGGTACGATGTCGCCTGCTTCGATGCGGCGCTTGGAGGCGTCAGCGTCGTCGGTGAGCTGCTGGGCGTCGAGGATAGCCTGAGCTTGAGCGGTCCAGTTCGCGACCTCGTTCTCGCGCGTGGCATCGTCCCATGCGAGCAGGTCACCCATGATCGCCGCGATCTGGGGAGCAGCCGCCTGTCCGCGATCCGGCTGTTCGAAGTCGAGCCTGATGCGGTGGAGGAGAACGTCTTCGAGATGAAGGGCACCTTCATGGGTGACCGCGAAGACGACCTCGGCCGCGAGATAGTCCGGTGCATGCTCGAGGGGCTGTGCCAGCGTCTCATCGCTGTCGATGAGGCTGAGCACGTCTGGCAGTTCCGACCCGTATCGGGAGAACAGGTGCTTGACTTGCGCCTGCGTCAGTCGATACTGCTGCGAGAGCGCGGGCAGGCGACGCTTGGCCGCCTCGAAGCCGTGTGCGCCCACGAGGGGCGTCGTCGCGGTGACGGACGGGTTGGATGCGGCTTTCGCTCCGAGGACATGGTCGACCGCATCCTCTGCCATCTGCCTGTACGTTGTCAGCTTGCCGCCGGCGATGACGGTGAGTCCCGGCTGCGGGGACGTGACCGTGTGTTCGCGCGACACCTTGGTCGACTCTCCCGAGCCCTTGGTGCCGGGCTGGAGCAGCGGACGCAGACCCGCGTATGTGCCGATGATGTCGTCTCGAGTCAGCTTGTCTGCCAGGACCGAGTTCGCCTGCTCGAGCACGTAGTCGATATCGCGGGAGGTTGCGACGGGGGCGTCCCGCTGCTCGTGCCACGTCGTGTCGGTCGTGCCGATCACCCAGTAGCGCTCCCAGGGGATGATGAAGAGAACGGACTTCTCGGTGCGTAGGAAGACTCCCGTCTGCCCCTCGATCCTGTCCTTGGGGACGACGATATGGATGCCCTTGGAGGCGAGAACCTTGAGCCCGCCGTCGGAGCCTCCGAGAGATTCCGTCTCCTCTGTCCACACGCCCGTTGCGCCGATGATGTGCTTGGCGCGCACGGTGATCCTGTCACCGGTCTCGAGGTCGGTCACCACTGCCCCGACGACCGCGTTGCCTTCCGTGATGAACTCGGTCGCCTGGGCGCGGGATGCCGCGAGCGCGCCATAGCCCTGAGCGGTGCGCACGAGGTCGATGACGAGTCGAGCATCATCCACCCGAGCGTCGAAGAACCTGATGCCGCCGATCAATGTTGTGGGGTCGAGGCTGGGCACCAGCTCCATGACGCCCTTGTGCCCATAGTGCTTCTGGATCGGGACTGATTTCCCGCCGATCATCGCAAGCGCGTCGTACATGCCGACGCCGACTGCGGAGTAGGCGCGTTCGATGACACGCTGTTTGAGGGGCCACAGGAAGGGCTGTGCGGAGACGAGGTGGGGCGCTGTTGTCGTGAGCAGGGTGCCCCGCTCACGGAGGGCCTCCGCGACGAGCGGGAAGTCCAGCTGATAGAGGTAGCGCAGTCCGCCGTGGACGAGCTTGGAGGACCATTGTGAGGTTCCCGAGGCCCAGTCCCTCATGTCGATGATTCCGGTTTTGAGGCCACGGGTCGTGGCATCGAGCGCAACCCCGGCCCCGGTCACTCCCCCGCCGATGACGAGAACGTCGAGCTCCTCGTCTGCCATTGCCTCCAGTGCGTTCTGTCGTGATTCACGCGTCAGTGCGGTCTTCACCATTTCCTCCCAAGATGTGTCCGAACAGGATGTGCGGTTTGTCCAGAATGCCCCCGTCTGCACTTTCGGTCAATAGCCGCGCACGAATGTGCAGGCTGATGGTGTCGTGGGTTACGTCAGTTCGTGATGCCATGGACCCGACGCGCGGGAGCAGGAGGAGAGGCTGTCATGATCGACAAGTATCCAGCCGGGAAAAGCAAAGATCCCGGCCGGAGCCGGGATCTTCATTTGTACACCGCCAGGGACTCGAACCCTGAACCCACTGATTAAGAGTCAGTTGCTCTACCATTGAGCTAGCGGTGCGCGCAAGAAATAACGATACGCGGTGTTCAGGATTGACACAAATTCGAAGGCCCTCCTGCGGCTGTGAACTCGTGCACAGTGGGGGTTTGCCCGCGATAGGTCTGGGCGATGTGGCACTCTGAAGGGGTGATTGAATCCCGTGCGCCTTTGAACGATGCCCTCGACGACCTTGCCGATCGCTTCGGCGACAATCCGCCGGCGGACGATGTCTATGACGCTTTCCACGCGTGGGTGGAATCCACCGGGAAGGGTCTCTACCCGCACCAGGACGAGGCGCTGCTCGCGGCCCTCGAGGGCGATCATCTCATCGTGTCGACGCCGACCGGGTCGGGGAAGTCCATGATCGCGATGGCGGCGCTGTTCGTGGCGCTGGCAGAGGGCAGGAGCGGCTACTACACGGCGCCTCTCAAAGCGCTCGTGTCGGAGAAGTTCTTCGATCTCATCGGCCTGTTCGGGGCGGCGAACGTGGGCATGGTGACGGGAGATTCGACGATCAACGCCGACGCCCCGATCATCTGCTGTACGGCTGAGATCCTTGCGAACGTTGCACTGCGCGAAGGAGCTGGAGCCGATGCAGGGGTTGTCATCGCGGACGAGTTCCACTTCTTCTCGGAGCCGGACCGCGGGTGGGCATGGCAGGTGCCTCTCCTCGAACTGACCAAGACGCAGCACGTTCTGCTGTCTGCCACTCTCGGCGACACGTCCGCATTCGTCACCGACCTGAGCACGCGCACCGGACGCTCCGTGTCAATCATCGACAACGCGGAACGTCCCGTCCCCCTGTCCTACCACTATTCTCTGGAACCGGTGTCCGAGACGATCAAGGAGCTCGTGACGACCCATCGCGCGCCGGTCTATATCGTCCACTTCTCCCAGCTCGCGGCAGTATCTGCCGCAACCGAACTGCAGTCTGTTGCAATCTCGACGAAAGAGCAGAAGGCCGCGATCGCGGACGAGATCGGCGACTTCCGGTTCGGTCCCGGTTTCGGCGCTGTTCTCTCGAAGCTGCTCCGCTCCGGCATCGGCGTGCACCACGCCGGCATGCTCCCCCGCTACCGGCGCCTCGTCGAACGTCTCGCCCAACAGGGACTGCTGCGCGTGATCTGCGGGACGGACACCCTCGGGGTGGGCATCAACGTCCCGATCCGCACCGTCCTCCTGACTTCCCTCGCCAAGTTCGACGGCGAGAAGCAGAGGCAGCTCACGGCACGCGAGTTCCACCAGATCGCAGGCCGCGCGGGGCGGGCAGGCTTCGACACGACTGGGGACGTCGTCGTCCAGGCCCCAGAACACGAGATCGACAATGCGAAGGCGGAGGCGAAAGCCGCTGAACGCAAGAAGAAGTACGTGAAGAAGAAGCCGCCCGAGGGCCAGGTGAACTGGACGCGTTCCACGTTCGAGCGCCTGATCGCCGCCCAGCCCGAGACGCTCGAATCCCGCATGAGGATCTCCCACGCGATGATGCTTCAGCTCCTCGACCGCCCGGGCGATCCTGTCGCCACGATCTACCGTCTCCTGACCGACAACTACGAACCGAAGAAAGCGTCGAATCCGCTTCTGCGCAAGGCAGTCGAGATCTATGTGTCGCTGCGGGCCGCCGGCGTCATCATCCACCACGATCGCGACTGGCGTGCCGACCATCCGAACCGGCCCGCCATCGAACTCGCCCGGGAGGTTCCCGATGATTTCGCGCTCAACGCACCCCTGTCCCCCTTCGCGCTCGCCGCGCTCGACCTCCTCAACCGCGACTCCCCCGAGTATGCTCTCGATGTCGTCTCCATCATCGAGGCTGTGCAGGAAGACCCGCGTCCCATACTCATGGCCCAGCGCAGGCAGGAACGCGACCGAGCCATGAGCGCCATGAAGGCGGAGGGCCTCGAATACAATGAGCGGATGGTGCGTCTCGACGAGATCACGTGGCCGACCCCGCTCGCCGAGCTGCTGACACCAGCGCTCGAGATGTATCGCCAGACCAACCCCTGGGTGTCCGAGTACGAGCTCTCCCCCAAGTCCGTCGTGCGGCACATGGTCGAGCACTCGATGACGTTCTCCGATCTCATCTCGCGCTACGATGCGGCGCGCAGCGAGGGCATTGTCCTGCGCTATCTCACCGACACGTACAAGGCGCTGCGCCAGATCGTTCCCGCCGATGCTCTGACGGATGAGCTGTCCGACATCATCACCTGGCTGGGAGAGCTCGTCCGCTCCGTCGACTCCTCCCTCATCGCAGAATGGGAGGCGCTCGCGGACGGTGTCCTCGACGACGCCGAGATCATGGAGCATACGACCATCCCCCAGGGCGGAACAGAGCTCGCCTTCGGCGCGCGAGCTGATGGCACGGTTCCCATCACCGCGAATCGTCACGCATTCCGCACGCGGGTGAGGAACTGGCTGTGGCGCTACGTCGAAGCCGCAGCCGATGAAGATCCAGAACGCCTGGCACACATGTCCACTCCCGTGTTCATGGAACAGCCGGAACCGCTCGATGCTGAGCGGTGGAATGACTTCCTCGACGACTACTTCGAGACGCATGAGTGGCTCGGTGCTGATACGAACTCTCGAGGCGCCCACTTCGTGACCTTCGTCGAGTCCCCCACAGCGGCGGACTTTCTCGACGTGGGGCTGGATGACGAGAGGGCCCACGATGCTGCCGAGGGCTCGATGTGGCTCGTACGGCAGGTGCTCGACGATGGTGAGGAGTCAAGGGACACGGAGATCGTCGCCGTGGTCGACCTCAAGGAGAGTGCACGCACCGACGAGCTCGTCGCGCAGCTGATCCGGATCGGAGCGGTCAATGATTAGGGATCGCTACCGCGCCCTCGAGGAGAGCGTGCGCATGGCGTCCGGCGGGCGGACACGGGTTCTCCTCGCCGTCAAGCACCAGCCCCCGCAGGCTGTTCTTGAGGCTCTCATGGCCGGGGCGACCCTGCTCGGCCACAACATCATCCAGCAGCTCTCGAGCTCGGAGGAGGCCCTCGCGGAGCTCGCGGCACCCCCGCACGATACGCATGTCATCGGGCACGTCCAATCGAACAAGGCACGCGCCGCGGTCACCTATGCCGGCACGATCCAGACGGTCGACTCGCTGAAGACCGCACGCCGACTCTCAACGGTCTGCCGTGACCTGTCGCTCGAACGCGGCATCATGATCCAGGTGAACTCCTCCGGCGCACAGTCCCAGTTCGGCCTGGATCCGGCAGACGTACCAGCTCTCGCGGACCAGATTCGGGCACTCCCCGGACTTACCCTCACCGGCCTCATGACGATCGGCGCGAACACGGACGACATTGCCGCCGTGCGAGCATCGTTCGCCACAATCCACAAGCTCTCCGATCAGCTACGCGCGGAGGGACACGACTGCCGTGAACTCTCGATGGGGATGAGCAATGACTGGCAGATCGCCGTGGACGAGGGCTCGACCATGATCAGGGTCGGTCGGCAGGTGTTCGGAGAACGGCCCGCGTGACCGGTTGGCGGGCCTCCGCCCGCCGCCCGTCATCGCTTCGGAACGCCAGCCTTGAACAGCCCGTAGGCATACCCGTCTGTCAATGCTTCCCACGAGGCGTCGATGACATCGCGTCCCACGCCGACCGTCGCCCACGATCCGTGAGGTGACGACATGGAGATGATGACCCGGGTCGTCGCGCGCGTGGCGGCCGATGCGTCGAGAATACGAACCTTGAAGTCCGTCAGCTCGCACACGTCCAGCTCCGGATAGACCGGGGCCAGGGCCCCGCGAAGCGCCTGGTCGAGAGCATCGACAGGGCCAACGCCCTCACCGACCGTCACAGCACGACCACGGCCCGTCCTGACCTTGACGACCGCCTCGGCGACGTTCGACTCGGACGAGCTTCCCGAGAGGTGGGTCGACCACGATTCGATCTCGAAGAACGACATTCTTTCGCCCGTCGCGATCTCCCGGATGAGGAGCTCGACAGACGCATCCGTCGCATCGTACGTATAGCCCTGTGCCTCCGCCTGCTTGATCCGCTTCGTCACCTCGGAGAGGACATCCGGTCGCTGGGACAGATCCAGGCCGACCTCGCGGGCCTTCAGCTCGATCGACGCCCTCCCCGCCATGTCAGACACGATCATGCGCATGTCGTTGCCGACACGGGCAGGATCGATGTGCTGGTAGAGGTCAGCATCGACTCGGATGGCAGAGGCGTGGAGGCCCGCCTTGTGGGCGAACGCGGACACTCCCGTATAGGGCTGACGACCGTAGGGTGCGATATTGACGATCTCTGCCACGGCGTGGGAGATGTGAGTGTGCTCGGCAAGCTGCTGTTCAGTCACAACTTTCCGATCTGTTTTGAGCTGCAGGTTCGCGATCGCCGTCAGGATGTTCGCGTTGCCGGTGCGCTCCCCGTAGCCGTTGACGGTGCCCTGGATGTGGGATGCTCCCGCAGCGACAGCCGCAAGAGTATTCGCGACCGCGAGCTCACCATCATTGTGGGCATGAATGCCGATCGTGGCCGACAGTCCGCGTTCGGCCAGGTGGTCGATGAGCTCCGCAACCCTGGACTGGACCTCGCCCGGCAGCGAACCACCGTTCGTGTCGCACGGAATGATGGTGCTGGCGCCGGCACGGACCGCCGTCTCGGCCACCGAAAAGGTGTAGTCCCGGTCCACCACGGCACCGTCGAAGAAGTGCTCGAGATCGACCATGACCTCCCGGCCATGGGAGAGGAGATAGGCCACGGTGTCCTCGACCATGGCCAGGTTCTCTTCTTCCGTTGTCCGCAGCGCCTTGTGGACGTGGCGCACATCGGACTTCGCGACAAGCGTGATGATCGGCGCCTGCGAATCGAGCAGCGCCTGCACCTGCTGATCATCGCCGACATCGACATTCGCCTTCCGTGTCGAGCCGAATGCCGCGAGGCGGGCCCGCGTCAGCGTACCCTCCGCGGTGGCCATACGGAAGAACTCCGTGTCTCTCGGGATGGCTCCCGGCCAGCCGCCCTCGATGATGTCAGCCCCATAGTCCTCGAGCAGAGGGAGAAGGGTGAGCTTGTCCGCGACGGACAGGTTCATGCCCTCCTGCTGGGCACCGTCGCGCAGGGTCGTGTCATAGACGACGAGATCGCTGCTCATGCGGACAGCTTGTAGGTCCAGTGGTACGGGTCCGGCTCGTGTCCGAGCTGGATGGCCGTCACCTGGTCGTAGATCGACTTCGTCACGGTCGTCCCATCAACCCTCACGTCGAAGCCGGGGCCTGCGATGCGGCCGATGGGAGTGACGACAGCGGCAGTGCCGCAGGCGAACACCTCGGCCACGCGCCCCGACTCGATGTCGGAGATGAGGTCCTCCAAGCGAATGGTCTCCTCGCGCACCGTCACCGCTCTGTCCCGGAGCAGGCGGAGGATGGCGCCGCGAGTGCCGCCCTCGAGAATGTTCCCCGTCAGCGCCGGGGTGGAGACGGATCCGTCCTCGTAGACGACGAAGACGTTCATGCCGCCCAGCTCGTCGATGTTCTCGTTGTTGACGGCATCGAGGAAGCAGACCTCGTCGAACCCCTCATCGTGAGCTTCGAGCTTGGGGACGAGGGAGGACGCATAGTTTCCTCCGCACTTCGCCGCACCGGTGCCCCCTGGGCCCGCCCGGTGGTAGTCGGGTGAGACCCAGATGGAGATGGGCTGGAAGCCGTTGACGAAATAAGGGCCCGATGGGGATGCGATGCAGAGGTAGTCGAAGCGGCGTGCGGAGCGCACCCCGAGGAACGGCTCCGTCGCGATCGTGAAGGGGCGCAGGTAGAGCGATGATCCCGGCGCCGATGGCACCCACTCCGCATCGGTGCGCACGAGGCCGACGATGGAGGCGAGGAAGTCCTCGACCGGCAGCTCCGGTATCGCGAGACGGTGGGCGGAGGCGTTGAGCCTGTGCGCGTTATAGCTCGGCCTGAACGTCCATATCGACCCGTCGTCGTGGCGGTAGGCTTTGAGGCCCTCGAAGATCTCCTGCCCGTAGTGCAGGACTGCGGAGGCAGGGTCGAGCGTGAGCGGGCCGTAGGGCTCGATCGTCTTCGAATGCCATCCCTTGCCGGTCTCGTACACAGCATGCGCCATGTGATCCGTGAAGTCGACGCCGAAGCTGAGACGGTTGAACACATCCTCCCGATGTTCCGGGGAGGCCGGGTTGGGGTTGGGGTGGATATCCCACCTGTTCGCAACCTCGTCGGCGGTGGGCAGCGGCAGCGCCGCGGCCTGCTCGAGTGCAGAAACCTGCATGATCTTTCTTCTTCCTTGACTAGATCCTGGCGACGACCGCGTCGCCAATCTCGCTGGTGGAGCGGACGAGAGGCGCCCCTGCCTCCACCGCATCGGCGCGTGCCTCCATGTCCCCATCCACCGCGGATTCGATGCGGGCTGCGGCCTCATCGTAGCCCAGGTGGCGGAGCATGAGAGCCACGGAGGAGATGGTGGCGATGGGGTCGGCCTTCTGCTGGCCCGCAATATCGGGGGCAGAGCCGTGGACGGGTTCGAACATCGAGGGGAACGCGCCGGTGGGGTTGATGTTTCCGGAGGCGGCCAGGCCGATCCCGCCGGTGATGGCACCGGCCTCGTCCGTGAGGATGTCCCCGAACAGGTTGTCGGTGACGATGACGTCGAAACGGGCCGGGTCTGTGACGAGGAAGATCGTTGCGGCGTCCACGTGGAGGTAGTCCACGGTGACATCCGGGTATTCAGCGCCGACGCGGTCGACGGTGCGGCGCCACAGGTGGCCGGCGTTCACGAGTACGTTGTGCTTGTGGACGAGGGTCAGACGCTGGTCGCGCCGCATGGCGAGATCGAAGGCATACCGGACGACTCGTTCCACACCGTAGGCCGTGTTGACCGATACTTCGGTCGCGATCTCGTGGGGCGTATCGACTCGTACAGCCCCGCCGTTGCCGGCGTACAGGCCTTCGGTTCCTTCGCGGACGACGACGAAATCGATGTCGCCGGGATCGGCGAGGGGGGTGGGGACACCCCGGTAGTACTTCGAGGGGCGCAGGTTCACGTAATGGTCGAGGTCGAAGCGGAGCTTGAGGAGAAGGCCGCGCTCGAGGATTCCGGATGGGAGGGAGGGATCGCCGACTGCTCCGAGCAAGATCGCGTCGTGCTGCTTGATCTGCTCGAGTTCGCTCTCGGGGAGGACCTCCCCGGTGCGGTGCCAGCGCGCAGCTCCGAGATCGAAATGGGTTTCGTCGACGGTGACGTCTCCGCGCAGTGCCGCGTGGAGTGCTTTGAGCCCTTCCGCGACGACCTCGGGACCGATTCCGTCACCGGGGATGACGGCAAGTTTCATGTTGTGAGTCATGTTCTAATCCTAGCGTTCAGTCCACATGGTGAAATCGCCATGTCACCATTCGGTCCATGCACGGTGGCAGTATTCCCATCAAGCGCGGGAGGGTTGCTCAGACGGGTGCCCCGGCCGCAACCGGGGCACCCACTCAGTCACCTGCCTGCGTGGCCGTCCGAGTAGTCCTCGTCGACCGACTTCCACGAGAACATCTTGCGCAGTTCAGCGCCGACCTTCTCGATCTCGTGGCCTTCGCCGCGCTTGCGCAGCTCCTGGAACTCGGGTCCGCCCTTGTCCTGATCGGAGATGAAGCGCTCCGCGAACGCACCCGTCTGGATGTCGTCGAGAACGTCCTTCATGTTGTCCTTGACGTTCGGGGAGATCACGCGGGGGCCCGACACGTAGTCGCCGTATTCGGCCGTGTCCGAGATCGACCAGCGCTGCTTGGTGAGACCGCCCTCGTTGATGAGGTCGACGATGAGCTTGAGCTCGTGGAGAACCTCGAAGTAGGCGATCTCGGGCTGGTAGCCGGCCTCGACGAGAACCTCGAAGCCGTACTGGATGAGCTGGGAGACGCCGCCGCAGAGAACCGTCTGCTCACCGAAGAGGTCGGTCTCGGTCTCCTCCGTGAAGGTCGTCTTGATGACGCCCGCGCGGGTTCCACCGATCGCCTTCGCGTAGGACAGTGCGAGATCCCAGGCCTGACCCGACGCATCCTGCTCGATGGCAACGATATCGGGGACACCGCGGCCTTCGACGTACTGGCGGCGAACCGTGTGGCCGGGGCCCTTGGGGGCGACCATGCACACGTCATGGTCAGCTGAGGGCTTGATGTAGTTGTAGCGGATGTTGAAGCCGTGCGCGAAGAAGAGGGCTGCGCCTTCCTTCATGTTCGGCTCGATCAGCTCCGAGTAGATCGTGCGCTGGTGCTGATCCGGTGCCAGGATCATGATGACGTCAGCATCCTTGACAGCGACGTCGACCGTCGCGGTTGCGAGGCCCTGTTCCTGTGCCTTGGCAATCGAGGACGAGCCCTCGCGCAGGCCCACGACGACGTCGACACCGGAATCGCGCAGGTTCAGCGCATGCGCATGACCCTGGGAGCCGTAGCCGATAACGGCGACCTTCTTGGACTGGATGATCGAGAGATCGGCGTCATCGTCATAGAAAATTTCTGCCACAGTGTTTCTCCTTGAGTTGTCAGGCGCGGCGGAGCGCACGTTCGGCGCTCGCACGTTCAGATAGGGAGCGCGGGCCGCGAGAGATCGCGACCGCACCCGATTGGACAATTTCTTTAATACCGTACGGAGCCAGCGCCGTCAGCAGCGCCTCCACCTTACCGGCAGATCCGGTCGCCTCGATCGTCACAGCATCCGGGACCACGTCGACGACATGGGCGCGGAAGAGCTCGACGAGCTGAAGGACCGAGGTTCTGTTCTCGTCCGTTGCCGCCACCTTGACGAGGAGCAGCTCCCGCTGCACCGACGTGTCGGGTTCGAGGGCAACGATCTTGATGACGTTGACGAGTTTGTTGAGCTGCTTCGTCACCTGCTCGAGGGGCGCGTCCGCAGCATCGACGACGAGGGTGATACGGGAGATCTCCGGATCTTCCGTGGGGCCCACCGCCACCGAATGGATGTTGAAGGCACGACGAGCAAACAGTGCGGTGACGCGAGTCAGCACGCCGGGCTTGTTCTCGACGAGAACCGAAAGCGTATGTCGAGTGTTCATGGATTCCCTCTAGTCTTCGTCAGCCCAGTCGGGAGCAATATCCCGAGCGTATTGAATTTCGTCGTTCGAGACCCCTGCCGCCACCATCGGCCACACCATGGCGTCCGCGGAGACCTGGAAGTCGATGACGACCGGACGATCGTTGATCTCCATCGCCTGCCTGATCGTGTCGGCCACGTCCTCCGGACGTTCGCACCGAAGCGCCACACATCCGTAGGCCTCTGACAGCTTGACGAAATCGGGGATACGACGGGTTCCGTGACCCGTGTCGAGATCGGTGTTGGAGTAGCGTCCGCTGTAGAACAGGGTCTGCCACTGGCGCACCATCCCGAGAGACGAGTTGTTGATGATCGCGACCTTGATCGGGATGTCGTTGATCGCGCATGTCGCCAGTTCCTGGTTCGTCATCTGGAAGCAGCCGTCGCCATCGATCGCCCACACGACCTTGTCCGGGCAGGCCACCTTCGCACCCATGGCGGCCGGGACGGCCAATCCCATCGTGCCCGCACCACCGGAGTTGATCCACGTCCGCGGGTTATCGAAATTGAGGAACTGGGAGGCCCACATCTGGTGCTGGCCGACGCCGGAGACGTAGATAGCGTCCGGGCCCGCAATCTGACCGAGCTGCTCGATCACGTACTGCGGCGCCATGTAGCCGTCCTCGGTCGGGGTCCACCCCAGCGGGTAGGTCTCCCTCATCCGGTTGAGACGAGCCCACCATTCGCTGATGTCGCGCCTGTCGTACTGGCGGTATGCTCCCGGCATCTCCTCGATCAGCTCGAGAATCGTCTCGGCGACATCGCCGACGATCGGCACATCGGCATGACGATTCTTGCCGATCTCGGCAGGATCGATGTCGGCGTGGATGACCTTCGCGTGGGGCGCGAACGACTCCAGCGCTCCCGTCACGCGATCGTCGAAGCGGGCCCCGAGGGTGATGAGGAGGTCGGAGCGCTGGAGAGCATCCACCGCGGCCACCGTGCCGTGCATGCCCGGCATGCCCAAATTGTGGGGATCCTTCGTCGAGAGCGAGCCGATCGCGTTGAGCGTCGTCACCGCGGGGATCCCGGTGAGCGCGACGAGCTCGCGGAGCTGCTCCGCCGCACCGGCCCGAATGACACCGCCGCCCACATAGAACACGGGACGCTTCGCGGTTGCGATAAGGCGGGCAGCCTCTCGTACCTGGCGCGCGTTCGGCTTCGTCACCGGTCGATATCCGGGAAGGTCACGGGTGGGCGGCCACACGAAGTCGCACTCGGCGTTCTGGGCGGACTTCGCGATATCGACGATCACCGGGCCGGGACGGCCCGTCTGGGCCAGCTCGTAGGCTTCGGCGATCCGGGCGGGGATGTCCTTCGCGTCCGTCACGAGGAAGGAGTGCTTGGAGATCGGCATGGTGATGCCGACAATGTCTGCCTCTTGGAACGCGTCCGTGCCGATCATCGCGGCACCGACCTGGCCGGTGATGCAGAGCATGGGGACGGAGTCCATGTAGGCGTCGAGGACGGCCGTCGTCAGGTTCGTGGCACCCGGGCCCGAGGTGGCGATGCAGACCCCGACCTTGCCGGTCGCATGAGCATAGCCCTCGGCCGCATGGCCGGCTCCCTGCTCGTGGCGGACAAGGATGTGGCGGACCGATACGGAGTCGAGAAGCGGATCGTACGTGGGGAGAATAGCCCCGCCGGGAAGGCCGAATACTGTATCGACGCCCAGCTCTTCCAATGATCGGATGATAGATCGGGCGCCCGTCGACTTCTCGCGGATCACACCGTCACTCTTCGCCCTGATAGCGCTGGCCTCGACAAGCGTGGCCGGGGATGAAGGTTTCCCCATGGTTCCTCCTCGTGGATCGGTCAGGCAATGAAAAAGCCCCCTGCGTCGGAACAGGGGGCGCGCAACACATCCTCAGCAGGCCGATGTGGCGCGCCGAGCTACTACGTTGATCATTCCCATGTGAGACAGAGTAGCCCGGGCCCTCCCATCGGAGCAAGTCAAAAGTCCTAAATCTCAAATATTGGCGCCCCGTCTTAACCAGTGAAACACTCTCAGGTGCATAGGAACACGGCTTTTCGTTGCTATGGCGGGGAAAGAAGATCCCCGGACGAAGACTCGTCCGGGGATCGTGAGACGTGATGTCACATGCCGCCGAGAATGTGGGCGACGAGGATCTTCGTGATCATGGCGACTGGATAGACCAGCGCATATCCGAGCGCCACGCGCGGATCGGCTCCCGTCCGACCGTTTGCGAAAGCCAGGACCGCGGGTTGCGTCTGCGCACCGCCCAGCAAGCCCGACAAGCGCGTCCCTCCCATCTTGAAGATGCTCTTCATCGCGACATAGAGGCCACCCGCCATGATCGAGGTGATGAGGATGCCGAGCAGCAGGATCTTCCACCATTCGTCGCCGCTGAATGCGGTGCCGATCTGACCCCCGGCATTGGTCCCTGCCTGGGCGAGGAAGAGCAGGAGACCGAGTTCGGACATCACCGCATTAGCCGTATTGGGCAGGGCCGTGACAACGTTGCCGATCCGTCCCAGGCGGCCCATGACAAGCCCGACGATCAGCACACCCGCCGCGGCACCCAGGGAGAAGCTTCCGCCCCCCGGCATCGGGATCTCGATGGAGCCGAGCAGGATACCGAAGCCGAGCCCCAGGCCGAGTGCCACGGGATTGATATCGGTCAGGCCCTTCGACGAGTCACCCAACCAGCTGGAGATCTCCTTGAGCTTGAGGGTGGGCCCGACCACGCGGACCCTGTCCCCCATCTCCACCATCATCGAGGGCAATGCCAGCATGTCCTGGTCGGCGCGGCGCACGCGGGAGATCTTCGCACCCCAGCGTTCGGCCAGGATCTCGTCGAGTTCGCCGACCGTCTTGCCAACATGATTGGGTTCCGAGACTGTGATGCGGCGGAAGTCCAGCATCCGCCGATCTGCTCGCAGCGAGTGGGACGAGGCGTGGCCGAGCGCGCTGATGACGCTGCGGACGGCCTCGTCGTCGCCGACGATCGTCACGAGATCGCCCTCGTGAAGTTTCTCCGAAGAGCTGGGGATCCAGATCGGGCCCTCTTCTCCCCTGCGCAGGCGCGAGAACTCGACAACGGTGCCGATCTCTGCGAGAACCCCGCCCACGGTCGGCAGGTCAGTCCTGTCGACCCGCACGTTCTGGTGGGTAACCGGAGAGGGCGTATCCGTGTCGAGATGTGCTTTGCGAAGGGCCAGGTTCGCGGCGATGATCATGCCGATCACGCCGAACAGGTAGGCAACCGCATAGCCGACAGTGGCGGTACCGGGATCGCCCGAGGACTCACCCGCGGCCGCGAGCGCCGGGGTGTTCGTCACGGCACCTGCGAAGGTGCCTGCGATGAGGGCGATGTCCATGTCGAACACGTACGTGCCGACGAGGTAGGCGGACACGGCGGCCAGGATGAAGAGCAGGACCATGGTGATGATCGGGCCCGTCGCCTGCTTGAGGGACTTGAAGAACGTGCCGCCGGCGTTGTTGCCGATGGCGAAGGCGAAGATGACGAGACCCAGCGTGCCCACGATGTGGGGGATGGCGAGGTCGATGCCTTCAGCTGTCGACCAGGCTGCGACGGCGATGGCGAGGAAGAGGACCGCGGCCGCTCCGAGACCCACACCCTTGACTTTGAGGCGCCCCAGGGCCATTCCGCCGCCGACGAGCAGGAAGGCCAGCATGACTGGCTGCTCGGCGAGGAAAGTAAAAATATCACTCATGTGTTTCCAACACCCCTTGGTAATGATTCGTTCCATCAGTATCTCCCTCACCGTGTCCGAATTGGTGGGGCAGTGGTCCCGGGGTGAGGAAAGGGGAGGTGAGATACTCACCTCCCCTGCCCTGTCAGCGGACGCTAGTCGTCGAGGCTCCGCACGCCGCCATAGGTGGCCGATCGCGCCAGCATCGCATACGCCTTGAGGGCTTTCGAGACCTTGCGGGGGCGTTCCTTCTCGGGACGCCACGGCGTGGCGCCCTTCGCGGCGCGCCGCGCGGCGAGAGTCTCGTCATCGACGAGGAGATCGAGCCTGCGGGTGGGGACGTCGAGGACGATCCTGTCCCCCTCCTCGATGAGGCCGATCGCGCCTCCCGCCGCCGCTTCGGGAGAGATGTGGCCGATGGAGATGCCGGAGGTGCCTCCCGAGAATCTGCCATCGGTGATGAGGGCACAGGTCTTGCCGAGGCCGAGGCCCTTGAGGAAGGAGGTCGGGTACAGCATCTCCTGCATGCCGGGCCCTCCCTTGGGGCCCTCGTAGCGGATGACGACGACATCGCCGGGAACGACGGCTTTCGAGAGGATCAGCTCGATCGCGTCTTCCTGCGAGTCGACGACACGCGCTCTCCCCTCGAAGTGGAACAGCTCTTCGTCGATGCCTGCGGTCTTGATGACGGCGCCTTCTTCTGCGATGTTGCCGAAGAGGACTGCCAAACCACCGTCGGCCGTGTAGGCGTTCTCGACGGAGTGGATGCAGCCATGAGCATCGTCCGTGTCGAGCTCTGCCCACTCGTTGGCCTGGGAGAAGGCCTGCGTGGTGCGAACGCCTCCGGGGGCGGCCTTGAACAGCTCGATGGCCTCGGGAGCGGCCTTGCCGCTGCGAATGTCCCACCGATCGAGCCAGCCCTGCAGGTCATCGGAGTGGACCGAGTGGACGTCGGTCTCGAGGAGGCCCGCCCGGTTCAGTTCGCCGAGGATTGCGGGGATCCCGCCGGCACGATGGACGTCCTCCATGTGATAGCTGGGATGGTTGGGGGCAACCTTCGCGAGGCAGGGCACCTTCCTCGACAGGCTGTCGATGTCGGCAAGCGTGAAGTCGATATCGCCTTCGATGGCGGTGGCGAGAATGTGGAGGATCGTGTTCGTCGATCCGCCCATGGCGACGTCGAGGCTCATCGCGTTGAAGAACGCCTTCCTCGTCGCGATGTTGCGCGGCAGGACAGATTCGTCATCGTCGTCGTAGTAGCGCCGTGCCAGGTCGACGATGCGGCGGCCGGCCTCGAGGAAGAGGCCCTTGCGTGCGACATGCGTGGCAAGCGTGGAACCGTTGCCCGGAAGGGACAGCCCGAGCGCTTCCGTCAGACAGTTCATCGAGTTCGCGGTGAACATGCCCGAGCAGGAGCCGCACGTGGGGCAGGCTGCGGACTCGATCTGAGCCAGGTCATCATCCGAGATCGATTCGTCCGCGGCCCCCGACATCGCATCGACCAGGTTGACGGGATGGTCGATGACGCCCTCGATGGCCTTCCCCGCCTCCATCGGACCGCCCGAGACGAAGATGACGGGAATGTTGAGCCGCATGGCGGCCATGAGCATGCCGGGCGTGATCTTGTCGCAGTTCGAGATGCAGACGAGAGCATCGGCCGTATGCGCGTTCACCATGTATTCGACGGAGTCCGCGATGATCTCCCGAGACGGGAGGGAGTAGAGCATGCCATCGTGACCCATGGCAATACCATCATCGACCGCGATCGTGTTGAACTCCTTGCCCACACCGCCGGCCTCCTCAATGGCCTTGATGACGAGCTGACCCATGTCTTTGAGGTGGACGTGGCCGGGCACGAACTGGGTGAAGGAGTTGGCGACAGCAATAATCGGCTTGCCGAAGTCGCCATCCCCCATACCCGTAGCCCGCCACAGGGCACGAGCACCGGCAAAATTACGGCCCTGCGTAGAGGTGGCCGAACGCAAAACTGGCATGATAACTCCTAAGTCGTGTCACTCACTCTACGACTACCGTGAATCTGGGTGAATATGTCGGTCACGAAGCGAGACGGACGCCACGGGGAATGAGCCGGTGATCAGCGGCGGCCTGCACGGGCTGTTCGCGCCGGAATGACGGCGAGCTCGCCATCGTCGAGCGTGAGGACTCGTATCGGCCACTGATAGATCTCGCTCAACCGTTCGGAGGTCAGGACCTCCCGAGGCGGGCCGTAGTCGACGATCCACCCGCGATGCATGAGCGCGATGAGATCGCAGTAGGCGGCGGCGAGCTGAATGTCGTGCATGACGGCAACGACTGTCTTCCCCTCGTCCGCAAGCTCCGCACATGTCGCCATCGTCCGCTCCTGATGGGAGACGTCGAGTGCTGCCGTCGGTTCGTCAAGGAACACGATCGATGAGTCCTGCGCGAGGACGCGTGCCAATGTCACCCGGGCGGCCTCACCTCCGGACAGGCTCGTGATGTCACGGTCCTGCATGGATGCCACGTCGGCGCGTGCCATGGCCGCATCGACCAATGCGTCGTTCTCCACGTCCCCCGTATCCCAGCTGGCCCTGCCCATGGCGACGATGTCGCGGACGAGATAGGAGAAGGGGAAGTCGCTGCTCTGCGGCATGACCGCCCGCGTCCTGGCCAGCATCTTCCTGCTATAGGAGGCAATGTTTCGACCATCGAGAAGAACCTCGCCGCTGTTCGGCTCGAGGTCACCCGTGAGAACGCCGAGCAGTGTCGACTTGCCGGTGCCGTTCGGCCCGAGAAGCCCCACCACCATACCCGGCTCGATGTCGAGATTGACGTCGGTCAAGATCTGGCTCGAACCGTACGAGAACGATATTCCTTGTGCCCGGACCGTCACGAGGCCCTCCTTCGTCCGCCGTGCAGATTCCTGCGAAGCAGGAAGAAGAACACAGGCCCGCCCACCAGGGCCGTGAAGATACCGATGGGCAGATCTTGGAAGTTGACGATTGTGCGGGCGACAAGGTCTGAGCCAGTGATGAGAACGGCCCCGCCAAGCAGGGATGCTGGGATGAGATAGCGGTTGAGGGGCCCGAGGGCGAGGCGCATGATGTGCGGAACGATCAGGCCGACGAAGGCGATGACGCCAGCGTACGAGACTGCCGCCGCCGTGAGGAGCGTTGCGAGCACGATCGCCGAACCGCGGAGCAGCTGGACGTTCACGCCCACATGCTGTGCCGCCTTCTCCCCCAGGGCAAGAATATCGAGCCTGCGGGAGATCGCGAGCGCCCACACCAGGGCGATCGTCACGACGATGCCGACGATCCCCACCTGGTTCCAGTTCGCCGCGTTGAGGGAACCCATCTGCCAGAACACGATCTGGTCGCGGGCAGTGCTCGGCGCGATATACGTCGCAATCGACGTCAGGGCCGTGCAGACGGCCGTGATCGCGATACCCGTCAGAACAAGAGTCAGGGGTTCTGTCTTCCCGTCGTGCAGGGACAGGACGTAGACCGCGAACGCCGCGAGAAGTCCTGTCGCGAATGCGGCCGCGGGGACTGCGAAGCCTCCGAGAGCGAACGGGAAGAACACGATCGCGGTCGAAGCTCCCACGGCGGCCCCGGAGGAGACCCCGATGATTCCCGGTTCGGCGAGCGGATTGGAGAACACGGCCTGCATGACGGCGCCCGCCACGGCGAGAGCCGCCCCGACGAGCACGCCGAGGGCGATGCGGGGCAGACGAATGTTCCACAGCGTCCCCGTGTCGAGCGGGTCCGCGAGCGGTTCCGCCAGTCCGAAACGTGCAAGGATTCCCTGGACGACGTCCGCGGGCGCGAGCGAGTACTGACCGATCGCACTCGAGAGGATGATGAGGACGACGAGCGCGATCGAGACGACGGCGAACGTGATGATGCGGCGCCTGCGGCGCCTGTCGAGGCCGTTCTGTGCCGCGTCGAGGATCGACTGCTCCGCTTTCAGCTCGGTGACGCTCACGATGCTTCGTCGACTCCGTAGAGCGCCTTCGCGACTGCGATGAGGACTTCACCCGTCTGGGGCCCGAAGGAGAGCGACATCCCGTCCGGGATAGCGATCACTCGCTCGTTCTTCCCAGCCGTCGTGTCCGCCATCCCCGGGCGAGACAGCAGGCCGTCCAGGCCGTCCGTCGACTCGAGCCCGTCCGTCATCGTGAAGATCACATCAGGGTTGAGCAGGAGGAGGGATTCCGCATTGGCTGGGACGGTGCCGAGGATGCCCTTCTCGGAGGCGATATCACGCGCGCCGATGCTCTCGATGAGAGCGGAGGTTCCGTTGTCGGAACCGAAGATGAAGAACACGCCTGCCGTGCCGCGGACGTAGAGGAACGCGACGCTCAACGGATCCTCGGGCACCCAGGCCGAGATCTCCGCGATCGCCTCGTCGATCTCGCTCTCCGTCCGGTCGACGAGGGCTTCTCCCGCCTCTGGGACACCAAGAATGTCGGCAACCGCCTGGATCCGGGCAGAGTTCGTCTCCATCGTGTGTTCCGGATCCGTGAAGACAACGGGTATTCCGGACGCACTGAGTTGTGCCAGAACCTCGGGCGGGCCGATCGTGCGGTCCGCGATGACGAGCGTGGGCCTGAGGTTGAGGATCGCCTCTGCGTTGAGCGAGTGTCCCTGCGCGGTGACGATCGGAACGTCTGCGAGCTGCGCCTCGGTCGAGGAGATGGAGCGGCCGACGATGGAATCGCCGTAGCCGAGAGCGATGACTGTCCGAGACAGCGAACCTGACAGGTCGAGTGCGAGAATCCGCGACGTGTCGGTGATCGTCACCTCGTTGTCTTCATGATCCGTGACCGTCACCGGGAGCGACTGCGGGAAGTCGCCCTCGATCGGGGTTGGATCGCTCAGGTCCGGAACCTCCGTCAGTCCCGTCAGCGTGCGCGGATCCGGCAGGTCGGGCGATGCTTCGCTGACCGATTCTTCCGGCTCGGGCGACTGCTCGGTGATCGATGCCGTCGGCTCGTCCGCGACGGTTTCGCTGTCATCGAGGTCTGTTCCGCACGCGGCGGTCAGCAGGACGATCGACGCCGCTGCGAAGTACTTTTTCATAGGTGCTTTCTGTCGGTGGTGGCCCACCGGGATCATCCCGGCAGGCCACCGACTGCTCAGATTCTAGGCCGTGATTCTCCGGACCCGCAGGGCGAGAACACCTGCCATCATCATGACGAGTGCTCCGAGCGCGAGACCCATGGAGGAGGCGCCGGTGTAGGCGAGGTTGCCGAAGGCGTCGTACGTCTTCAACTCACCCGTCTCCTCGTCGTACACGGTTGCCGGCGTCAAGCTCGCAGATACCGTCATCGGAGAGAGCTCCGTTCCGGCCTCGTAGAAGCCGGCGAACGAGTTCGCTCCCGCAGCCGTGAGGACAGCGGAGGATGTCGTGAAGCTCAACGCAGTGTTGGACGAGCGGACGTTCGACAGTGTCATGGTGGCGAACTGGACTCGGCCGTGGTTCGTCCGCACCCCATCCATCGTCGACGACGACACCGTGAGGTAGAGGGAGGCATTGTTGCCGTTGACCACGATCGAGGGGTTCGACATTGTCAGCTGGAGAACATCATCGTGACCCGAGAAGGAGACCGTTCCGCCGAAGTGAAGCTCTCCCGTCCGGGACGACGTGTTGTAGAGGCCGCCCGTCGCTGGGAACACGAAGGTCGAGCCGTTCCACGAGACGCCGCCGGAAGTGGTCCATCCGCCGTCCGCGACAGCGGATCGGATGTAGGTCGTGAAGGACTCACGGACACCCCACTGCAGGGAACCATTCGTCACACGAGTCTTGGTCGGATCGATGACCGGCCTGGTCGCCGTGTTGCCTGCAGCCGGAGTGTCGACTGCCGAGGGCGGAGTGGCCACCGGCGGGGTGGTGATGACAGGGGGCTTCGTCACGGTACCGCCGCCCGAGACGGGAGGCACCGTCGATGCTGTCTCTGCCAGGGAGACCGTGATCGGAGCCAGCTTCTCGCCCGCAGAGTAGAAGCTCGCGAACGCGGTCGACCCCTCGGCCGTCAGTGTGACAGTCTCGAAGCTGAGGGTGGTCACGCCCTTCGTCGTGCTCGTCCGAGGTGCGGACAGATCGGCAAGAGTGACCCGCTTCGCCGCCGGAACAACGCCCGGAGCGTCTGTCGATGTCAAGCTTCTCGATGCCATGACGGCTGTCAGCTTCCACGAGCTGCCGGATTTGACGATCGTCGGCTTCGACATGATGATCCGCAGGGCTCCATCGTGGCCCGTGAAATCGACCTTCCCGTCGAACGAGACCGTCGAGAGGCTGTCGACGTCGAGGTCTTGACCATCCGCGAGCGGGAACCGGAAGGTGCCTGATGCGCCGTCTGACGTCGACCATCCGCCGCCCGCAACAGGGCTCTTGAGGTAGTTGAGGAAGCTGTCCTTGACGCGCCAGTCAAGAGCACCGGCGCCGACCGCAGGAGGATCCACCGGATCAACAGGATCGACCGGATCGACAGGATCCACCGGATCAACAGGATCGACCGGATCGACAGGATCCACCGGGTCGGCTGCGATGGCCGATTCGTTGACGGTCACGGACATCGGATCGAGGGCAGTGCCGGCGGGGTACGTTCCGAGAACATACGATGTGCCGTTGCCTGCTGTCACCGTCTCCGACGTGATCGAGACAGAGCCATTCTCATTCTCGACAATGGAGATATCGGAGAGCCGTGCGAAGTCCTCGACGAGGACTGCCTCATCTGACCAGCCGCCCTCTGCCCCGCGCAGGGAACCGGAGGCTGTCAGCGAGAGGACAGCATCGGTCGGAGCCGTGAACTCGAGGACGGGGTTTGCGAAATCAATATCGAGAACGCCTCCGTGCCCGTTGAGGTTGAGGTTTCCGACAAACTGGAGGGACCCCGGGTTCTCCGTGTCGAACTTCGCATCGCCGTCAAGCGTGTAGTTGAGGATGCTTGTGCCCCACGCACCGTCGCAGCCTGAGAGCGTGCCGCCACCGGCGGGGCTGAGGAGGTATCCGAGGAACGACGACTTCAGACCCCACCCCATGTAACCGGGCAGTGCATCGAGATCGGCTGGAGCGGAGTCCGGGCCGCAGACCGGCGCGGAAGGCGCAACGGAACCGGCGTTCACGGTCACGCTCATCGGATCGAGTGCGGTGCCCTCAGGGTAGGAACCGAGAACCATCTGAGTGCCCACGCCTGCTGTGACCGAGTCTGAGCTGATCGTCACGGACCCATCATCGTTGGTCACGATCTTCACATCGGAGAGCCGCGCGAAGTCGTCGAAGATCGCGGGAGTGTCGTACCAGCCGCCTGCCATTCCACCGACCGTGCCGTCTGCGCTGAGGGAGAGAACCGCTGTGTCACTGCCGGTGAAGGTCAGTACAGGGCTGGAGAAGTTAAGATTGAGTCCGCCATTGTGTGCGTAAAGGTTGAGGTTCCCCTCGAAGTTCAGTGCCGTGGGATTCTCGGGATCGAACTGAGTCCCCGCCTGGAGCGAGTAGTTGAACAGGTCTGTCCCCCAGGCACCGTCGCATCCATTGAGAGTGCCGCCCCCTCGCTCGCTCAGCAGATAGCCGAGGAAGGACGACTTCAGGCCCCAGGACATATAACCGGGGATCGCCGACAGGTCCGACGGTGCGGCATCCGGGCCGCACTCGGGCGTCACCGGCTCGGAGACGGTCTCCGTCTGGAGGCTCAACGTGATCGGGTCCAGCGAGCCGCCGGCCGTGTAGAAACCACCGAAAGCGGCCGCGCCCGACTCTGTGAGCGTGACCGTCTCGAAGGACAGCGCCAGAGCGTCCTCACCCCCGGTGACGGTGGGCGCGGACAGCGTCGCTAGATCAACGCGACCGTAGTCGATAAGCTCTCCCTGCGTCGTCGTATCAACGAATGCGCGCCCCTTGGCGACGACCGAGAGCACTGGTGAAGACCCTGCGAATGAGACGATCGGATCGGAGAAGGACAGGTCGAGGACGTCGTCGTGTCCATAGAATCGAACTCCGCCGGTGAAGGAGATGTCGGATAGGTTATCCGCGTCGATCTCCCCTCCTGCGATCACTGGCCAGCTGAATGTCGAGCCATCCCTGGCGGCGCCGCCAGTGAGCTCCCAGCCGCCCTTGGCAATAGGAGAGCCGATGTAGTTGACGAAACTCGCCTTCACGCCCCAGTCCATGTCGCCAGCGACAATCGTGGTGGTGGAAGCGTCGGTCGATGTATCGGAGAAGGCCACCGGAGCGAGCATGAAGCTGCCGGCGACGACGGCAACCGCAGAAACACCAGAGGTGATTCGGCGGGCTAGAGATGTGGGCATGGGTTTCCTTTCGGCAACACATCACAATGGTGGCTGGAAATATGAAGCCACGAGGCAACGTTATGCCATAAACAGCGAATTAGGCAAACCATATGTTGCGTAATTATCAGACACTGTGTCATGAAAACGCGCAACTCAAAAGGTTGCATTCACGCCATAAGAAAAGGATCAGACACCCTGTCACATCCCCGTCTGCCCCGATATAGAACCTGCATAACTATACTTCCTGAGGTATTTTTAGGATGGTGGTGAGAAACCGAGGGAAACGGCGCGGCTTCTGACGTGGAGATCAAACGGATGGCTGCCGTGTTCTCGCACGACTGTTCCCCGATCGGACCGACTCGCGCAGTCGAACTCCCGGGGAACAGATGACCGATCCGGTTCGTGCCTAGACCAGTGGTTCCCGAGGAGCAGGCTCGAGCCGCTCCCCGCCCTGTCCGATATGTTCGAAAACATCCGGGTTCGAACGACGGAGATGCTCACCGCGCAGGAAGCCGATGACGCCGGCAAGAATGATGACAGCAGGCATGATCCACACGAGGGATGCTGGGCCGGTATCGCCGATCATCGTGTCGAAGTTGAGCATGATGAGAACGAAGACGGCACTCAAGCCGATGAGAGCGAGTGTCGGAAAAACGACCCGCACCCATACGCCATGCCCGTGCGGATTCTTGTCGAAATACCGGATGATCGATAGCGATGTCACGACGAGGAGAAAGATCAAGCCGAACGCTGCAGCATTCGTCAGCCACGTAAACATGGTCAAGATCGGGTACATGATGCCGTATTCGGATCCGTTGCCGGCCACCGCGAATATGACGATGGCGATGAGGCCGATGGTCGTCTGCGCGATCGACCCCGATCGGGGTGCACCGGAACGATCTGACGTCTGGCCGAACCATGGGTGGATGACGCGCTCACGGCCGAGCGAGAAGAAGTAGCGCGCCACCGAGTTGTGGAATGCGACCAGCGCTGCCAGCAGCGACGTGATGAGCACGACCTGACCGATATCGGCCAGCGTCTTCCAACCGAAACCGTCAAGCATGACGAACGGGAGGTCCGGGCCGTACTCCTGGGATTGCGAGATAATATTGCTCGGGCCGACACCGACGGAGAGTGCCCACGCTGAGAAAGCATAGAACAGCGAGATCAGCCCGACAGCAATGTAAGTCGCTCGGGGTACGGATCGCTGCGGGTCCTTCGTCTCCTCGGAGTAGATAGCGCCAGATTCAAAGCCCATGAACGCTGCGATACCGAACGCAAGAGCTGTGCCGAGACCGACGCCGATGAAGTTGGACGGCTCGATCGTCGTCGTGGTGACACCTTCGGGCGCATATCGGAAGCTGAAGAAGTTGATGATCGCGACGATGACAAACTCCAGCACGACCAGCACTCCCAGCACCTTCGCGGAGAAGTCGACCGCGGAGACACCGAGAACTGCGACGATAGCCCAGCCGATAAGGGCACAGATCCACCAGGCGACCTGGATTCCCACGAGCGTGGCAAGCAGTGAGCTCAGGGCAAATCCGAAGATGCCGTAGAGGCCGACCTGCATGAGGTTATATGACACAAGCGCGAGACCCGACGCAGCAAGGCCTTGACGCTTGCCGAGACCGGCCGCCACGTACGCATAGAACGCACCGGCATTCGAGATGCGCGCGCTCATTGCACCGTAGCCCACGGCAAAGAACACGAGAATCAGCCCGAGCACCAGATAGGACAGCGGGACGCCAAGCAGCTCGGTGACCGCAAACGATGATGGAACGCCGCCGGCTAGGACTGTCAGCGGCGCCGACGCCGCGATGATGAGAAAGACGAGTGAGGGAACGCCGATCGAGCGCTTCTTCAATTGTTCACCGCGAGTATGCGGAACGGTTTCCCGAGTGATGGCCATGATGGAACTCCTTGTTACTCGTGGGCGGCGACGTTGCCGCCCGCTGACCATCAGAATGGGGCCGCCCTCCGCCAAGGGGAATACTCAGCCGCGAACTGCGCAACCAGCGCCTAGTCCTGTGCGCTGGGAGTCAAGTCACATCTGGCGGCTGGTGCCGATACTGGAACGGTCAGAGCAACGTCGCTCAGAAGAAGGGAACCATCATGGGATGGAAAGTAGGAATCGTCGGTGCTGGGTTTGCTGGCCTCATTGCTGCACGCGAACTCGAGCGACTCGGACACGAGGTCGAGATCTTCGAAGCTCGCGATCGCATAGGAGGACGCACCTGGACCACAACCGAGAACTCACTCGACTATCCGCTAGAGATGGGCGGAACGTGGGTACACTGGATGCAGCCCTACGTGTGGGCAGAGATGCAGCGCTACGAGGCGGAGATGATCGTTTCTCCTTTTGTGGACAAAGCGTATTGGTTCGTCAATAACGAGGTGCGTACCGGAACCGAAGAGGAACTGGACGGCAAGCTGGGTGAGATTCAGGCGAAGGTGTTCGAAGGCTCTCGCGAGTTCTTCCCCTTTCCGCACGACCCCGATTTCGTCCTCCGAGACCCCGACATCCCCGAGGAGGTCAAGGAGCGCTATCGCGCGGCCGATGAGACGCCCGTTCTCGCTGGGCTGGACGGATTCTCCGACGAGGAGCGTGCCCTCGCAGATTCCTACTGGCGTGCCGGCTACCAGGGTTCGTCGGAAAAGGCCTCCTCTCTCATGGCCAAGCACTGGGCCGCGCTGTCCGACCATCGCCTCAGCCTCCTTGACGATCAGACCCTGCGGTACAAGCTCAAGGACGGCATGAAGGGCATCTACGAGAAAATTGCGGCTGACGTTCACGGGCCGATTCACCTGTCGACACCCATCGACGCAGTCGTCCACCACGACAAGGGTGCGACTCTTACCCTGAGTCATGGGACGACACGCGAATTCGATGCCGTCGTTGTCACGATCCCCGCAGGAGCGCTGGGCAACGTGTCGTTCTCGCCTGGCCTGCCTACCGACGTTCAGAAGATTGTCGACTCGAAATGGGGCTGTACCGGCTTCAAGATCTGGATCAAAGTCGAGGGCCACAAGAACGTGTTTGCCTACGGAGACGCCGGGCATCCGATTGCAATGATCCGATCAGAGTATTTTCTCGATGATGGGACCACCATCATGGTGGGCTTCGGCCCTGACCACACCGAGCTGGACGGCGAGGACGTGGCCGAGGTCAACCGAATCGTCAAAGAATGGGATCCAGAGCTTGAAGTCGTGGGCTCAACGTGGCACAACTGGCAGGAAGATGAATGGTCGGGCCAGACCTGGACCACACCGGCACTCGGCCAGTTCGCCGCAGCGAAGCCGCATGACCTTGGCGCTTCACGCCTCGTCCTGGCCGGCAGCGACTGGGCGGCCGGGTGGAATTCCTTTGTTGACGGGGCGATCGAGACCGGCTATCGCGCCGCCAACAAGATCAACAGCCTAGCCCGCAAGGCTTGAGAACTCCGCTCCGCCTCCGCCCGGTAACTCCACGCGGTATCATCGTGTGCAATGCCGCGTGCCAAAGGGGGTGGAGCGGTGAACTTGAGTGAGTTCAAGATAGCGGTCAACGAGTCTTTCGTACCGCTAGACGTCACGACAGATGTGTCAGATTTCCACGCCGAAATGCGTGAACACCGCTTGGTCGACCAGCTGGGTACTTCGTTTGTCGCCGTGCGCGCCGATCGACACGTGGTTCGCCGCACAGAGCAGCTGATCGAGGATTCTCCGCGATCCTTCTTCAAGATTTCCCTGCAGCTTGAAGGGCAATCATCCATGGAACAGGCGGGCCGCGAGGTTCACCTGACCGCAGGGGACCTTGTCATCTACGACACATCGAAACCTTATGTCCTCTCGTTCGACTCTCCGTTCGCCCTCATGGTCATCCAGATCCCACATGACAAGCTGCGGATCCCCACGGGACTCGTCGCCAATGCCGTCGCCACTCGAATCGGCGCCAGCGATGGTCTCGGCCGCGTCGTGTCCCCCTTCCTCATGTCGATCGCCACAAACATGGAGCACCTGAAGGGCCCGGCCGGAGCGATGCTGGCCAAGAACGCCCTCGAGCTCCTCGAGTCTCTGATCACCAACCAGCTGGATGTGGTGAAGACAGCCCGAGATCCCCACTGGGACCTCCTGCGCAAAATTCAGGATTACGTTGATGACAACCTGGCAGACCCCGACCTCGGGCCCGCCAGTGTGGCCGCCGCCGTTCATATCTCGACGCGGCACCTGCATTCGCTGTTCGCGCGGCAGAGCACAACCGTCTCCACCTATATTCGCTCGCGCCGCCTCGAGAAGTGCTATCTCGACCTGACGAACAGAGCACTCGCCGACATTCCCGTTTCAAGCATCGGTGCCGCCTGGGGATTTACGGACGCCGCACATTTCTCCCGCACCTTCAAAGCCGAGTACGGCCAGGCGCCGCGAGAAGCCCGAACCCGGGCACTGCGTGACGTATAGCGCCCAAAGTCATATAGCATGCGCCAGGAGTCAAGAAGTGGCGTAAACAACATGACCATACTTATCTCACGTCGTTGGAGCACTGGCGCTCACGACAGAAAGGTAAAGCCATGGCAGAAATCCCCGACTACATCATTGTCGGAGCAGGTTCCGCAGGTTGCGTCCTAGCCCGCCGGCTCATCGATGCCGGCAAGAGGGTCACGGTTCTCGAGGCAGGCGGTTGGGACACGAACCCCATTATCCCCAATGTGTGGGAAGCCGGGGCACTGTGGGGCGGCCCGGAAGACTGGGCCTACGTCACCACCGAACAGGAGGGGTGCAATAACCGCAGGCTCGCACTTCCGCGCGGCAAGGTCCTCGGCGGCTCCCACGCGCTCAACGCGACTATCTGGGTCCGTGGCCACGCACGGGACTATGACACGTGGGAGTATCAGGGCTGCCCGGGATGGGGCTGGGATGATGTCGCTCCCATCTTTGAACAGATTGAGAAATACGATGGCGGAGACACCGGTGGGCGCGGCACTGAGGGACTGCTCGACGTCGTCAACGACTTCGACATGAACCCCATCCAGCATTCCATCATCGCCGCCGCCGAGCAGTGGGGTCTGCCCATCAACACGGATTACAACGTGGGCGAGCTGGACGGTGTTGCACCCACCCAGATCACCGTGCGAGATTCGAAGCGCCTCTCGACGTGGAAGGCCTACCTCGAGCCCATCAAGAATCACGAGAATCTGACGATCATGACAGATGTCAAGGTGACCCGCATGATCGTCAACAACAGAGTTGTCTCGGGCCTCGAGATCGAGAAGGCGGGCGAACAGTCCATCATTCACGCCGGCGAAATCGTCTTGGCAGCAGGAACAATCGGGTCCGCCGAGATTCTGCTGCGATCCGGCATCGGGCCGGCAGCGGAGCTCACCGAGGCGGGAGTGGACGTGGTCCATGACCTCCCTGGAGTGGGAAAGAACCTCCACGATCATCTGCTGTCGCCGGTCATTTTCACCACGGAGAAGAAGCCCGTCCCTGCCAGCACCGTGGGTGCTGCCGAGACCCACATGTTCTGGAAGTCCAGCGATGACCTCGCCGTACCCGATACCCAACCCATCAACTTCGCGCTTCCGATGTATTTCACTGAAGACTTGACGGGGCCGGACAACGGATTCTCGTTGGTGGCCGGTATCGTGCGACCGATGAGCCGCGGGGAGCTGACACTGACCGGCCCGAGCCTCAACGATCCTATCGACATCGATCTGGGTGCCCTGCGCGAGCAGGCAGATGTGGATTCGCTCGTCGCGTCGTTGCGGCAATGCCGAGAGATTGGCCGCCAGAATGCCTTTGACGAATGGGGAGCGGTGGAAGTTCATCCGGGCCCCGAGGTCGATGACTCCGATGAGGCACTTGCAGAGTACGCGCGTCAGACCGCCGTCACCTACCACCACCAAGTCGGCACCTGCAAAATGGGGATCGATTCGATGGCGGTTGTGAACCCGCGAACGTTCGAGGTCCATGGGCTGACCGGACTTCGCATCGCCGATGCTTCCATCATGCCGACCGTAACCACCGGAAACACAAACGCTCCCACCATCATGATCGCCGAGAAAGCGGCGGCTGTGCTGGCCACATCTGACAGGAACTAACATGACCACCTACACGTTTGATCAACTGCTGAAGTCAGTGACCGTCGGCGAGGGCGAAGGCGCCGCAGTGCGCGACCCTGCGACCGACGAGATATTGGGACATGCTCCGCAGAGCACCGAGGACGATCTGAATGCAGCCGTCGAGGCAGCCCGCGCCGCTCAGAAGACGTGGGCGACGCTCTCACACGATGAACGCTCGGATTATTTGAATAAGGCGGCGGACGCCATTGAGGCTAACACCGACGCGCTGGCCGAACTGCTCTCCCGCGAGCAGGGCAAACCAATCAAGAACGGGCCGAACGCCCTGTTTGAGGTAGGCGCATGCTCGGCATGGATGCGATCCAGCGCTTCATTCCCCATCGAGCCGGAGGTTGTGCTCGATGACGAGTCCGGTTATGCCGAGTTGCATTACGTGCCTATCGGCGTCGTTGGGGCCATCGGCCCGTGGAACTGGCCGATGATGATCTCGATCTGGCAGATCGCCCCTGCCCTGAGGATGGGCAACACTGTCGTGCTGAAACCCTCTGAATACACACCGCTGTCCGTCCTCGCGCTCGGCCGTGTCATGAACGATGTCCTGCCAGAGGGCGTCCTGCAGGTGCTTGCTGGCGGCGGCGACCTGGGCAAAGCGATGACGGCACACGACGGCATCGACAAGATCACGTTCACCGGTTCCACAGAGACCGGCAAGGCGATCATGCGCTCCGCTGCGGCCGATATGAAGAGGTTGACGCTGGAACTCGGCGGAAACGACGCCGGGATCGTCCTGGATGATGTTGATCCCAAGGAAATAGCCGAAAGCCTCTTCTGGGGTGCGTTCATCAACACGGGGCAGACCTGTGCGGCGCTCAAGCGCCTGTACGTGCCCGAATCAATCTACGACGACGTGTGCGACGCGCTAGCTGAGGTCGCTGGTGCGATGCCGATGGGACGTGGCATCGAGGAGCAGAACGTCCTGGGACCGCTGCAGAACCGAGCCCAGTATGACGTCGTCGCCCGCCTCGTCGAGGCGGCCCGGTCATCGGGCGCCCGCATTCTGATCGGCGGGAACCCCGACGATCGTGCGCCCGGCAACTTCTATCCCGTGACACTGGTGGCAGATATCGACAACGACAACCCGCTCGTCGCCGAGGAGCAGTTCGGCCCAGTTCTCCCGATCGTCAAGTACACCGACCTCGACCAGGCTATCGAATGGGCCAACGGCTTGGACGTGGGATTGGGCTCCTCAGTGTGGTCGTCGAGCCGTGAACGTGCCCTCAAGGTGGCGCACCGCCTCGAGGCAGGAACGACGTGGATCAACCAGCACGGCACACTCGATCCGCGCGTCCCATTCGGCGGGATCAAAGAATCGGGAGAGGGCTTGGAGTTCGGGCTGGAAGGCCTGAAGCAGATGGCGCTCCCCAAGATCATTTCGGGCTGATCCGACAAATCACAAACGACAGGGCTCGGTCTCAACCACCTCGGTTGAGACCGAGCTTTTCGCTGAAGACCATGCCCTCGGACGCTTCCCCCACCGACTACCAGCCTCGGTCGCACATGTCCTCGCCTGACGACTGGTCGGGGAGCCTTCCAGCACGTCCTGCCCTCTTGGGCGCCACCGTGGCCCCGGACAACGCGGCCCGGGAAGAACCCGGAGGGAGGTTGTCAGATGGTCGACGAGGGCAAGGCCGCCGCACGACAAAGGAGAAACGGCTACGGCTTCCGAGATCACCAGACGGCGCATCCTCGATAGCCGGACCGAGCTTACACCGGCAGAAGTCGTTCTCCGGGAGCAGGGATAGAATAGGACGCCGACGAGAAGGAGAGCCGATCATGATTCCCCACTACTTCAGCCTCACCGACGAGGAGAGACTCCGCTTCATTGCGGAGCAAGGGGCTGGCACGCTCGTGACAGCGCGCCCGGACGGCGCAATCGACGCGACATTCTTGCCCTTTGTCATCGGGGATCAGGAGATCCTTCTCCACATGGCGCGATTCAACGGGCACTGGAAGGCAATCCATTCGCCTCAACCTGCTGCCATCGTCATGACGGGCCCACATCACTACGTGAGTGCACGGGACTACCTGCCAGACGGCGCAGCGGGTGCTTCCACGTGGGACTACACGCAGGTCACTATCCACGGCACCATCACAGTCCACGACGATTCGACGTGGGTGAAGACGGCGGCTCTGGAACTCGCCGGCCAGTGGGATCCCGAGCATGGGATGGACGATACGTATGTCGACAGATCTGCGAAAGCTATCATCGGCCTCTCGATGACCATCGAACGGATCGATGGCCAGGCCAAGCTCTCGCAGAACAAGCTGCCTGAAGAGAGAGCACAGATCGTTAGCCGACTGCAGGGGCTTCCGGACGCTTGTGCGCATGCGCTGGCCGAGGACATCGCACAGGCGCCCTCGCGTGCTCGCCGCACGCCATACAACGGCTAAAGCACGTAAAGATTCTGGACATAAAAGTGAGGCCCCTCCGGGTGGAGGGGCCTCACGGGGTTGAATGGCGGCGGTGTCCTACTCTCCCACACCCTCCCGAGTGCAGTACCATCGGCGCTGGTGGGCTTAGCTACCGGGTTCGGAATGAGACCGGGCGTTTCCCCACCGCTATAGCCACCGCCAAAACTTTGGGGTCGCATAACGATCATATAGTGTTATGGGTTACCGGGGTGGTTTGAATGGTAACCATACAGTGGACGCGAACACGCTAAAGTCATGAGAACTCAGAGCTCGTTTAATTGTGTGTTGTGAATTATTTGGCCATTAGTACCAGTCAGCTCCACACTTTACAGTGCTTCCACATCTGGCCTATCAACCCCATAGTCTTTAGGGGGCCTTCACCAACACGAATGTTGGATGGAAACCTCATCTTGAAGCAGGCTTCCCGCTTAGATGCTTTCAGCGGTTATCCCTTCCGAACGTAGCCAACCAGCCATGCACCTGGCGGTACAACTGGCACACCAGAGGTTCGTCCGTCCCGGTCCTCTCGTACTAAGGACAGCCCTTCTCAAGTTTCCAACGCGCGCAGCGGATAGGGACCGAACTGTCTCACGACGTTCTGAACCCAGCTCGCGTACCGCTTTAATGGGCGAACAGCCCAACCCTTGGGACCTACTCCAGCCCCAGGATGCGACGAGCCGACATCGAGGTGCCAAACCATGCCGTCGATATGAACTCTTGGGCAGGATCAGCCTGTTATCCCCGGGGTACCTTTTATCCGTTGAGCGACGGCGCTTCCACAAGCCACCGCCAGATCACTAGTTCCTGCTTTCGCACCTGCTCGACTTGTCAGTCTCACAGTCAAGCTCCCTTGTACACTTGCACTCGCCACCTGATTACCAACCAGGCTGAGGGAACCTTTGAGCGCCTCCGTTACCATTTAGGAGGCAACCGCCCCAGTTAAACTACCCACCAGGCACTGTCCCTGAACCAGATCATGGTCCGAGGTTAGATGTGCAATACGACCAGAGTGGTATTTCAACAATGACTCCACACCCACTAGCGTGAATGCTTCACAGTCTCCCACCTATCCTACACAAGCCGTACCGAACACCAATACCAAGCTATAGTAAAGGTCCCGGGGTCTTTCCGTCCTGCTGCGCGTAACGAGCATCTTTACTCGTCGTGCAATTTCGCCGAGTTCGTGGTTGAGACAGCGGAGAAGTCGTTACGCCATTCGTGCAGGTCGGAACTTACCCGACAAGGAATTTCGCTACCTTAGGATGGTTATAGTTACCACCGCCGTTTACTGGGGCTTAAATTCCTAGCTTCGCACACAAAGTATGCTAACCAGTCCTCTTAACCTTCCAGCACCGGGCAGGCGTCAGTCCGTATACATCGTCTTACGACTTCGCACGGACCTGTGTTTTTGATAAACAGTCGCTTCTCCCTGGTCTCTGCGACCCTCACCCCTAACCCGCATGGGGTTTCAAGGTTCAGGTCCCCCTTCTTCCAAAGTTACGGGGGCATTTTGCCGAGTTCCTTAACCACGATTCTCTCGATCGCCTTAGTATTCTCTACCTGACTACCTGTGTCGGTTTCGGGTACGGGCGGCTCATACCTCGCGTCGAGGCTTTTCTAGACAGTACAGGATCACCCTACTTCCCCCAATCAAGGGGTCATCATCAGACCTCACCCTTCACGTTCCCCGGATTTGCCTAGGAAACGGGCTGCGTCCTTAAACGTGCCAAGCCATAAGACACGCGGTGGCTACCTCTCTGCGTCACCCCTGTTAATACGCTTGCCTACCGTAAGATCAGGTCCCACGCGCACCACCACACCAACCCGAAGGAAGACGTGATGGTTTGGATGGTTAGTATCCCTCACCTCAGCATTGGACGGTATTTCGCCGGTCACCAGAATATCAACTGGTTGTCCATCGACTACGCCTGTCGGCCTCGCCTTAGGTCCCGACTAACCCAGGGCGGATTAACCTGGCCCTGGAACCCTTAGTCATTCGGCGGACGGGTTTCTCACCCGTCTTTCGCTACTCATGCCTGCATTCTCACTCGTCACCATTCCACCAACGCTCACGCCCTGGCTTCACCACGATGACGACGCTCCCCTACCCAACAAAACACGAATGTTTCATTGCCATGGTTTCGGCGGTGTACTTTAGCCCCGCTACATTGTCGGCGCACAATCACTTGACCAGTGAGCTATTACGCACTCTTTCAAGGGTGGCTGCTTCTAAGCCAACCTCCTGGTTGTCACTGCAACTGCACATCCTTTCCCACTTAGCACACGCTTAGGGGCCTTAACCGATGGTCTGGGCTGTTTCCCTTTCGACTACGAAGCTTATCCCCCGCAGTCTCACTGCCACGCAATACGTAACCGGCATTCGGAGTTTGGCTGACGTCAGTAACCCGGTGGGGCCCATCAGCCATCCAGTAGCTCTACCTCCGGCACGCTACACGCAACGCTGCACCTAAATGCATTTCGGGGAGAACCAGCTATCACGGAGTTTGATTGGCCTTTCACCCCTACCCACAGGTCATCCCCTCCATTTTCAACTGAAGTGGGTTCGGGCCTCCACACGCTCTTACACGTGCTTCACCCTGCCCATGGGTAGATCACCCCGCTTCGGGTCTAGAGCATGCGACTCAAACGCCCTATTCAGACTCGCTTTCGCTACGGCTACCCCACACGGGTTAACCTTGCCACACACCACTAACTCGCAGGCTCATTCTTCAAAAGGCACGCCATCACCCCAACAAAGGAGGCTCTGACGGATTGTAGGCGCCCGGTTTCAGGTACTATTTCACTCCCCTCCCGGGGTACTTTTCACCATTCCCTCACGGTACTATTCACTATCGGTCACTAGGGAGTATTCAGGCTTACAAAGTGGTCTTTGCAGATTCACACGAGATTCCACGAGCCCCGTGCTACTTGGGTGGCGCATCAGATATAGCAGCACAATTTCGTCTACCGGGCTCTCACCGTCTACGGCCCTGTTTCCCACCAGGTTCAACTATCACACCACTACCATCCCGACCCCATACGGAGGGCCGAAAACACGCTCCCACAACACCGCATGCGCAACGCCCGTAAGCTCTCACACACACACGGTTTAGCCATCATCCGCTTTCGCTCACCACTACTCACGGAATATCTCTTCCTGCGGGTACTGAGATGTTTCACTTCCCCGCGTTCCCCCCACACACCCTATACATTCAGGTGCGGGTAACCCACCATAACGTGGGCCAGGTTTCCCCATTCGGACACCCTCGGATCACAGCTCGTTTGCCAACTCCCCGAGGCTTATCGCAGGCTACAACGTCCTTCTTCGGCTCCCAGTGCCAAGGCATCCACCGAACGCCCCTACAAAATTCACAACATTAAAGAACTCTTCGATTCACACAAACCAAAGATGCTCGCGTCCACTATACAGTTACCAAACAACCCACCCACATCACACAAACACACCACAACAGTGCACCCACATGACAGAGCAACCAGGGCTGCTAACCCCAAACCCCAACAGCATGCCGTTTCCTACCACACAACCGATTCCATTCCGAGCAACCATTCAAGCAGGCGCCACCCACTATCCCATCGGCAGGAACATCGCCACCACACAACCACCACCCACAAACGCAGGCGTGACATGATCGCATGGATTTCGGGAAAAAATTCTCCCTAGAAAGGAGGTGATCCAGCCGCACCTTCCGGTACGGCTACCTTGTTACGACTTCGTCCCAATCGCCAACCCCACCTTCGACCGCTCCCCCCAAAAAGGTTGGGCCACGGGCTTCGGGTGTTGCCAACTTTCGTGACGTGACGGGCGGTGTGTACAAGGCCCGGGAACGTATTCACCGCAGCGTTGCTGATCTGCGATTACTAGCGACTCCGACTTCATGGGGTCGAGTTGCAGACCCCAATCCGAACTGAGACCGGCTTTAAGGGATTCGCTCCGCCTTACGACATCGCAACCCTCTGTACCGGCCATTGTAGCATGCGTGAAGCCCAAGACATAAGGGGCATGATGATTTGACGTCGTCCCCACCTTCCTCCGAGTTAACCCCGGCAGTCTCTCGTGAGTCCCCAACTAAATGCTGGCAACACGAGACAAGGGTTGCGCTCGTTGCGGGACTTAACCCAACATCTCACGACACGAGCTGACGACAACCATGCACCACCTGTACACCAGCCCGAAGGCAACCACATCTCTGCAGTCTTCCAGTGTATGTCAAGCCTTGGTAAGGTTCTTCGCGTTGCATCGAATTAATCCGCATGCTCCGCCGCTTGTGCGGGCCCCCGTCAATTCCTTTGAGTTTTAGCCTTGCGGCCGTACTCCCCAGGCGGGGCACTTAATGCGTTAGCTACGGCGCAGAAACCAAAGGTCCCCACACCTAGTGCCCAACGTTTACGGCATGGACTACCAGGGTATCTAATCCTGTTCGCTCCCCATGCTTTCGCTCCTCAGCGTCAGTTATAGCCCAGAGACCTGCCTTCGCCATCGGTGTTCCTCCTGATATCTGCGCATTCCACCGCTACACCAGGAATTCCAGTCTCCCCTACTACACTCAAGCCTGCCCGTACCCACTGCAAGCGCGGGGTTAAGCCCCGCGTTTTCACAGCAGACGCGACAAGCCGCCTACGAGCTCTTTACGCCCAATAATTCCGGACAACGCTCGCGCCCTACGTATTACCGCGGCTGCTGGCACGTAGTTAGCCGGCGCTTCTTATGCAGGTACCCTCAACCAGGCCAAAACCTGGACTTGTTCCCTGCCGAAAGAGGTTTACAACCCGAAAGCCGTCATCCCTCACGCGGCGTCGCTGCATCAAGCTTTCGCTCATTGTGCAATATTCCCCACTGCTGCCTCCCGTAGGAGTCTGGGCCGTATCTCAGTCCCAGTGTGGCCGGTCACCCTCTCAGGCCGGCTACCCGTCGACGCCTTGGTAGGCCACTACCCCACCAACAAGCTGATAGGCCGCGAGCCCATCCCCCACCAATAAATCTTTCCAACAACCACCATGCGACAGAAGTTGAATATCCGGTATTAGACCCAGTTTCCCAAGCTTATCCCGAAGAAGGGGGCAGGTTACTCACGTGTTACTCACCCGTTCGCCACTAATCCACCCACAGCAAGCTGTGAGCATCATCGTTCGACTTGCATGTGTTAAGCACGCCGCCAGCGTTCGTCCTGAGCCAGGATCAAACTCTCCGTAAAAACCTTTACAGAAAAGCTGAAACAGCTCCATAAAAAAACAAAACAAAATCAATCAAATAAAAAAAACGACACACTATTGAGATTCAAAACCAGCAACCCACAGCCAAAGACCATCAAACAACAATCTCTCGCGGAGCAACCTCTCTACCTTAGCACACCCAGCCGAGCCAGACAAATTCAAACCATGTGATCCGAACCACCCACACCCAACCAGACCCACAAGCCCAGAGGCATCCCTCCCGAACTCGCCGGAAGCAACTTGATAAATCTAGGCCCCCACAACCAACCCCGTCAAACCACAACCACGTGACCCTCAACACCAACCCACCCCCACCAGCACAAACACCCCAGAAAGACGTGAAATCGCGCCTTAAAGCAGGTCATTTCTGCACGATTCTTACGCTCACAGTTTCGCGTCCGTCAGTTAGGCAGCGCTGGTTGATCGTTATTTCCGCAGTGTTTCGTGCGCCAGATCACCAGCAGTATGGGGGCGGAAAGGCTGCAGCGGGACCCGACAGACGCGTATGGCACGGATCGCCGGCCCCGGTCGCCTCGGTAAGCGTGGGGAGATGATCCCTCACTGTGTCCAGTGTCATGAGGATCGCGAACGATCACGTTGCACGACGCCTTCCCCATTCGAGCACCTCCGCTGGCAGCGGTGGAATATCCGGGGAGAGTCCTGGGACGGCCGGCGAGCGGCGGTACTGATGCCGCTCTCTTCCTCGGATGAAGAAAGAGAGAGAGAGAGAGAGAGAGAGAGGGAGCGAGAGACCGTACGGATTTCGGGCTTGGTTCCGAACTCACCACATGTCCTTCTAGGTGAGTCCGATCGCCCAGATCGCTCGGTTGTCGATAGGAGCCTCTGCCCGGTCCGCGCTAAAGATCAAAGGTGGGCGACGTAAACACAGTGTCCCGGTGCTCGGGCTCGACGAGGCGGAGCGGGACCGAGGCCGTTGGGCATCGAACCCGATAGGCCATTATGCGCGTGGGCACCGCAGCCTATCGGGTTCGCGCTGGTCTGTGTCGATGCCGCCGGAGCACCGCATAGTCGACGCAACCGAGGGAACCATCTTTGGTCCCCCAGTCTTGTCCGCCACGCTCACCGCACGCATCGCAGTTCAAGAGCGATGCTCAGCGGCTGACTGAAGCACCCGTAGGAACACGCTCACCAGCAGACTCTCCAACAGGAATCCAACCATCCGGCGAGCTCCGGTGCCATCACCTGCGGGCCGGAGATTCGTTCGGAACCATAGGCGCACGGAAGAGCAGCGGGGCTCGGGGGCGGAGAAGATCCCAGATAAGACAAGAAAGAACTGTCATTCCGGCCGTCATGAATGCGACGAGAAGGGCTGCCTCGACACTCGTCAGTTCGGGCAGGCGGAGCCCCGAGGACTTCAACAGCACGATCATGTAGGCGTGGAGCAAATATATTGGCAGCGTCCGCATCGCAACATAGCGGCTGACCTTCCGCCCCCGGGGTGAACGAGCGATCAGCTCCGCCATGCCGATGACGATGATGATGCCGACGACGCTGAGCGCGAATGACAGGTCGGCGACGATTGCTGGCTGCCGGGTCACGAACGTCAGCGCACCGAACAGCGGAATCAAGGGAACCCATAGGATCCTCGAGAGACTGACGATCGACGGCACCAACGACGTCGCGCAGGCCCCCGCGGCGTACCAGATGAAGAACATACAGAATCGGTAGGCGGTCGTTCGGACGTCCTCGAGGAAGATGTTCTCTGTCACCGGGATGCTACCGGCCCCGAAGCGGAGCACGAGTGCCGCCGCGAGAACGATCGTGGGATGGACGCTTTGTGTCAACTTCATGGCGACGAACATCAGGACCAGCATCGGCAGGAACCAATAGGCTCCCGAGAGGTTGACCGCCCACAGCAGTGCGCGGCGCAAGATATCCTCGACGTCTTCCGCAGCAGCACTATACGCATAGGGGAATGCGTAGAGAACCGTCCAGAGGACGAACACCCACAGCAGATTGATCACGCGCTTCTGGAGCACCGCCCGCCATGGGCGGGCAAAAGCGTTGACCGCAAGAAGGCCAGAGACGAAAAAGAACAGCGGCATCCGGACCGGGAGCAGAGCTCGGCTCATCTCACCGATAAGTGCCTCGCCTCGGCTCTCTCCGTCGACCAGCCACACAAGAGCTATCGGCGATACGTGGTAGAGAACAACGAGGACGACCGCAATCGCCTTTGCCGTGTCCGCCCAATAGAGCCGGGAAGAACTCTCGCGCCGCGCGCTATCAACTGTCGCCATATGTCGTACCTCGAAATCGTGACCATTCCTCGTCACCAGCGGGGTGCAGATCGGGCCCCCTTGCACGCGGCAAACGACGTCGAGGCACCGGAAGTATACAGGTGGACGCGACACGCTGCCGCTCCAGGCCGCGGTAAGAACCACGACCGAGCTGGACTGGTGAATTTTTGGGTATGCGTGTGAGGCCCCTCCGGGTGGAGGGGCCTCACGGGGTTGAATGGCGGCGGTGTCCTACTCTCCCACACCCTCCCGAGTGCAGTACCATCGGCGCTGGTGGGCTTAGCTACCGGGTTCGGAATGAGACCGGGCGTTTCCCCACCGCTATAGCCACCGCCAAAACTTTGGGGTCGCATAACGATCATATAGTGTTATGGGTTACCGGGGTGGTTTGAATGGTAACCATACAGTGGACGCGAACACGCTAAAGTCATGAGAACTCAGAGCTCGTTTAATTGTGTGTTGTGAATTATTTGGCCATTAGTACCAGTCAGCTCCACACTTTACAGTGCTTCCACATCTGGCCTATCAACCCCATAGTCTTTAGGGGGCCTTCACCAACACGAATGTTGGATGGAAACCTCATCTTGAAGCAGGCTTCCCGCTTAGATGCTTTCAGCGGTTATCCCTTCCGAACGTAGCCAACCAGCCATGCACCTGGCGGTACAACTGGCACACCAGAGGTTCGTCCGTCCCGGTCCTCTCGTACTAAGGACAGCCCTTCTCAAGTTTCCAACGCGCGCAGCGGATAGGGACCGAACTGTCTCACGACGTTCTGAACCCAGCTCGCGTACCGCTTTAATGGGCGAACAGCCCAACCCTTGGGACCTACTCCAGCCCCAGGATGCGACGAGCCGACATCGAGGTGCCAAACCATGCCGTCGATATGAACTCTTGGGCAGGATCAGCCTGTTATCCCCGGGGTACCTTTTATCCGTTGAGCGACGGCGCTTCCACAAGCCACCGCCGGATCACTAGTTCCTGCTTTCGCACCTGCTCGACTTGTCAGTCTCACAGTCAAGCTCCCTTGTACACTTGCACTCGCCACCTGATTACCAACCAGGCTGAGGGAACCTTTGAGCGCCTCCGTTACCATTTAGGAGGCAACCGCCCCAGTTAAACTACCCACCAGGCACTGTCCCTGAACCAGATCATGGTCCGAGGTTAGATGTGCAATACGACCAGAGTGGTATTTCAACAATGACTCCACACCCACTAGCGTGAATGCTTCACAGTCTCCCACCTATCCTACACAAGCCGTACCGAACACCAATACCAAGCTATAGTAAAGGTCCCGGGGTCTTTCCGTCCTGCTGCGCGTAACGAGCATCTTTACTCGTCGTGCAATTTCGCCGAGTTCGTGGTTGAGACAGCGGAGAAGTCGTTACGCCATTCGTGCAGGTCGGAACTTACCCGACAAGGAATTTCGCTACCTTAGGATGGTTATAGTTACCACCGCCGTTTACTGGGGCTTAAATTCCTAGCTTCGCACACAAAGTATGCTAACCAGTCCTCTTAACCTTCCAGCACCGGGCAGGCGTCAGTCCGTATACATCGTCTTACGACTTCGCACGGACCTGTGTTTTTGATAAACAGTCGCTTCTCCCTGGTCTCTGCGACCCTCACCCCTAACCCGCATGGGGTTTCAAGGTTCAGGTCCCCCTTCTTCCAAAGTTACGGGGGCATTTTGCCGAGTTCCTTAACCACGATTCTCTCGATCGCCTTAGTATTCTCTACCTGACTACCTGTGTCGGTTTCGGGTACGGGCGGCTCATACCTCGCGTCGAGGCTTTTCTAGACAGTACAGGATCACCCTACTTCCCCCAATCAAGGGGTCATCATCAGACCTCACCCTTCACGTTCCCCGGATTTGCCTAGGAAACGGGCTGCGTCCTTAAACGTGCCAAGCCATAAGACACGCGGTGGCTACCTCTCTGCGTCACCCCTGTTAATACGCTTGCCTACCGTAAGATCAGGTCCCACGCGCACCACCACACCAACCCGAAGGAAGACGTGATGGTTTGGATGGTTAGTATCCCTCACCTCAGCATTGGACGGTATTTCGCCGGTCACCAGAATATCAACTGGTTGTCCATCGACTACGCCTGTCGGCCTCGCCTTAGGTCCCGACTAACCCAGGGCGGATTAACCTGGCCCTGGAACCCTTAGTCATTCGGCGGACGGGTTTCTCACCCGTCTTTCGCTACTCATGCCTGCATTCTCACTCGTCACCATTCCACCAACGCTCACGCCCTGGCTTCACCACGATGACGACGCTCCCCTACCCAACAAAACACGAATGTTTCATTGCCATGGTTTCGGCGGTGTACTTTAGCCCCGCTACATTGTCGGCGCACAATCACTTGACCAGTGAGCTATTACGCACTCTTTCAAGGGTGGCTGCTTCTAAGCCAACCTCCTGGTTGTCACTGCAACTGCACATCCTTTCCCACTTAGCACACGCTTAGGGGCCTTAACCGATGGTCTGGGCTGTTTCCCTTTCGACTACGAAGCTTATCCCCCGCAGTCTCACTGCCACGCAATACGTAACCGGCATTCGGAGTTTGGCTGACGTCAGTAACCCGGTGGGGCCCATCAGCCATCCAGTAGCTCTACCTCCGGCACGCTACACGCAACGCTGCACCTAAATGCATTTCGGGGAGAACCAGCTATCACGGAGTTTGATTGGCCTTTCACCCCTACCCACAGGTCATCCCCTCCATTTTCAACTGAAGTGGGTTCGGGCCTCCACACGCTCTTACACGTGCTTCACCCTGCCCATGGGTAGATCACCCCGCTTCGGGTCTAGAGCATGCGACTCAAACGCCCTATTCAGACTCGCTTTCGCTACGGCTACCCCACACGGGTTAACCTTGCCACACACCACTAACTCGCAGGCTCATTCTTCAAAAGGCACGCCATCACCCCAACAAAGGAGGCTCTGACGGATTGTAGGCGCCCGGTTTCAGGTACTATTTCACTCCCCTCCCGGGGTACTTTTCACCATTCCCTCACGGTACTATTCACTATCGGTCACTAGGGAGTATTCAGGCTTACAAAGTGGTCTTTGCAGATTCACACGAGATTCCACGAGCCCCGTGCTACTTGGGTGGCGCATCAGATATAGCAGCACAATTTCGTCTACCGGGCTCTCACCGTCTACGGCCCTGTTTCCCACCAGGTTCAACTATCACACCACTACCATCCCGACCCCATACGGAGGGCCGAAAACACGCTCCCACAACACCGCATGCGCAACGCCCGTAAGCTCTCACACACACACGGTTTAGCCATCATCCGCTTTCGCTCACCACTACTCACGGAATATCTCTTCCTGCGGGTACTGAGATGTTTCACTTCCCCGCGTTCCCCCCACACACCCTATACATTCAGGTGCGGGTAACCCACCATAACGTGGGCCAGGTTTCCCCATTCGGACACCCTCGGATCACAGCTCGTTTGCCAACTCCCCGAGGCTTATCGCAGGCTACAACGTCCTTCTTCGGCTCCCAGTGCCAAGGCATCCACCGAACGCCCCTACAAAATTCACAACATTAAAGAACTCTTCGATTCACACAAACCAAAGATGCTCGCGTCCACTATACAGTTACCAAACAACCCACCCACATCACACAAACACACCACAACAGTGCACCCACATGACAGAGCAACCAGGGCTGCTAACCCCAAACCCCAACAGCATGCCGTTTCCTACCACAAAACCGATTCCATTCCGAGCAACCATTCAAGCAGGCGCCACCCACTATCCCATCGGCAGGAACATCGCCACCACACAACCACCACCCACAAACGCAGGCGTGACATGATCGCATGGATTTCGGGAAAAAATTCTCCCTAGAAAGGAGGTGATCCAGCCGCACCTTCCGGTACGGCTACCTTGTTACGACTTCGTCCCAATCGCCAACCCCACCTTCGACCGCTCCCCCCAAAAAGGTTGGGCCACGGGCTTCGGGTGTTGCCAACTTTCGTGACGTGACGGGCGGTGTGTACAAGGCCCGGGAACGTATTCACCGCAGCGTTGCTGATCTGCGATTACTAGCGACTCCGACTTCATGGGGTCGAGTTGCAGACCCCAATCCGAACTGAGACCGGCTTTAAGGGATTCGCTCCGCCTTACGACATCGCAACCCTCTGTACCGGCCATTGTAGCATGCGTGAAGCCCAAGACATAAGGGGCATGATGATTTGACGTCGTCCCCACCTTCCTCCGAGTTAACCCCGGCAGTCTCTCGTGAGTCCCCAACTAAATGCTGGCAACACGAGACAAGGGTTGCGCTCGTTGCGGGACTTAACCCAACATCTCACGACACGAGCTGACGACAACCATGCACCACCTGTACACCAGCCCGAAGGCAACCACATCTCTGCAGTCTTCCAGTGTATGTCAAGCCTTGGTAAGGTTCTTCGCGTTGCATCGAATTAATCCGCATGCTCCGCCGCTTGTGCGGGCCCCCGTCAATTCCTTTGAGTTTTAGCCTTGCGGCCGTACTCCCCAGGCGGGGCACTTAATGCGTTAGCTACGGCGCAGAAACCAAAGGTCCCCACACCTAGTGCCCAACGTTTACGGCATGGACTACCAGGGTATCTAATCCTGTTCGCTCCCCATGCTTTCGCTCCTCAGCGTCAGTTATAGCCCAGAGACCTGCCTTCGCCATCGGTGTTCCTCCTGATATCTGCGCATTCCACCGCTACACCAGGAATTCCAGTCTCCCCTACTACACTCAAGCCTGCCCGTACCCACTGCAAGCGCGGGGTTAAGCCCCGCGTTTTCACAGCAGACGCGACAAGCCGCCTACGAGCTCTTTACGCCCAATAATTCCGGACAACGCTCGCGCCCTACGTATTACCGCGGCTGCTGGCACGTAGTTAGCCGGCGCTTCTTATGCAGGTACCCTCAACCAGGCCAAAACCTGGACTTGTTCCCTGCCGAAAGAGGTTTACAACCCGAAAGCCGTCATCCCTCACGCGGCGTCGCTGCATCAAGCTTTCGCTCATTGTGCAATATTCCCCACTGCTGCCTCCCGTAGGAGTCTGGGCCGTATCTCAGTCCCAGTGTGGCCGGTCACCCTCTCAGGCCGGCTACCCGTCGACGCCTTGGTAGGCCACTACCCACCAACAAGCTGATAGGCCGCGAGCCCATCCCCCACCAATAAATCTTTCCAACAACCACCATGCGACAGAAGTTGAATATCCGGTATTAGACCCAGTTTCCCAAGCTTATCCCGAAGAAGGGGGCAGGTTACTCACGTGTTACTCACCCGTTCGCCACTAATCCACCCACAGCAAGCTGTGAGCATCATCGTTCGACTTGCATGTGTTAAGCACGCCGCCAGCGTTCGTCCTGAGCCAGGATCAAACTCTCCGTAAAAACCTTTACAGAAAAGCTGAAACAGCTCCATAAAAAAACAAAACAAAATCAATCAAATAATAAAAAACGACACACTATTGAGATTCAAAACCAGCAACCCACAGCCAAAGACCATCAAACAACAATCTCTCGCGGAGCAACCTCTCTACCTTAGCACACCCAGCCGAGCCAGACAAATTCAAACCATGTGATCCGAACCACCCACACCCAACCAGACCCACAAGCCCAGAGGCATCCCTCCCGAACTCGCCGGAAGCAACTTGATAAATCTAGGCCCCCACAACCAACCCCGTCAAACCACAACCACGTGACCCTCAACACCAACCCACCCCCACCAGCACAAACACCCCAGAAAGACGTGAAATCGCGCCTTAAAGCAGGTCATTTCTGCACGATTCTTACGCTCACAGTTTCGCGTCCGTCAGTTAGGCAGCGCTGGTTGATCGTTATTTCCGCAGTGTTTCGTGCGCCAGATCACCAGCAGTATGGGGGCGGAAAGGCTGCAGCGGGACCCGACAGACGCGTATGGCACGGATCGCCGGCCCCGGTCGCCTCGGTAAGCGTGGGGAGATGATCCCTCACTGTGTCCAGTGTCATGAGGATCGCGAACGATCACGTTGCACGACGCCTTCCCCATTCGAGCACCTCCGCTGGCAGCGGTGGAATATCCGGGGAGAGTCCTGGGACGGCCGGCGAGCGGCGGTACTGATGCCGCTCTCTTCCTCGGATGAAGAAAGAGAGAGAGAGAGAGAGAGAGAGGGAGCGAGAGACCGTACGGATTTCGGGCTTGGTTCCGAACTCACCACATGTCCTTCTAGGTGAGTCCGATCGCCCAGATCGCTCGGTTGTCGATAGGAGCCTCTGCCCGGTCCGCGCTAAAGATCAAAGGTGGGCGACGTAAACACAGTGTCCCGGTGCTCGGGCTCGACGAGGCGGAGCGGGACCGAGGCCGTTGGGCATCGAACCCGATAGGCCATTATGCGCGTGGGCACCGCAGCCTATCGGGTTCGCGCTGGTCTGTGTCGATGCCGCCGGAGCACCGCATAGTCGACGCAACCGAGGGAACCATCTTTGGTCCCCCAGTCTTGTCCGCCACGCTCACCGCACGCATCGCAGTTCAAGAGCGATGCTCAGCGGCTGACTGAAGCACCCGTAGGAACACGCTCACCAGCAGACTCTCCAACAGGAATCCAACCATCCGGCGAGCTCCGGTGCCATCACCTGCGGGCCGGAGATTCGTTCGGAACCATAGGCGCACGGAAGAGCAGCGGGGCTCGGGGGCGGAGAAGATCCCAGATAAGACAAGAAAGAACTGTCATTCCGGCCGTCATGAATGCGACGAGAAGGGCTGCCTCGACACTCGTCAGTTCGGGCAGGCGGAGCCCCGAGACTTCAACAGCACGATCATGTAGGCGTGGAGCAAATATATTGGCAGCGTCCGCATCGCAACATAGCGGCTGACCTTCCGCCCCCGGGGTGAACGAGCGATCAGCTCCGCCATGCCGATGACGATGATGATGCCGACGACGCTGAGCGCGAATGACAGGTCGGCGACGATTGCTGGCTGCCGGGTCACGAACGTCAGCGCACCGAACAGCGGAATCAAGGGAACCCATAGGATCCTCGAGAGACTGACGATCGACGGCACCAACGACGTCGCGCAGGCCCCCGCGGCGTACCAGATGAAGAACATACAGAATCGGTAGGCGGTCGTTCGGACGTCCTCGAGGAAGATGTTCTCTGTCACCGGGATGCTACCGGCCCCGAAGCGGAGCACGAGTGCCGCCGCGAGAACGATCGTGGATGGACGCTTTGTGTCAACTTCATGGCGACGAACATCAGGACCAGCATCGGCAGGAACCAATAGGCTCCCGAGAGGTTGACCGCCCACAGCAGTGCGCGGCGCAAGATATCCTCGACGTCTTCCGCAGCAGCACTATACGCATAGGGGAATGCGTAGAGAACCGTCCAGAGGACGAACACCCACAGCAGATTGATCACGCGCTTCTGGAGCACCGCCCGCCATGGGCGGGCAAAAGCGTTGACCGCAAGAAGGCCAGAGACGAAAAAGAACAGCGGCATCCGGACCGGGAGCAGAGCTCGGCTCATCTCACCGATAAGTGCCTCGCCTCGGCTCTCTCCGTCGACCAGCCACACAAGAGCTATCGGCGATACGTGGTAGAGAACAACGAGGACGACCGCAATCGCCTTTGCCGTGTCCGCCCAATAGAGCCGGGAAGAACTCTCGCGCCGCGCGCTATCAACTGTCGCCATATGTCGTACCTCGAAATCGTGACCATTCCTCGTCACCAGCGGGGTGCAGATCGGGCCCCCTTGCACGCGGCAAACGACGTCGAGGCACCGAAGTATACAGGTGGACGCGACACGCTGCCGCTCCAGGCCGCGGTAAGAACCACGACCGAGCTGGACTGGTGAATTTTTGGGTATGCGTGTGAGGCCCCTCCGGGTGGAGGGCCTCACGGGGTTGAATGGCGGCGGTGTCCTACTCTCCCACACCCTCCCGAGTGCAGTACCATCGGCGCTGGTGGGCTTAGCTACCGGGTTCGGAATGAGACCGGGCGTTTCCCCACCGCTATAGCCACCGCCAAAACTTTGGGGTCGCATAACGATCATATAGTGTTATGGGTTACCGGGGTGGTTTGAATGGTAACCATACAGTGGACGCGAACACGCTAAAGTCATGAGAACTCAGAGCTCGTTTAATTGTGTGTTGTGAATTATTTGGCCATTAGTACCAGTCAGCTCCACACTTTACAGTGCTTCCACATCTGGCCTATCAACCCCATAGTCTTTAGGGGGCCTTCACCAACACGAATGTTGGATGGAAACCTCATCTTGAAGCAGGCTTCCCGCTTAGATGCTTTCAGCGGTTATCCCTTCCGAACGTAGCCAACCAGCCATGCACCTGGCGGTACAACTGGCACACCAGAGGTTCGTCCGTCCCGGTCCTCTCGTACTAAGGACAGCCCTTCTCAAGTTTCCAACGCGCGCAGCGGATAGGGACCGAACTGTCTCACGACGTTCTGAACCCAGCTCGCGTACCGCTTTAATGGGCGAACAGCCCAACCCTTGGGACCTACTCCAGCCCCAGGATGCGACGAGCCGACATCGAGGTGCCAAACCATGCCGTCGATATGAACTCTTGGGCAGGATCAGCCTGTTATCCCCGGGGTACCTTTTATCCGTTGAGCGACGGCGCTTCCACAAGCCACCGCCGGATCACTAGTTCCTGCTTTCGCACCTGCTCGACTTGTCAGTCTCACAGTCAAGCTCCCTTGTACACTTGCACTCGCCACCTGATTACCAACCAGGCTGAGGGAACCTTTGAGCGCCTCCGTTACCATTTAGGAGGCACCGCCCCAGTTAAACTACCCACCAGGCACTGTCCCTGAACCAGATCATGGTCCGAGGTTAGATGTGCAATACGACCAGAGTGGTATTTCAACAATGACTCCACACCCACTAGCGTGAATGCTTCACAGTCTCCCACCTATCCTACACAAGCCGTACCGAACACCAATACCAAGCTATAGTAAAGGTCCCGGGGTCTTTCCGTCCTGCTGCGCGTAACGAGCATCTTTACTCGTCGTGCAATTTCGCCGAGTTCGTGGTTGAGACAGCGGAGAAGTCGTTACGCCATTCGTGCAGGTCGGAACTTACCCGACAAGGAATTTCGCTACCTTAGGATGGTTATAGTTACCACCGCCGTTTACTGGGGCTTAAATTCCTAGCTTCGCACACAAAGTATGCTAACCAGTCCTCTTAACCTTCCAGCACCGGGCAGGCGTCAGTCCGTATACATCGTCTTACGACTTCGCACGGACCTGTGTTTTTGATAAACAGTCGCTTCTCCCTGGTCTCTGCGACCCTCACCCCTAACCCGCATGGGGTTTCAAGGTTCAGGTCCCCCTTCTTCCAAAGTTACGGGGGCATTTTGCCGAGTTCCTTAACCACGATTCTCTCGATCGCCTTAGTATTCTCTACCTGACTACCTGTGTCGGTTTCGGGTACGGGCGGCTCATACCTCGCGTCGAGGCTTTTCTAGACAGTACAGGATCACCCTACTTCCCCCAATCAAGGGGTCATCATCAGACCTCACCCTTCACGTTCCCCGGATTTGCCTAGGAAACGGGCTGCGTCCTTAAACGTGCCAAGCCATAAGACACGCGGTACTACCTCTCTGCGTCACCCCTGTTAATACGCTTGCCTACCGTAAGATCAGGTCCCACGCGCACCACCACACCAACCCGAAGGAAGACGTGATGGTTTGGATGGTTAGTATCCCTCACCTCAGCATTGGACGGTATTTCGCCGGTCACCAGAATATCAACTGGTTGTCCATCGACTACGCCTGTCGGCCTCGCCTTAGGTCCCGACTAACCCAGGGCGGATTAACCTGGCCCTGGAACCCTTAGTCATTCGGCGGACGGGTTTCTCACCCGTCTTTCGCTACTCATGCCTGCATTCTCACTCGTCACCATTCCACCAACGCTCACGCCCTGGCTTCACCACGATGACGACGCTCCCCTACCCAACAAAACACGAATGTTTCATTGCCATGGTTTCGGCGGTGTACTTTAGCCCCGCTACATTGTCGGCGCACAATCACTTGACCAGTGAGCTATTACGCACTCTTTCAAGGGTGGCTGCTTCTAAGCCAACCTCCTGGTTGTCACTGCAACTGCACATCCTTTCCCACTTAGCACACGCTTAGGGGCCTTAACCGATGGTCTGGGCTGTTTCCCTTTCGACTACGAAGCTTATCCCCCGCAGTCTCACTGCCACGCAATACGTAACCGGCATTCGGAGTTTGGCTGACGTCAGTAACCCGGTGGGGCCCATCAGCCATCCAGTAGCTCTACCTCCGGCACGCTACACGCAACGCTGCACCTAAATGCATTTCGGGAGAACCAGCTATCACGGAGTTTGATTGGCCTTTCACCCCTACCCACAGGTCATCCCCTCCATTTTCAACTGAAGTGGGTTCGGGCCTCCACACGCTCTTACACGTGCTTCACCCTGCCCATGGGTAGATCACCCCGCTTCGGGTCTAGAGCATGCGACTCAAACGCCCTATTCAGACTCGCTTTCGCTACGGCTACCCCACACGGGTTAACCTTGCCACACACCACTAACTCGCAGGCTCATTCTTCAAAAGGCACGCCATCACCCCAACAAAGGAGGCTCTGACGGATTGTAGGCGCCCGGTTTCAGGTACTATTTCACTCCCCTCCCGGGGTACTTTTCACCATTCCCTCACGGTACTATTCACTATCGGTCACTAGGGAGTATTCAGGCTTACAAAGTGGTCTTTGCAGATTCACACGAGATTCCACGAGCCCCGTGCTACTTGGGTGGCGCATCAGATATAGCAGCACAATTTCGTCTACCGGGCTCTCACCGTCTACGGCCCTGTTTCCCACCAGGTTCAACTATCACACCACTACCATCCCGACCCCATACGGAGGGCCGAAAACACGCTCCCACAACACCGCATGCGCAACGCCCGTAAGCTCTCACACACACACGGTTTAGCCATCATCCGCTTTCGCTCACCACTACTCACGGAATATCTCTTCCTGCGGGTACTGAGATGTTTCACTTCCCCGCGTTCCCCCCACACACCCTATACATTCAGGTGCGGGTAACCCACCATAACGTGGGCCAGGTTTCCCCATTCGGACACCCTCGGATCACAGCTCGTTTGCCAACTCCCCGAGGCTTATCGCAGGCTACAACGTCCTTCTTCGGCTCCCAGTGCCAAGGCATCCACCGAACGCCCCTACAAAATTCACAACATTAAAGAACTCTTCGATTCACACAAACCAAAGATGCTCGCGTCCACTATACAGTTACCAAACAACCCACCCACATCACACAAACACACCACAACAGTGCACCCACATGACAGAGCAACCAGGGCTGCTAACCCCAAACCCCAACAGCATGCCGTTTCCTACCACACAACCGATTCCATTCCGAGCAACCATTCAAGCAGGCGCCACCCACTATCCCATCGGCAGGAACATCGCCACCACACAACCACCACCCACAAACGCAGGCGTGACATGATCGCATGGATTTCGGGAAAAAATTCTCCCTAGAAAGGAGGTGATCCAGCCGCACCTTCCGGTACGGCTACCTTGTTACGACTTCGTCCCAATCGCCAACCCCACCTTCGACCGCTCCCCCAAAAAGGTTGGGCCACGGGCTTCGGGTGTTGCCAACTTTCGTGACGTGACGGGCGGTGTGTACAAGGCCCGGGAACGTATTCACCGCAGCGTTGCTGATCTGCGATTACTAGCGACTCCGACTTCATGGGGTCGAGTTGCAGACCCCAATCCGAACTGAGACCGGCTTTAAGGGATTCGCTCCGCCTTACGACATCGCAACCCTCTGTACCGGCCATTGTAGCATGCGTGAAGCCCAAGACATAAGGGGCATGATGATTTGACGTCGTCCCCACCTTCCTCCGAGTTAACCCCGGCAGTCTCTCGTGAGTCCCCAACTAAATGCTGGCAACACGAGACAAGGGTTGCGCTCGTTGCGGGACTTAACCCAACATCTCACGACACGAGCTGACGACAACCATGCACCACCTGTACACCAGCCCGAAGGCAACCACATCTCTGCAGTCTTCCAGTGTATGTCAAGCCTTGGTAAGGTTCTTCGCGTTGCATCGAATTAATCCGCATGCTCCGCCGCTTGTGCGGGCCCCCGTCAATTCCTTTGAGTTTTAGCCTTGCGGCCGTACTCCCCAGGCGGGGCACTTAATGCGTTAGCTACGGCGCAGAAACCAAAGGTCCCCACACCTAGTGCCCAACGTTTACGGCATGGACTACCAGGGTATCTAATCCTGTTCGCTCCCCATGCTTTCGCTCCTCAGCGTCAGTTATAGCCCAGAGACCTGCCTTCGCCATCGGTGTTCCTCCTGATATCTGCGCATTCCACCGCTACACCAGGAATTCCAGTCTCCCCTACTACACTCAAGCCTGCCCGTACCCACTGCAAGCGCGGGGTTAAGCCCCGCGTTTTCACAGCAGACGCGACAAGCCGCCTACGAGCTCTTTACGCCCAATAATTCCGGACAACGCTCGCGCCCTACGTATTACCGCGGCTGCTGGCACGTAGTTAGCCGGCGCTTCTTATGCAGGTACCCTCAACCAGGCCAAAACCTGGACTTGTTCCCTGCCGAAAGAGGTTTACAACCCGAAAGCCGTCATCCCTCACGCGGCGTCGCTGCATCAAGCTTTCGCTCATTGTGCAATATTCCCCACTGCTGCCTCCCGTAGGAGTCTGGGCCGTATCTCAGTCCCAGTGTGGCCGGTCACCCTCTCAGGCCGGCTACCCGTCGACGCCTTGGTAGGCCACTACCCCACCAACAAGCTGATAGGCCGCGAGCCCATCCCCCACCAATAAATCTTTCCAACAACCACCATGCGACAGAAGTTGAATATCCGGTATTAGACCCAGTTTCCCAAGCTTATCCCGAAGAAGGGGGCAGGTTACTCACGTGTTACTCACCCGTTCGCCACTAATCCACCCACAGCAAGCTGTGAGCATCATCGTTCGACTTGCATGTGTTAAGCACGCCGCCAGCGTTCGTCCTGAGCCAGGATCAAACTCTCCGTAAAAACCTTTACAGAAAAGCTGAAACAGCTCCATAAAAAACAAAACAAAATCAATCAAATAATAAAAAACGACACACTATTGAGATTCAAAACCAGCAACCCACAGCCAAAGACCATCAAACAACAATCTCTCGCGGAGCAACCTCTCTACCTTAGCACACCCAGCCGAGCCAGACAAATTCAAACCATGTGATCCGAACCACCCACACCCAACCAGACCCACAAGCCCAGAGGCATCCCTCCCGAACTCGCCGGAAGCAACTTGATAAATCTAGGCCCCCACAACCAACCCCGTCAAACCACAACCACGTGACCCTCAACACCAACCCACCCCCACCAGCACAAACACCCCAGAAACAGCAAAAACGGAACCCCGGAGGGTTCCGTTTTCGCTGCGATCGCCGGGTTAGATGCGGGACAGGATGATCTCCCGAACCTTTGCGGCGTCGGCCTGGCCCCGCGTCAGCTTCATGACTGCACCGACGAGAGCGCCAGCCGCCTGGGTCTTACCGCCGCGAATCTTCTCGACAACATCGGGATGTGCTGCCATCGCCTCATCGACTGCCTTCTCGAGGGCCGAATCGTCGGAGACGATCTCCAGCCCGCGGGTTGCCGCGACGTGTGCGGGAGTGCCCTCCCCTGCAAGGGTGCCCTCGAGGGCCTGGCGTGCCAGCTTGTCGTTCAGCTTTCCGGACTGGACCAGTCCATCGAGCTCGGCGATGTCCGCGGCCGTGACAGGTGCTTCGTCGAGCGTGATGCCCTGCTCGTTGCAGTAGCGGGCGATGACACCCGACCACCATTTGCGGGCGGCCTGCGGAGTTGCGCCCGCCTTGACTGTCTCCTCGACAATATCGAGCGCTTGCGCGTTGACGAGATCGCGGAGCTCGAGGTCGGACAGTCCCCACTCCTTCTGAAGCCGATCACGCTTGGCGTGCGGCAACTCGGGCAGGGAAGCACGGATCTCCTCGACCCATTCGCGCGACGGTGCGACGGGAACGAGATCCGGTTCGGGGAAGTAGCGGTAATCCTCAGCATCCGACTTCTCGCGGCCCGCTGATGTGCTGCCGTCCTCGTCATGGAAGTGACGCGTCTCCTGGACGATGGTGCCGCCCTGGCTGAGGATGGTGCCCTGTCTCCTCATCTCGTACGTCACGGCCTGCTCGATTGCCGTGAACGAGTTGACGTTCTTCGTTTCGGTGCGGGTCCCCAGCGGGGATTCAGGACTATCGCGGAGGGAGATGTTGATGTCGGCACGGACATTGCCGCGCTCCATGCGAGCCTCGGACACGTCGAGGGCCCGGAAGATGTCGCGCAGAGTACGAACGTATGCCGCCGCGACCTCGGGGGCGCGATCTCCCACGTTGGGAATGGGGCGGGTGACGATCTCGACGAGGGGCACACCGGCACGGTTGTAGTCGACGAGGGAATAGTCTGCACCCTGGATCCGACCATTGCCGCCGACATGGCTGTTCTTGCCCGCGTCCTCCTCCATGTGGGCGCGCTCGATCTCGACGCGCACGGTCTCGCCGTCGTCGAGTTTGACATCCACCCAACCATCGAAGGCGATCGGCTCATCGAACTGGGAGGTCTGGAAGTTCTTCGTCAGGTCGGGATAGAAGTAGTTCTTCCTGGCGAAGCGGCAGGATTCGGCGATGGAGCAGTTGAGTGCCAAGCCGATCTTGATCGCATATTCGACCGCTTTTCGGTTCACGACCGGGAGCGATCCCGGCAGGCCGAGAGAAGAGGGCGTCACGTGTGCGTTCGGGGCTCCGCCAAACTCGTTGGGCGCGCCGTCGAACATCTTCGTCTTCGTGCCCAGCTCGACGTGGACTTCGATGCCGAGAACGGGGTCGAAACGTTGGGCGACCTCGTCGAATTCGAGTAGCTGAGACATCAGTTGTCCTTCCAATCTTTGGCGGGGCACGAGCCTGGAATATCCCCGGCGCCGGCCTCGACCGCGGCGGCCACCTCGTACATGAGGTCGTCTCGGTGAACGGGTGCGAGAATCTGGAATCCGACCGGCAGGCCTTCCGAGAGGCCGCAGGGCACGGAGATGCCGGGAATGCCGGCCAGGTTCGCGGGAATCGTGGCCAGGTCGTTGAGGTACATCGCCATCGGGTCGTCGATCTTCTCCCCGAACTTGAATGCCGTCGTGGGCGATGTCGGGGTCACGAGGACGTCGACCGAGGCGAAGGCCTGCTCGAGGTCACGTTGGACAAGCGTGCGGACCTTCTGCGCCGAACCGTAGTAGGCATCGAAATAGCCGGCCGACAGGACGTGGGTTCCGAGGATGATGCGACGCTTCACCTCGTCACCGAAGCCTTGTCCGCGGCTTTCCGCCATGACACGCTCGGCCGTGATGGGGCCCGACTCGGGCTCGGCGCGAAGACCGAAGCGCATGCCGTCGAAACGTGCCATGTTCGATGAGACCTCGGCTGGCATGATCAGGTAGTACGCCGCAAGAGCATATTCGAACGAAGGACAGGAGACTGTGACGATCTCGGCCCCGGCTGCCTCGAGACGATCGACTGCCGCTTCGAACTCGGATCGCACTCCCGGCTCGAAGCCGTCGGTCATCATCTGTTCGACGACACCGATCTTCATGCCCTTGATACGGTCCGCACCGACCGCGTTGACGAGATCCTCGAGATGAGGGACGGGTGCGTCGAGCGACGTCGAGTCGAGTTCGTCGTGCCCCCCGATCACTTCTTGGAGGGCGGCAGCATCCGCCACCGTCCTCGCGACGGGGCCGACCTGGTCAAGGGAGGAAGCCATGGCGATGAGGCCGTAACGGGACACTGCCCCGTAGGTCGGCTTCGCACCGACCGTACCCGTGACGGAGCCGGGCTGACGGATGGAGCCGCCGGTGTCAGAGCCCAGCGCGAGAGGAACCATGAATGCCGCGACTGCCGCGGCGCTGCCGCCGCCTGAGCCGCCCGGGATCCGTTCGACATCCCACGGGTTCTTGGTCGCACCGAAAGCTGAATACTCTGTCGAGGAGCCCATGGCGAATTCGTCCATGTTTGTCTTGCCGACGATGGGCATGCCTGCTTCACGGACGCGTGTCACGACCGTCGCGTCGTAGGGCGGACGCCAGCCGTCGAGCATCTTCGAGCCGCACGTCGTGGGTACGCCCTTCATGACGAGGTTGTCCTTGATGGCGATCGGAATGCCGGCGAGACGGCCGAGCGCTTCGCCCTCGGCACGCCGGGCGTCAACATCGCGGGCTGTTGCCAGTGCCCCTTCTTCGTCGACATGGAGGAAAGCGTTGATCGTCGGGTTGAGCTCCCTGATTCGATCGAGGCTTGCCCGGGTGAGTTCAACCGAGGTGATCTCTCCCGCCGCGAGGAGATCCGCCAGCTCTGTGGCGGACTTGAGAAGCAGGCCGTTCATGCTTCCTCCCCAAGGATCTGGGGAACGAGGAACTTGCCGTCCTCGCTCGCGGGTGCCTGCGCCAGGAACTCTGCCGGGTCGAGGCAGTCGACGACTACGTCGTCGCGCATGACGTTCGTCAGCGGAATCGGGTGCGACGTGGCGGGAATATCGGGGGTAGCGACTTCGGAGACTGCTGCTACTGCGTCGGCCACGACGGCCAGTTCGCCGGAGAAGCGTTCGATCTCCTCCTCGGTCAGGGCAATGCGGGCGAGTGCCGCCACGCGGGCGACCTCGGCGGTAGATATAGACGACATGGTGACAGTCTAATACGCGTGCCGCAGTGGCGTGATCCAACGTTCCGTAACAAGGAGCACGTGGCGCCACGTACAATTCGGTGCATGAGAAGACTCCCCATGCCGTCAGTTGGTCGTCTGTGGCACGGCATCAAGGTTGGACTCACCGTGTCCTTCGCGCTCCAGGTCGCCGCCGTGAGTGTGGTGACGGCGGTCGATGAGAGGCGCAAGCGTCGCGAGCCGCCCACGGGGGAGTTTCCCCACTTCATGCCCAAGCATGCTGATGTGGCGAATACGGAAGTCACGACCTATACGTTCGGGCGCGATCTCTACGCCGATATGCTCGACGCCATCAACTCGGCCCAGACGTCCGTCTATTTCGAGACATATATCTGGAAGGCCGACGAGGTCGGCATCGCCTTCCGTGAGGCGATCATCGCGGCAGCGAAACGCGGCGTGGCGACCTACGTCATCGTGGACGTGTTCGGCAATCTCAACCAGGATCCACGGTTCCGACATTTCCCTGAGATCGACAACCTTCACGTGCTGCGCTTTCCGTTTGTCCAGCCGGGCCGCATGACCGGTTTTATCCGGCACTCGGGCCTCGATCATCGGAAGCTCCTCATTGTGGATTCGGAGATCTCTTTCGTGGGCGGCTACAACATCGGCAGCCTCTATGCCGATCATTGGCGTGATACTCACGTGCGGCTCACAGGGCCACAGACGTGGGAGCTGGAGAATGCGTTCGTCGACATGTGGAACGCTCATCGCCCCCGAGGCGAGAAGCGCCTCACTGATCGCGGCACCCCCGAGTGGAACTCCCGCGTGCGCGCCGTGCAGAATCTCCCCGTTCGCCTCTCCTACCCGATCAGGTCCCTCTATCTCGGCGCACTCGACAGGGCAGGGTCGCATGCGTGGATCACGATGGGCTACTTCATCCCGGACAGGGATCTGCAGGAAGCCTTGATTGCGGCCGCCGCTCGTGGGGTTGATGTCAGGGTCCTCATCCCCGAATACTCCAATCACATCGTCGCGGACTGGGCGGGCAGACCATCCTATAAGGGTCTCCTCGACGCTGGAGTGCGCATCTTCCTCTATCAGGGCGCGATGGTGCACTCGAAGACGATGACGGTCGACGGGGAGTGGTCAACAGTCGGCACTGCGAACCTGGACGCCCTCTCCATGCGCGGGAACTACGAGATCAATGTGGAGATCTATTCCGCCTCGCTCGCGGAGAAGCTCGAGAAGATCTTCCACCTCGACCTCACGAACTCGCGCGAGCTCACGAGCGAGGAGTGGGAGAACCGCCACCGACTCGCCCGAGTGCTCGAGAGGATCCTCCGTCCACTCGGTGTCATCCTCTAAAGTCAGATCATCAGGTCAGCGCGCCGGGCCCGGCCTCGAGCAGAGCGGTGAACTGTTCCTCATCGAGAATGGTGACGCCCAGCTCTTCCGCTTTCGTCGCCTTCGACCCGGCATTGGCGCCGACGACGACATAGTCCGTGTTCTTGGAGACGGACCCGGATGCTTTGCCGCCACGCGCAAGGATCGCTTCCTTGACGGAGTCGCGCGTGTAGTTCTCCAGGCTCCCGGTGGCGACAATGGTGAGTCCTTCCAGAGTCTTAGGCAGCTCCTCGGACGCGTCGTCCTCCCACGACACCCCTGCCGCTCTCCACCGCTCGACGATGTCGCGGTGCCAATCGATCTCGAACCAGCGGGTCACAGACTCGGCGATGACTCGGCCGACACCGTCGGTCTGCGCGAGATCGTCGACACTGGCTTCCACAATCGCATCAAGGGAGCCGAAACGAGCAGCGAGCGCTCGTGCGGCGGTTGGTCCGACGTGGCGGATGGACAGGGCAACGATCTTGCGCCACAGCTCTTTCGACTTCGCGGCATCGATCTCTCGCAGGAGCAGCTCGGTCGTCTTCGACGGAACGGATTCCTTCGTGACGACCCCGCCCTTGACGATCTCTTTCGTCCACGCGGCTCTCGCATAGCGGTAGTCGCCCTCGAAGACGCCCTTGACCTTTCGCTCGCTCCAGACGTAGACGTCCCTGAGATCGTCCGCCGTCAGGTCGAACAGGCCTGCCTCGTTCTCGAGGACCGGTTTCTGCTCGGGCGGTATCCCGAGCGCAGCAAGCAGATCCGGATTCGTCTCGCCCGGTGCCGGTTCCCCGTGCTCCGCGATCGCGGCCTGTCCAGCCCTGCTGTCGAGGGTGACGGCTTTGCCGTCGATGAGGAGTGTTCGTCCCGCTATGAGCGCGGCTAGGGCCGCCGGTCGTCTCGCATCGGGGTTCGTCAGCATGAGGGCCGTTTCGGCTCCGAGCGCTTCGATGTCGAGAGCTCCTCTCGACCCCACGTGGGCGAGACGCTCCGTCAGCTGGGCCGGGCAGGAACGGGTGTTGGGGCACCGCCAGTCCGCTTCTCCCTCGTTGCTGGGAGCCAGGAGCGAACCGCAGTCGGGACAGTGGGATGGCATGACCCACTCTCTCTCCTCTCCCGTGCGCAACACATAGACGGGTGCGACGACCTCGGGGATGATGTCGCCTGCCTTGCGCAGGACGACAGTGTCGCCCAACAGGACGCCTTTGCGTGCCACCTCCGAAGGGTTGTGGAGCGTTGCCTGCGAGACGGTCGACCCGTCGACGAGAACCGGCTCCATGATCGCGAACGGAGTCGCCCGCCCCGTGCGGCCGATCTGGACGCGGATATCGAGAAGCTTGGTGTGCACCTCCTCCGGAGGATACTTGTATGCCACCGCCCATCGCGGCACCCGCGAGGTATGCCCCAGTTCTCGTTGCATGGCCCTGCTGGCAACCTTGATCACCGCACCGTCGACACCGTGGATCAGGGACCGCTTGCGCTCTCCCAGACGTTCGATGTAGGCCAGCGCCTCATCCAGCCCGCTGACGCGCTCCGTGTATGGGGAAACCGGCAGCCCCCACGAGGCGAGACGCTCGTAGACCTCCGCCTGATCACCATCATCCACTCCCGTGCCCTCGACCGCTCCGATGCCGTGGGCGATGAAGGACAGTGGACGTGTCGCAGTGACCGCGGGATCCTTCTGCCTCAGCGAACCGGCGGCCGCGTTCCTGGGGTTGGCGAACTGCCTCACGCCCTCCTCTTCGAGCCTGCGGTTGAACACGGCGAACTCCTCCAGCGGGATGAAGACCTCTCCGCGAACTTCGATGAGGCTCGGCCATCCAGCGCCGCTCAGCTTCTCCGGAACGGCCGATATGGTCCGCACATTCGCCGTCACATCCTCCCCTGTCGTGCCATCCCCTCGAGTCGCCGCCTGCACGAGGACCCCATCTTCGTAGCGGAGGTTGACGGCCAGACCGTCGATCTTCGCCTCGCAGACGACATCGATCGAGAAGGCATCCGTTCCCTCCTCGCGGGCCACCCGCTCGAACCATGCCCTGACCTCGGCCGTGTCGAACGCATCCTCGAGGGAATACATGCGTTCGCGGTGGACGACGGGCGAGAACGCGGCAGGAGAGTCCGAGCCCTCGACACCGCGAGCGCCCTCATCGATCACGCTGCCGACATTGCGCGAGGGAGAGTCTTGGGTGTTGAGCTGCGGGTACTGTTCTTCGAGTCCCCTCAGTTCCCTCATGAGGCTGTCGTATTCGGCGTCGGAGATCGGCGATTCGCCTCGCTCGTCCCGGTAGTAGGCGGCCTGGGCTGGGGCAAGGATGTCTGCGAGCTCCTGCCAGCGGGCGAGAGCTTCCGAGAATTCGTGCGTGGTCACGGGCTTAGCTTAGCGCCAACGGTTCGAGCGGGCTTCGCGGCGGAGGGCCGAGCTTGCTCTGCGTTTCATCTCTCGACTCCATTAGAGTATGCGTATGTGTGGCCGATATGCGACGTTCACGAGGCTCGATGAGCAGCCGGGCCTGTTCGACCTTGACCTCATCACCGATGCTGTCGCGGAACGTCCTGCGAACTGGAATGTTGCCCCTACGACAGGTGTTCCCATCATCGTGCAGCGCCCCGACAAGACGAGGGAGGCTCATCTCGCTCATTGGGGTCTCGTTCCACCGTGGTCGAAGGACACGTCGTTCTCGGTGAAGATGATCAATGCGCGGGCGGAGACGATTGCCGAGAAGCGTTCTTTCGCCCCGTCGCTGAAGAAGCGCCGCTGCCTCGTGCCCGCCGACGGATACTACGAGTGGAAGCGTGACGGGGAGAGGAAGCAGCCGTATTTCATCTCGAGGCGTGACGGTCTGCCGCTCGCCTTCGCCGGCCTCTATGCCTGGTGGAAGGACGGAGACGAGTGGCTGCTGAGCACGACGATCGTGACTCGTGCGGCCGACCAGTTGGCGGACATTCACGACCGCATCCCGGTTATCCTCGACCGTGACGACTTCGCGCCATGGCTCGACCCCTGTGCGGAGGACGTCGACTCGGCTCTCGAGATCCTGTCCCATCCCGATCCTGCTCTTGCGGCTCGCCCTGTCGCCCCAGACGTGGGCAGGGTGGGGGTCAACGGCCCCGAGAATATTGTGGAGATTCCACCGGACCGGGTCGTGTGCTGAACGTTGGTCAGATCGCCTCTGGTCCGTCAAGGAACTGTGCGCGACGGATCTTGATCAGAGCAAGGGACACGGCGATCGCGTAGAGAATGATGATCGTGATGATCGGGAGTGACAGGAAGTCGGTCGATATGACGGCGCCGCCGATGAGGAGGACCTGGAGGGTGATGGCGGGGCCTGTCGCCCACCGGACCTCCCGCCAGACCGCGAACGAGATCCCGGCAAGCATGAGTGCGACGACGAACATGAAGGCGCCAAGGGTCGTTTCGCTGCCGTCTTGGGTGACGACACGCTCCCCCGTCAGGCCCGAGACCAGCACTGTTATCGACCATGCTCCGAGGAGGAGCGCTTCGAGGGCTACCCCAAGGGCGGCAAGGATTTCGGTCCGCATCAGATTCCGTTCGCGCATGCGTTCATACTACCTGGGAGCCTGTGACAGACAGCACCGGAGGGACTCCCCTCAAAACCCTTTACCGTTCGCGATCCGCGTGACAAGGTAATGAACTAGATGTTCATCCGACGTTTGATTCGTCGGCATAAGGAGACGATTATCTATGGATTGGCGCCATCGCGCAGCATGTCTGACAGAGGACCCCGAGCTGTTCTTCCCGATCGGCAACTCCGGTCCCGCTCTCGCTCAGGTTGAGCAGGCGAAGGCTGTCTGCCACAGGTGCGACGTCCGCGATGTGTGCCTCAAGTGGGCGCTCGAGACAGGCCAGGATGCTGGCGTGTGGGGCGGCATGTCCGAAGAGGAGCGCCGTTCGCTCAAGCGCCGCACGGCACGAGCACGCAGAGCCTCCTAGAACATATAAGCGGCTGAGAATCGGCACAGGAGAGGCGACCATCTGGTCGCCTCTCCTCCTTTTCCTAGTCCCGCTTTTTTAGTCGCGTTTCCTCATCTGCGCATGAACCTTGACGACGGTCCCGCCTTCGTCTCCGGGATTCCAGGAGATGCTCCCCAAAAGGTCAGACTTGATCATCGTTTCGACGATCTGGGTTCCAAGCCCGCTGCCGCGCTCTCCGGACTTGATCCCCACGCCGTCGTCGACGATGAGGATGTCGAGCTGGTCGTTGTCCCGCTCCGCTCGAACCGTGATCGTGCCATCGCGGCCCTTCAGGCCGTGCTCGACCGCGTTGGTCACGATCTCGTTGAGCACCACCGCGAGCGATGTCGCCTCTTCGGCATGGACTTTGCCGAAGGAGCCCTCGAACGTGGTCCGCACCTGTTGGCCCGTTGCCGCGACTCCCGCGGCGAGCCTCATGAGCCGGCTGAAGGTCTCATCGAAGTCGACCGTGTCGGCACCGGTCCGCGCGAGAGCCTCATGCACCATCGAGATGGTGTAGATACGACGCTGAGCATCATCCAGGCTCTGCTTCGCTCCAGGGTCGGTCGTCCTGCGGGATTGAAGCCTCAGGAGAGCCGAGACCGTCTGCAGATTGTTCTTCACACGGTGATTGATCTCCCGGATCATCGCGTCCTTCGTCATGAGTTCGCGCTCTGAACGACGAAGCTCCGTCACGTCCCGGCACAGCAGCATAGCGCCGGTGCGGACACCCCTGTCCGTGAGCTGAATGGCACGGAGCGACACGACCACGCCGCGGGATTCCAGTTCGGTGATCCACGTTCCGCGCCCCATGATGACGACCGGGAGCATCTCGTCGACGCTTGTCGAGTACTCCATGATGACGGTGACGGTTTCGGCGAGGACGGTACCCGGCAGGAGCCGGGGGACGCCGAGGCGATGGAAGGCTGAGCTGGCGTTGGGCGAGGCATACAGGACGACGCCGTCGGCGTCGAGATGGATGAGACCATCGGAGACCCTGGGGGTGCCGTGCCGGAAGTTCGATGGGGCGTCCTCGGCCGGAAATTCGCCGCGGGAGATCATCGACAGAAGCGAGTCGGTGATTGTCGTGTAATTCGTCTGGACCTGATCGGGCACCCGGTCCGCCACCGCCATCGTCACCACCGCGAGCACGGCAATGACTTTCCCTGACTTGGGAGCGACCGGCACGAACTGGAACTTGAGCCCCTCACCGTTGAAGCTGCGCCGCTCCCCGGTGGCGAAGCACTGCTGGATCTCATCATTCACCTCGGCTGGAGCCGCTGTTCCCACAACGTCGTCGTCTTCGATCGTTGCGGCGGTTGCTGGACGGCAGTGGGCAGCGATGATGCTCCCCCCATCGTTCGTCTGGAGGATGAGGAAGAGATCGGAAAAGGAGACATCGGCTAGGGGATGCCAGTCACCGGCGAGATGATGGATGTGCTCAATCTCGTCGCTCGTCAAGGTCCCCGCCTGCTTTATCATGTTGGAAAGTGTTGGCACATGGTCAGCCTATCCGTCGCGACAGGAGAACACATGCACGTCGAGCGAAGTATTACCTATCACGCTGATCTGGAGACGGTCCTCGGTGTCCTCGTCTCCAGCGATCTCGCCTCTGCGCGAGCGAAAGCCGGCGGCTTGGATCATCCCGAGCACACCCTGACGAAGGAGCACACGGCGCCCGAAGCCGTCACGGTCGTGACGGTGCCCGCCGAGAAGCTCCCCGACAAGGCGCGTAAACTTGTCAGCCGCACGACGGTCGTCACGATCACCCAGGTGTGGGACGGGCGGGGGCCGGAGCGTGCGACAGCGTCGTTCACGGTCGACGTCGGGTCACTGCCAGTCACGATCAGACTCACCCAGACACTCATCGCGCAGGGAGAGACGACGCTGTCGACGTTCGAGGGCGATGTCAAGGTCTCGATCCCCTTCATCGGGTCGAAGCTCGAACAGCTCGCGGCCAGCAAGGTCGATGCTGTCCTCGCCGCCGATCACCGGATCGTCAACTCGCTCCTGGCGGCCAGATGAAAGCGATCCGTACCGGGGTCCGCGAATGGATCGCGACGAACGATCGCGGCGCGATCGTCAAGATCGGTGATCCTGCCGCTCCTGAGGTCTTCTCTCCCGGGGAGCTCCTCCAACTGGCCGCGGCCACGTGCGCGGGCCTCTCCATCGATCACAGGCTGACGTACGCGCTCGGGGAGGACGTACACGTCACCCTCGACGTCGAACCGGACAAGGTAGCTGAAGAGAATCGATACTCCGCGATCAATACGACGTTCTCCATCGATCTCGCCGATCTCGGTCAGGATGAGCTGCTCGCCCTGCAGCGGAAGATCGACGAGGCGATCGAACGGTCGTGCACCGTGAAGAGGACGCTCGATGCGACGGCAGAGTCCCGCCACGTCCTCAAGCATGTCCCGCGAGACGAGAACTCAGGCCCGCTCGAATAAGGCGAAACCTCCGAAGCCCCGCCATTGCGAAGCCCGCAACGGCGGGGCTTCGTCTTGCCCCCCCTCCATCACACCTGCTTCACCTTGAGCGAATGTCACTCAAGTTTGGTTGACATGACTCGAAGCCATTTGCATAATGATGTCAGGAAGTCCGAAACGCGGACTTGAGTGATTGAAAGAGTGGTAATCATGGCAAAGATGAATGACCCGTTCCAGGATCTCGAGCGTCTGTTCTCCTCGTCCTTCACGCGCCCCACGGTGCCCGGCATGCCGATGGATCTCGTGCGGACCGGCGATGAGTACGTGGCCGAACTCGATCTGCCCGGCGTTGACCCGGCAACGATCGATATCGACATCGACGACAGGACGCTGACCGTTCGAGCGGAGCGCAAGGGCCGCGAGGGCGAGGTCGAGTGGTTGACGAAGGAACGGCCGACCGGCACGTTCGCACGCCAGCTCACCCTCGGCTACGGCGTCGCGGTCGACAAGATCAAGGCCGACTACTCGGGCGGTGTCCTCACGCTGACGTTCCCTGTCGCGGAAGAGGCCAAGCCTCGGAAGATCTCGGTCAACACCCCGGACGATCGCAAGACGATCGACGCCTGACGCGAAGACGCGGCCCCGAGCATTCCTCGGGGCCGCTCCCTTTCCCCGTGCGGGTTTCGCGCAGAGCGCTAGACCGGCTGGTACCGTTAGGGGCGGTCTGCCCTAGACTGGTGGAGTGAATACGTCCTACGAAGATCTCCTCCGTCATGTTCTCGAGAACGGCACACACAAGTCCGATCGCACCGGAACCGGCACTCGGTCCGTGTTCGGGCATCAGATGCGATTCGATCTCGCCGAGGGCTTCCCTCGTATCACGACGAAGTTTGTCGCCATGAAAGCCGTCAAGGGTGAGCTCCTGTGGTTCCTCCAGGGCTCGACGAATATCGATTGGCTTCGCCGCAACGGCATCACCATTTGGGACGAGTGGGCGGATGAGTCCGGGGAGCTTGGCCCCGTATACGGCTACCAGTGGCGGTCCTGGCCCACCCCGGATGGTCGGCACATCGATCAGATCGAGCGGCTGATCCGGGAGATTCGCAGCAACCCGGATTCTCGCCGGCTCGTCGTCTCCGCCTGGAACGTTGCCGACCTCGACGCGATGGCACTGCAGCCGTGCCACGCACTCTTCCAGTTCTATGTCGCGGACGGAAAACTGTCCTGCCAGCTCTACCAGCGCAGCGCGGACCTCTTCCTGGGCGTGCCCTTCAATATCGCCTCCTATGCCCTACTGACGCATATGGTCGCGCAGCAGACCGGCCTCGAGGTGGGCGAGTTTATCTGGACGGGCGGGGACTGCCACATCTATGACAATCACGTCACCCAGGTCACCGAGCAGCTCAGCCGGGACCCGTATCCGTTCCCGCGCCTGTCCCTGACGAAAGCTGCTTCGATCTTCGACTATGCGATGGAGGACATCGCGACGATCGGCTACGAGCATCATCCTGCGATCAAGGCCCCGGTGGCGGTATGACGCTCGCGGCGATATGGGCGCAGGGACACGACCGTGCGATCGGCCGCGGCGGACGCATGGCCTGGAGCGTGCCGGAGGATTTCGCGCACTTCAAGCGCATGACGCTCGGACACCCGGTCATCATGGGACGCGCTACCTACGATTCTCTCGGGGAGAAGTACCGTCCGCTCCCGGGCCGACGCAACATCGTCCTCACAAGGTCGAGCCTGGAGTTTCCTGGCTGTGAAACGGCCGCATCCCTCGACGATGCTCGAGCACGTGTCGAGGGCCAGTTCGCGTGGATCATCGGCGGTGCCCAGGTCTATGAAGAAGCACTCCCCTACGTGGACGGTCTTGTCGTCACCGACATTGACGTCGACGTGCCAGGGGCGGATGCTTTCGCTCCCGTCCTGCCCGACTGGTTCTCTGCGGACGCCCCCGAGTGGGAGATCGTCGGGGCGGATCCAGAACGGGGTTGGCACACGTCATCGACCGGCATCTCCTACCGTTTCACCGCGCTTCAACGTCGCGGCACCACACCCTGGGTTGAGAACCCCCTCGGGTAGACCCACTCATCGGGGAAATATCGGGGTGTTCCCCTATTCCCACCTGACGTACGAGGCTGGTTGACTGAAGCGACAGCCCATGAGGAGACACCATGTCCACAGCATTCACACGTACTCTCGCCCCGATCTCGGACCCGGTCGTGACCGTCCGTGCCCTGACGAAGACTTTCGGGAGGGGAAGCACTCTCGTGCCGGCCCTGCGCGGCATCGATCTCGATATCGGGCGGGGGGAGCTGACGGCGATCATGGGGCCCTCCGGCTCCGGCAAGTCCACCCTCATGCACTGCATCGTCGGTCTCGAGGCGGCAACGTCCGGCACTGTCACGATCGACGGCAAGGAAGTCACCTCGATGAAGGAGTCCGAGCTGACGAAGCTCAGGCGAGACCACATCGGTTTCATCTTCCAGTCCTTCAACCTCGTCCCGACCCTCAACGCCCGGGAGAACATCACCCTGCCGGCAACGATCGCGGGACGCGAGATCGACAGGGAACGCTTCGATCAGGTCGTCGAGACGGTGGGCTTGGGCGATCGCCTCGAACATCGGCCCACAGAGCTGTCCGGCGGCCAGCAGCAGCGTGTCGCATGTGCGCGGGCGATGGTGGGATCCCCCGATGTCGTCTTCGCGGACGAACCGACAGGCAACCTGGACTCGTCGGCCACCGCCGACATCCTCCAGTTCCTGCGCACTTCGGTTGACGAGCTGGGCCAGTCCGTCGTCATGGTCACGCACGAGCCCGACGCTGCGGCATGGGCGGATCGTGTCGTCGTCCTGCGCGATGGTCAGATCCTCGGGGAGCTTCGCAATCCCACGAGGGACAGCGTCCTCGACGCGCTGAGGGACGGCAAGTAACCATGTGGCACGTGACCCTGCGCGGTATCCGCGCCAATCTTGGGCGGTTCTTCCTCACCGCCCTTTCGGTGATGCTCGGCATCGCCTTCCTGTCCGGCACCCTGGCCTTCCGTGATGTTCTCGGCCAGACATTCACGAACCTGTCGGCGGGCACCTCGACAACGGACCTCACTGTTCGCGGGGCTCCTATCACCACCGACAGCCCCTTCCAGGGATCCAACTCCCCGATCAGCGAGACCGTGGCTGAGGACGTGACCGCTGTCGATGGTGTCGAGCAGGCCTTCCCCATCTACGTGGGCAACGGCGTCCTCATCGGCACCGACGGGCAGCCCGCCAATATCGCGCAGGCCCCCGCCCTTGCTTTCGGCTGGGTCGAGGAGACTGACGCCGGCTTCCTCATGGAGGGCACTGGACCACAACTCCCAACCGATGTGGTCCTCGAAGCCGGTACGGCCGAGACGGCTGGGCTCGGTGTGGGCGATACTGCGATCCTTCTCGTCAACGCGGAACCGGTCACCGTCGACGTCGTCGGCATCGTGTCCTTCGGCTCGAGCGTTGCCGGTGCCTCCATCACCATCCTCGAACCCGAGTTCGCGAGGGAGTCGTTCAGCGCCGGCGGTCTCGTCTCCGAGATCGGTATCCTCATCGAGGATGGTGCCGATCCTGCCGCTGTGGCTGAGACCATCGAGGAGACGGTGCAGGGCGACCTCGAGGTGCTGACTGCGGCCGAGGTCCAGGCCGAGACCGAGGAGGCGGTCTCCACGATCCTCGACACGATCAACACGTTCCTGCTCGTCTTCGTGGCCCTCGCACTCGGTATCGGCATCTTCATCATCACGAACACTTTCCGCATCTCGGTGCGCCAGCGCCAGAAAGAGTTCGCGCTGCTGCGCGCCATCGGCGCGGCACCCCGCCAGATCTTCACGGTCGTTTTCGTCCAGGCCATCATCATCGGCCTCGTGGGTTCCGCCATCGGCGTCCTGACCGGGCAGGGCCTCGTTCTCGCGATCCGCGCCGCACTCGAAGCATGGGGCATGTCCCTTGATGCTGAGCTCATCATGACTCCCCGGATCATCGCCACCTCCATGATCATCGGCGTGCTCGTCACCGTGATCGCGGCTCTTCTCCCGGCACGGGCCGCCGCTCTCACACCACCGATCGAGGCGATGAGAGAGACTTCCGGTGCGACCGAGAAGCCTCTCCGGCGTCGCACGGTCGCGGGCCTCGTCACCCTCGTCATCGGCCTTGCCGCTTTCATCGCCGGGTCCTTGAGGGCTCTTGATGCTGCCGGAACAGCCCTTGGACTTGGGGCGTTCCTCATCATCGCCAGCCTGATCGTCATCTTCCCCGCCCTCGTCGGCCCTGCCGTGCGCACCTTGGGGTGGCCGATGAGGAGATGGTCTCCCGTCCAGGGCAAGGTTGCGTCCGAGTCGGCCGCGGCGAGCCCCCGAAAGACAGCATCGACGGCTGCCGCCCTCATGATCGGTGTCGCTCTCGTCGCCACCGGCGCGACTCTCGCGTCATCCGTCAAAGCCTCCCTCAATGACATCATCGACTCCTCGGTGACAGCGGATCTTGTCGTCATGACGAACACCCCCGTCTCCGATGCATCGGCGGGAGTGGAACTCATGAAGTCAGTCGATGGTGTGGAGAACGTCGACGATTCGGTGCGCGTGGGGCGGGCACTCATCCCGTCCGACACTCCCGAGGCTGTCATCATCACATCGCTGTCGGTCGCTGCGGTGCAGGATCTGGGGCTCGAGTTCGTGTCCGGTGACATCGGAGCGTTCGAGGACGGCCGCATCGCGATCCACGAGTCCTACGCGGCCGAGGAGGGCCTCGGGGTGGGTGACGAAGTCTCGCTGCTCGGGGCTGATGGTCCGGCCACGCTCGAGGTCGGTGCCGTTGTCGCCTCTGAGTTCGTCACCTCGTCGGTGTACGTCTCCCCGGAGACGTTCTCATCCCTTCAAGTCGACAATTCGTTTATCGCCGTCATCATCATCGATGTCGCGGACGGAGCAGACCTGGACGTGGTGAAGGAGCGTGTCATCTCCGCGGTCGATGACCTCTACGTCTTCCAGGTTCTCGATCGCGACGACGTCAAGGGCGTCGTCGGTCAGAGCATCGATCTCGTCCTCACCATGCTCTACGCGCTGCTCGGCCTCTCGATTGTCATCGCCGCTCTCGGCATCGTCAACACACTCTCCCTGTCGGTTTCTGACAGGACGCGCGAGATCGGACTCCTGCGTGCCATCGGGCTGTCGAAGGGAGGCGTCCGGATCTCCATCCTCATCGAGTCGATCATCATCTCGATCCTCGGTGCGATCATCGGGATCCTTGTCGGAGTGCCTCTCGCTATCGGCCTCAACGAGTACCTTGCCGATGATTCTGTCGCAATCAACGTCATCCCGTGGCCTGCCCTCGGAATCATGCTGATCCTTGCGGTCGTCGTCGGCGCTCTCGCCTCGGTGCTGCCTGCCAGGAGGGCTGCGCGTCTCAACGTGCTCGACGCAATCGCGACCGACTAGCGGGGCAGGTCTGGCCGACGAGTAGAAGAGTGTTCGAGGAGGAATGGAAGTATAGGGGCGGATGATCCGCCCCTATACTTCTGCTGTGACCTCAGTATTCTTCGAGCCTGCCCGTATTGCCCTCCGCGACCATCTCCTGAGCCGAGATGTGCCGCTTTCCGAACGCATGTACCGCTATGAGCATTGCCTGCGCGTCGCCCACATCGGCCGCCTCGTAGCCGAAGCGGAGGGTCTCGACGCTGACCGTCTCGAAGTGGCCTGCCTGCTGCACGACATCGGCAAGTACGATGCGGAGGTGGCTGTTGATCACGGCCGCGTCGGTTCGCGGCTGGCGCGGGGCATTCTCGTGGAGCTGGGGATGCCGGGGGATGCTGTCGACGACATCTGCCAGGGCATCGCCATGCATGTTGACGGAAAGTGGAACGACTCCCCCGTTGATCATCCGGGGCGCGACGTGGTCGACAGCGAGCCGAGTGTTCTCGCCCGCTCTGTGGGCGACTGCGACAATGTAGACCGCTACTCCCTCCTGCGCATCCACGGGACCATGTCGTGGGTGGGTTTCTCGGAGATGACAACTCCGCAGGCGATCGCCTGGATCGCGGACTACCGGGCCAAGCTCGTGAGGGAAGCACGGTATGAGTGTGCGACGGAGACGGCAGACGCGATGTGGCGTGCCGCTCTCGCCGATCACGACAATTATTTCTCGCGTCTGGCGGAGATGATGGCACCCGCGGACAGAGACCTATAGGGGTCTGGCTCAGTAGACGATGGGGATCCCGAGGTCGCGGAACCTCTGGCGCACGGCCTCCGTTGTCTCGTTCGAGGGCGGCTCGACGTCATCGAGTTCGTAGACGGCCCCGATCGATTCCCACTTGTCCCTCCCCATCTGATGGAAGGGGAGGACTTCGAGACGTTCCACGTTGGGCCACCGGCGCACGATCGCGGCGATAGCATCAATGTTCTCGGGAGCGTCCGTATGCCCGGGGACGAGGACGAAGCGCAGCCAGACAGCCTTGCCCAGGGCCGCGAGCCGGTCTCCGAAATCAATCGTGGGCTGCAGGTCTCGCCCCGTCAGGGCACGATAGGTATCCGGTAGGCCAGACTTGACGTCGAGGAGGACAAGGTCGAGGTTGTCGAGATCGTCATCCCCGATCGCGGCCCCAAGATAACCGGAGGTGTCGATCGCGGTGTGGATGCCGCGCTTCTTCGCCTCCGCGAGAATGTTCGCGACGAAGGCGGGCTGCATGAGCGGTTCGCCGCCCGAGATCGTCAACCCTCCCCCGCTGGCCGCGAAGATCCGCTCGTACCTGAACACGCGAGCCATCACCGCCTCCAGTGTGACCGGCTCCCCGTCCTTCATCTTCATCGTGTCGGGGTTGTGGCAGTACAGGCAGCGCAGCGGGCACCCCGCCAGGAAGAGTGTCATGCGGGAGCCGGGACCATCAACAGCCGTCACGAGCTCCCACGAGTGGATGGACCCGAGCCTGCCGGCGCGCACCATCTCGAAATGCTCGCTGCGCGACATGTCGGGTGCGGGGGTGAGCCCGTCGATGCCGGAGCCGGCCACCCGAGGCACCTCGAACTCGAGTGCCTCGGGGGCGGCCAGGCCGCTGACGCCGTCGGTCATACCCGGTCGTGGAACGTGCGGGAGATGACGTCGAGCTGCTGTTCGCGCGTGAGACGGACGAAGTTCACGGCATAGCCCGAGACGCGGATCGTCAGCTGAGGATACTTCTGCGGGTTCTCCATCGCGTCGTACAGCGTGTCGCGGTTGAGGACGTTGATGTTGACGTGGAAGCCCTGGGAGACCATGTAGGAGTCGAGCAGACCCACGAGGTTCGTGACCTGCTCGGACAGGTTGCGTCCGAGGCCCGAAGGCACGACCGTGTTCGTGAGGGAGATGCCGTCCTGCGCCTCCGAGTACGGCAGTTTCGCAACCGACAGCGCCGAGGCGAGCATGCCGTGCGTGTCCCGGCCGTTCATCGGGTTTGCACCCGGTGCGAAGGGTTCGCCCTTGCGTCGACCATCCGGCGTGTTGCCGGTGTGCTTGCCGTAGACGACATTCGACGTGATGGTGAGAACCGACTGGGTGTGAACCGAGTTGCGGTATGTGGGGAGCTTGCGGATCTTGTCCATGAAGCTCCGGACCAGCATGACAGCGATCTCGTCGACACGATCGTCGTCGTTGCCGAACGTCGGGTAGTCGCCCTCGACCTCGTAGTCGGTGATGAGGCCGTCTGCGTCGCGTACGGGACGGACGGTGGCGTACTTGATGGCGGAGAGGGAGTCGGCCGCGACCGAGAGACCGGCAATACCGCAGGCCATGGTGCGGAGAATGTTCGCATCGTGCAGCGCCATCTCGATCCGCTCATAGGCGTACTTGTCGTGCATGTAGTGAATGCAGTTGAGAGCATCGACGTACGTCTGTGCCAGCCAGTCCATCATCACATCGAGCTTCTGCGCGACATCGTCATAGTCGAGGACATCGCCCTCGACCGCCGGCATCGGCGGTGCGATCTGTTCGCCCGAGTTCTCGTCCTTGCCGCCGTTGATGGCGTAGAGAAGAGTCTTGGCAAGGTTGACGCGAGCCCCGAAGAACTGCATCTGCTTGCCGATCGCCATCGCGGACACACAGCAGGCGATACCAGCGTCGTCGCCCCAGCTGTCCTTGATGAGATCGTCGGACTCGTACTGGATCGCGGACGTCTCGATCGAGGTGCGCGCACAGAACTCCTTGAAGCCCTCGGGGAGCTTGTCCGACCAGAGCACCGTCAGGTTGGGTTCGGGTGCGGGGCCGAGGTTGTGCAGGGTCTGGAGGAAGCGGAAGGAGCTCTTCGTGACGAGCGGACGACCATCGGCACCGATGCCGCCGATCGACTCGGTCACCCACGTCGGGTCGCCCGAGAACAGCTCATCATATTCGGGGGTGCGGAGGAAGCGGACGATGCGGAGCTTGATGACGAAGTCATCGATGATCTCCTGCGCTTCCTCTTCCGAGAGCACGCCTGATTCGAGATCGCGCTGGAAGTAGACGTCGAGGAAGGTCGAGACGCGCCCGAGAGACATGGCCGCGCCGTTCTGCTCCTTGACCGCAGCGAGGTAGGCGAAGTACAGCCACTGCACGGCTTCCTTCGCGTTCGAGGCGGGCTGGGAGATATCGAAGCCGTAGAACTGTGCCATCTCCTTGAGCTGGCCGAGTGCACGGATCTGTTCCGAGAGCTCCTCGCGATCGCGGATCACATCTTCGATCGAACGCTCCTCATCAAGAGCGGCCTTTTCCGCCTTCTTGCTCTCGATGAGGTAGTCGACGCCGTAGAGTGCGACGCGGCGGTAGTCGCCGATGATGCGGCCGCGGCCGTAGGCGTCCGGCAGGCCGGTCACGATGTGGGAGGAGCGTGCCTTGCGCACGGCTGCGGGGTAGACGTCGAAGACGCCCTGGTTGTGGGTCTTCCGGTAGGTCGTGAAGACCTCCTTGAGGAACGGGTCGACCTCGTAGCCGTATGTCTTGAGCGAGTTCTCGACCATGCGCCAGCCGCCGTAGGGCATGATCGCACGCTTGAGCGGGGCGTCGGTCTGAAGGCCGACGATAACCTCGTCCTCTTCGGAGATGTATCCGGGTGCATGGGCGGTGATGGTGGAGGGCGTGGTCGCGTCAACATCGTAGACGCCCTTCTCGCGCTCCTCGGGGAACATGTCGGAGAGGATGCCCCAGATCTTCAGGGTGCGTTCGGTGGGGCCGGCAAGGAAGCTGTCGTCACCGAGGTAGGGCGTGTAGTTCTTCTGGATGAAGTCCCGAACATCGACGTGCTCGATCCAGGATCCAGTCTCAAAACCATGCCACGCTTTAAGCTCGTTTGTTACGCTCATTGCCATTTCCTTCCCAGAAGGGCGGATCGCGCCCCGTTGTCTGTTATGTCGATAAGCCTATGGATTCTCGACCCGAAGCGCCTGGGCCAGGGGTCCCGAATCGCCGTTAACTCGGGAAAAACCGTGCGTGTGTTTCGTCACGAACGGGGACTTAGGCCACTGTTGGCGACACCGATGCATTGGCTATATTACGCCGTTTCAGGCGGCATCGAGGATCGCTCGGCGATAGCGATCCGTTGCCTCCGCCACCTCGTTGTTGTACACCACACTCCGGTTATAGTTGCCGATCGCTGTGATCCAGTTCTCAGCGGCCCCCACATCATTGCCCACCCGGCACAGATATCTCGCTGCCGCGAGCGCAGCATCATCAATGTTCTGCGGGTCCTTCACGCCGTCGAGATTCCCGTCGGCTCCCATGTACTCCCATGTGGAGGGGATGAACTGGAGGGGGCCGACGGCCCGATCCCATTCCTTATCCCCATCGAGCACTCCCCCGTCGGTGTCGGGGACTTCTGCCGTCGAGACGCCGTCGAGTGCGATGCCGACGATGGTCGGGACCTGCTGCCCGCTGGGGTCGATGGAGCCGCCCTGGAGGGTGCCGTGGCGTGATTCCACGTACCCGATGCCGGCAAGGGTCGTCCAGTCAAGGCGGCACCCCGGGAGGTCTTCCCGGAAGGCGATCTCGGCGCCGGCGTAGGCGCGCAGGGCGCGGTGGGGAATCCCGGTCGCGGCTGAGGCCCCGTCCAGCCAGGCCTCGTCGACGATGCCGGGCAGGCCCTCCGTGGCGAAGTCGAGACCGTTATCGCCCGCAGGCACCGCCGCAACGGTGGGCGCCACGGAGACCGGTGCGGTCTGCGTGTCGGCAGCAAGCCAGGCGAAGAAGCCCGCCAGGGCGACGACCCCTCCGATCGCGATGATGACGGCCGACAGTCTCCGAGCAGCCATAGATCTCCCTCTGGTGTCGATCAACGGGCCGTCTATGCCAGTGCGAGGAAGACCTTCTCCAACTCGTCCGTTGTCATTCCGTCCCGTTTCTCGGCTCCCTCGGGATCGACGATGCAGTTCTCCATGGCGCTGGAGATCATGAGGAAGCCGGCCCTGTTGAGGGCGTGCGTGACGGCGGCGAGCTGTGTGACGACGTCGCGGCACGACTCCCCCCGCTCCGCGGCCGCGATGACACCATCGAGCTGGCCCCGTGCTCTCTTGAGGCGGTTCAAGATCTTCTTCTGCGCTTGCGCATCATTCATCGTCGTTCCCTTCGTGCCGCATGTGCGGCGTTTGAGCACCGGTTGTGCATGGTCCCACGTTCGTACATGTGCCAGTCCAGGCGAGCCGGCCCGCGAGCAGGGCAACGACTCCCGCGCCGATCGCGGCGACAGCATTCTCTGCCGCGATGCTCACGGCGGAGGCCGCGAGGAGGACGGCGATGATGCTCGCGAGGAGGCGTTCACCGCTCCATGCCGCTCCCACCATTCTAGACATTCTGCATCTGAGGAAGAGCGGCGGCGGCACGCTCCCCGAGAACTGCTCGGAGGGTGAGAATGCCTCCCGAGAGCGAAGCTGAATCGAATCCTGCCTGGGTGAGGACACGGTGTGCGATTGCGGATCGTACGCCGGAGGCGCACATGACTCGTACCGGTCGCCCTGCAGCCGCCTCCGTCACCTCGTCGAGCCGCTCGCGCAGCTCGGTGTGGGGAATATGGAGGGCGTGGGGCAGCATGCCGGTCGCGACTTCTGCCGCATTGCGCACGTCGAGGATGAGGGCAGTCTCGGAGACTGTCTCGAGATCCTCCGCGTACCAGAGGCGCAGCGTGCCATCGAGAACGTTCGTTCCCACCATTCCCGCCAGGTTCACCGCATCCTTCGCCTGGCCGTAGGGCGGGGAGTAGGACAGGTCGAGATCGATGAGATCGCCGACGTGGGCACCATTCCGGATTGTTGTCGCGAGAACATCGATCCTCTTGTCGACTCCGTCTGCCCCGACAGCCTGAGCGCCCAGGATTCGACCATCGTTGCCGATGTGGACCGTGAGGTGGATCTGGCTGGCTCCGGGGAAGTAGCCCGCGTGCTGGGCCGGATGAAGGTGGAGGGTGTGGAATGGAATGCCTGCCGCCCCGAGTGCACGCCTGTTCACCCCCGTCATCGCGGCCGTCAGCGCGCCGACGCGGACGATCGAGGTGCCGAGAGGCTGTGGGATGGAACGGGCCGTGTCCGGTCGCATGACGTGATCGGCGACGAGGCGACCCGCACGGTTCGCGGGGCCAGCCAAGGCCACGGGACGTCGCACTCCGGTGATCGGATCGGTGCTGATCGTCGCATCGCCCACCGCGTAGACGTCTCCGAGGGAGGTGCGTCCGTGCTCGTCGATGACGATCGCGCCGCGTTCCCGCTCGATGCCGGAGGAGTCGAGGAATGCCGTATCGGGCCGGACTCCGACGGAGAGGACGATGATGTCCGCGTCGATCTCCGTCCCATCGGTCAGAATGACGGTGTCGCTGTCGGTGCCGGGCACAATGCTCGTGGCACCCGCCCCGGATCGCACTGCGATGCCGAGCCTGGTGAGTTCGTCCGTGACGAGGGATGCCTGCTCGTCGTCGAGCGGCGGGAGGACATGGGGAGCGAGTTCGACGATCGTCGTCTCCAACCCCATCATCCGCAGCGCTTCCGCGGCCTCGATGCCGATGAATCCCGCACCGAGGACGACTGCGCGCCTCATGCCGCTCTCCACTGCACTGCGGATGCCGATCGCATCGTCGACACTGCGAAGAGTGAAGACGCGAGTCGATGCATCGAGGCCATCGATGTCGGGGCGGATCGCCGCGGCGCCCGGGGAGAGAATGAGACGGTCGTAGCTCATGGTGTGCTGCACGCCGTCGTGCTCGACCGTGATCTCGTGATCATCCGGGTTGACGCCGATGACGTTGTGTCCGGTACGGACATCGAGATTGAGCGATGCTGCGAGCGAGGCGGGGGTCTGGACGAGGAGTTTCGATCGGTCCTCGATCTCACCGCCCACATAGTAGGGCAGTCCGCAGTTCGCGAACGAGACGTAGGGTCCGCGCTCGAGGACGATGATCTCGGCCGATTCGTCCAGCCGCCGCGCCCGTGCGGCAAAACTCATACCGCCGGCCACTCCCCCAACAACAACACACCGCATTGATACTCCTTACCACTCGTGGACGCGTTGCCCACACCGTCCAATATACCCCTCGGGGTATCGAGTGGCAATGTGACGTCTAGATCTTGCCGATCTCGGTGCGCTTCTCCGCCTGGAAGACATCCTCTTCGCGTCCGTAGGCCCAGTAGCCCGAGATAGAGAGCCTCTCACGGGGGATGTCGCGGAAGAGCCGACGCAGGTGTTTCATGGCCTCGCGCTCACCGTGCGCGAAAACAGACACGTCCCCCTCGGGAAGATCGAGCCTGCCGACGCGCTCGGCCAGAACAGTCGGGTCGTACTCCGCGCCCCCGCGGACGATCCACTCGACCGTCACGCCGGCGGGTGCACTCACATCGAGTGCGTGCTCCGCCGCCTCGAGGATCACGGCGCCCACAGCGTCACCCGGGAGCCGCTCGAGGCTGGCCGCAATAGCGGGAATGGCGGACTCGTCGCCGACGAAGAGATGGAAGTCAGCATCGTCGGCCGGAGACCATGCGCCGCCGGGGCCCATGAACTGGATGAGGGAGCCCGGTTCGACCGTCGCGGCCCATGGTCCCGCAATCCCGGAATCCCCGTGGATGACGAAATCGATCGAGATCGTCCGCGCCTGCCGGTCGACCGATCGCACCGTATACGTGCGTGTCTTCGGCCATGTTTCGTTCGGCGTCGACGCGCGCAGCGCCGCCACATCGACCGGTTCATCGTACGGGCGCCCCTCGTGGTCGAACACGATCTTCACGTACGAGTCGGCGAAGCCTGCATCACGGAAGGCGTCGAAGTTGGGGCCGCCGGCGGTGAGTCGAACCATGTGGGGCGTGAGCCATTGCCGATCGAGGACGGTCAGATGAGTGGTGGGGCGGGGTGGACGCTGGGGCTTCATCGTTCTCCAGTGAGTTGGGCGGGGCGGCGTCGGGGACGCGGTTCGGGCGGGCCTAGTAGTAGGAGGCCATGAGGCCGTCCTCGGTTTCGAGTATTTTGACGTTCGTGTGGAACACGCGCGAGAGGACCTCTTCCTTCATGATGTCTTCGGCGCGTCCGAACTCGGTCACCTTCCCGTCATTCATCGTGCAGATGTAGTCGGCATATTTGCCGGCGAAGTTGATGTCATGGAGAACGATGACAATGGTTCTCCCGAGCTCGTCGGCGGCTCTGCGCAGCTGCCTCATCATCTGGACCGAGTGCTGCATGTCCAAGTTGTTGAGAGGCTCGTCGAGAAGCACGAAGTCCGTGTTCTGGGCAAGCACCATCGCCACGTAGGCGCGCTGTCTCTGACCGCCCGAAAGCTGGTCGAGGTAACGGTGCTCGAGGTCGGTGAGATTCAGGAAGTCGATCGCTTCCGTGATGTAGTACTCGTCCTCCTGGGTGAGCCTGCCCTGCGAGTAGGGGTAGCGGCCGAAGCCCACGAGCTGGCGCACCGTCAGGCGGGTGATGAAGTGGTTCTCCTGGCGCAGGATCGACAGGATCTTGGCGATCTGCTGGGACGAGCCCTTGCGAACATCGTGCCCCGCGACCTCGATGGTGCCTTCATCGAGGTCGAGGAGACGGCCGATCATGGTGAGAATCGTTGACTTGCCGGCACCGTTGGGGCCGACGAGGGCGGTGATTCCGCCCTCGGGGATGTCGAGGGACACGGGGCCGATCGTGACCGTGTCGGAGTAGACCTTCGTGACGTTCCGGAGCTTGATCACAGGCGTCCCTTTCTCATGATGACGATGAGGAAGACCAGGCCGCCGACGAGTTCGATGATGACGGTGACCGCTCCCCCGGCGTAGAAGATGTTGCGAAGAATGAAGTAGGCGCCGCTGAGGACGACGAAGCCGAGCAGGAATGCCACCGGATAGATCATGCGATGGTCGTACGTGTCGGTGAGCGAATAGGCGAGAGTTGCCACGAGGAAGCCGAGGAACGTCATGGGGCCGACGAGTGAGGTTGTCATCGCCATGAGAACCGAGACGAGGAGCAGCACCGTCATCGTCTCCCTGCGATGGTTCATCCCCAGGTTCGAGCACACATCCTTGCCGAGAGCGAGCACGTTGAGCCTGCGGGCCCTCAGCCACAGGATCGTGCAGCAGACGATCACGATCGGGATCACGATCGGGAGATAGTCCGTTTCCGCATTGGACAGGTTGCCGAACAGGCGGGCCGTGAGGACATCGAACTCGTTCGGGTCGAGCAGGCGCTGCATGAAGGTCGAGAGGGCACCGAGACCGCCGCCGAGGACGACCCCGACGAGAAGCATGACATGCATGTTCCCGAACTTGCCGGACAGGAGCCAGCCGTAGAGGACGCTGGCGAAAGCGATCATGAGGAGCACCTGGAGGATAAACTGCCCCGTGCCGATCATGAGGGTGACACCGGCGGCTCCGAAGAAGAACACGACCGATGTTTGGATCACCGTGTAGAGAGACTCGAACCCCATGATCGAGGGCGTGATGATCCGATTCGCGGTGACGGTCTGGAAGCTGACTGTCGCAAAAGCCTGGCAGGCGGCGACGATGACCATGACGACAAGAGTCTCCGCTCTCATCGATGCGATCTTCCAATACCCTTCGGACCCGAACGGCATTCCGTTGCTATAGCTCAGCACCCCGAAGGCGAAGGCCACGGCCATCACCGACAGGACGGACACGATCGCGATATAGCGAACCTTCTGCTTCGTGTTGATGACGGGGCCTGAACACCCGTTCCGCCGGCACTTGCGCGGATTGCCCGTGCACGGCTCGACCGCGGTGCGAATAGTGGCCGCGTCCTCCGCTATCACGGTCTCACCCGACGTGAGGGGGCCCTGCGCCATCCGCTCCGACATTTTTTCCTGTAATGCTTCAGCCACGACGCTGCCTAACGAGAAGGAACACGAACACGACGGCGCCGACGACGCCGAGGATGAGAGAGACGGGAACTTCGAACGGCATGATGATCGTGCGCCCGATGATGTCGCAGATCGTGACGACGCAGATGCCGACGATGCAGACCCAGGGGAGGTTGGTGCGCAGGTTGTCCCCGCGGAACATCGACACGATGTTGGGCACGATCAGACCGAGGAAGGGCAGCGCGCCGATAACAACGGTGACGACACCGGTCACGGCGGCAACGATGGCGATCCCGGTGAAGATGATCGCGTTGTAGTTGAGGCCGACGTTCGTCGCCACGTCCTTGCCGAGACCCGCCACCGTGAAGCGGTCGGCGATGAAGAAGACGATGATGAGGAGGAAGAAGACGATCCACAGGAGTTCGTACCGGCCGCGCACCACCATCGTGAACGAGCCCGCGAACCAGATCCCCAGGCTCTGCAGCATATCGGTCTGAAGGGCGATAAAGGTGGAGACAGCGCCGACGACAGCGCCGAGCATGATGCCGACGATGGGAACGATGAGGGAGGACTTGAACGTCACCCTGCGCAGGAAGAGGAAGAACACGATCGTGCCGAAGAAGGCGAAGATGATCGCGCCGATCATGCGGACGACGATCGGGGATCCCGGGAAGAGGATCATGGTCGTCAGCAGGCCCAGGCCCGCCCACTCGGTCGTGCCCGTCGTCGACGGCTCCACGAACCTGTTCTGCGTCATCAGCTGCATGACGAGCCCACAGATCGACATGGCGGCCCCGGCGAAGATCAGGGCGATGGTCCGCGGCACGCGGGTGATGAAAAACATCTCCCAGCCGTCTTCGCCGCCAGCGATGTCGTACACGCCGACAAAGAGGGACAGGATGACGAGGGAGATGGTGATGATGACGCCGACGACGAGAGGGCCCGCCGAGGAGCGGGCGCTGTCAGCCCTGCTCACAACGCGCACAGCAGTGTCATCGTTGCCGGGTCTGTCTTGGTCCGTTGCTATTGCCACATCGTGTCTTTCAGGTCGGGCGCTGCCCGGGACAGCGAATACTGTTCCGGGCAGCGTCTGGGATTACTGACCTTCGAAGGCGTCTGCCATCTGGTTGAAGAGCTCCGTGTAGTGCTGGATATCTTCGGCCGTGTAGAAGTTGGGGTTGAGGTAGATGATGTTCCCCTCCTGGATCGCGGTGACGTTGGCGAGAGCCTCCGATTCCGCGATGATCTCCTGCGCGGAGCTGGCACCCTCCGTGTTCGCGCCAGCGTCGCGGTCGAGAACAAGGATCCAGTCGGGATTCGCCTCGGCGATCGCCTCGACCGAGATGTCGTCGCCCTGGTGGTTGGACGAGCCATCCCTCTCAAGAGCGGGAGTCAGGCCCAAGACGTCGTAGAGGGGGCCGATGGAGCGGCCGGTCACGGGAGCGACATAGTTGATCGAACCGCCGGAGGTGAGGAGACCGACAACCGTCTGCTCGGAATCGTAGGCGGCTGCGGCACGCTCGATCGAGGCATCGAAATCGGCGATAAGCTGCTCGGCATCGCTCTGGCGGCCGAAGACATCGCCGAGGAGTGTCGTCAGCTCGCGAAGCTTCTCATCGATACGCGCCTCTTCGGGCTCGAAGTGGGTCGAGACGAAGGGGACGTCGCCGACGAGGGACCGGATGTCCTCCTCGTACTGGGCGAAGCGCTGGCCGTTGAGGATGAGATCCGGCTCGGCGGTGATGAAGACCTCCATCGTCGGCTCGCGATGGTTGCCGATGTTCTGGACGTCTGCATTCTCCATGTACACAGACAGGATCTCTTCACCGGACGGCATGAGGTCGATCGGCGCGGCAGAGAGCTCGATGCCCCATTCGGCCAGCGTCCCGAAGATACGGTTGTCGGTCGCGATGATCGACTGCGGGTCCGCGGGAATATCGACCGTGTTGCCCGCCATGTCCGTCACCTGGGCGGCCGGAGCGTCAGCATCATCGGCACCCGCCTCATCCTCGGCAGCCTCCTCGGAAGCCTCGGTCGTGGGCTGATCGGTTGCTTCGTCGGTCTCGGCTTCGCCACAGGCGGCAAGCGTGAGCGCGGCAACTGCCGCCATCGCCACGAGACCAGAACGGGTCGCAATCTTCATTCGTCAACTACTTTCGTTCAAAAATTCTGGGGAGCGATACCCTCTCGCTCAAGGTAAGGCTAACCTAATTTATTTACGAAACAACAAGTGTTCTTAATTAGACTTTTCGGCTAGGCGGCGCCATAGTTCCTTCGTCCTAGACGAATTCCCGCGCCACTGCGCGAAAAGTGGGGACAGGCGCCCAAAAAAGGCGCCACGGGGACATGACCTTTATCACGGAATAAAGCGCCCCTATACACCCCTCACTTTGGAATGGTTCCAGAAAGTGGCTCTGTGGCGCCGTTTCACGTCAGCGCTCAAGACATGGACGAACATCAAAAAGGAGGAGACGCGGGGCCCAGGCTTTCTTCCGCCACGGTCCCGCTCCCGTCCATTTTCTGGTCCCTCTTTTCGATGACACATGACTAGGTGTAGAACTAACCCAGGACAAAGACGGAGGTTCTCCATGATTCGGTCAACATTGCCCCAACCAGAGGGGCTTTTCGACCCTCGGTTCGATAAGGACGCCTGTGGCCTCACCATGGTCGCAACCCTGCGCGGGTACGCCGGGCATGATGTCATGGAACGCGCTCTCGATGCGCTCCGTCATCTGGAGCATCGCGGCGCGGTCGGCTCTGACGCCGGCACGGGCGATGGTGCGGGGATCTTGACGCAGATGCCGGATGAGTTCTTCCGCGGTGTCTGCACATTCGACCTGCCGGACGCCGGACAGTACGCCGCCGGCCTCGTCTTCCTCCCCCACGACACGGCAGATGAGTCTCGCTCTGCGATCGAGGAGCTTGCACGCGACGAACACCTGACGGTGCTGGGCTGGCGCAATGTTCCGACACGCCCCGAGCACCTGGGGCCCAAGGCTCGGGAGACCATGCCCCATATCTGCCAGCTGTTCGTCGCGGGCGATGGCCTCGCTGGACTCGAACTCGACCGCCGCACATATCGGCTTCGCAATAGGATCGAGAACACGGTCGGGGACTATGTGCCGTCCCTGTCGAGCAGGACCATCACCTACAAGGGAATGGTCACCACTCTGCAGCTGGAGCCCTTCTATCCAGACCTGTCGGATCCGCGTTTCGCATCGGCTCTCGCGATCGTCCATTCCCGCTACTCGACGAACACGTTCCCGTCGTGGCCGCTCGCCCAGCCTCTGCGGATGATCGCCCACAACGGCGAGATCAATACGGTGCGCGGCAACAGGCAGTGGATGAAGGCGCGCGAGTCCCAGCTGTCGTCAGAGCTGCTCGGCGATATGGCGCCTCTCCTTCCCATCCTCACTGAGGGGGCCTCCGATTCCGGTTCCTTCGATGAGGCTCTCGAGCTCCTGACGCTGAGCGGCAGATCCCTCCCCCACGCCATCATGATGATGGTTCCCCAGGCGTGGGAATCCGCAACCGATCTCCCTCAAGAGCTCCGAGACTTCTACGAATACCATTCGTTGCTCATGGAGGCATGGGATGGTCCTGCGGCACTCTGCTTCACGGACGGCAGCCTTATCGGGGCAACGCTCGACCGGAACGGCCTTCGCCCCGGTCGATGGATGAAGACGACGGACGGTTTCGTCGTCTGCGCGTCGGAAACCGGCGTCCTGCCGGATATCCCGCCCCACATGATGGAGGCGCGCGGCAGGTTGAAGCCAGGCGAGCTTTTCCTCGTCGACACGGAGAAAGGCATCATTCTCGACTCGGACACCGTCAAGCACGAGGTGGCAACGCTCGAGGACTGGGGGGCCTGGCTGGAATCATCTCGGATCGAACTATCCGATCTTCCCGACCGCGAGCATATCGTCCACACGTCGGCATCTGTCGTGCGCCGGCAGCGGACCTTCGGATATACGGAGGAGGATCTCAAGATCCTCATCGGCCCCATGGCCGAGAAGGGTGTCGAGCCGATCGGTGCGATGGGATCGGACACCCCGATCGCAGTCCTCTCCTCTCGGCCGCGATTGCTCTTCGACTACTTCTCCCAGGCATTCGCCCAGGTGACGAACCCTCCCCTCGATTCGATCAGGGAAGCGATCGTCACGTCCATGAGGTCGGGGATCGGGCCGGTCCGCAACCTGTTGACCGCGACACCGCTCCATGCCAGCCAGATCATGACAGATTTCCCCGTGCTGACGAATGAGGAGCTGGCCAAGATCAAGCGCATCGACCGCTCCCCGGGATCCCGGCGGACGGTGACGTTGGCGCTGCTCTTCACGGGTTCCCTTGCAGATCGGCTCGAGGAACTGTTCGACGAGGTCGATGAGGCGATTGCCGATGGTGCGCAGTACCTGGTGCTGTCCGATCGGGACTCGGACCGGCTTCGGGTTCCCATCCCCTCTCTCCTTGCCACGTCCGCCGTGCACCAGCACCTCATCCGGACAGGCCAGCGTATGAAGGTCGGCCTCGTCGTCGAGGCGGGTGATGCTCGGGAGGTGCACCATATCGCCCTGCTGCTCGGCTACGGCGCGAGTGCCATCAACCCCTATTTGGCCATGGAGTCCGCAGAGCAGCTCGTCGCCAGCGGAGAGATCACCTCCGACGCCGCCGTCCACAACCTCATCAAGGCTCTGGGCAAGGGCGTCACGAAGATCATGTCGAAGATGGGGATCTCGACGGTCGGCTCCTACATTGCCGCCCAAACCTTCGAGGCCGTGGGACTGGCGCCCGAGGTCATCGACCGGTACTTCACGGGCACCCCGTCCCGTCTCGGCGGGATCGGCCTCGATCAGATCGAGAAGGATGCTCGCGCACGCCACGCATCCGCCTACCAGTCGGAGTTCGCACCCCACGCTCATCGTCGTCTCGACTCGGGCGGGGAGTACCACTGGCGGCGGGATGGGGAGGTGCATCTCTTCTCCCCCGAGACCGTGTTCAAGCTCCAGCACGCAACACGGGAGGGACAGTTCGACGTCTTCCGCGACTACACGCGCCTTGTCAACGATCAGGCCCGTGAGCTGAAGACGCTGCGCGGACTCTTCGCATTCAAGGCTCGCACGCCGATCGACCTGTCGGAGGTGGAGCCGATCGAGGCGATCATGGCGCGCTTCCAGACGGGAGCGATGAGCTACGGGTCGATCTCTGCCGAGGCGCACGAGACTCTCGCCATTGCGATGAACAGGATCGGGGGCCGGTCCAATACCGGGGAGGGCGGAGAACCGCTCGATCGGCTGCTCGATCCGGAACGCCGATCCAAGATCAAGCAGGTCGCCTCGGGCAGGTTCGGGGTCACCTCGATGTATCTCACGCACGCGACCGACATCCAGATCAAGATGGCGCAGGGCGCGAAGCCGGGCGAGGGCGGCCAGCTCCCGGGAACGAAGATGTATCCCTGGATCGCCAACGCTCGCGGGTCAACCCCGGGGGTCGGACTCGTGTCCCCTCCCCCTCATCACGACATCTATTCGATCGAGGATCTCAAGCAGTTGATCTTCGACCTCAAGAGGGCGAATCGCCGCGCCCGCATCCACGTCAAGCTCGTATCCCAGTCCGGCATCGGGGCCGTCGCCTCGGGTGTTGCGAAGGCGAAGGCGGACGTCATCCTCATCTCCGGCTTCGATGGTGGGACCGGGGCGGCTCCGCTCAACTCGCTCAAACATGCTGGTATTCCGTGGGAGATCGGCCTTGCGGAGGCCCAGCAGACGCTCCGCGCCAACAATCTGCGGGGCCGAGTGAGCCTGGCCGTGGACGGTTCCCTCAAGACGGGACGCGACGTCATCATTGGCGCACTGCTCGGTGCGGAGGAGTTCGGCTTCGCGACGGCGCCGCTCGTCGTGTCCGGCTGCATCATGATGCGGAAGTGCCACCTCGACACGTGCCCCGTCGGCATCGCAACCCAGAACCCGGAGCTGCGGGCCCGCTACAGCGGCAAGCCCGAGTTCGTCGAAACATTCTTCCGATACATCGCGACCGAGGTTCGCGAGCTTCTCGCCCAGCTCGGCTTCCGCTCCATCGAGGAGGCTGTTGGCCGCGCCGATGTGCTCGAACTCGATCAGGCTATCGGGGAGGTGAAGGCCGACGGACTCGATCTCACTCCCATCTTCGCCATGGTGGGCGATGGTCCGCTCCATCGCGTCGAGGAGCAGGATCACGAACTGGACGATCAGATCGATGCTCGTCTGCTCGATGAGGTGTGGGGCTCTCTCGATGAGACGGGCGACTATCGCACTCATCTGGTCGTGCAGAATACGGATCGCGCCATCGGGACGATGCTCGGGAACGAAGTGACATTGAGGTATGGCGTCGACGGACTGGAGCCGGGCTCGATCGTCTTGGACCTCGAGGGATCGGCAGGCCAGTCGCTCGGTGCCTTCCTCCCGCGCGGCATCACGCTGCGCCTGCTCGGAGATGCGAACGACTACGTGGGCAAGGGCCTTTCGGGCGGCAGGATCTCTGTGGCCCCACATCCCGACTCCCCCCTTGTCGCCCATGAGAACGTCATCGCCGGCAATGTGGTGGGCTACGGCGCAACCGGCGGCTCCCTCTTCCTCCGCGGCATCGTCGGAGAACGGTTCCTCGTCCGCAACTCCGGAGCCGAGGCCGTGTGCGAAGGGACCGGCGATCATGCACTCGAATACATGACGGGTGGCGTGGCCCTGATCCTCGGCCCCACGGGGCGGAACCTCGGCGCCGGCATGTCGGGCGGGTACGCCTACGTCCTTGACCTCGACGATCGTCTCATCAACAGGGAATCGCGCGCAGATCTCACTCTCGACGCGCTTGACGACTGCTCGATCGCCGAGCTGACGCGCCTCCTCACGGAGCACGTCAATGCAACCGGCTCCGCTGTCGCCACGGAACTGCTCATCTCCCCCGCATGGGACCGCTTCACGAAGATCGTCCCCAAGGAGTGGGCGCTGGTGACGAAGGTTCGCGCACAGGCTCATGAGCTCGGACAGGACCCTGATGGTGCAGAGACATGGAACAAGATTTTGGAGGTGACCCGTGGCTGATCCGTACGGCTTCTTGACGACCCGGGAACGGGAGCTTCCCCCGAAGCGTCCCGTCGCGGTCCGCATCGGCGACTATCGAGAGATCCAGGAACGCCGCACCGACGGCCCCCTGCTGAAGCGACAGGCCGGCCGGTGCATGGACTGCGGAGTGCCCTTCTGCATGTCGGGATGTCCGCTGGGCAATCTCATTCCCGAGTTCAACGACTATGCACGCCAGGGCCTGACCAGGCTCGCGGCGGACCGTCTCCTCGAGACGAACAACTTTCCGGAACTCACGGGCAGGCTCTGCCCGGCACCGTGCGAGTCCTCCTGCGTTCTCGGCATCAACCAGCCGCCCGTCACCATCAAGTCGATCGAGCGCGCGATCGCGGACGATATCGTGGAGAACGGCTGGATGGAGCCGCAGATTCCCGGGCGCCTGTCCGACAAGACGGTCTGCATCGTGGGTTCCGGGCCCGCCGGCCTTGCCGCAGCCCAGCAGCTCACCCGCGCCGGTCACACGGTCGTCGTCTATGAGCGGGACGACCGTATCGGCGGTCTCCTGCGCTACGGCATTCCAGATTTCAAACTCGACAAAAAGGTGCTTGACGCCCGGCTGGCGCAGATGGAGGGGGAGGGCACCCGCTTCCGCACGGGGGTGAACGTCGGAACCGACGTCTCCTGGACCGAACTCCGCGAGCGCTTCGATGCCGTCATCGTCGCGACCGGGGCCTTGAAGCCACGCGACCTGGACATTCCCGGCCGCCAGCTGGACGGAGTGCACCAGGCGATGGAGTTCCTCACGGGAGCGAACCGGGAGGTGGCCGGGGCACGTGAGGCCAGCCAGATTCGGGCAGACGGCAAGCATGTGGTCGTTCTGGGCGGCGGCGATACCGGTTCGGACTGTATCGGCGTTTCGCACCGTCAGGGGGCGGCGTCGGTTACGAACATCGCGATCGGTGTTCGCCCGCCCGACGAGAGGGGCCCGAACGAGCCGTGGCCCATCCACCCGAAGCTCTACGAGGTGCAGTCGTCCCATGAGGAGGGCGGTGACCGCGTCTACCTGACATCGACGGTCGAGTTCATCGATGACGGTCAGGGTTCCGTGTGCGCTATCCGGATCGCCGAGACGGAGATCCTGTCGAGCGGCGACCGTGTTCCGCGGGCTGGTACGGAGCGCGAGATCCCGGCTGATCTCGTTCTCCTGGCTCTCGGTTTCACGGGGACCGATGCTGAGCTCGGCGGCTTGGGGGTGCCGTTCGGCCGAGGCCAGGTTCTCTCCCGGCACGCCGACTATGCGACGGATCAGGAGGGTGTCTTCGTCGTCGGCGATGCTGGTCGGGGCGCTTCCCTCGTCGTGTGGGCGATCGCTGAGGGCCGCGCGGCGGCACGTTCTGTCGACGCCTATGTCCAGGGCGGATCAGGCTTGCCAGCGCCAGTCGCCGCAACGGATCGGGGCCTCCGCCTCTGACACCCTGCTGTCTCGTGTGGCTGGGCCTCTCATGGAGGCTCAGCCACACCCGTATCTTTACCCTAAACAGACTTTGCCGCCCACACTCTTGAGCCAATCCTTACGCATGAATATGCGAGAGAATTCAGGGAATTGGCGAAATACCGGGACTTTCGACTCAAGACTCCTCGAGTTTCATGCCATAATCCCATTATTTGGATATGTATTTACCCAGCTTTGCGTAAGGATATACGCTCTCAGCATTCATTAAGACTTCCGTTTTTGGTCAAGGTTTCGTCTTGATGGATGGTCGGTGCGATCCGCTGCCGGCCTATGGATCGGAGAATGCGGTCCGGACCTATCCGGTGACGTTCCCTTCTCCCTCATCGACAGGAGTTCTCATGGACGCTGGAAGCATCGCGTTTGGCGTTATCGCCACAGCGCTTGTGCTCTTCATGACCCCGGGCGTCGCCTTCTTCTACGGCGGCCTCGTCCGTGTCCGCAGCGTCATCTCAATGATGATGCTGTCCTTCGCCACTCTCGGCATCGTCGGCGTGCTGTGGATCCTCTACGGCTACGCCATGTCGTCCGTCAGCACCGAATTCGGCTTTGCGGGCAACCCGCTCTCCGACTTCGCACTGTCATCGACCGTAGCCTCAGAGACCGCCAACACGGATCTCGTGGGAGTGGCCTACGGGTCCACCTTCGCGATCATCACCGTCGCCCTTATCTCAGGCGCCATTGCCGACCGTGCCCGCTTCGGGCCGTGGCTCGTCTTCGTCGTCTCGTTCGCGACACTCGGATACTTCCCCATCGCAGCCTGGGTGTGGGGCGGTGGATGGGTGGATGCTCTCGGAGGCTGGCTCGGCGCCCCCGGGATCATCGACTATGCGGGTGGTCTCGCAGTCCACACGAACGCCGGCGCTGCCGCTCTCGCCCTCGCGATCGTCCTCGGCCCCCGCCTCGGCTTCGCGAAGGGCAGCCACCGCCCCCACAATGTCCCGTTCGTCATTCTCGGCGCCGCCATTCTCTGGTTCGGCTGGTTCGGCTTCAACGTCGGTGCGGAGTGGACGAACGGTCTTGGCAACGCGGGCCTCATCACCATCAACACGATCGGATGTACGGCGGCAGCGATTTGCGGCTGGCTGCTGGCCGAGAAGCTCAAGGGCGGCAAGCCGTCCGCTGTCGGGGCGGCCTCCGGCGCGATCGCCGGCCTCGTCGCCATCACCCCGGCCTGTGCGAACCTGACTCCGGGATGGGCACTGCTGCTGGGCGCGATCACCGGTGTCATCTGCTGCTACGCGATCGAGGTCAAGTACCTTCTCCAGCTCGATGACTCTCTCGATGTTGTCGGCATCCACCTCGTCGGCGGCCTCATCGGCACCGTCTACCTCGGCTTCTTCGCCATCGATACCGGCCTGTTCACCGGTGGCGGCTTCGGCCAGCTCGCAGTCCAGGTCATCGCCTGCGTCGGCGTGTTCGCCTACTCGTTCGTCCTTTCTCTCGTTCTCGGCACGATCATTTCGAAAGCGATCGGCTTCCGCGTGGACGACGCCTCGGAGCTTGCCGGGGTCGATGAGACCCTGCACGGCGAGATCGCCTACGAGCTCTCGGATCGAGTGGATTCGTAAGACTCACCTGCGGCGCGTCAGTCGAGCCGACGTTCTGGGCGCCCTCTTCGGAGGGCGCCCACTGCATTCCCGCGTGTTTGCGGGGAGAAAAAATTGCTTCGAATTCATCCAATCCAAACTGGCGGGGGGCTCCGAACCATAGATACACAGCCGGTTCGGCATAAGGCCTCGAAGGCATACCGATCAGGATGTCTTATTGGCCGTGTTGTTCATACCAATCGACTTACAAGGAGTTCCCCATGAACCGCTCACTTCGCACCCGCAGCTCAGCAGTTCTCAGCGTGGCAGCGCTGTCCGTTCTCACGCTGGCGGCTTGCTCCGACGACACTGAAGAGACCGAGGATACGACCGCAGCCGTTGAAGAGACAACGGAAGCCATGGACGAGACCACGGATGAGATGGAGACAGAGGAGGAGATGGAGGAGGAGACCACCGATGAGATGGTCTCTGCAGATGCTCCGTT